>CAZKXR010000026.1:0-36868 GCA_964556935.1 uncultured Nitrososphaera sp.
AAGATGGACATTAATTCTGCTACGTTATATGGACACGAATTCTGCTACTATACACATAAGTCAGGCAATAGTGAGAGTGGAAATTTCTCCAACAGGGCAAAAGGAGATGGAACTTGATGTAGGGGATGAGATTCTATTGATGCTTGAAGAACTTGACACTAACAGAGGATATTTTGGCCTATACCATCCCGCATCAGAGACTCCGCCAAAATACCCAATAACACTAAAGAAAGAGGTATTGGCTCTTCTCGGTCCTGCGGAGGAAGAAGAAACGATTGAGCAAGAAAACTGTACTATCATGAATCTTGATGGTGATGAATTTATCTATTGCACCTATGAGGATGAAAGATCAAGGTTCTATGTGCCTATATCGGTCACACTTGAAAAGATAAAGCAGGAAATGCTAAAACATGTATCCAAAGAGTATTACGATGAACACTTTGACATTCGCAGAGCATGGGACATTGCGATTGTAGACGGTGCCTCAACACCGCATGGACAAGATGTAGAATTTGAATACAAGCTCGCAGATTACAGGTTCGTATATAGCGCTAGCGTAAGTATTGACGGTGAGAATCTATACTTGAGATATGCTCCACCCAGAGAGATTTCAACTGTGGTGACGGATGCATTCGAGCTTGACAGCCTTGTCTATACTTGCCTCGACGAAGATACATACTATGTAACGCCTGATAGGGTTGTAGTGAACCATGTTGACCTAGGCTTTAGTCCGTACATTCTGGGCCAAGGTCCACCAGAAGTACGGGATAGGGATGGTGAAACAATAAGGGGAATAGAAAAGAGGTTCATCATCTGGCCGGAAACCGGGGAAATACAATGTTTTGGTACGAATCAGGAATTTGATGTACCTACAAGAAGTGAGGAAGTATTCCTCTTCAATGCTGCAGAATATTTAGTAGATAAACCACAAATTGAAGCGAACCGTGATGGAATATGGATGGTTTCCCTCGTGATAATAGGGGGGACAGCAGTGGCAGTTTCCGCGACTGTAGTGTGGTATTTCAAGAAGAATGCGCAGAAACGCGAGTGACAAGGTCTAAAGCAATCTGCTCTGAGAATGATGCGAGAAACAAAGAGAGATGATAATTTATACCAATTACACTAATAATTGTAGGTTTCAACATTCCGGAGTTTATTTAAGTTTTTACCGAAACTGCTTTACGTGTTCTGGTAAAATCGTATGTAAGACTCCTAAATAGGAAAAGAGTGGGCAAATATGTCCGATGCAAATGAACGAGACAACAAGACGAAGCGCGTTAGGATTGCAGGAGTAGTAGGAATGTTTGTACTCCTGACGGCCGTTGGTGTATTTTATTTTGCATCCAACGCCAGCCAATCTAGCGCGCAAGTAGAGGACAACAGCCAAACTAGTGTAGTGATAGATGTCGAACCAACACAGCTGCCACATGAAATAGAGTTCCGTACAGGAATACCAATTCTCCGAGCATTCGAGGTAATAGACCCTGCCGAATCGCTGTACTTTAACCCTATTAAGCAAGATGAATATCCGTACCTGTGGAGAGCCATAGACAAGGGTTCAACGTTCTTGTCATCTGCGGAAATGGAAGATTACTTTACAACTTTCAGCAAAACAGCATACAGGTTCGCCATACAAACCGAAGAAGGAACCAAGTATTACAGAATCTGGTACTCCGAGCCTCCAATATCCGTGGACACGCACTGGGTAAAGGTCATGATCTATGAAGACCCAAAGCAAGATGTAAAGTCCCTCTCTGATTCCGATAGGAACAGGCTATCTCTCGCAATTGAAAGAGCATTCAGATGGGTCCCAGTTGATGAAACAGATGCGCAGTCAATTAAGAATCTCATAGACACAGAAGGACAGTTCTTCCAGACCATCACTCAAGAGGGAGACAAAACCATCCAAGTAATGTACTTGGGTTCCTTATCAGAAGAGCTGAAACAGCCTGAGTTCCAAGCGATGTACGGCAAGGAGGCGGGACAATGAACCTAGCATTCAAGTTAGCAATCGCTGCAGTGCTGGCTCCGATGATCGGAGTTGGGTTGGTGTATGCAGGAGGCACCAACATTACTGGAACTGTAGAATTTGGAGGCTCAGGTGTAAATGATGCCAAGGCTACTGCAGAAAGAGTCGAAGAATACAAGTGGGACAGAACCGATTCTAGTGGTGATTACGACCTTGCCACAACCACAACTAATTCCTATACAGTATCATCGATGAAAACCGGTTACACCAGAGATAGCGATAGCGTAAATGGAGGGAATGTAGCTCCAGACCAAGCAATCAGTACAAGAGCCAACACGGATGTGAAATTCAAAGTAGGTTACGACGCAACGACAACTGTGACCTTGACAGAAGCAAGGGATTGGTTGTTAGACGGGGAGCCGTGGTTTCTCGAAGAGCACTCCATAGACTTCATCGCCACTACCGCTTCGGAATCATGGACCTCCGGCTCGGATGACACATGCGCTAACTTGCTTACAGAGATGAACAATGACATAGGGTGGACAGGAGGAGACTATGGTGGAGCAGACGTACTATTCGGATTCACAGACGGCGCCATCACAAATGCCAATGCATGTATCAATGCAATCCCTGGCAGTGGAGGAAATCACCCATACATAATCGCAGATTTCGCCAATACTGCAGACATGGCAAGGACTGTAATGCATGAGATGACTCACGCATATGGCTTCAGCCACACACTTTCTTGCACCAACCAGATTCCGGGTGTAATGGCAACAAATGCATCGAACCAGTCGTGCAGTGACTCCATATACATAAAGAACTGGGTGCCAAACGACGATACAACGCTTGAAGGCCGCAGAAGTTGGTACTGACCAACCCTCCTTCTTTCTTTTTTCAAACTTTAGAAATAGTAAAAGGTCAAGAGTCCGGATAATTGTTCGAAGAATTCGAGTGGTCATTGGTTTCAGATATTAAAGCAAGCAGTCGTTTTCCATGCTCTGAGATGATAAAGTATTTCGATGTTCCAACCAGTGCTAGCTCATCAACTAGTCTATGTCTTTGGAGTAAACTCATGTGATTGTCTATTGTCTTCCAGTTCATGCCAAGCTCGTTGGCCAACTGTAGCTTGTTTCTTGGAATTTTGAGCAACTCTAGCAATCTGACACGGGTGTCACTACCTCGCATTCTAGTAACAAGTTTAAACATATCATGATCGTAACCTTGTTTAGTCCATAAGGATCTAGTCTTGCCTTTCCATATGAGAAGTCCTATTACTATACCCCACGTCAAGGGAAATAGATACAACGAGTTGTCGTAGATTTCGCTTAAAGGCGAGGCTACAAGTACTCTATGCAGCGCGCCACCGCCCTCAGAAAGAGAATCGGAAACAAGAGCAAGTTTTATCCCTGTAAGTACAGAAATGAAAACCGCGATAGCAAGTGCTGCAATAAGAAAGACTGTAATCGGTCCTAGTAATCGGGTCAACTATTCTTCTATAATGCTTATTGATCTAATAAGATTTTTTGGAATGTCTCTCTAGTTCACAGGAATATCATTAAATTCACAATCTCCTAATTCGATTGAAAGCTGTTTGGGCAGCTGACTACCGATGCTTCATAACGTTGAGAATGTGCATAATCAGGCATGGCGGAACCTAACGTGAAAGTTGAAATATGTCATTATGCGGTTCAAAGGACTTGCCCATTTGGGTAAATGCTTAATTATATACCCTTGAAAGCCAATACTAATGGCGAACCAGAAGATAACACAAGACACGTTTTTCGAGCTCCAAGGTGACGCCAGTAACAAGGCAAACAAGTATTGGGCAATTCGACAGTATGACAAATGCACAAGCGGAAAGGATAACTGTCCGGCCGCGGCGTGGGACTGGAAATTCATAATAGACTATGCCAAATCCTTTGAATTCAAAGGAGACCTCTACAGGCAATCAGGATATGCAGAGCAATCTTGGATCGCAATAATGCAAGGAAAGACGCCTTGGGGAGCAGCATCAAATGTTTCTTCATGTGAAGTGACTAGGCGGGCAACCGATAATGTATTCAGTACTTCACCCGGCTGGTTGTATTTTCCGAAACCAGCTGACAAGCACTGGTATCTTTCAGCTGCGATGGCGTGGTTTACGGACCTCAAACCAACGTTTGCTAATGTCAGAGCCAGGGGTTTGGTCAACCTCTGGTTTCGGGATAAGGTTAGCACCAACCAGTACCTTGTGATGGATCTAGCAATGATTAACCTAAAGAAAGGCGGTGGAACTGATTGGGTTGGCGAGACCTTTACAGTAGGTGGATCTTATTATGGTCCGACCCAAGGTGTTCCTTACCAAGTAACCACATCAGGCTCGACAAAGACCGCCCACTACAATGTCGTTATAACGTCAAATCCAAGCTCAGGCTCATGGGTCACTGCATTCAACATGGACATCGATTCATACGTAACCAACGCGATAGGCTATGACTGGGCAGGAAATAATCCGGGCAAGGGATGGGTAAATCACTCTAGCAGATCTCAATGGGAATTATGGGATGCGGAGCTTGGTGTGGAGATAGATGACAACAGCTACAACACAATTGGTCAGGTTGGCAAGTGCAGAATGGCTACCAAGATGTTCCAAGTTGAATATACCATCTAGAAGCAGTATGCAAAGAAGTTATTACACCAAGCCACGAGTTTGAGTGGACAATGAGATTAGCTGCCTACTTAGCAATATCACTTCTTCTTGCATTGTCCCTCCTTATCCTATATCCAAATGAATCATTTGCGTCTGTTGATGATAGAAGTCATTCATTTGATCAGATCAAGAACCTGAGTGAAACTGATGGTAATTCACAGGAACCACGTTTGATTTCTCTGGGCAACAATGTATATGTGGTTTGGTCTGACTTCTCGTCAGATTTCTCGTATGGGGAAAGTGAGATATTGCTTTCGGCAAGCAAAGATGGTAGAATCGCATTTAACGCTTGGAACAATCTAAGCAATACGACGGGTTCTTCGTTTAATCCACAAATAGCCGCCGTTGGTGAGAATGTCTACGTGGCATGGGATGACCAAACATACGGAAACGATGAAGTCCTGTTTGCAGTAAGCAAAGATAATGGAACAATTTTTAACATGATTAACTTAAGCAACAGTGCGGAAAACTCTGCTGATCCACGCATCGCAGCAGCAGGACATTATGTCTATGTAGCATGGACTGAACAGAACCCTGCTACCGGCCATGACGATATTATGCTCCGAATTAGTGCCGATGAGGGAGCTAATTTTGGCAGTACGGTGAATCTCAGCAATAACGACTATGGAAATGCAAGAAACCCTCAGATAGCAGCCATTGGAAACTATCTCTATGTTACATGGTCAGGCCAGCATTCTCTTCAAGATGGCAGCAGCGAAATATTTCTCAAAAGCAGCCAAGATAACGGCAATGGCTTTAGTGACATTGTAAATCTGAGCAGAACCGATGGTAGAGAGTCGGTTGATCAAAGGCTTGCCGTTTCTGGAAGTGACCTTTTCGTGGTGTGGCACGACTACAGTCCAACTATTAGCGACGTTCTTTTCAAAAGAGTAAGGAACGGCGGCACTTCATTTGACAATGCTATCAATCTGAGCGACGATACCGCAGAAAACGCCACGGGCTCTGGGAGTCCACAGATAGCCGTGTCCGGAAACAATGTTTATGTAATATGGTATGATTTTTCTAACCCAAGCAATTCCCCCATCTACTCAGGAAGCAATACCATTCTTTTCAGAGCCAGCCATGATGGTGGAGGATCGTTTAACGATAAAGTCGTTATAGAGAATGAAGCGGGTGCTGCATTTCCTCAACAACTGGCAGCAAGCGGCAGCGAAGTGTATGTCGTGTGGCAATCAAATATCGATGACAATAACGAGGTGTTCTTTTCAGAGAGCCACGATGGAGGACAAAGCTTTCGACACGCGATTAATCTAAGCGGCAGTGCAGACGAGTCTTATTTCCCGCAAGTTGCAACGACGGATGGTTCTGAAGTGTATGTCTCATGGATAGACAATAACGATATCATGTTTGCCACCTCTGCAGCCGGTAGCCAACAACCAAGCCAGCCGGAGCCGACCAAACAAGTCACGATAACAGAAGTCGAGCTGCTGTCTGTAAATGGAACTCAATGGATCGAGGTATTCAATCCAACCGAGCAAGAAATAAGCTTGTCCACTATGTACATCAACTCGACTGACGGCAAGGCTATGCAGATACTTGGAGGCTTGGGAAGTTTACCGCCTCAACAGTACCAGTTAGTGACACTCGAATCATCTGATGGTAGCTGGTCAAATGCCAATAATGCTATATCGATCTATTCTTCCGACCCGAACCTAGGCAGCGTAGAATTATGGGATATCACCCCGCCTCTGACAGATACTTTTTTTGATGATAGAACCTGGCAGCTTGATGGTACTGAGTGGACATTTGTAGAAGCAACTCCAAGGAGGGTGATTCCAGAATTTCCTATCGTTCAATTGATCATAGCAATATCTATTGTCGGTATTCTTACGATATTCTCTGTGCAAAACAAGGTCTGGAAGGAGTATTAATAGTTGGACTGCAAAGGTGCGTGTTACATATGTTATTTCCCCCGGTCTGACTGCATCTTCTTGTGCAACAAAAACGAAAGATAATTAATCACAAAAGATTTCGCGACTCGATGAATGTATGCTTAAATTGTTAACACTGTATGTACCATGGGTTTGAGCAAGAGTATTCTTCTTCAGCCTGTCGGTTCAGTTCCTGACAATGTATTGAGGTTTTTACAGGAATCCCTTGCCAAACAGTTTGACGACTGCACATTTAGCATATCGCCAACCATTGAGATCCCGTCCCATGCATTTGACGAGAGGAGAAACCAGTACAGGTCCACAATTGTTCTGGACTGGCTTGATAAGCATGTACCCTACGACAAGATCCTTGGCATCTGCGACTTTGATGCATATGCTGAAGACCTTAACTTTGTTTTCGGCCAGGCTCAGCGCGGGGGAAGGGTGCTGGCGATCTACCTGCCAAGATTAAGGCAGGAATTCTACGGATTCAAGCCGGATGTTTCCTTATCTTTGCAAAGGGCGGCCAAGGAGGCTGTTCACGAATTGGGACACAGTTTTGGTCTTGGCCACTGCAGATTGCCTTCATGTGTGATGTACTTCAGCAACTCTCTGCGAGATACCGACAAGAAGGGCAAAGAGTTTTGCAGCGGATGTAAATCGGCGATGGCCAGCAAGTACTGATCAAACCATGATATGTACTCGTACTACCGTATGAATTGAAAGGAAGACTTGTATCCGGACCCGGCTCCCTTCTTCATGGCTTCCATGGCCTCATCCGGTGTCAGCAGTGGCGTTGTCTTGATGGACTTGAGCGCTCCTCCGGCTGCAAATGCCATTGCCATAGCGGCTGCACTAACGTTGTCTGGCATACTCAATATGAGAACCACGTCAAACTCTCCAAAAGAGAACCAGCCACCTTCAACCTTGCCGCCAAGGTTTTCAACCGCCGGCTTGATGGCTTCTATTCTGTTTTGAGGATTTTTTTGAAGGATTGCCCATGCCTCAGGCGTATAAGCCGCCTGAACAAGGTAGTATGACATAGCTTAGTAATGGTATTCTAGGATATAAGCGTGTGACATCCCTTGTACCTGCCTGCAGGCATTTTACAATAGTCACCCTCAGGACGGTCGGGGCAACAAGCAGATGGTCTTCTGGTAAACTATTTGGAAACCGGCCTTCTGGTAGAGCGCCAGCGAGCCTTCCGATTCCAGCGACTGTACAAACAGAAGAGAGCCATGCTTGCTGGCAATGTTTGCCGATTCTCTTATCAGGCTTTTTGCAACGCCCCTTCCACGAAATTCCGGGATCGTTCCAAGGCAGTACAACCCGGTAACGTTGTTTTTCCTGAACAACGCCGCGCTGCCGGCAGGCCTGTCGTTGATGTAGCATACAAGCAGGTCAAGCTGGCCAAAACTTGCATCCACAATCTTGCTGACTTCGTCTTCCCATGACGCGACGTCAAAGGCGCTGCAGAACGTCTTGACCCATGCAGGGATCTGGGCTCTATCGATCACACGCACATCCAGACTGTCTTGTATTGCCTTGTGGTTTTTCAGCCAGAGTGTGTACATTTTATCAACTACTCTGTGATTGCTGGCAGAACTGAAGTAAAGGTGGCAGTCGATTCCACGGTTCCAGAACACTTTAGCAACGCTGCCTTCGGTCTTGTCAGGACAGCCTTTGGTCCTGGCCCTGTTGAAAAAGTAATCGCCGGCCAGCCTAGCGTTTACAAGGACGTCGGCGCAATCATCCACCCTTAACCGGTAGGTCCAAAGCGAGCAGAAGGACCACTCATTGTCCTCCATAGCGCAATGCGAAAGTAATTCTTGCGGTATGGATTTATCGTGTAAGTCGTAGAATCCCACTCTTGGCAGAATTTTTTCTGGGCTGCCCATGCTGATACAACTACGCGATCCGTTAGAACTAAAGAATCTTCTTAATCCTGCAAGAAATTACTGAGTCAGCAAGGCTATCCGGTTGTCTGAGTTCAATATGGCGTCGATCACATCCTTTGGCATGTCTTGTGAAAACAGGATTTCCAAACCTATGGCTTTGCCATTTTCATCAACATCAAGATACCTGTCGGATCCTAACGGTATTGTTTTTGCAACTTTGCTCCCCTCATCTAGGCTGATGTAAAGCGCCTTTGCCTTTGGATCATAAGTTACTGAAACCACAATACTCCAGTCCGCACTGGTTTGTGAACATCACGGATATTATTTTAATGACGCGGTCAACCTCTTTTGTGTACTAGAAATCATCAAAGGACCGCTCGTTGTACTCAATATCGAAGTCCAAGGATGCCTGCCATTACCTGAAGGTCTTTTCCGTTGCCAGACCGTACAGAATCCATCATCACCTTCAGTGCAGACGGGCTGTCAAAATCATCCTCAAGGCATTGCAGGAATGCTTTCAGGTTTGATTTTGCATGGTTTGTCTTTCCTATCTTTGCAGATATTGCCTGGTCAATTTCTTCAAACTTGGCAAGGTCCTGCTCTGAAAAATCAAACTGCTGGCGATACGGCTTTGAGTAAAAGTACAGCCTGATGGCGTTGGTGCCATACTTGAGCAGCTGTCGCACAGTTACCACGTTGCCGGCGGATTTGGACATCTTGTGTCCTCCAGAATAAACAAGACCGACATGGCTCCATACCCTGACAGGGCGTGCAGACGATGTGAGGACTTTGAGCTGCGACAAATGGAATTCGTGGTGCGGGTATACAAGTTCTGTTGCGCCGCCATGGATGTCGTACCTGCCCCCAAAGTTGGCCATGGCCACCGAAGAGTCCTGCGTGTGCCACCAGGGGATGCCGGTGCCAAGATGCCGGTCGGCAAAACTTACGCCAATGTGGTCGCTGGCATTCCAGACAAGTATGTCTGCCGGCGATCTTTTACCCTGCGAGATGTCCAGCCGGCAGTCGTCCAGCTCTTCTCTTGAGGACTTTGAGAGCTCGCCAAACTTGGAGATGGTAGTGGTGTCAAGGTAGATGTTTCCGTCTGCAGAGTATGCCTTTCCTTCTTTCAGGAGGTTTTTGACTAATTGTTTTGCCACGTCGACGTGATCGGAGACCCTGGCAAACACAAAGCCGTCCATTGCAAGTGCCGACATATCATCAAGGAACCGGCCTGCATACTTTTGCGCAAGGTATTGTGGGCTGACGCCTTCAGACTGCGCCCTTGCCGATATCTTGGGGTCGATGTCTGTTATGTTGACAAGCGCAGTGACTTTTTTGCCCCTGTAGCGCAAATACCTTGAAACAAGGTCGTAGAAAAGCAGCATCCGTGCATGGCCAGCATGCAGGTCGTCGTAGACTGTTGGCCCGCAGATAAACATCCTGACCGTGCTTCCAGATAATCGTTGTTGGCTGCCGGTCAAGGTGTCGTACAAGGCAGCAGCTCGCGCGGCCAATGGCGTTATAAGGATTGATGTTTCATTAAGGCGGTCTTTCTAATGCAATCCCATGAATTGTTATTCTTGGACATTTTGTAGTTTCATCTGTTCCTTGATTGTCTCCTCAATAGCATCAATCGTATGAACAAGCGCAAGTCCCGAGTTTTCCTCAAAAATAACCTTAGGGCGCTGTGTTTGTTGGCTAATGGCTACATCATTATAAGGCATATACGCATGGACGATTCCTATCAAAAAAGCCTGATTACTGGATTTTGTGCCAGTAATAGAAACTATTTCTGGTTTCAAAACTACAGGTCCGCCACTATTTCCTGGAAATATCAAGGCATCGATTAAATACTCATGGTTTGCCCTGCTAAGAACATCTCGTATTCGGGCAATTGTTGCATTCCTAGCAATAATGGAACTTCTGTAATCTCCTACTATTCCCATGGGAAAACCGAGAACGTATGCAAAATCACCCTCCGACACGCCTAATTCTTTCATTTTTTCTATGTTTGCTGCATTAAGATCACTACGGAAAAATGATACTTGCATGTCTTTAATCCTTTCATAGTTGATGGGAATAATGGCGACATCAATCTTGGAATCGGGATGTTGAAACCAAAGTTGTCTTTTATCTGGGGCGAATAGATCCATATTGTATTCAAGCGCAGCCTCATTTGTTTTAGGATTGATTCGGACGACTATCGATTCAAGATCTTTTAATACATGTCGATTAGTAACAAGATAAACGGAGTACTCCCTAGTATTAGCATCTATACGACGTCTATATTCTCCATAAAAGAACCCCGAAGCTATCCAATCTGTCTTATCATTATTCTTTGTGCCTATCGAGACAACACAATCTAAGAAAAACGGTGGGATTAGTGCCATGAAAATTTTTACTGACCCTCTGATATATAGGATTTAAAAAATTCCATCTCTGTGGAATTCCCATACCATGAAGTTCTAGCCTATGACTTTAGCATGCCATGAATTATGGTTATTACGCCACTTTCCAACGCGTAAAATATCGTTAAACTGCCTCAGCCAGCTCCGGCCTCTGCTGGCTTATCATCTTTGATAGGCCGCGCATGTAGTTTTTGGCAAACGTAGTTACGGGCTGCGACGAGTACCAGATGCAGCCAAGAACCTCGCAATCATGGCAGGTCTTGGCAATCTCCCACTGCGGCGCGTCCCATATCTCGCCCACGTCTTTTTCAAGCAGGCTGTACGTGTTTTCCGGACTGTTGAACTTCCAGCAGGGCACCATCACTGTCCCGTTGCCGTTGACAAATATGCTCTTCCAGACGCCGCACTCATCAAACAGGCCGCGGCCATGCTCAATTATCTGCTGGAAGTACTCTGGCGGGATCATGACCTGCGGGTCCTTCTTTTTTGCCATGTGATCAAGGATGCTTTCGCAGACCTTGACCATGGTTGGCCGGTCCGGCAGAAGCGAGTAGTTGACGTCCGACCGGTCTTCTACAAAGGTAAACGAGACCGCGCTGGCGCCCAGCTCCTTTGCACGGTCAAAGTAGGTCTGGTCGATGAACTCCTGAGTGTTATATTTGGTGATGACGCTGTTAAAGTAGTGTGGAACTTTATGTGCGCTCAAGAGGCTCAGGTTGTCCATCACCCGCCGGTACGTCTGAGGCGAGACGCCGCGGACCTTGCAGTAAGGCTCCTCAAACACCGAATCGATGCTGCATGTGACAAACTGGATGTACTTCTTTAGTTCGTCAAGGTCGATGGTATGGAGAAGCGAGCAGTTGGATATCAAAGTAACAGGCATCCTTATGCTGTGCAGGTACCTGACCAGCTCCATAAAGTCCGGCCGGCTTGTGGGCTCACCTCCTTCGACTATGGACCAGACGCAGTACTTTGAGACCTTGTCAAAGACTTGCTTCCACTGCTCTGTGGTCAGGTCCTTTTTCTTGGCCAAAAGTATCTGGCCTTCTTTGTCCGGATCGCCAAAGGGGCACATGGGGCAGTAAAAGTTGCAGTAGTGGGTCAGGCTGAAAACCGCGATAACCGGCCGCCTTTTTCCCATCGCGCGGCTGGCTGACCACTTGCCCAAAAGCTTGATTGTCCGGATGGTGTCGACCACCATTTGCCAATTCTGGCGGTGCCGGAGTATTTCTGCATTGTGTAAAGATTAACAGTGGCCTCTGACGCAAAAAGAATGTGGAGGTCCTGGACTTTGGACTGGAGGTTGTTGCCGTTTCGGCTTCCGGAGTTCTGGCTCCCGGACCGCTGTTTGTCACCAACATGCTGTACGGTGCAAAGGGAAGCGCGGCATCTGGAGTAAAGATGGCACACGGCCATGCATTGGTTGAAGTTTGCGTGGTAACGGCTCTGGCGGCTGGCCTCTTCTCCGCCGCTGCCCTAATATCCGGTTACTCAAACGTCATTGCTCTTGTTGGCGGCGCGGCCATCCTTGGTTTTGCCGTGTTGCAGGTGGCCGGCGTGATAAAACAAAAAGAACTGGAACCTTCCGGAAAGCACAGGCATGGGCCGGTTGTCGCCGGCATGCTCATGACTGGGCTAAACCCGTTCTTTCTGATATGGTGGTCAACAGTAGGCCTAAAGCTGGTATCTGACTCGACATCCTTTGGGCTGGCAGCCGGCGTCATGATGCTGTTTTTCATGCACGTCTGGATGGACTATGTGTGGCTTGCCGCCACCGCATACCTTGCATCCCGTGGTACCATGATACTACAGTCAAGATACTACAGGATGCTGGTTCTGGGCCTTGTTGCCTTCCTTGTCTACTATGGGGTGCAGTTTATTTTATCGGCCGCAAAATGAAAAGCCGCCGCAGACTTATTCCTGGTGTCTGCGTTAATCTGGATTCAGAATGTCTTTAGAGCTGGAAGCAGCACTAGTGCACTATCATGACGGGCCGATCAGCCCTTTCACTTACGCCCCTTGATACGCTGCCAAGCATCTTGAACTTGCGAATCCCGCCCAAGCCAACATTGCCTATCACTATCAGATCGACATCCTCTTCTTTGGCACATTTTAGAATCTCGTCGACAGTCCTGCCTGCAGATAGCTTGGTGGTTATGTGAGCCGTTTCGGCTTTCTTTTTGTTGAGCATTTCCTGGGCGTTTGACTTCATAATTTCGTATAGCTCCTGAACATATTCTGATGGCGGTATTGCCTTGCCTGTTTTTTGGGAACGGACTGGGCGCTCAAACGTTGCAGGAACCGGGATTTCTGGCAACACGTGCAGCAGAATTATTTCCGAGCTGTTTTTTGTCGCCTCGGCGAGCCGGACAGCCTGATTGAAAGCGTTATCTGATGGTTTTGATCCATCGTACGGGACCAGAATCTTCAACACTGATACAGTACCGGTGCAACAATATTAAACCACATGGTTCGTGTACATAACTTTGTACAGTTCACGAAAAATACAAGAAAAAAAGTTATTTCGTCCGTGAAACCGGGACTTCGATCGTTGAAACGCTTCTGACCTTTCCGTCTTCTGACTGCATTTGTTCTGAGCCTAGCGTAATGGGTCCTATCGTGTACCCGATGCTGTTCATCCTCTTGACAATGATCTGCGCCACGTCCACGGCCCTTGTGATGCTTTTGCCCCTTGCCTTTATGACGACCGTTGGCTCGTTTGCCAGTTGGACCAGCGCCGCAGTCACGTAGGTCATAAGCGGTTTCTTGCCGATGAAGATCTTGTTGCTTTCCTTGCTTTTTGTAGTGTTGGTGCTGGCAGACAACGTTGGCATCTGTTCCGCACGGTAGAATATAATGTTTATCGATAAATCGTCTCTAGACGCCGGCGTACTTTTTGAGTATGTTTTCAATATCTGACGGGTTTTTCACTATCTCCTCGACGGCGTTCTTGTCTTCTACCTCGTAGCAGTGCAAAAGCCCCAGATCGTCTTTGTAGAACAAAAAGACCTTGCCCTCAAGTATGCAGTGGTACAGCTGGTCTGTTGCCATCTTGTCGGTCTTGAGCTTGATGCTGCCCTCGCTGACGGTAACGGGGTATTCGTCGGCAGACATCAAGGATCCTGTCTGATTTTGTCTTATATTACGTTGACTCTGACGGCCTTGAGCACTGCCACGTCGCCGGTATCCATTCCAAGCATCAGGATGTATTGGCCGGAGGCAAGGTCTGCTGCCGGCGTTAATACAAAGGAAACCTGCTTTGAACTTTCGCCAGTCAATGACACGTCAGATTCGCTGAATATGCCTGTTGAGCTTCCAAACTGGCCCGTGTTGGTAAACGTGCCGGAGGCAGCCATCTTGCCCTTTACATCAGCTAAAGAGTTCACCGTCACCTTGATCTCTGTGCTATCGCCCTTTCTCACGGTTACATCGTCGTCTGCTGAAACTGAGAAGGGGATCCGGGCCTTTGAATCGATGCGGCCTATCTTGTTCTCGGTCCATTCAGTAAACCAAACCTGCCCGTCGGGGCCCACCGAGAACTGGAGGGCGTTGGCAATTCCGCAGCTTGTCGCGTTTTCAGGGCAGTTCCAATTTTTTTCATTCTGCGTGGGGATCCAGTACTCCACCATCGTATCAGTCATGGTGTCAAACCGGCTTATCTTGTTTCCAAAATGCTGGTTGAACCAGATCGCGCCGTCCGGTGCTTTTTCAATCCAGTACGGCAGCGTGTAGGCGTTGGGCGGCGCCGGACCACCGTATATCCGATCTGATGCCACCGACGTAGTGTACTTTGTCAGACTGCCGCTGGCTGGATCCAGTTTAAAGAATACGCTGGTGCCATGGTCCGTGACCCAAACGTTTCCAGAATCGTCCACCGTAAGGCCCACTGGCGAGTTGAGTTCCTGCGGCAGGTCGTAAATCCTGATCTGCTTGGTTACCGTGTCGTAGCGGAAGACCTGGCCCTTTTCCTGGAAGGCAAGAACTGATGTCCAGACGGCGTTTCTCTCCTTATCAACTACAACAGAGCCAGAGCTTATCTTGAACTCGGTTACGTCCTTGAAGCCGTCAAGGGGCAGATTTATTTCCGTAAAGCCATCAGAGGTGCCGCTTTTCATCTTTGAAACTTCACCAAAGAACAGCGAAGCAGACCTGACGCCAACCAGGTACATGTTACCGTCAGAATCAAAATCAAAGGAGATTGGCTGGGCTGCTGGAGCATTGAAGGAATCAAAGGTGCCGGCTGCCTTGTTGAACCTCCAGAGCAGGTTTGCCTTGTCGTCGGTGAACCAGACGTTGCCAGCCGAGTCGGTCTTGGCAGCCCATGTCATGGAAAACTCGATGGGGTTTGACCGCGTCGGCCATGAGGGGGCCAGGAATTCCTGGAACTTGCCGTCGGCAAAGAGACCAAGCGAGCCGTTCTTTGATGATGTATAGTAGACGCTGTCGCCTTCCGCTGTGATGCCAAAAGGCATCTCGCATTCGTTTGGCAGGACGTATTCAGTTACGTAGGCGTTGGAGTTAGCCACCGCGTCTTGCCCGCAATATTGGGCCCTGAACAGCTGCAGTTGCTGCTGTCTTGACTCCTCCAGGTTTTTCTGGATTTCATCATTATTACTGGCAGGGTTCCTGCCAAGCATGGCTACGGAAAAAGCTGCTACAACGAGAATTCCCATGACGGCGTAAATGATAATCCTCTTGTTAGAAGATCCGCTCTTGCCGGGCAATGGCAAGAATCCT
The DNA here is from genome assembly GCA_964556935.1 of uncultured Nitrososphaera sp. GTDB lineage: Archaea > Thermoproteota > Nitrososphaeria > Nitrososphaerales > Nitrososphaeraceae > Nitrososphaera. The sequence goes on from CAZKXR010000026.1 coordinate 15,597, forward strand.
GCCCTGTCCAAATATATCTTTTACAAAGCAGACATAATATAGGGCGACGGACAATGTCTTCTGCTTGACGCAGGTAACGCCGCCGGGCACGAAGCAGCGGGGGTATCTCGGTTACCTGTCGGTTTTGTTTGCATCCGCGCTTTTCGGCTCAGTGTTTGCTATAGCCAAGGTGCCGCTGGCCACGGTTGACCCCCTCAGCCTGTCGGCGCTGGTTTACCTGATATCCGGCCTTTCGCTGATACCCTTTGCTAGGGCCTCATTCCGCTTGAAATCGACGCGTGAGTCCAAGTATATTTTGGCGATAACCGCGTTTGGCGCCGTAGCTGCCCCGCTTTTGCTGATGTACGGGCTTCAGCAGACCGAGGCCTCCGATGCGTCCATACTTACCAACGGCGAGGTTCTGTTCACGATAATCCTGTCATCTGTGTTCTTTGGAGAAAAGCCCAAGGGTCGGAGAGGGCTTTTTGCCGTCATCCTGGTCATAATCGGCCTGTTCATGGCCACCACCAACATGGAGTTCTCCGACACGATACTGCAGTTTAACGCCGGCAACATCATGATACTGGCAGCCATGTCACTCTGGGCTGTTGACAACAACCTCAGCAGGAGGCTGACCGTGTTCTCTGACATGAGCCCAGCCAAGATGGCGATGCTCAAGTCACTGATAGGCGGGGGCGCCATGCTTGCCATCGCCGTGGCTGCCGGCAGAGGAGGTGCCATTGCGGCAATCAATACAGACCTCTGGCCGCTGATAATCGGCATGGCCGCGTCAGGGTTTGGCGGCGCCCTCTTGCTGTTTCTTGAAGGCATCAAGCGGATTGGGACCATCAAGACCATGTCGGTGTTCTCCACCGTTCCCATATTCGGGATAGCGGTGGCCGCCCTCACCCTTGGCGAGTCGATAAGCGTGTTTCAGGGGATCGCCACTGGCCTGATAGTGCTTGGAATAATTCTGATAAGCCGGCGCTAGAGCAGTTTTAGGTCGCTTGTTACCCTGTCTACCAGATCCGACGGCGCGGGGCCTATCCCTATGCACGTTGTTGTTCCCGGCGGGATCTGGGTAAGGCCGCTATCCTGCACCTGGACCACCGGCAGGCTGAGGGCCTCCGCTCGCTGCCGGACCTGCATCAGTTCTTCAAAGCTGCTGACCTTGACTACAACCTTGGCCTGGCCGCCGTAAAACCAGGATTCAAACCATTCTGGCTTTCGCTGCTTGGTGCGCTCTGCAGCCATCACGGCGGCATGCGCAACCTGCGCCGCTATCTTGCCGGTTCCCATGCCCAGGTCTCTTCTTACCACCATCACTTGCTTGAATTCCAATCGCGTCATAGTTTAATTAATAGAGTGAAAAATAGATTGCTAGTCCTTGTCTGATTTTCAGGTCATCGTGGCAGGAGGCAGCGTATCCGGACTTGTAGCTGCCCGCGAGGCCGCACTGGCCGGAGTCTCCGTGTCAGTCCTTGAGGAGGATTCTGAAATCGGTACGCCGGAGCACTGCGGCGGGCTTGTGAGCATGACCGGCCTTGCAAACATTGGTGTGATACCTGACCCGGCCGCCGTTGAAAACAGCGCGATAAAGAAGGCAAGGGTCCGCTCTCCAAAAAGCGGCTTTGAGCTGAACGCCGAAAAACAAAAGGTGGTGGTGTTAGACAGACGGGCGCTGGACAAGCAGCTGGCCTTTCAGGCGCAGCGGGCCGGCGCGGAGATCCGAGTCAAGTGCTCCGTCCGTTCTGTATCAAGGGATGGTCCCCACTACACTGTCAAGTCTTCTGAGGGCGACCTTACCTGCGACTATTTTGTCGATGCAAGGGGCGTTAGCTCCATCATCAACCGGGACAGAAACGGGGTGCTGCAGTCGGCCCAGTACGAAGTCTACGCCGACTGGATAGAGCGCGATACCATCGAGGTGGCCTTTGACAGCGAGAAGTACCCTGGCTTTTTTGCCTGGATAATTCCCACCGGTGCCGGCAAAGGCAAGGTAGGCGTTGCCGGCAGGGCAATAAACGCCGCCGGAGCATTAAAGTCCTACATGGACAGCAAGGGCAGGTACTCCATCATACGCAAGGTCTACGCCCCCATCTGGGTTAGCGGCCCCCTCAAGAGCTTTGTGGAGGGCAGGACAATCCTGGTAGGCGATGCGGCCGGCCAGACCAAGCCGACCACTGCCGGCGGCATATACAGCTGCGGCATGGGTGGCCTTTTTGCAGGAAGGGCCGTGGCTACGGCTTTTAAAAATCAGGACGACCGGCTGCTTTTAGAGTATGAAAAGAACTGGACGTCCGTCTTTGGATCCGAGTTTGACAGGATGCTTTTGGCCAGAAAGCTGCTGGAGCGGATGGACAACAAGACCATAGACGAGGTTTTCTCGGCTGTTCCAAAAGACGAGCTGGACAATGCAGAGGGTGATGACTTTGACTTTCATTCCGCGGCGCTTTCCAAGATACTGAAGAAGAGCGCCCCTCGGCTGGTCAAGGCCTTGCTTGGAAACGAAATCCGCCGGCTGTTTGACGGCCAAGATAAGATATAAATTCGGATATTTATGCATGAATCGTGTATGTCTAAACAGATGCAGTTGCCGGTCTGCACTTCATGCAGTAGGCCCATCATGCCTAACGATGAGTGTGTAAAATTCTACTGCCCGTCTTGTGGCTATGTCTTACTTTGGCGCTGTGAAAGCTGCCGCGAGTTTGCAAGGCCATACAAGTGTGTTGGCTGCGGTTTTGAGGGTCCGTAGAAATGGCGCGTCTTGTTGCAAGGATAAAGATACTGCCTGCCGACTCTGACGTCAACGTTGACGCCGTCGCGCAAGGCCTGAAGGGAAGCGTACCCGCAGGCATGGAGCTGAGGGGGCATGCCAAGGAGCCGCTGGCCTTTGGTCTTCATGCACTGGTTGCCGACTTTTTGCTTGATGACAGCGAGGGCCAGATGGACAAGCTGGAAGAGGCCATCCACAGCGTTTCAGGCGTCGGCGAAATAGAAGTGATGAACATCAGCAGACAGTCAGTCAAGATGAAGTAAAACTAATGACCGCATACTCCGGAGGCCTGCCGCATTGAAGAAGTCCAAGACAGATGGTGAGTTGCCTTCAGTGCAGCTGCGTGTTGCAGAGGCCAAGCACCGGGATGTGGGCAAGCAACGCGCCAGACTTGATGCGCGTCGCATGGATCAGCTGGGCGTCAAACCCGGCGAGGTTATCCAGCTGGTCGGCAAAAGATCAACGGCAGTCACTGCCTGGCCGGCAGACGAGGAGGAGAAGGAGGCAGACATCATCCGCATCGACGGCCAGACAAGAAAGAACGCCGGCGTGGGCCTAAACGATCTTCTCACCATACAGAGGGGCGAAAGCAAGACAGCCCGGTCCGTGACCCTGATGCCGGTGGGGGACAGCAACATCACCGTTGACAAGGAATTCTGTGAGTTTGTCAAAAGCCGCCTGAGAGGTTTTCCTATTAACGAAGGCGACGACATATCCGTGATAATACTTGGAAACCCCATGGACTTTAAGGTGGCCAAGATATCGCCCAAGGCCATCGTCAGAATAGAGCGATCAACGCGGCTAAACATAATGGCGGCAAGTTCCATGGACAAAAAGCCGCGGGTAACGTACGAGGAGATAGGCGGGATGCGCGAGCAGATACGCCGCCTCCGGGAGATAGTAGAGCTTCCCATGCGCCATCCTGAAGTCTTTGCAAGGCTTGGAATCGAGCCCCACAGCGGCATTTTGATGTACGGGCCGCCAGGCACCGGCAAGACCCTGATAGCCAAGGCGCTGGCAGCCGAGTCTGAGGCCAACTTTTACGTGATAAACGGGCCGGAGATAATGAACAAGTACTACGGCGAGACAGAGGCCAGGCTGCGCGACATCTTCAAGGAGGCCAAAGAATCGGCTCCAAGCATAATATTCATTGACGAGATAGACGCCATAGCCCCAAAGCGGGAGGAGGCCTTTGGTGATGTTGAAAAGCGCGTCGTTGCGCAGCTTTTGGCTCTGATGGACGGCATGTCCGAGCGCGGCCAAGTAATAGTGCTTGGCGCGACCAACCGGCCGGAAAGCCTTGACCCTGCGTTGCGGCGCCCCGGCCGCTTTGACCGCGAGATAGAAATCGGCGTGCCAAACGCGGAAGGACGGCTTGAGATCCTGCAGATCCATACCCGGGGAATGCCACTGGCAGACGAGATAAACCTGTCAGAGCTGGCCAACGACCTGCACGGCTACACCGGTGCTGACATAAAGGCTCTCTGCCGTGAAGCGGCCATGAAGGCGCTCCGACGATACCTGCCGGAGATAGACTTGGAGGGAGACAAGATCTCGCCGGAGATCCTAGAGCAGATGGTGATAACCAACAAAGACTTTCGCGACGGCATGAAGGAGATAATACCCACTGCCATGCGCGAGTTCTACGTCGAAGTCGCCAAGGTCCGGTGGAGCGATGTCGGCGGCCTGTACGAGGCCAAGCGTATACTGCATGACAACCTGATAACCGCGATAAAAGAGCCGGAAAGTTTTACCAAGATGGGCATCAAGCCTCCAAGGGGCGCGCTGCTGTACGGCCCGCCAGGATGCGGCAAGACCCTGATAGCCAAGGCTCTGGCAACGGAAAGCAACACCAACATCATCATAGTGCGCGGGCCCGAGGTCCTATCAAAGTGGGTCGGTGAATCAGAAAAGGCAATCCGCGAGATATTCCGTAAGGCAAAAGCCTCCTCGCCATGCGTTGTGGTGTTTGACGAGCTGGACTCACTTGCTCGGCCACGTGGGGGCGGCGACGATATCTCTGGAAACGAGCGCGTGGTAAGCCAGCTTTTGACAGAGATAGACGATGCAGGCAACTCTGGAGTCATTGTTATTGGCATAACCAACAGGCCAGACCTTGTGGATGCCTCGCTTCTTCGGCCCGGCAGGTTTGATCTCATCGTCTACATCAGCCAGCCAGATGATAAGTCAAGGCAGGAGATTCTAAAGATAATGACGCAGCACATGCCGCTTGAAAAGGACGTCGACCTGACAGGGCTTGCCCAATCCACAAAGAACTTTACCGGCGCAGATATTGCTGCACTGTGCAGGGAGGCCGCCGTGAGCGCGATGCAGAACAAGTCGCAGACCGTCTCCAACGCGGATTTTGCCAAGGCTCTGCGGGCTGTTCGGCCGTCGGTCACCAAGGAAGTGGAGGACTGGTACGAGTCTGTCCGCAAAAGCCTGACATACGCCATGCCAAAACCGATGGATAGATCCTATTACGGCTAGGATCAACCTTCTGCAGTAAATACTGTAGTTCAAGGGACACTGCCAAAAAATCGGGTGAAACTGATTACTGCTGGCTCGGGGTCATGGCTGAAGGAGCATCTGCTTTTGCAAAATGTTTATCTTTTTGTCCGCTAATTTTCGTCATGCCCATAGTAACCGTGGCCATGTACAGCGGGAAAAGTCAAGCTGAGAAAGACAGGCTGGCAGAAGCGATCACAGATGACATAGCAAAGATCTTGAAGATAGACAAGAAAGAAGTGGTTATAGTTTTTCAAGAAGCGCCCCATGGGAATTGGTACAGTTCTGGCATTCGGCTTTAGTTGACTTGCTATATTGACAAGTGTCGGATATGTCAAAGGCTATCCAAGGATCTGTCCTGACGTATAAGACTTTTGACTAAATCATTATGGTTTTTCCGATGATGCAAAAAATTATACTGGTAACTTTTGGGCGCATTTTCAATTAGCTGGCTGACTGTTAACTTTGGTGGATAAAGCGTTAACTTAGGATGATAACCTTATCTTTTAGCATTGCCATCCATCATTCTATGGCAGTAATCCGCAATGTCGGATGCAAGGTTTCCTTCAGGTATCCCAATGGTGCTATACGAAAGGGAAGAGTGGTGAAGGCTACAGATGTAAAGAAACATGTAGGAGACAAGAATGACAATTTCATCAAAGATTACAAGCAAACCTTTTCATGTGATAAAATATGATCATGATTGACGCAAGACGCCTGGCAATCAGAACAAAATCGATATTCCAGCCACTCAGTCAGCGGGAGGCAGCCATGAACATCGCCCGCGTTCCGCTTCCCGTCATCCTCGTCGTCTTGGCGCAGCACACGAGCATCATCATGTCGTCGGGAGGTAGTTCTGACGGAGGGCACCATGGCACAGGTTGACTGGTACATCGAAGGAGTCGAGTTCAGCAATTGCAACTGCGACTACGCCTGTCCTTGTCAGTTCGAGTCACGCCGCCCCACGCACGGAGACTGTCGCGGCTTCGCGGCCGTTCGCATCGATAAGGGTCACTTTGGAGACGTGGCGCTCGATGGCCTCGGCGCAGCCCTCCTCTACGCCTGGCCGGGACCGATCTACGAGGGCAACGGCGAGTGTCAGGCCGTCATCGATGAGCGGGCGGACGGCAAGCAACGAGACGCTCTTGCTACCGTCCTGTACGGTGGCGAGACCAATGAGGGGGCGACCCATTGGTGGGTCTATCGGATGATGTCAAGCACCGTCCATCCCCCGCTTTTCAAACACATCGACTTTGACATCAATATCGAGCGCCGAAAAGCACGCATCGTGATCCCCGACGTGCTCGAGTCCACCGCCCGTCCGATCCGAAGCCCTGCGACGGGGGCTGAGCATCGCGTCCGCATCAACCTCCCGAATGGGATCGAGTTCAACCTCGCGGAGATCGGCAGTGGTACCACCAAGACGATGGCCTCAATCGCCCTCGACCTCAAGGACACCTACTGTCATTTCACTGTTCTGCGCCAGTCGGGCAAGGGGGTGGTCCGCTCACGATAGAATCCAACCGTGTCCACACAGGGGATCTTACACTCCCCCGTTATCGAGTTTTGTCGTAGGCGGGGCATTAAAGATAGCATACGACATAGCTTTATACCTTAATTTTAGAAACATCAAGCCAACTTAACGAGGAAAAGGTCAACTAGCTGTTAACCTTGCATCTTTATCCAGCAGCTATCCTTGCCCTTTGCAAGCCATGCAAATTGATGCACTCAATATGTCGTTGATCTCTCCAAATCTGTTTGTCCATCCAACATTTAGGCTTAACCCGCACACAGTCTTTTCATTGAGAGTCTCAACATGCTGAATCCTATTTCCAAGGTGCACCGCAAATTTGCCTCCAGCAATTTCTTTTTGCGCGGCGCTTTTTGCAATCAAATCTTTCAGTCTATTTTGGGGATTCAAGTTTAGGTCAATCTTTGCAGCCTCTGCCGGTGTTTGCTGCTCTGGTAGACCAGTATGAGGTCTAACATAATTGTGGAAAATGCGGTAGCCATCAATGAAATCTTGGGCTGACTTGTCATTACCGTCCGCGCTTGCTCTTGGCTACTGCCCTTAACTCATTGTGATATCTCTCAATGGGTCTGTTCTGAAACCCGTCCCTTATCGCATTTGTCTTGATATGAAGTGTCTTTCTCGCATCAAGTTCTTTCATGAAAGCATCCCTGTAGGACATCAGAGAATCAGAAACTTAGCTTGGTGTTTGACCCTTGGCATTTTCCTTACCTTTGGCAATAATGCTTCTAGCATCATCAGTTTCACGGCGCTTGCTTATCTCCACAGCGAGAACAAATCTTGTCTGAGGTGAAATTATCGACCAAGCCCAATCGTAAAATCCCACGCCTGTTTTCTGAGTATCCTTAACGTTCAGCATCATTTCATCAATGCACCACACATCACCTAATTCTGGCTTCAGCATGTCAACAAAACAAGCGGATCAACGTAATAAATGAGTGGTTTGGACAAAAATATAATTATACAGCACAGAGATTGCCCCCGCAGTATTGGCAAGTAATGGCTCAACTGTACCAGTAATTGTGGGCTTGGCATTGGGAATCGGTTTTATCGTTATATTTGCCGCGGTAGCAAACGCTTCTTTTGTAAGCTCGTCACCCCTGCATTACATTGGACGATACCCCCACATGACTTTGACAATTGAAGGCATAAAGGAAACATACTCTAAGGGAGAGACCATAGACTTTACGCTAAATGTAAAAGGGTACGGTACTAATTGCGTTGAAACTCCCAACATACGGATAAGGGATTCAGCAGGAGACGTTGTCTGGATTTATGAAACAGTGAACTTGATGGGCGGTGGTGATCCAGACTGCAACCATCCTCATGAAATTAATGATGTGTGGAACTCGAAGGAAAGATTGTCAGCACTGCCACCTGAAGCCAACATACATCAACCCTCAATAAGCCAAGCAGGAAAATATACCCTTGAAGTAATACAGTACGGTGAAAAACTGGACCATCATTTTGAAGTTTCATAATAGCAATCAGGAAGAATCAGCCAACATTTGGCAGAACCCAAAAAGCAATCTAATTATGCTTGTTGGTTATTATACGCCGTCAAGAGACTTTACAGGTGATACAGGTGAACTACCCACTCCGAAACCACGTGTATGAAAAGATCAAGCAGGCCGGCAACCTGACCGACGCGGAATTGATGAACTCGCTGACAAAGGAAGGCTTGGCTTTACCGGAGGCCGACCTGAACAAGATCCTGCTAGACTTGGAGATCTTTGGACTTATCCGGGTATCATGGGTGACCAAAGACAAGCGCAGAATCGAGGTTGCAGAAGCTTAAATCCTGAAATAGAAATATGCGTCCACTGCCAGGGCCACGAATATTATCACAAGGTATGGCGCGGTAACCTTGTACGCCTTCCAGGCAAACTCTGGCGTGGGGTTCTTGGTCAGCTTGTAGTGGTATGCAAGCATCAGGCCACCAGAAATGGCGGCAACTATTGTGTACAAAAGGCCAAGGCCGAAAAAGTACAGGGCGATGGAATACGGCAGCAAAATTGCAGTGTTTAGTAATATGTAGCTGGCCGTCCTCTGGTTCCCTACAAGAACGGGAAGCATCGGCACCCTGACGCTGGCGTACTCTTCTCTTGCTTTGATGGCCAGGCACCAGAAGTGCGGAGGCGTCCACATAAAGACTATCCAGCCGACCAGAAAGCCAAGCAGGTCAATTGAGCCGGTTGCAGTAGCCCACCCGGCCATCGATGCCGCGCTGCCGGCAAAGCCGCCTATGACGATGTTGGAGGCATCGCGGCGCTTGAGCCAGGCAGTGTATATTATCACGTAAAAGAATATGCCAAGGGCTATCATGCCCGTTGCTACCGGGTTAAGCGTGAACCATGCGATGACAACAGACAGCACGCTTATCCCGATCCCGTAGGCAAGCACGGTATTGGCAGACAATCTTCCGGCGGGAATTGGTCTGTTGGCGGTCCGGCCCATTATCTTGTCGATGTCCTTGTCGTAATAGTGGTTGAGCGCGCTGGAACCCATGGAAGCAAGCGCCCCGGCAAGGGTTAGAAAACCCAGCTGCCAGGCAGTCACGTCCCACGCAACATCGGGCGTACTATCAAACCTCGTGGCGGCCAGAAGCGATGTGACTGCTGTTATGACTAGAACTACCACTATCCGGGGCTTTGAAACTTCGATAATATCACGTGCAGTCACAGAAGCTGCCTCTGGATTGTTCTGCCGTTGCTTGCATTTAATTTATTCGCCACATAGCTTCAGTAGACAAAACGTTTCAAATTTGTCAGCTGCATCTTAAAAAAAGTCATGATCTTGCGCTTGAGCAGGGCATGTTCTGCTTCAGACAGCCCGCATTTGCAGGCGCCTTTGTCTATGCTATGTGATTCTGCAGTATGGTATATGCGGGATATCATCTCCCGCGTTCTGGCAAAGTCGTAAAGCCCGGCCAATCGCTGGGACCGCTCAAGCATGTCCAGCAGGTTGACCGTGGTCAGCCATGCATCCCAGACGGTATCATTATCTCCGATTTCAAACAGGTCCGAAGCGGACAATCTGGCTGATTTTTTTGCCTTTTGATAATAACACAGATTATCAAATATTTTAGAGGTCCAGAAAAGATTAATTATGCCAGAAATGCCCACCATTACCAAACATGACGGACTGGGACCTGCTGACCCCCGGTATTGGTCTTACCAGCATTGGTATTGTTGGTGTAGCTGTATCGGTTTCTGGCATCGCCAAGACCTTCCTTGACGGCATGCATGCTGTTTCGATCTTGACCATGTTCATTGGAATGATATTTCTTGTCCCCGGCCTGTTTAAGGACGGATTTCCCATGTCCGGAAGGGCCAAGTCTGCCACTTTTCTTACTTTGGGGTTCCTTGTTACCTTTGGCGTAGCCGGCGCGGTGACCGTAAGCGGCCAGGTCCCAAGCATCTACTCTTACATAGGCTTGATGATCGCCATTGGAGTTCCTGCTGCTGTCCTTACCGTGGTCTCGTATAGAAAGCCGCAGTACACCAAGGCCCTTGGAATAATTTTCATATCGGCGGCAATAGTAGCCGGCCTGACATTCTACTTCTTTAGTATCGTAGCTCCCAAGCCGCCAGCACCGGAGGAAGAAACAAGCAAAGCCCCGGCTCCTGCCGCAGCCCCGGCAAGGCCAGCCAACGTCATCAGTGCAAAGATACTTGCCGGCGCGTCTTCGGAGGGCAATTCAGATTACGAGCCGGACCCCCTGTCGGTTTCAAAGGGAGACGGTGTTGAATGGACAAACGAGGACACCGCGCCGCATACTGTTACCAGCTTTGTCGACGACGGCAAGTCCTTTGACTCGGGGATCATCAACGCAAAAGCCACATGGCTTCTTGATACCTCGACTCTGGCTGAGGGCGATTACGAGTACTTTTGCACGCTGCACCCCTTCATGAGGGGCATGCTGACAGTCAACGCAGCTGGCACTGGCCAAAGCGCTGGTGAAAGCCCAGAAGCGACTACGCCCCCAACCACGGCGCCCGGCGATACGTCTGGCGCACCCACACCGGCGGCAACGGTGACCGCAGTCTCCATAGTATTTGGAGCGTCGGCCCCAACCAATGGCGAGTTTTACAGTCCGGCTACAGTCGAGACAACCGTGGGAAGCATGGTTACCTGGAAGAACGATGATTCTGCCCTGCACACCGTAACCTCTGGCGATGCTGCCAAGGTGAGCCCAGATGGCGTCTTTGATTCCAAGTTCATGAAGAAGGACCAGACTTTCTCCTTTGTGTTTGACAAGCCAGGAGATTACAACTACTTCTGCACCCTACATCCGTTTATGACCGGCAAAGTCATAGTCGAGTAATGCACATAACCCTTACAACAAGACAGCTGGCAGAACTGGAAGACCTGGCCAAGCAATCGCTTCCAAACGAGTCCTGCGCGCTTCTTCTGGGCAAGGAATCAAGCGTAGTCGAAGTCCTGACCATTGCAAACGCCGGCCTTTCAGAGGTCTCTTTTACCATCCCGTCAGAAGAGCTGCTGACGGCCTACAAGCTTGCGGAAAGCAAGGAGCTGGAGGTGATTGGAATTTTCCACTCACACCCGTCGTCGCCGGTGCCCTCACGGACAGACGAAAAATACATGGAAATAAACCCCGTCGTCTGGCTGATATATTCCACCACCCAGAACAGGTTTGGTGCATGGGTGTTTGACGACAAAGTCCGGGAAGTAAAGATGGTCGTTAGGGCGTAAGCCGCTCCGTGTCACGGGGGTACAGAACTACGTCGCGGATGTTCTGCGAGCCGGTGAGAACCATCATCAGCCTGTCAAAGCCAAGGCCCCACCCAGAGTGCGGGGGCATCCCCCAGTCAAAGGCCTTCAGGTGCTCTGAAAAGCTGGCAGGATTGAGACCCTGCTCTGCCAGCCGGCTCCTCAGTTTTTCCGGGTCATGCAGCCTGCGGCCGCCGGATACCAGCTCCAGGTAGCCGTACTGCAGGTCAAAGGACTTGGACAGCTTGGGGTTGTCCTCCTTTTCATGTATGTAAAACGGCTTGAGTTTTAGCGGCCAGTCCATGATAAAGTAAAACCCGCGGTGCATCTCGCCCAGCCTGCGCAAGGCCGCGTCGGACAGGTCGTCTCCAAACTGCAGCTTCTCGCCTTCCTTGGACAGCTCCTCAAGGCACTGCTCGTAGGTCAGCCGGTCTATCTTGTTAAAGGACAGGTCTGTCTTTAATCCTGCGGTCTCGACATCGGCCCGCCTTTTTTCGCGGAACTCGCGGATCACGTTTCCAACCAGCCTTTCGACGATGTCCATGACGTCCTCGTAGTCCATGTAGGCGGCCTCGACATCGACGGATATGAATTCTGAGAGGTGCCGCACCGTATGCGAGTTTTCTGCCCGGAAGTACGGACCTATCTCAAAGACGCGGTCAAGTCCCAGGGTCAGCTGCTCCTTGTACAGCTGCGGGCTCTGGGCCAGGTATGCTTTACGCTTAAAGTAGTCAAACCCAAACAGGTTGGCGCCGCCCTCGCTGGCGCTTCCAATCACCTTGGGGGTGTTAACCTCCATGAACCCCTCGCCGGTAAGGGTATCGCGTACAACCTGCAGTCCGGCGGAGCGAAGCCTAAAGATGGCGGCAACTCGCGGATTTCTCAGGTCCAGCGCCCGCGCGTCAAGCCTCTTGTCAAAGGAGGACTCGACTCTCCCTGTCGGGTCTATGGGAAGCGGATGGACCGCCGGTGTAAGCACGGTGAATTCTATGACCTTGACCTCTATTGGAAAATCCTTGGCCTTGCTTTTCTGGACCGTGCCGGCCGCAACGATGGCAGACTGCCTTGGTGTCTGGACGGCCAGCGGCACGTTGTCGCCGGTCACCACCAGCTGGCAAGCGCCAGTCACGTCGCGGACCGTGATGAATGCAAGTTTGCCTATATCGCGTATGTCTTCAATCCAGCCGCCGATGCGGACCTGCTTTCCAACCAGGTCCTCTCCCAGCTGGCTTGCATAATGGGTTCTATGTATGTCTGTCATCTTGATCACCTGTTTTCAAACTCGACTAAAAGCTCGATGTTCCTGACAGCCTTGGCTATCTTTTGGATCTTGACAATGTCTTTTTTCTGGTCAGGCCTGCCAGCCACAACTACTTTTGTTACCTTGCCGTCTGGAAGCCAGAACTGGTTGACGCTCAGTACCCTGGCTGGGTAGAACAGGCTTTCAACGAACTGCCGTTCTGACGACTCGGATTCCAAGAACCAGACCTTCTGGCCAAACTCCTTTCCTATCCTTTCTGAGAGGGCCTGATTTCTGCGCAAAGCCATGACGTCGGGATTCCTCAAAACCAGCACAAAGTCGTCGTCCACCCTGGCGCTTTTGACCAGCGTGAACTTGTCGACCTCCTGGCTTTTGCTGGCAACCCGGGAGAGTTTGATGGACGCATCCACGTCATCCTGTGTCAGCGATCCGGACTGGAGTCTTGCCTCGCATTTGGCACAGAGAACGCCGGTCTTGGCGTCAAACGAGCAGATGGGAACCTTCAAGCCTGGACTCCTGTTATAAACTTGCATTATTTTAATTGACTGCCATATAACCGGTATGAAGAACAACGTATTATAGGCAGCAGGGAGCCCTGCGATCAGATGGTCACCCCGGCAGACAAGAAACTTGCAGTGTCCGGCCTAAAGGCGTACTATTTGACAGAGGCCGGCCCGGTCAAGGCCGTCGACGGGGTGGACCTTGAACTTGTACCAAACGAGTCCCTTGGAATAGTGGGCGAGTCTGCCTGCGGGAAAAGCAGCCTTGGAGCGGCATTGATGCGCTCGATACAGGCCCCCGGTAGAATAGTCGAAGGCTCGATAGTTCTTGCCGGCCAAGACGTTTCCAGGTTATCGAATTCGGAATTCAACAGAAAGGTGCGCTGGAAAAAGATAGCCATGGTCTTTCAGGGCGCCATGAATGCCCTTGATCCTGTCTACACTGTAGAAAGCCAGCTGCGCGAGATCCTAAAAGAGCACGGCTTTGAAGGCAACTATCACGACAAGATAACCAAATCCTTGGAACAGGTGGACCTTGACCCGTCGGTGGCGTCTAGGTACCCTCACGAGCTGTCCGGCGGCATGAAGCAGCGCGTTGTCATAGCCATGGCCCTGCTTTTGGAGCCAGACCTCCTGATAGCAGACGAGCCTACCACTGCCCTTGACGTGCTTGTGCAGTCGCAGATAATAAAACTGCTAAAAAGACTGCAGGAAGAAAAGGGCATCACAGTCATCCTTATCAGCCACGACCTTGGGCTTGTCTCCCAGCTGGCAAGCAAGATCGCCATAATGTACGGCGGCCAGCTGATAGAAGTGGGATCCACGCAGGATATCTACAAAAACCCCAAGCACCCGTACACGCAGGCCCTTATTGCCGCAGTCCCCCGGCTCAGGTCTGACAGCAAAAAGATCCACTTTATACCAGGAAGCCCTCCAAACCTGCTCAACGCGCAGGAAGGCTGCAGGTTTTACGACCGCTGCCCACATGCCATGGATGTCTGCAAAAAAACACCGCCAGAATTCAAGACAGAGACAGGGTACGTGCGCTGCTGGCTGTACGATCCTGCCAGAGGCAAGGAGTAGTCATCAATGTCGATTCTGTCCTACTTTCCATTCCAGCAGATGCGCGAAAAGCAGCGCTCCACGCTTTTGGATATCGAGTCGGCAATCAAGTCCGGATACAGGCACATCTTCCTTGAGGCTCCCACCGGCTTTGGCAAGACGCCGGTTGCCATCGCTATGGCAAGGTACCTGGGCAACTCGCACATCTGCACCGCGACAAAGGACCTGCAGGCGCAGTACCGACGTGACTTTCCATTTGTCCTTGAAGTAAAAGGGCGCGGAAACTTTCCGTGCATCGTAAAGGAAGACATGGGTCTTGATGAGAACTGCGACTTTGGCCCCTGCGTCAAGGATGCCGAGTACGACTGCGCATACAAGACACGGCTTTTGGACTACAGAACCATAGGCGAGGGCACGCCGTCTGAAACCGTCAGGCTGGACAGCCTTGCAGAGAAAGGCTACATCGAGAGGTTGAGAAAACAGTCAAAGCTCGTCGAGCTGGAATGGAGACCCTGCCACTACTTCCACCAGAAATGGATAGGCGCGCGGGCCAGCCACACAGTCTACAACTACCACTACTTTTTATCTGACATTTTCTATGCAGGCACTACTCAGACTCGAAAACTGCTGGTGCTAGACGAGGCCCACCAGCTGGAAAGGGAGGTTGGAGACTTTAAGAGCCTGACAATCAACAAAAACTCGCTGCGGTTCCTTCCACGGCTTCAGATGCCAAGGGAGCAGCTTGATGATGTCGAGACATGGATGGAATTCTGCGCCAACTTTCATGACCGACTGCTAAAGTTTGTGGAGCTGGCCACCGACTCGATAGAGGCAGGAAGGGTCATCGAGCCATACACGGAAAGAAACCTCATCGAGGCGATAAACCGGCAAAAGAACGTTGAGGTCGCTCTGTACGACATGCGGTCAAACAAGCGCAACTGGATAGTGTCCGGCGTGCAGAAGGACCCATCCGGCCAGTGCCAGTCTGCCACGCTGACGCCCCTTGAAACCCACCGATATTTTGACGAGATACTGGACAAGGGCACCATCTCGCTTTTCATGAGCGCCACGATACTCAGCAAGGACTACATGTGCAAGGTGACCGGCCTTGACCCGCAGAAAGTCAAGTTCATCCAGATCCGAGATTCAGAGTTTCCGATAAACAACCGGCCAATACGACTGATGAACGTTGCTTGGCTTAACGCCAAGACCATGAGCGAGAGCCTGCCCAAGATTGCCAAGGCCATAGACAACATCATGTCCATACACAGAAACGAGAAGGGCATAATCCACACCACGTCGTACATGCAGCTGCAGTTCATCCGCGAAAACCTGAGCCGGGAAAATGCAACTAGGCTAATAGAGACAGGCTCTGCCCTAGACAGGGAGGAAGTGCTGGCCAAGCATGCGGCAAGCAAGAGGCCCACCGTGCTGATATCACCTTCCCTGCATCAGGGCGTGGACCTGAAAGACGAGCTGTCAAGGTTTCAGATAATAGTCAAGGTACCCTATCCAGACCTGACAGACAAAAAGGTGTCTGCCATGAAGGACCGAGACCCCAAATGGTACAACTGGCACACCGTCTTGCGATTGGCACAGTCGTATGGGCGCAGCGTCCGGGGTCCGGAAGACTTTGCCACAACGTACATCTTGGACAGCAGCATCACCTATCTGCTCAAGTCAGCTCAGGACATTGTCCCCAAGTGGTTTTCTGAGGCCATAAAAACATAGAACGTTTTTATTCGGACAAGCACGAAATTTTCCCGTTTGTCAGGCGACAAGACCGCGCCAAGCCAGGCTTCAGAACAGCCCACCATATTTGGCATCAACACCAGCATTGCAGTGACGCTGGCCCTCATATCGCCGATAATATTTACCATGGCTGTTTACTCTGATACCTTCAGTCTGGCCTGGAACGAGGGCAGGGGCGGCTTTATCTTTGCCATGGCGTTTATCGCTGCCGAGCTTGTTGGATTAAAGCTCAAGGTAAGCCAGAAGCGCTTCATCATCGTTCTGATACTTGCCGCAATTACAATAACATACTTTGCCGCACTGCCCTTCGGACTACGGGACTCCATACAAAAGACCGGCGAGTCCATTGAGGTCTCGCTGCTCTTAAGCTGGGTCTGGATGTGGGACTTTATCGTCATGGCCATGTTTGTGGGCGCGTCCGCGGTGGTGCTGTTTGGCAAGAAATGGTACAAGATAGCCCCGGCAGGCGCCATATACCTGGCCGGCACGGCAGTGATACTGTCGCTGGATGCGTTCTTTCCGTACGACTCGCTTGGCCCGCTGCAGTTCATTGTCCCGATATACCTGCAGATAGACCAGGCCGTGGTGACCTTCATCGACAACAACATCATGGACATTGGCAAGGGCGTGGCAGCCAGGGGAAACCTCTTGGTCCTAAACGGCCTAAAGGGGCCCTTTGCCCTGCAGGTGTTCTGGCCCTCAGCCGGCGTGCACAGCATGATAATCTACACGCTGGTCATGCTGGCGTTTTTGCTCAAGATGGAGATCCCACTCCGGCGAAAGCTGATCTACTTTGCCATCGGAACGTTTGGCACAGCCGCTGTAAACGTCATAAGGATAATCTCCCTCACGCTCTACGCGATGGTGGTTACCACCGATGTAAAGGAATGGGAGGCCTTCCACTCGGTGGCCGGCGAGATAATGTTCCTTCCCTGGCTTGGAGTTTTCCTGGGTATAGTGATGTACATCGAAAGCAAGCGGATCAGAAAGTTGCGACAGCAGCAGAGCGCAACGCCGGTATGATCATCTCATAAAGTCAAAAAGCGTGTTCTGCCCCGCGCTGCTCTGAAAGTCACTCACCCGCACGCCAAGCCGCCGCACGCTCATCTTTTCTAGACTCATCGTCTCATCCAGCAGGGATTTTGCTGTCGAAAAAAAGAGATCAAGGCTGCTTGAATGCATCTTTAGCGTCCGCGACCGGGAAACGTTCTGCAGGTTGTCAAGGATCAGGATTATCCCCACGGTCCTAAAAGACAGGCTCTTTTCCATTGCGCTTTGAAAAACAGACCTGCACAGGCTTTCAAGGTCTGCGTACATCTCGCTGCTCTCCGAGGCGTCTTTCTTCAGAGTCATTATCCTCATCAGCTGCTTTTGCTGGCCCTCCGACTCGACCACCGGCTCGTCGTTGATACCCTGCGCCGCATTGTGGATGTAGGCCGCAGATTTTTTGCCAAACTCCTCTATCAGCTGAAACATGTCCATCGCTGCCAGCTGGCCGGCCGTCTGCACACCAAGCTCGGCAAGCCTTTGCTTGGTCTTGGGGCCTATTCCCGGTATCTTGTCAACATCAAGGCCTGCCATGTGCTCTGGCCCTATCACAGTCAGGCCGTCAGGCTTTTGCATGTCAGATGCAATCTTGGCAAGAAGCTTGTTTGGTGCTATTCCAACAGAGCAAGAGATACCGGCCTGATTGCGCACCTCCGTCTTTATCATGATGGCCAGATCTTTTGCACCGTCAAGATCCGTGCGGCCTGAAACATCGATGTAGCATTCATCTATTCCCACCTGCTCAAACAGGTCGGCATTTTCCCGTATCGAAGACATGGCGGCATCAGACACATGCTCGTAGTACTGCCGGTCAAGGGGCAGAAACAAGGCGTCAGGTGCGTCTGCAAGGCGCGACTTGGCCAGTTTTATGGGGATGCCAGACTTGACGCCATGCTTTCTGGCTACGTAGTTGGCAGTGCTCACCACGCCGCTGTCCTCGGTGCGGCCGGAAAAAACGCAGACAACGACAGGTTTTTGCCGGATATCCGGCCTCCTCAGCTCCTCGCACTGGGCAAAAAAGTAGTCAAAATCAATATGCATGACTATTCTTGCCGGTCTTTCCAAGCCAACGGATATGGCGGCGTCAGAATATAAAATGACTGCTGCACGGCACAGTCATTCTAACTCTTGAGAACGAAAATCGCATTATTGGCATAAATTCTGTTTGTCCGACAGCGCACCATGGTCTCAAAACTGACAATCGTTATGGGGCTCTCGCTGGCCCTGCTGGTTGTATCAGCTACTTACCAGCCTTTTTTGGACTGGCAAAGTCACGCAGCTGGCACTGCAGCAGCCGTTCAGACAGGTAAAACTCGCACATACTACATAGCGGCAGACGAAGTTGCATGGGATTATGCGCCAACCAACACAAATCAGATAACAGGACAGCCGTTTGGAGAAACAGAAGAAGTGTTTGTCCAAAACGACAAGGACAGGATAGGCAAGACATACACCAAGGCAGCATATAGAGAATACACGGATGGTACTTTCACCACGCTAAAGGAGGTTCCAGAACAATGGAAGCACCTTGGTTTGCTTGGTCCAGTCATACATGCAGAAGTGGGCGACACCATCAAGGTCGTGTTCAAGAACAATGCCAGCTTCCCCTTCAGCATGCACCCGCATGGAGTTTTCTATGAAAAGTCTTCAGAAGGCGCAGGTTACAATGATGGCACTTCTGATAAGCATGATGACGCTGTGCCACCAGGAGAAATGCACACATACATCTGGCATGTTCCAGCCCGCGCAGGTCCTGGACCCAGTGACCCAAGCTCCATTGCATGGATGTACCACTCGCACGTAGACGAGCCAGGGGATACCAACGCAGGACTGGCGGGACCGATAATCATCACAAGGCAGGGCCAAACAAAGGCAGACGGATCTCCAAAGGACGTTGACAGGGAATTTGTGACGCTGTTCACGGTCTTTGACGAAAACCGGAGCCCGTACCTTGACTACAACATCCAGACCTATACCGGCAGCCCTGCAACTGTAAAGCAAGACAGCGATGAATTTGTAGAGAGCAACCTAATGCACTCGATAAATGGATACGTCTACGGCAACCTTCCGGGTCTAGACATGTACCAGGGTGAGCGCGTAAGGTGGTACACTATGGCTCTTGGGACAGAGGTGGACCTCCATACACCTCACTGGCACGGTCAGACGCTGCTTATGAACGGTATGCGCACAGACATGGTGGAACTTTTGCCGATGAGCATGAAGACGTTGGACATGAGTCCGGATGATCCGGGCACCTGGCTGTTCCACTGCTCCGTCAACGACCACATCGACGCCGGAATGCAGGCTCTATTCAAGGTAAAGTGAGCACCGCTCCTTTCCCTATTTTTTATATTATTGCAAGTTGTACAGTAAGATGACTGATAGGAACACTGCAAATCAAGCCGACGCTGCAACTGTTGTTGCAACCAGTGTTGTTCGATGGTCGAGTCAGCAAAAATATGTAGCTGTGGGGCGTGGTTTTGTAACAGTAAATAACTACGGCTAACTGTAGCAAGATGCGTGATTCTTGTCTTCGTCCTTGCCAGTAACACTGTAATACGGAGTGTTGCAGCGGGGGCAATAGATTGTCAAAAGCATTTCTTTTACCTTACTTTCCATATCTTTTGGAACACCGTTTAGTGTAACGGTTTTTGGTAATTCGTAACCACAGCTTGAGCACAGACTTGCAGAACACTTGTCGTGTGCCGACTTTGCATACATGGTGAGTAGTTCTGTTACAAGTTTGAAATGGTGATCTTCGTCCAGTATCATCGTCTTTATCAGCAGCTTGCACGCATCGTCATTTGTCAACTCCAGGCACTTCAGGTACGCATCTTCAGATGCCTTCTTGTTCTCGCGCAATCTGTCAAGTTCTTTAAAAGGCAGTCCCATGTCGCGTGATGGACCGTATTCTGTCTGCTTTAGTCTGGGAATAAGCGAGCTCAGTATATAGACATGTTTTGATGTATCAAACGCTATGGAATCAAAGTAGAGCTTGAGTAACGGACTCTTTACGCTTTGTACCAATTTGCAGTATTCTGTCTGCCTTTCGACTTCTTGCAGATATAGCTTTTCTAACAATTTGAGTAACCTTTCTGTATTCGCTGAAAGGTTATCTGGTTTTGGTGTGATCACAAACATATTGCTACCGTAATTAGGCTGACCTAATTCTATTTAAACAGAGCCAGCATTATTAATTCTGAGAAAACTAACTACACGTTTCATCAAAACCGGAGGTGCAGAGGGACTCGAAAGTCCTTGCAACCCTCAGGTGAAGATGCTGGTGGTTCGTTTACGGTTAGTGAATGTGCCAATTGACCCGATGTTCCAGCGACATTAGGTGCGCCTAATTAGGATAGCCTAATATTTAAACTGCATCAGCATTTTCTGTTTCTAGAACGGCTTGTCGGCTCTTCGAAGGGACTTGAATTTTTTAAAAGATTGCAATGTTAACATGTTAGAGATCGGGGGAACGCATATAGCTGCGCTCAGCCCGACCCCGCCGATATTGTACGGTAACCTAAATTTCTAGTCCAGATGATTTAAACATCATTTCATTTCTCAGAATCGAGAGCAAGCAGTCGCATCAGGCCCGTGGTTTTCAAGCCAGAAAATCGGATACCGGTTTATCTGTAGTTTAATTCTCCAAACTGACAATTGAATGACGTTGGTTTTCATCATGTAGACTATGACGATGCGGCCAAAATCTTGCAGGTGCTGTTTGATAAAATATCACAGAAGGTTTTGCTGTCTACCATCGATTCAGCAAAGACGGTATCTGAGATCTGTTTTGAAAACAGGATCCCAGCAAGCTCTACGTACAAAAAGATAAAGCAACTGCAACACGCCGGTTTCATTTACGTTGAAAAAACCAGCATCAACAGAAACAGGAAGAAGGTTGTCCTTTACCGAAGCAGGATAAAATCGCTGAACCTAACATTCGATCAAAACGGTATGAACTTGCAAGTTGTAAAGAACGACGGGTAGGAGAGATTTTCAATCTTGAAAACGGTTGCAGCCGCTGCCTCTTTGAAAGCACGATGACAGGAAAAGACGCGACTATGCTTTGTACGGTTTCTCGTTTACGATCTTTAGGATCCAGAACAGTCCAAGGGCCTCAAT
>CAZKXR010000027.1:0-36672 GCA_964556935.1 uncultured Nitrososphaera sp.
CGCCCAGAACAGATTCTGCTTTATCTTTTTCATCGTCGCCCTGCTCAGCTTTATCGAGCGCGCAACGTCCATCACGTCGTCTTTTATCAGTATGATTCCGCCGGTCTCCTTGGCGATGTCAGAGCCGCTTCCAATTGCAATCCCTATGTCTGACTGGGCAAGGGCCGGCGCGTCGTTTATTCCGTCTCCAACCATTGCAACCACCTTCTTTTCTGACTGGAGTTGTTTTATCACGGCTGCCTTTTCTCCAGGCAAGACGTTGGCAATCACCCGGTCTATTCCCACAAGCCGGGCCACCGCATGGGCTGTCTTTTCGTTGTCACCTGTCAGCATCACGGTTTCGACGCCAAGCTCCTTTAGAGCCTGCACAGCAGGCGCCGACGACGGTTTGAGAGTGTCGGCAACGGCTATGACGCCAAGCACGGCTTCATCCTCGGCCACAATCATGACCGTCTTGCCGTCGGATTCAAGTGCGGACATGGGCTGCTCTACACTTGCAGTGCTGATACCAAACTTTTGCACAAGTTTTCTATTCCCAAACAGTATTCGCCTTCCCCCGACTTGAGCCCGCACGCCCATCCCGGATATGGCCTCAAACTGCTTTGGGTTTTCAAGCCCTATGCCGGTTTTCTTGACTTCCTTGAGTATTGCCTGGGCAAGGGGGTGCTCTGAGCCCATCTCTGCAGAACCGGCGGCCCTTAGCAGCCTTTCTTTTTCACCCACCAAGTCAGTTACGGAAGGCTCGCCCTTGGTTAGGGTGCCAGTCTTGTCAAAGACCACCGTCGTTATCTTTTGCGAGCGTTCCAGATATTCTGCACCCCGGATCAGGATCCCTGCTTCAGCACCCTTGCCCACACCCACCATCAGTGCTGCAGGAGTGGCAATGCCAAGCGCACAGGGGCATGCAATGATCAGCACTGCTATGAACGACAAAAGGCCGGTGACAAAGTTTCCCAGTACAAAGTACCAGACTATGAAGGACCCAACAGCCACAGAGACGACGGCAGGAACAAACTTTGCAGAGACCGAATCTACAAGCCGTTGTATCTTGCCTGTCGATGCCTGGGCTTCCTCGACTATGTGAACGATCTGGGACAGCGCTGTCTCTTTTCCAACCTTTGTTGCCCTTACCTTGAGCATTCCCTGCTTGTTGACCGTTGCGCCTATCACCTGGTCGCCGGCCTTCTTGTCTACAGGTATGCTTTCGCCGGTGATCATCTTTTCGTCTACAGCTGAAGAGCCGTCCAGTACAACACCGTCGGTGGGTATCTTCTCGCCGGGCCGGACAACAAGGATGTCGTCGACCAGCACTTCGCTGGCCGGAATTTCCTTTTCCTCACCGTCCCTGATGACCCGGGCCATGGCGGGCCGGAGGTCCAGCAGTTTTTTTACAGAGGCAGAACTCCTCTTCTTGATGGCCTCCTCCATGTATTTTCCCAGCAGGACAAAGGCGATGATTACTGCAGAAACCTCAAAGTAGACATCCCGTTCTTTGACAGGCAGCACGCCGGGGAAGAAAAGCACAACAGTGCTGTAGATGTAGGCTGCAAGCGTTCCTATCGTGATGAGCAGATCCATGTTGGCCGTCCTTCTTTTGACCGCTTCGTACGCCCCCACGTAGAAGGTCCATCCGCCTATGAACTGGATGGGCGTGACGATGATGAACAGAAGCAGACCCCAGGTAAGATAGGGGATGTCTGGAATCGGCACCCATGTTACGGTAATGGCTCCAAAGGCCAGACCAAGGTACACTGCAGCACGAAGTATTGCAAGGATCAGGGCTCCGGATGCGGCAACGTACATCCGCTTCTTGAGCTTTGACAATTCTTTTTCCGGATTGGCAAAAGTATTCAGGCAGTTGGTGCTGCAAAAGTAGAACTTTCTGCCGCCAATGTCGGCTGAAAGAGCGGTGCCTTCGTTTACCACCATGCCGCATACCGGGTCTTTTGCCATCTTTACACTGATTACTTCCGTTTCAGATATATCTTTCAGAAGTATTCAATGCAATGCACTGCGCTGCTCCTTTAGAGAGTTGTACCAGAGTGATTTTATCAGCAGACCACGATTCAAGCAGTGTATGTCAAGCCAGTACGTATGGGTAGGAATAGCCGTCGGAGTTTTTGCCGCAGGCATAGCTATAGGTTATGGAGTTTTTTCAGCAACGTACCAGCCTACACCAATGATGAATCAACAGATGATGCAACAAAACCCGCAGATTATGGATCAGTGGAACCAGCAGATGATGAGCAGTCAGGCGGGAAGGCAGCAGATGATGACTATGATGATGCAGAATCAAGCATTCATGCAAAGCATGATGGACGACCCACAGTTCCGTGAGCAGATGCTGCAAAACATGAGGGAAAACCATGACTTTGCCCAAGCTATGATAATGTCCATGATGGACGATCCGGCGATAAGGACGCAGATGATGGGCCATATGCTTGAAAACGAGGAATTTATGCGCGAATTCCAGGAAGTGATGGGGCAGGGCTCTGGCATGGAAATGCAGTAGAACATAATGGCAGAAGTCAGGAAAACCTAAAACATTTGAAAGACATCACGTTGTGATCGGTACTTCAGTACCCAAATACGCCGCGATTCCTGTCGAAAAAGGACTTGCAGTGTACTGAACAAAAGTATGCCTTCTTGCCGGCCACTTCCGACACAAATTGGGCTTTCTCTTCGTCAACGGCCATATTACACACAGGGTCTTTGGACATATGCGGTATTGCAAAACAACGATAGATAAGAAACGCAGTTTACATTTGTAAAGGAACAGTCTTTGGACTTAACACACACCAGAGTGTTTTTCAGACACTGTATGCTGTTCAGTAGCTTGAACGGTGCCTAATGCACGCTAGGATCATGCGGAAGCAGGAACTGTATTACAAGGCTTACCGCGTACATCGCTGCAAGGGCAATGCCCACCTTCAGGCCGATCTCTTTTTTGAACATGGGCACAAGCGCTATTATCGTAACAGTGGTGACAAGTATCATCTGATACTCCAAAAGGCTTGAAGCCTCGATGACTGCAAAAAAGCCGCCGTGGGCCATGGCCCCAAACACGGCGACGGCCAGAAGCAGCGTGTTGTTCAGTATCTTTGAGCCAAGCACGTTTGCCACGGCTATGGAGGCGCCGGCCGCGCCCTTGCGGGCAAGAAGTATCATGGATATCTTCTCTGGCATCTCGCCGGCAATCGGGCTGATGATTACTGCCAGAATTATGACAGAAATTCCGACGTCTACGGAGAAGCCTTCCAACGAATGTATGAAGGGTTCTGCTCCAATGAATATGCCGGCAGTCCCAGCTGCAAAGGCCAGCGCGGCCTTGAGCATCTGCCTGCTGCTGACGTGCTCGACATCCTCGACTGCCACCAGCTTGTAGCCGTCTACGGTCTTGCCGTTCTCTGCTTTGGCCTTTTTCTTTTCCTGCCGCATCTCCAAAAGCGCCATGGCAAGGTATGCGATAAACAATCCTGTAAAAATAAAGCCGTCGATGTAGTTGTATCCGTCCAAAAACAGGGCGGCGCTTACCACCGCCGTTATGACCAAAAAGATCTTGTCTAGTTTGAAGGTGGAAACATCGATGCCTTTAAGCGGCGCCTTTGAGAGCCGGGTGGTTGCTACAAGAAGCATGATGGCAAGGCCCAGCGTCATCATGAGCAGGTTGCTTCCAAGCCCTGCACCGATGGCCGTGCCGTAAAAGCCGCCGGCGGCAGCATAGACAACAATGGCAATCTCTGGAAGTGTCGTAGCCACACTTAGCAGTGTGCGGCCCACAAACTTGGCGCCGTATTTCTTGGAGAGATGCTCTGCACCGTAGGAAAGCACAAAGCTGGCCCCGGTCAGCTCGCCAAGCCAGAGCAGCATCATCAGCAGGTTTTCAGCCAATAAACGACCGTTTCAGGTATTTCCAAGGCAAATATAAATCAAAAAGACCTTGTAAAGACGTACGGTGTGTCCGATTCCTGGTCCGTTGTCCAGTGCGTAGGAAGCGTCACGGTGTCGATGACTTGAAGCCCGAACTTGTCTATAACCTGGCCCCACCCCCACTTGGTGTGGTCCCGGGAATACTTGCGCATCATGTGGCTGCCCATGAACACAAAGCCGGCGCGCTCAACGTCGGCGGATGCGACGCGGATGACGCTGTTGGCCAGCATCTCGCCCATCTCTGGAAGGCCGGAGATAAAGAACAGCGGTCTTGATAGTTTCAGTGACGCGTAGTCAAAGCTCGTGGCATCGGCGTTGATGGCTTGATATCTAACGCCGGTCCTGTCAATGATGGACTGCTGCAGGCAAACAAGGTCAGAGTCAATCTCTATTCCAAAAGACCGCATGCCGGCCAGCTCTCCGCAGTAGGCTATCCGGCCGTCCCCTGAACCGATGTCCACAATCTCCTCAAAGCCCAGTTCCTTTGACGCGACGGCAAGGGCATAGGCCGATAGCATCCACGTCGGGTAAAAGGGCTGGTAGCTGGTATCGTGCTTGATGCTTCCAAGCCAGTATGAGTTGATGTCGCCTTCATAAACGCGGCATGAAATGCCGGATATCGTGACATCCTTTGACTTGAAGTAGATGGGGTTGGCCTGGACAAACCGGTCAATGGACTGTAGGATCCCGTCTTCAATCGGCAGCAGCTCTGAGCAGGATACAGGCAGCGCTTCATGCAGGTGGCTGTTGCCCCTGAAAGCCTTTCTGAATTCAGATTTTAGTCTGACTACATCTTGTGCAAGGATGGTCGTCATGTCAGTATACCGACTCGGAGCTTGGCCGCAGGCCGCGCTTGTAACTTGTATGGCCGCATTCCCTGCATTTGTACAGACGTCTTCGCTTGTATGTGTATATCGCTTCTGGATCCTCTATGACGTCATGATCCGTACGGATCATGCATCGGTCGCAAAAGTGCTTCTCTGTCGGCAATGCACATCATTGGCGATTGTAATTTTAATATGTATTGGAGTTTTAAGCTGACAGCAAAATGGCCGTGGTGTTTTCAGATCAGTTCCAAAAAGAGTGTGAAGGCCGGCTTGGCGTAACAAAAGAGGCAGTCATGCAGGTCATCTTGCAGCCAGAAAGAGAACAGCGTCTGCAGTCGCAGGGCCTGACCATCGTCATGTACAGCAAAAGAACCGACAGATTCATGGTAATAGTCACACATCTGGCAGGCCAGGAGCAGGTAGTCGACCTGGCGTTTTCAATAAAAGACGAACTGATAGAGACGACCAAGACCACAAACCCGCTTCCGCTGCTAAGGGCGCTTGCGCAAAAGACAGGCCTTGAAATCAAGATAGGCGACCGGCAGGGCCGGTTCATCTACAACGAACTGATACCGATTGCAGACAGGGACCTGAAAAAGGCAATGCGTGTTGAGAATCCTGATGGCCACCCCCTTGCCTCGCTTATGTGGATCAGGGTCCGGGAAAACATCATGGGCCCGCTGGCTCAGTGCGCCATGGCCCTCTGCATTGACCTGCAAAAGTACGAGGAGTGGCTTGGGCAGAACTGATTGTTTGGACAAAAATTCAAGTAATTTTGCTGGCTCTAGACGGCCATGCGCAGTAACTTAATCAAGCCGCCGTTGTCCCAGTTGCTTCTGTCGTTGCCTACTGTAGCATGTCAGCCGAGCCGCCAAGAAGATGATTTATCAGATCAAATACCAACGAGCCGGCATGAGAAAACTAAGCCAGTCAGCGGCCTTTGTGAATAGAATACCGGATTAGTCTTATCGCCTCGTTGCAAAGATTACTCTCATCTTTATACGAGCGAAAATTAACACCATAAAAGTCAAGCAATTCCCAGCCCATCTCAGACATGTCGAATCCTTCCTTCTTCAGAAAATATACTTTGGAAGGATTCAAAGTTCCTGTGCCAAGCAGAAAAGCAAGCTCAATGTATTCGCCGCCTCTCGTCTCTTCTCTATGACGCACAAGCATTGTGAGAGACGCACTTTCAGCGAGCTGCCGCAATTTTTCAAGTATTGGTAGCTTGCTTATGCGCGGGTTGGGATATTGCTTTGCATACTCTCCCACTATTTGGTCTCGACCGATCTCTGAAGAAAACGAAGACTCGGTCGAATCTATGATTTCATGTTCATTTAATGCAATGATGGTAATCTTGTCCCGGTACTTGTCTGAAACGAGAGTAATCCGTGCATCCTCGCCATCTTCACCGGAATAGTCCACTAAATAGATCTCGATATCCCTCAGCAGGAATATCAATACATTTTCCTCTTCAGTCATCAAGTGCATAGGGATGTCTTCCTTTAGTTTTGATAGAATCTTCTCTGTATCTGGGTCGTAGCTTCCTAGAAGGAGAACGATTCTGAATCCACTCCTATAGGAAGCAGTCATCACATCTGCCAGAAAGAGGCAGGATAAAAAGCTAGGCTTTGGTTATTTTACTTGCAAGTAAGTCAAGACTTTGAGAACTCAGAGTTACATCAAAAGATCCCTTCTCCAAAACGGTATTTGTGAGGACATTTTTGTACACATATTCGCCCTTGATAACATAGTCTCCTTGTGGGTTCCTCTGCAATTCGTTGATTCTGACGTCCGTTTCTGAGGGGTACACATTGGTGAAACTTCTGATTATGGATACAATTTTTTGCTTAATCTGATATTCAGTTTTTAGCGTTGACAATTATCTTACTCCTCCGAATTCAATTTCTGGACAACTTCATCCAGCAGTACTGAGATTTCATTTGGCACAGCTCCTGGCGTGTATACAATGCTGTCCTCACCTCCAGAGCGTCTTACCATGTTTGCATGCAATAGCGCCTTTAGGTGAAATTGCAGAGTGTTAGGATTTATACTGCCCACATTGCTTTCTAGGAATTGTTTGATGTCGGACCAACTTGCTTCCTTCTTTTTCAGCAG
The DNA here is from genome assembly GCA_964556935.1 of uncultured Nitrososphaera sp. GTDB lineage: Archaea > Thermoproteota > Nitrososphaeria > Nitrososphaerales > Nitrososphaeraceae > Nitrososphaera. The sequence continues at coordinate 6,876 of CAZKXR010000027.1, forward strand.
GAAGGCAAGTATCAGTGTGCGATATGGATTAGACAGTACCTCAAACTTTCCTGCAATCTTGGTCGCTATCTCTGCTATGCCAGACATGGAGTATATGTACAACAAGTTATTTAATAAGTTAACTACAGTTAAGTTAATACAAACTAACAATTAAAGAGATCAGTACACCGTCCTAGGAAATGTTAAAACTATCATTGAGTAATGCGCATAATTGCCTACCTGTAATGAAGGAACTGCCAAGTGTCCAGTGTACTTTATTCCGACAAGGTGTCTTAAGCCACGGAATTCCATCAGCGGAAATGGCCCGAAAGGAAGTTCAGCGAAACCGATAGTTGCCAAAGGTGTCGTTAGATATCACTGCCACGGGTCCTACTTTGGATCATGTCAGGTTAGAGAAGGGAAACGATATCAAGAGTATCTCCCGTTGCAAAACCATGTATCATCACTGGTTCCACACTTCGTCTTTTTTGTTCAGCCAGATTTTTTTAAGCGAGTGTTCGGAAATAGCCGACACATCGGCAAACTCGCCTTCCAGTCTGCGGGCAACCTTTTCAGCCTTTTCCAGCAAGATCTTGTTGCCCTTTCTTATCAGAACAAGCTCGTCTCCTTTCTTTATGCCAAGGTCGCGCTGCATTTCTGAAGGAATTGCTATCTGACCCTTCTGCGATACCTTGACGGTCTTGATCCGTACCTTCACAGAAAAAGTAAGAAGTTTCTTACTTAAAAATTTGAAATGAAAAAGGAGGACTACTTGCGCATCTTTTGCTCAAGCAGCATCGGCACTTCAGCAGGACGCTTGGCCACCGGCACGTCGGCCTTGGCGTAGTTGGCCACCTTTGATTCTGCGGATCCATAGTTTCCATACACTATGGCACCGGCATGGCCCATCCTCTTTTCCTTTGGCGCGGCCCTGCCTGCGATATAGGCGATGACCGGCTTTGAGAACGAAGTGCGGATGATGTAGTCGGCCAGCTGCTCTTCGGCGTCGCCGCCTATCTCGCCTACCACGACCACAGAATCGACATCTGACCTGTTCCTTACCAGGTCAAAAGCCTCAATCAGGTTCGTGCCAATTACCGGATCGCCTCCGATCCCGATGCAAAGCCTTTGTCCGTAGCCCCTGTTGGTGAGGTTAAACGAGACTTCGTACATCAGGGTGCCGCTCCTTGACACGACCACCGTGTTTCCGGCCTTGAAAGGCTGCGCCGGCATGATTCCCACCTTCATTACTTCCGGCACGATGACTCCAGCAGTGTTGGGGCCAATCATCCTGGCGCCCTTCTTTTTGGCGTATTCTATGACTGTCATCGCGTCGCGGACAGGCACATGCTCCGGTATGGCCACCAGCAGCTTTATTCCAGCGTCCAGCGCGTCAAGCGCGGCCTTCAGGAAGAACTGGGCCGGCACGAATATGCCGGAGATCTGCGCGCCGGTGGCCTTGACTGCCTCTTCCACGGTGTTGTACACCGGCGTCCCATCAAAGTCCATGCCGCCCTTGCCCGGCGTGACTCCGGCCGCAACGTTGGTGCCGTACGCCTTCATCAGCCGCGCATGGGTTGAGCCGTAGCTTCCGGTTATGCCCTGGATAACCACCGGCTTTTTGCCGTAGTCCTTGCCGCCCTTGCTGCCTTCTAGAATTGCAAAGATATCAAAATTGTCTGCCATGTCTGCCACCTACTTGCTTGCCTGCGCCACCGCGGCTGCTATTGCTTCTTCCACTGTATTATAGAGATTTGCCCTGCTCCCGTTGAGCATCTCGCGGGCCTTCTCGGATTCCGCGCCGGAGATCCTTGCAAACACCGGGACGGTGATGACGTTGTCCCTGTACGCGTCCAGTATGGCCTGCGCCACAAGGCTTGTGCGTACTATGCCACCAAAGAGGTTGACAAGGATGGCATCGATGTGCTTTATCTTGCTGATGACCTTGAGTGCCTCGTATATGGTCTCCGTGGTGGCACGGCCGCCAAAGTCAAGAAATGCGCCGGCCTTGCCGCCGGCATCAGATACCATGTCCAGCGTGGACATCACCAGCCCTGCGCCGTTTCCGATGATGGCGATGTTGCCCTCAAGCTCGACTAGAGAAAAGCCGCTTACCTCGGCCTGCTTTTCCAGCTCCGAGACGTGCTCGTATTTTTTGAGTTCAGGATGCCGGAACATGGCGTTGTCGTCGATTATCACCTTTGCGTCAAGGGCCGCCATCGATCCATCGCCAAGGATGGCAACGGGGTTTATCTCGGCCAGCTCGGCCTCCTTTTCCATGCACAGCCGGGACAGCTTTGTGGTAAAGTCCACAAAGGCCGGCACTGTCGTGCCGTTGAGACCCAGCTTGCCGGCGACATCCTCCGCGGTCTGCGGGTTAAGCCCGTCAAGGGGTATGTCGACAACGACTTTGTTTCCGCTGGTCTCTATCTCGACGCCGCCTTCCGCCGACGAGATGAGCGAATAGCAGCGCTTGCTCCTGTTCAAAAAGAAGGACAGGTAAAGCTCCTTCTTTATGTCGGCCATGGCCTCAAGCAGTATGCCCCGGGGAAGCTCGCCTTTTACTTCCTTGTGTACAAGCTCGTTGAACTTGGGCTCAAGTTCTTCCGGTGTCTTGCATTTCTGTATGGCGCCGGCCTTGCCCCTTCCGCCGACGGTAAGTTGTGATTTTAGAACAAAGGGATAGCCTAGCTTTTCTGCGGCCTGCCTTGCCTCGTTTATGTTGTTGGCCAGGTATGACCGCGGTATGCGTATCCCGTATTGATCGAATAGTTCCTTTCCCTGATATTCAAGCAGCCTCATGTTTGATAGGAAGGGCAGCGATTTTCGCTATTTATAACTCTATTTTGCAGGCTCTTCGGATTTACCACTGCATCAGTGAGATAATCCCGCTTGGATCCGCTTGTTTATCTCAGATTTGAGCAGTATCATCAGGTTTTCCTCGGTGTCTATTGCTTCGGTTGAGAGAAGCAGGGGTTTCAGGTTCTCGAGGGACTTGCGGCCCCAGGTTTCTACATCTCTCACGTTTGGGTCGAAAGCTGAATCGACAGCAGCAGATGCCAGCTTGGGTAGGACATCAATCATGCGTTTCTGGTACTCATTCTTTAAGTCGGTCCGTAGATCTTTTAACAATCGTTGCATCGCCTCTTCAGTCATCTTCTTTCCAAAATCTCTGAACTCTCTGTTGTTCTTAAGCTCCATGGCAAAATCGAGTCCCGCTTTCCTCAGGCGCCCTTGGAACTCGGCAGGGATCTTGCCACTCCTCAGGTCCTTCCAGTATTCGTCGAGTTTTTCTGGGTGCGCCCGCATCTCTGTCCAGCTGTCCTTTGCCAGTTTTTCGAACCTTTTGCTCACGATGTCCCGGAACATTGCCTCTTGCTCTGTGGTAATCGGAATCCCCTTATTCCGCAGCCACGCTATGAGGGCGCTGACTCCTAGCCCAAGAATGCCGGTTAATGCGGCGATCAGCTCTGATGCCAGCAGGTCCACAAAGTCAGAACCACCGCCGGAGTCGACGGGACTGGATCCTGCATTAATCTGACCGTATGCAAAATTGCCCACAGACACCAGGGCGAAAACCATCAGGGAAATCAAGATATTTTTGTGATTCAGGATTTTGCCCGGATGAACGGATCCTGCATTTTTCATTGCCACAGAGTAAATCAGCTTCCTAATTAGCATTATGAGGACAATGGGGTTGTTGCTTTAGCTAGATACCAGTTATATAATTTGCAAATATGCTCTTCATTGAGTTAGGTCTGGGTTGTGTACTAAGATGTACCTGCCAGACATATTTGTAAATCCAGATTATTTGTGTACAAACAGGATACAATCCCATATGGGCAGGAGGTTGCCCGGTGCTGCAACCATCAAGACTTGCGGGCCTGCAGGCAGGCCATGGCTGCGGCAATTGTAATGACCGTCACCAGCCCGGCCAGCCGGCCGAAGTAGCCATATTTTATGAAAACAGCTGCAAGTACAGAACCTTTGACAGAATTTTTATCCAAGGTGTATCAAGCATCGTCGATTGCTTGTCTAAAGGTCTGTAACTTTTGCAACTTTCGTTAATTTTGAGTTGAAATATTATGTTCTAAAACGTAGAACAGGACTTGAAACGCGTTCTAAGAGGTAGGCTTACCTATCATGCATTCCTGTATATGCTAACGAAATGTCAAATCATAAAACAACAAACCAAAAGATTTTGTTTGCAGGAGTACTTGCAGCAGGACTTTTGGTAGCAATCTTTGCAACAAGTCAAATGATGTCCCAGGGCGCGACGGCCCAAACCGAAAATCAGACAACAGAAGGGTCGCAACCAGTGGTAACCAGTATGGACGATGTAAAGTGTCCAGACGGTGCTTCCTTGGTACATTGTGTGGAAATGCAGTACCACAACCAATCCACGCTATCGACGTCAGGCACGGCAACAACCAAGATAAGGCCTGACAAGTTCACGGTGACAGTTGGAGTTGAAACCAGCGGCACTACAGCCCAAGAAGCAGCTTCAGAAAATGCCGACTTGACTGCAAAAGTCATAGCAGCCCTAAAGGAGCTTGGCATCACTGACGAACAGATAAGCACAAGCTACTACAGCCTTTACCCGATATACAGACCTGTAGACAAGCCATGCATAGAGATTTATCCGCCGCCACCGGAATGCCAGTCACAGCAAATCACAGGTTACAGAGCTTCTAACAGCGTGAACGTTACGCTTGATGCAGACGGAGATGTTGAAGCCGGCGAAGCAATAGACGCAGCGATTGAGGCTGGAGCAAACAACGTCAGCGGAGTGTATTTCTTTGTCTCACAGGAAAGGCAGGATCAAGTCCGCGATAGTCTGATTGCAGATGCAATAGCCAGCGTAAGGCACAGAGCAGATGTCGCAGCTCAGGCACTTGGAATGCAGGTATCAGGAGTAAAGTCGGTCAACCTGAATGATGTGTATTTCCCAATCCTTTACAGAAGCTTTGAGGCTTCACAAACAGCAGGAACACCGATCCTACCTGGCGAACAGGAAGTATCAAGCACAGTAAGTGTTACATTCTACCTCGGTGCAACTGCCAGCAGTACAGAAGATAATACCGGCGCAGACGAGGCAGTTGCGATCGCAAGGCAATTCATACTCTCAAGGCTACCATCACTGGGTATCGAGATCGATGACGAGCTAGACTTGCACACAGACATGGTAGTCCATGTCAGCGAGAGCGAATTCCATGTAGACTTTAGCGTACTGGATACAAGCGGGCAGTCACACGACGGCCACATAGAAATAGTAAACGGAGAAGTAACCGTAGCGGTATTGGATGGGGAATCCATCCTCTAAATTTTTTCTAATTCCTCAACGAGGATAACAAAAGCGACAAATACTGCACTTATAGGCGCCACTGTCGAACAAAGACGATCACATCTATTCTATTGTTATCTTGTGAACATCTGATTCCAAGTACGGGTACGTAAAAGTCGCCTCAAGGAAATATTCGCCGGGCTCTGCGCGCTTTGTACTGCCATCTTCCAAATATACGGTCTGGTTCCAAGTTAGTGGAAATGCACCACTCAGACTGAAGCTGGAATGCGGCTGAACAATTGGGTACTCTGTATAATCTGCAATCCAGGCGATGCCATAGACACCCTTGCCAGAAGCATCTTTGATGGTGATGGAAGGCGCTATTTCCTGCAGCTTGAAGGGTGTATAGCTGTTATTTTCTATGTAAAGGTCGATTTTGACAGTTTCGTTACTTTTGTAGACATGTTTGTCTGTCGCGACTACGAGTTTTACGCCTTCATAGACAGTGGCCGTTACGTTTAGTGTGACGGTGTTGGCCTCAACTTTGAGGCATTCAACCCTCTCTAGTTCATCGATCGACAGCATTACAAATGGCGTATAAGGGTAGGTACCAGGAATCTTTGGTGCCGCGCCGACATTATTTTCTGCAGATAAATTGATCTTGCCTCCAGGAGGAAGCGTGTAATCTGGATGTTCCAGTTTCGCGGTGTGACTCCAATAACAGGACCCCTCTTCGCTGTTGCGATCCACTGTAAACGATTCAGAATGGCTTCCATTGTTGACCAGATAGAGGGAAAAGCTGTACGGCTCGCCGGTCGCCAGGTTTGTGTTATCAACACGATACTCCAGGCTCAGGTTGTGCGGTTTTGGAGCTGGTTTACCCTCAATTATTGTAAACGAATCCGGCTCTGATGTCAAGGTGACTATTTCCTCCTTGATCATCAGAGGCATGGTAAGGAAGACGTGATACGTACCAGGCTCTACTCTTGTGCCATCCAGACCGGTCTGGTTCCATTCAAAACCAAAATACCTGCCAAAAACAGCAGGAGGGGGTTCAAGCTCACCGGCTTTAACAGATTCGTCAAATTGTAATTGCGATATGTCAATGCCCAGACTCTTGTAATAATCAAACACGATTTCGTTTGCAGAAGCCGACTTGATGATGTAATTTGGTCCGATTGATGGCCAAGCTATTACTGCATCCTTGCCAAAGGCACTTGCATCAGATATCGTGACATTTGTCGGAAGAACAACGTTTTCGTCTTGATAGAATTGTCTTCTGCCGTACTTTTCAATGTTTACGGAAACGCCTTCCAGCGCAGTAGGGATAACATTGTCTTGAGAATCTTTTATGCTAACCCTGGCATACGTGTTAATGATCTTTGGCAAAGCTGAATGTTCATCTTGCTCTGCACCGGACAATGCAATATCATAGATACCTAGAACAGCATTGTCTGAAACGGTGATTCTGAATTCTGCCTGTGCAGTACCATTAACCTGTGGGATAACAACAAAATCTGCCGGCTCTAATAAAAGGCCGTATCCTCTAAGGGCAGAAATATCTGCGTTCCCCAAAACAAGTGTACCGTTACCGTTGTAATAGGTAAAGGATGTTGCAGTCACACTGGTTGGCGAATCGTATCCAAAGAAAGATTCCAGGCTTAATGCTACCTCTTGACTGGTTCCTCGTGGAATATCTATGACAGATGTGTTGTTGGTTATTAATTGTAGGTGGAAGGTCCTGAGTACATCTCTGCCGGTGATGGTTTCATCCGCCAGTGCGCCGGAATAGGGGCTGATCCTGTATACGATATCGCCGGGCTTTTCCTTGTACAGGTAAAGAAAGGCCCTATCACCTTTGTTGAAAATGGGCGAATCTTCCATCGACACCCCATAATTCCCCATTACACCGCCATAGGTCTTGGCCGTAAGAACATCGATGCCTTGCGGATTCTTCAAAGATTCTTCGACTTGTACCTGCACATGAGTCCAGATTTGTGAGCCCTCACACTTGGCAGTTGAATCGGTAATCCTGCCAACAACGACCAGTTCAGAACTATCGTAAAGCTCTTTGGTCGTTGCTGGAGCCAGTAGATCAGCATTCTGAGAAGGAAGCAAGGTGCAAGGATTTACAGGAATGGAGTAAAAGAGAACAACAACGGATAGCACTAGAACTCCAGCCGCTATCGATGATGCAATCTTCCAGCGCCTAAGCAATCCTGATTCTATTCACATCATCAGAGCCCTTTTGATTCTTTTGAACTTTTATCCAAACTGGTTGAGCCTTTGATTACTTTGGTGTACTTAGACTTTTGTTCCGGTTGTTTCTGTTCAACAGATAAGGATAATCCAAACATCTTCAGAATCACATATGCAATAAATCCAATGAAGGTCAACTTGCTGCAACAAGTTCAATAGAATTTGAACTACAACACTGCTGGTATCGTTGAATCTTCCGTTGTTATCTTTGGTTGTTGAGAAACGGGTGGCGAGCACAAGTACTGTAAAAGTAGACTGGTGGGACCCTTGTGGTATGCAATCTCTGATAAGAAACTTCCCATCAGAGCACGAAAGTGGAGCTAATCACCCTTTAATAGGACAATTGATGCTGTCATTCTATGGCGACCATGCCGAGCAGGCGACCATCGAACATAACTGCCATAGGGATTTTGACTCTAATTCAAGGATTGGCCTTGATTGCCACCGGGCTTTACATGGCTCTTGCAAACAGCTTTTTGTCGTCAAACATGTTTTTCATCCCCGATGCGATCGAACCCAATACATTCAGGTTGTTGCAAAAGGTGTGGGGAAGCGTTGGTGTTATCCTAGGAGCAGCATCCGTGCTAATTGGGTTTTGGACGCTTGGTGGTAAAAAGCGAGCATGGGTCTCAAATGTAGCAGTTAGTAGCGTGGTTGTCGCAGCTTTTCTGACGATACATGACATAAAGTTCCTGCCCATAGAAGTGCTGTTGCTGTCACTGTTCATGGCGGGAATTATACTTGCAAACCTGTTCAGGACTAGCGTACGGTCATTTTTTGATAGGTCGATGTCAACCACAACGCCTAAAACCTGATGAAACTGGTTCTCATACCCGCCACCCGAAAATCAAGACCCACCCATAGATTCGATACAGCAACGCTGGATACAATATTACTCCGGGTCTGACTGCGTCTTGTACAATAAAAATCAGAAGATAATTAGTTAATAAAAATCTTTCAACATCTTTTTATTATTTACCGTTTTCTCTTTGAATGATGTTTCTTGCGTGGCATTTACGAGATGAATTGAAGAAAAGCAAACTAGATGTAAGTTATTCGCAGCTTGTTTTGGGCAACATTCTCCTCATAGTTGGAAGTTGGATGATAGGCTTTTCAGTTAGTCGATTTGATCATATAGGATTGGCTATACTATTTCCGGGTGTTGTAATATTGGGATGGGGGATAGTGTTAGATGTGATTTCTGGTAATAGAGTAATAAGGTCGTTAAATAAGGCATCTGAGAAGTTGGTTGAAGTTACGGAGGAGTTTGAACGGAAGATTGATGTAATAGTTAGTAAGGATTACGGGCTTTCCAGATCAAATACTCTTCAAGACAGAGTAGAAAAATTAGAAAAAGACGTGAGACAACTTTATAATCTTAATAGATCTCGGTCCAGCCATCCTGTATAAGTTGGGATTCAAGGTATGGCTTCAAAAACTGCAACCATGGAATAATAGAATACAAGAACCTTCTTTTGCACGGTGTGTCCTGTACTGCCAAACATCAAACTGTCAATACAATAAACCGGAGTTGAGAGCATGACGAGAGCAGGCAATGTCTGCAGCTGCAATCACCCGTTGCATAACCACGGCTACGACGACAAGAATGAGGAAATACCCCGCTCAAAATGTGGCTGTAAGAACTATGGCTGCTAGTCACTCTTTTCCAAAAGTCCTTTCTTCCTTAGATAGTCAAGCACTTTTTGATTCAGTACTGCTCTACCAGGTTTGCCTATTCTGAGTCCTGTAACGTATAGTATGATGTCCAATGTTTTATCAAAAACGTGCTTCGCATTAGTCTCTATATCATTATCATTCTTAGATAGTCTGTGGAGATACTCATTTCTTTTCTCACTAACAAAATCAAATTTATCTTTAACATCTTTATCTATCAAACCCCATTCCAAGAGCTTTGATGTACGCTCCCACTGTCTCATCTTCTCAAACTTTATCAGATTCCGATTTGCTTCATCATCGTTAGAAACAGGTTCGCCCTTAACAGTTATTTCATTAATCTGAAAGAGGAACACCGCTGCCATTTCGCAAACCATGCCAGATATTGCAATTGACTCCAGAAAGTTTCCAATCATAAAATATCCAAGTGCATGTCTTAACGGGCGTATTATTTTAGAAAGTATCATTGTTTCAGCTGGAATGATAAAAAGCCTAGTTGCATTCTCAGAAATCCGCGCATAATTCGATTTCATCTCGTCTAATGTTGGAGTTTTATTATCATTCTCTGCGAGGTATTCAAGCACCGCATCGGATGTTAATTTCACGTTTTCTTTAAAAGGAAACCTGTCATCTGCATCTAGACAGATTAGAGGATTAACCCAAGCCCGAATGAGGTTATCTTTGCTCACTTAAGAAATTTTGATTAACTTACTAAAGTCTTTTGCGTGAGTACTTTGCCATGAATCTTGGATGGTTCAACCTGCCATTGTTGCAGTTTGGAGAAATGAGTGAGTCAAGGAGCGGTGCTGAGTCTCTGGAAGGGCTGCCAACGCGTTAAGGCTTATTCGCGATAATTCACTGGAACTGATCTTATGGCGCTATGGTGGCAGACCGGACAGAATTCCGGTTTCCAGTTGACTATGGTTGTAGCCGACCAGTGGCAAGACGGGCATATTAGAAAGTGTACAGGTACCTGATTGATATCATTTGGATGGCTTTCAAACAAGATATCTCTCATTATCTCGTCTTTAATTGCATGAAGTACTGTCTCGGCCGAGTCGGCAAACATCTTTCTGAGGGCATTCTCAAATACTGCTGGCTGGGCGATGACCGTTCTTTCATCGATTTTGTACATGCTTTTCATTGCCTCAAAAGCCAGCTTTGAAGTCTTTTTTCCAACGGTTTTTTCAAGACCCCTGCCTATCATCTCTAGTACCTTGGCATGGTACCATTGGCTATGCTCCTCTACACCCGTAACAATGTATTGATGGGAATTCAAAAGAGAGATGAGATATTTTAGAGGTAGGTCTGCAACCGATCTCTGCATGTAGCAGCAAACAGCCTCAAAACTACCATCAAATTCCCTTGAAACCAGTTCTTCGTATTCCACAAGTTTTTGATGATTTATTGTTTCAAAGAAGGGTTCAGGCATACCCATCACCGCTATCCCGTTAAACTTTCCTTTTTGACTTGCTTCTGAAATAATTGTTTTCCATGTTTCTAGCACCAGCCGGCCTTCAAGCTTGGTCCTGCTCTGCGAATAAACGGAATTTCTATCCAGGATGGTTAAGGTGTTGTTCCCGATGCACTTTTCCGATCTAATCCCTGCCTCGTTCATTCGTTGAATCGTATCTGCGACGCTTGTTTCTACTGCATAGACGACGGCATAACCCTCCGACAGGTACGATCTTACCTTTCCGTAAAGCCCAGAATAGTTGTCGTGAACAATGCAGATAGAGTGGGAGTACATCTCCACTAAATACATTCGAAAAAATTTAAACCTTCTGGTTTCTGCACTGGTGGTCCAATAGCATGGACGACTGTTGATAACCTTATAATATCGTATTGCGATATCGTAAAATGATATTAGTGGATATATTCCGCGAGTTTGTGCTAGGGTTCATAAAAATTCACGTGCTTTATCACGCGCAGAAAGAAGGCTTTTGCGGCGTAGACATGATGAAGGAGCTAAAGAAGCATGGTTATCACATAGGGCCCGGCACCCTTTACCCGACACTTCATAGAATGCAGCAAGACGGCTACCTTCTAAGCGAAAAAAGAAAAGAAAACGGCAGGATGAGAATATACTACAGGGCCACGCCAAAGGGCCGACTGGCTTTGAGCCGTATCAAGCCCAAGATTGGCGAGCTTGTGTCCGAAGTTCTGGAGAAAAACTAAAGGCAACAGGCATGGAACCATCGGACGTTATCTTGCTTGTAATCGGGTTTTTCTCTGAGGTAGTCGGCACCATGGCGGGCTTTGGCTCATCGACCATCTACCTGCCGTTGGCGTCCTACTTTGTGGACTTCAAGACCGCGCTGGTTCTGGTGGCCATATTTCATCTCTTTGGGAACATTGGCAGGATCACATTTTTCAGGCATGGCCTTGACAAGAAGGTTCTGCTGGTGTTCGGCTTGCCGAGTTTTCTTCTCAGCCTGCTTGGCGCTACGCTTGTCGGTGACCTGTCGCAGACGCTTCTCAAACTGCTTTTGGGCATATTCCTGATCTCCCTTTCTGTTGCATTCCTTGTCAAGCCTAAACTGGCATTCCCTTCAAATACAAAATCGTTGGTTCTGGGTGGCGGGATTTCCGGCTTTATTGTTGGCTTGATAGGGACTGGCGGCGCTTTGAGGGCAACATTTCTCACGGGATTGAAGATGGACAAGGAAAAATACATCGCCACAGCAGCTGTTATATCTCTTGGCACCGATGCAACCAGAATACCCTCTTATCTGGCAAACGGCTTTCTGGCCGAGCAGTACTATTACTTTGTTCCCGTCCTGTTTGGAATAGCGCTTGCAGGCTCGTTTGTTGGTCGCAAGATCGTAGGCAGGATAGGCCAGGCAAGATTCAAAAAGATGATCTTGATAGCCGTCATTCTTGCAAGCATCAAGTTCATAATAGACGGAATTGTGGCGTTTCAATCGTAAATGTCATGATCCTGCCCATTCGTGCACGGTAGAGGTACTGTACTCTTTTTCAACGGCCCACCGGTTTAACAAATTACATCGATAACGGCTGCCAGCCAGAGTCAATGTGTTTCACTGACCAGTAAAGCCTGAGCAAGTATTCACGTATATAAGGACGAACAGCGTCAACTCGCATAATGCCCGGGATATTCCGCGACAGGACCAAGCTATCGCCGCGGTACGTGCCGGAGGAGCTGCCGCACCGCCAGCAGCAGATCCAGCAGATTTTGCACGTCTTTTCAGAGGCTGCGACAGACCCGGACAGGTTCCCGCTAACCATACTGCAGGTGGTGGGCAATGCCGGCATCGGCAAGAGCACGACCGTGATAAAATCGGCAAAGGCCCTTGAAGATCGGTTTTCCCAGAACCACCTGGCGCTTAGGACCGCCTACATCAACCTGAAGCTGCAGGGCGGAAACAAGTTTGCCATCTACCGGTTCTTGCTTGAAAGGCTTGCCCCCGACCTGCCCTCGCAGGGCCTGAGCGCAGAAGAGATGCTCCGCTACCTCTTGCGTTACCTGCGCGACAACAGGCAGTACGCGCTGATAATCATGGACGAGATAGACTACCTGATAAAGACAAGCAAGGATAGCAGCATCATTTATGATCTTACCAGGTTAAACGAGTTTGAGCCAGACAAGCCCTGCAACATCAAGGGAGTCATATTCATCTGCCGCAGCACCGATTTTTATGGCAGGCTGGACCCTGCCGAGCTGAGCACCCTTGGCCGCGTGCCCATGGAGTTTCAGCAGTACTCCTTGGAGCAGGTAAGCGATATCCTGTCAAGCCGCTGCAAGCAGGCGTTTAACAGCCGGGCCATTGGAAGCGACGTAATCGACCAGGTGGCCAGAATCACCATCTCGCCGCAGGTAAACGGCGACGTGCGGTACGCGCTGGACCTGCTTTTGTATGCCGGCAACCTTGCAGAATCGCAGGGCACAGAACACGTGACGCTGGACCAGGTGCGCAAGGTGCACGGCCGGACAAGCCCGTCGATAACCACTGAAGAGATTGAACAGTTGTCAAGAAACCAGCTGGTCAGCCTTGTGGCCGTGGTGCGTGCCCTTAAAAGCCGCAAAAAGCAGTACGTCGAACTTAAGGACATCCGATTGCACGCGGCCGAGCTGGCAGAGCAGCTTGGAATCAAAAAGATGGAAGTTGAAGATCACCTGGATGAGCTTAAAGTGCGCAAACTGATTGAAGTCAGGTCGTTTAAGGAGATCGGCCTTCACGGCGCGGCGCTGTCAGAGCTTGAGCCCATACTCATGAACCGGGTGAAGCAGGGCTGAGCGCCAAGGATGCTATCGAGACTGGCCTTGGCTCAATAGGCAAGATCAAGATACTGAAGGCGCTGTCAGAGGAAGGCAAGATGGCCACCGTCTACCTGCTGCACAAAAAGACAGGCCTAAAGCGCGACGACATCAAGAACAACCTTGAAGACCTTGTCCGCATAGGCTGGGTGCGGCAGACCAAGTACGCCAACGTGATGTACGGTTTGAATGCAGAAAACGAGTACGTTTCGGCGCTGCTGGCCTTCTTTAGGCAGACAGGCTACATCGGTCAGCCGTAGAAATTGACGTACCTGTCGTTGTCCTGCCCGTTGCTTTCTGCGATGTAGACGTTTCGAAACAAGATATCGACAGCGGCGGCCTCTGATACTTTGCCGCTTGCAACCTGGAGGGCGATGCTGTGCACGTCCATGCCTGCCGTGATCTCTTCAAGCCGCTTTCCGTGCATTCCTTTTTGGGCTGCCAGTTTGCGCAGAACCTCGATTATGCGTTCTGCGTGGTAGTTGGCATGAATCTCTGACGCCTCTTCCGAATCCACCTGGTAAATTTCTGAAATCCTGGAATCAAGCCGGGACTCGTCTTCCATCGCAAGGCCGGCGTGCATTTCCTCTATGGCAGATTTTCCACGCACTTTCATTTATTTTAGAATGATTCTAGTCGACATCATGTTCATATTAACATAGCGCCAGCCGCCGGTAAGGAATAAAAAGGCGCACCCCAAAAACCAAATGTGCAGTCCAAGTTCATATTTGTTACCGGCGGAGTGATGTCCGGCCTTGGAAAGGGCGTTGTAACCTCTTCTACTGCCAAACTTTTGCAGCTGGCCGGATACAAGGTTTCTTGCGTCAAGATAGACCCCTATGTGAACTATGACGCCGGCACCATGAATCCTGTCGCCCACGGTGAAGTCTTTGTCACCGATGACGGCGGCGAGTGCGACATGGACATCGGAAACTACGAGCGCTTTATTGACACGTCGATGACCAAGGACCACAACATCACCACTGGCCGAATCTTTCTTGACGTCATCAGAAAGGAGCGGGAAGGCAAGTACCTGGGCCAGTGCGTCCAGATAATCCCGCATGTCACCGACGCCATAAAGGAGAACCTGCGTCATACTGCACAGAAAGAGAAGCTGGAGATCATGGTAGTAGAGTGCGGCGGAACGGTGGGCGACATTGAAAGCCTGCCCTTTCTTGAGGCGCTGCGGCAGATGCAGATGGAAGACGGCCGGTCAAACACGCTTTTCATCCACGTCACGCTGGCGCCGGTGCTGGACGTGGTAGGCGAGCAAAAGACCAAGCCGACGCAGCACAGCGTGCAGGAGCTGCGAAGGATAGGAATTCAGCCCGACCTTCTGGCAGTAAGGTGCAAGATGCCGCTGAGCCCGGACGCCCGTCGCAAGATTTCACTTTTTGCCAGCGTCGACCAGAACTGCGTCATATCGTGCCACGACGCCCCATCCATATACAAGGTGCCGGAGGTCCTTGAAAGCCAGGGCATGCTCAAGGCCATATCCGAGCGGCTGTCGCTGAAAAAAAGCCGGCCAAGGTGGGGCGACTGGAAAAAGGTAGCCAACTCGTTTTCCAAGTACGACGGCAAGGTCAGGATCGCCGTTGTGGGCAAGTACGTGACTCTTCCAGACAGTTACGTGAGCGTTTACCACGCGCTTTCCCATGCCGGCGCCAGCATCGGCAAGAAAGTCGAAGTCGACTGGATAGATTCAGAACGGTTTGAGAATAACCATGACAAGGTTGCAGGTCTGAAAGACTATGACGGCATACTGGTGCCCGGCGGCTTTGGCAAGCGCGGAAGCGAGGGGATAATCAGCACCGCCAACTTTGCGCTGGAAAACAACATCCCGTACCTGGGTATCTGCTTTGGGTTCCAGCTGGCCATAGTGGCCTTTGCAAGGCATGTCTGCGGTCTTGCCGCAAACTCGACGGAGCTGGATGCCGACGTCAAGGACCCGGTGGTCGACTTTATGCCGGAGCAGCGCAACATCCACGACATGGGAGGAACGATGCGCCTTGGCGGCCACGACATAACGGTGCTACCCAGCACCCTTGCCCACAGGCTGTATGGCTCTGCCGTGAGAAGGCGCCACCGGCACCGATACGAGTTCAACCTGAAATACATGGAAACAGTAAGCAAGGCCGGGCTGGTGATGTCTGCCCACTCTGACTCTGGAAGGCGCATGGAGACGCTGGAACTGCCTAACCACAAATTCTACTTTGCGACCCAGTATCATGCCGAGTTCAGCAGCAGGCCTGGAAAGCCGGAACAGGCCTTTGATGCCTTTGTCCGAGCCGCCGCTAGATCTTGAGCTCGTAGATCCGCTGCCGGGCGTCACGAAGCGATGTCTTGCGCTTGACGTAGCCGCCGCTTATAAGATGCGAAAGCGATAATCGGACCGTCCGCTCTGGAAGCATGGTCCTGACGGACAGCTCTTTTTGGCTCAGCGCGCCCTCGTATTCCAGCGTTTTTAGGATCAGCTTGGCTGAAGGGGGCATCTTGAGCATGTCCTCGGCCAGCCGGACCTTCTTGGCCATCAGCGAGGCGGCAGACGAGTCACCCAACATCCGGACAAGCAGCGCCGGGTATTCATGCCTTGAGCATTCCAGGGTGTCGTTTATGCGGATGCGCCGGCCTCCGTCTAGGACCACCTCGCAGTGGTACCGGCTTGTGATGTCCACGATCTCTATCCTGGATTCGTTTGGGACCACCAGGGGCCGGCGGGTGTTGTCAAGGGAGTTTACCGAGACTACCAAAAAGACCTGCGACTTTTGAAGCACCATGGGGCCGCCAGCCGACATGGTGTAGGCAGTAGAGCCAGTCGGCGTGGATATGATGACGCCGTCGCTGTTGTCATGCCAGATATCCTTTCCGTCTATCTTGAGCACATGCTCCATGAGGGTGGCCGACTTGCTTGGAAAGACGGCAACGTCATTTAACGCCGGGTCAATGTTTCTGCCGTCGACTTTGACTGCTAGACGGAAGACCTCGTCAACTTCGTACTCTTTTCTCTTGAGCCGGGCCGTCGCATGCTCCAGGTCGCGCAGGTCAAGCTGGGCAAGAAAGCCAGTAGCATCAGTCTCATAAACACCAAGGACCGGCGCGGACGCTGCCGGAACCTTGTGAAAGTATTCTAGAATTCCGCGGTCGCCTCCGGCCACAAGGACCAGATCCACCTCTGATGCCGTCCTGTAGTCGTGCATCACCTCGGCCCGAATTCCTGCCGAATCCAGCACATTGCTTATCTTGGAGAGCAGCGGACCGTCAGAGTCCACACCCCAAAGGGCAACCCTCATTGACTGGATTGCTATTCCGACGGCCTGATTTAAAGCTAGGTCAGATCCTCAAATCCAACGGTGTTGTAAAAGTAAGACGCCGACGATTCTATCTTTGGATACGGCGGTATCTTGTCAAGCCCCGTCTTCCGGGTCTCAAGGGCAGCCCGAAGCGCGCCGGCAGCAAAGCAGACGGCCCAAAGCGGGTCTTTTTCCTTGATGTACGAGCAGACAAACGCCGCAGAAAGGATGTCGCCGGCTCCGGTAGAGTCCGGCGTGTCAACATCGCGCAGCTTGATCCAGTAATGCATCTTTTCGTGCAAAAGATGCACGTACCCCCGCTCAGTTGCCAATACAAACTGCAATCCCTTTGACTGCAGAAATTTCATGCCTTCCAGATCCTGCAGCCCACCGGTCAGCGCCGCCAATTCCTGCTGGTCGACCTTTATTGCATCGATGCCTGACAGGTCTAT
The DNA here is from genome assembly GCA_964556935.1 of uncultured Nitrososphaera sp. Lineage (GTDB taxonomy): Archaea > Thermoproteota > Nitrososphaeria > Nitrososphaerales > Nitrososphaeraceae > Nitrososphaera. Next base: position 24,093 of record CAZKXR010000027.1, read on the forward strand.
GTCCAGTCTGTCTGCAAACAAGATGCTGCCGTTCTCGCTGGCAGACCGCATGTAGCCCTGCGGGTCAAGCATTACAAAGTTCTTCTTGCCCTTGTTTTTCTTGATGGCCGCAAGCACGCTGGCCGGCACCTCGTCTATGACGGGGTTGACAAGCCAGCAGTCCACCGAGGCGTTCTGCACATCCCCCTCGGTTATCGGGGAGCACTTTGCCTTCAGGGACAGCCTCCTGTCGTGGCCGTCTGCCTCAAGCAGGAACCTGGTGGTCTTTGCGCCCTTGTCAAAATGCCAGTCCCTGACTGTTATGCCGCTGTCCCGAAGGATGTTCTGGTGGTGGTTTTGAAAGTCTGCTCCCACCTTGGTCAGCAGCTCAACGTCAAAGCCAAACCGCCGGGCTGTTATGCCGCAGTAGCACGGCGGCCCGCCCATGCTCTCAGTTATGTTGCCTTTGCAGTCCTTGATGGTGTCTAGAACTATGTGCGCGGCTATGCCAATCCGCAATGCAGGATAGTCTGGACTGATGAGTATAATAAACTAAAAGGGCATGTTGGCGCGCCGCCATTTCGACTTTTTTGGGATGGCAGTCCAAGGGCAGCGCGCGCCCTTTTCTACTGCCCATTTTCCTTATCCAGCTATAAGCTTTGCTGGCAAATATTGTTGACCCAGAGTCATCATTTTTTGGCATGATCCTTGCATCGCAGTGCAATGCATTCAATTTCATTATATTCTTGCTTTCCCCAACTGTTGGCCATGATAAGCAAGATACTCGTTCCATACGATGGCTCGACTCCGTCGGAAAGCGCGCTAGAGCATGCAGTCTCGCTGGCAAAGGCTGCCGGCAACATCGAGATAATCCTGCTAAACGTGGTCCAGGAGATCCCCTATCCGCCAATCATATCTGAATCGCGTATCCGCTCACCTAGAACAGGCGAGGATGAGACCGTTTCCGAGGTCTGGAAGGAGCTGTACCATGACATGAAGGCCATGGCAACCAAGATGCTGCAGGACCGGATAAAGCAGATCTCCGGCGTTGCCATCAGGACTGCCGTTGCGATTGGAAGCCCGGCTGACAAGATTGTGGAATTTGCCAAGGACGAGAATGTGGACTTGATAGTGATTGGAAATGTCGGCCTTGGCCGGCTGTCAAGGCTCGTGGCCATTGGAAGCGTTTCAAGGGCCGTGACAGAGCACGCCGGCTGCCCGGTCATGATAGTACACTAGACACGTAGTCCAACCTTATTAATCAGAACCGCCTTCACCGTATGCATGGCAAACCGATACGTCTGGATAGGAATTGCAGCAGGGGTCTTCTTTGCCGGGATCGGAATCGGCTACGCTATCTTTGTGAATACATACACGCCGCCTTGGATGAACCCCAACAACCCGCAGTTTAGCCAGATGATGGCACAGAATCCGCAGATGATTAACACCATGATGCAGAATCAGGCCACCCGGCAGCAGATGATGAATAGCATGATGCAAGATCCGCAGTTCATGCAGCAGTGGATGAGCAACAACCAGTTCCAGCAGAACTGGATGTACCCATACATGATGCAGAACTGGAGGATGGGCCCGGGGATGGGGCCCGGCATGATGATGGGCGGCTCAATGATGAATTATGGAATAAACCCAACAACCTCTCCTGCCGTCATGACTGACAAGGTCACCATACCAAACGATGCCTGGAACCCGAGACTGGCAAACCCCTATCAACCGTTGAGAATTGAAGTGCAGGCTGGGACCGCAGTTACCTGGACCAACGAGGACAGCGTAGTTCACACCGTCACCGACGTGGACAACAGGTTTGACTCCATGCTGATCGATCCTGATGGTAGCTGGTCACACACCTTTGACGATGAAGGCGAGTATGTCTATTACTGCACGATACATCCCTGGATGAAAGGCAGCGTAAAAGTGGATTAGCAGCCTGGCGCTGCTTCTCCTGGATTTTTTTTATACCTGAAGATGAACCCATCTGAAAACCCGATTCAAGTAATGAATCACGGCATTTGACGAAAGTTCTTTGGGCTTGACCTGCGGTCATGCGATAAAAACACACCTCTAATCCGAGTTTCTAGATGAGTTCACAATCTTTGAAAGTTTTTCCCATTTGTGCATTGTTCACGATTTTTGAAAAAAAGTGTTGCCAAAACGACGAACGACCAATGCTATAGAACACAGAAATAGATTGTAGAGCTATTTTTGAAGTGAATGTCTGTTGACCGTCATCATGTACACTTCTTACCTGAAGTGTTATTACTTTCCTAAAAGAGTAGAAAACAATGTACAGCGGCAAAATTACCACACTTTTGTTGGCCCTGGCGTTGACACTGTCTTCACTAGGTGCCTCACAGACATTAAAAAATGCGTACGCAGCACCGCCGACCAACGACGACTTTGATGCTGCTACCGTGATCGGCGCGTTGCCGTTCAACGATGTCTCGGACACCAGTGAGGCCACCACAGCGGATGACGACCCAGATTGCGCAGGGAACGGACCAACTGTCTGGTATGCCTTTACACCTTCCGAGGGTACGGGGGTAATGGCCAACACCTTTGGCAGCGACTATGACACAACCCTCTCTGTTTACACCGGCTCTCGCGGTTCCCTTACCCAGATAGCCTGCAACGATGATTTTGACAGCCTCCAGTCTAAAGTTACATTCAATGCCGCTGCCGGCGAGATGTACTTCTTCATGGTTGGCGCGTTTGAAAGCGACCCAGGCGGCAACTTGGTATTCTCCGTAGACATCGCTCCCACACCTTTGACGGTCGATCTAACCATAGATCGCATAGGTGCCGTGAATCCAAGGACCGGTGTTGCCACGATCAGCGGTACCGTAGTCTGCTCGCGTGAGGCGCATGTAGGCGTGTTTGTCGATATGCAACAGAAGATAGGCCGGTCCCTTGGCAGCGGCTCGTCCTTCGAATCCTTTACGTGTGACGGCGAGACTCGATGGAGCGCGACAGTCAGTAGCGAAAACATCCTCTTCGTAGGAGGCAGAGCTCATGTCTCCGCGTCCGCCTTTGCCTTCGATCCGTTGACAGGCGAGTTCGTATTCGATGACGCAACTGCAGATATAAAACTGAGAGGCTCAAGGTAGGTAGCCTTCTCTATGTCTTTTTTGAATCTAGGGCACTTGAATGACTTTATGACATACATGATTTATCCTGTCATATGATGGAACTCCTATGAAAACAGAATTTCCTGATCATCTGGCAACTCTCCTCATAACATCATGACGCATCAACTGAACAAATCCAAGGTACATTGATACCCGTCTGTCGGTGGTTCTTGGCCTACCCGCATGGGCGGATGATAGGAAGGGCGGTTTGATCAGATCCATTACTTGCCTGTCAGCTCACGGAACTGATGATGTGACTGACAGCCGAATCTAGAAATTGGGTGGCAAGTCAATGTGTCACGTCAAATAGTTTCCAGATGAGTTCGGTGATACTTGCCCGCATGGCTGCAATACACGTTGTTCTGGCATCTGCCCTGATACGGATAACTTGCAAAAAAGAAAAACGATGGATTTGATGTTCTTATTGCTTTTTGGCCATGTACTCGCCGGCCCTCTTCAGCTCGTCGGCAAACTTGGCTTTGTCATAATGCATGGTATGCAGCACGCTGCTCCAAAAGCCGGTGGATGCTACCAGCACTGCCAGCTCGGCCAACTCTTCTTCTGTGGCGCCAAGCATCTTGCTGACCTCTCTGTGGTACAGTTCGCAGTACGGACACTTGGCAGCAGCAGAAGATGCCAGCATCATCATTTCCCTGTATTTGGGCGGGATTATGGACTGCCCAAGCTGGTACTTTCTGAATACGGGCCACATCTGTGTCATCACGTCCTTTGGCGTGTTCTTGAAAAAGTCCGGCACAAAACCGAAGGTCTGCTCTATTTCTCTAAGGGTCTCTTCGTAGCTCATAGGTCAGTTAACGTCCGCTAGGATAAAAGTTTGACTTAACCAAGACTGGATACACAGAAGTACGTAACAGAGCTGTGAGTTTGGCTGTCGATGGCAATACAAGAAAGAGTTTTAATCGCTCTTCTTACGCATACCATTTGGTGAGGCTATATGACACCAGCTCTGTTCTCAAGACTCGTTGTTGCAGTCGATCCTTCTGAAAACGCGAATAGGGCCTTTGAGTATGCTCTAAGTCTGGCAAAACTTTATGGTGCAAGTGTCTCCCTGGTATACGCCGTTGAAACGCCGCAAACCCTTGAATCGTACGTCTCAAACGCAGAGATACGCCGGTTATTTTCTGAAGAGGGAAGGAATCTTCTTGACGGCCTGGCCAAAAGAGCAGAAGAGTCTGGAATCAAGGCTGACACCGTACTGCGCGAGGGTCATCCAGCCCAGGTCATTCTCGATGCTGCAAAGGTTGCCGGCGCAGACATGATAGTGATGGGAAGCAGGGGGCTTGGTGGCATAAAGGGGCTGTTGCTTGGAAGCGTATCTCGTGCGGTGGTCAGTCATGCGTCCGTACCAGTCTTGATTGTAAAATAGCCCGGCAAGCTAGTTTCAGCATGGCAGAAACGGCTGTTACGGGCAGGATCTGATGTATTGCCAGAAAGCGGCAAGAGAAAATCTTATTTCCTTCCAGCGGCAATCATAATGTGGAGCCGCATGTCGTACGAGTACGTACCTATCAAAGAGGTTATGCTAGAAAAAAGCATCTACCGTATGCTAACAAAGATATCGTACCACGACTATTCTGGCGAAGATGTTTCCCTGTCAAGCATCATAAACGAGATGCTCAAGGAGTATCTGCATACCTATGTCCTTTCCAAGAGGATGGGCCACATGCTCATGCCCAAAGAAACCGTGAAAACTGCCATAGACGAGATGGATGAGGAGCAAATAAAGCAGGCATCCGTTGCCAACGCCAACCGATACAGGGAAGGCGCCATAATCGAGCATGGAAAACCCTCACTAAATGCCTATCTGCAATTGATGAAATCCTTTGCAAAGGCAAATGGTTTTGACATGGAAGTAAGCAAGAGCCCCGAGAACGACAACCCTGTCCTGATAATCAGCTTTCAGATGGGAAACAAGTTTTCAGAGTTTCTTGGAATTACGTACATGATGCTGCTGCAAGAGTTCTGCGACATCGACAGGATAGAGATAACCGAGACTGCTCTTTACGTTGAATACAAACCAAAGCAGGAACAGGTTGTCCCGCATACAACAGAGTAAGCGTTTGCACACCAGACTGGTGGCACTGCATTACAGAGAATTGCACACAGGACGCTTTGCTAAAATACTGCAATGGCAATATGCTGGTAGTGAAAAAGAGCAGATGGCTCTTCTGATTCCAGGACCAGTGCGGTTTCACGTGCATCAATGCAGACAGTGCGGCTGCATCTACAACTGTGGCAAGACGCACCAAAAGGAGCCCTTCTTTAGCGGGGTATGCAACCAGTGCGACGGCTTTCAATTTAGAAAAACCGAACAGTGATTAAAAAGTCTTCTAAAAACGGGACAATAGACACATGACCCTGCCTGACAGCAGCGTCACCTTTGCTTATTGCGGAGTCTACACCTTCGTTCTTGTGGAGCCAGTTCAAATCGAGGAGGTGGAACTCAAGAGAAGATCTGGGGAGTCTTATTCTGGCAGACAACTACCTGCAAAGACAAAGGATTCTTCCTGTGGTTACGCGATCACGAGCGACGTGCTTGGTAATGCTAACTTTGGCGGCATTTGCAGATAAGATCTATTCATATATACACATACAACTGACTAGGTACTATGGCAACCGACTTGTCGCAGCTAAAGCCTATCAAGGTACGATTCAAGAATGAATCTGACGAATTAAAGGGATTTGAGGTTTTGCTGAATTCCGGTATGCCTGTCCATGCAACGGCCGATGACAGATACATCATCAACGAAGTGCTTTGCAATCTGCTGACAAAAAAGGGAATAGAATACGTCAAAGAGCAATGAAATCCGGATAGAGATACTCCTTCCAGTGTTTTACAACGACGGTAGAAAGATAGAAACTGAAAAGTTCTTTATTACCCGCAAGGAGCTGGCAAAAAGTTTGGAGGATGTACCTTCCTTCAAGAATCAAAGGGGACGTGGATAGACCCTGCGGACAACAAAGAATACAACGACCTCAATTCTGGTTTCTATGTTATCGCTACAAAGAGTCAGGACACTTTGGACTTTATCAAGAAATACAAGGAACTGCTAAAAGAGAGATTTGAACAGAAAGAGATTATGATTATCATACAGGATATCCAAATATAGTTCAAGTCTTCGGCATTTTTTTCAGTTGTGCAATTTCTCGGCGTTTGTCAAACTGCTATGATTCGTGGCTATTACAAGAGATTTTTGAAGGTGGCATCTTCCGAGCTGAAGCGCCTTTGCCGGACTCTCTGGATCGAATCAGAACTGGGCTGATGGTCTGTAGAGTTGTAGCCACAAGATTTAAACTATGGGCACTGGCATTGCCTGTCATGCCGAAGAAGAGAGCAAGCCGAGGGCGATCCAAGGGCGGCAAGGGCAGTTCAGGCACAGTCCACTGCAGCCAGTGCGGCGCCTTGGTACCACGAGACAAGGCCAAAAAGGTGACAGGCAGGATTACATTTGTAGAACCATCCCTGGCAAAGGAACTGAAGGCTCAGGGAGCTTACATTCCCATGTCCACGGACGTCAAGTTTTACTGCGTATCGTGTGCAGTCCACCGGGGAATAGTCAAGGTCAGATCAGAGGTTGAACGCCGAACGGCGACCAAGCTCTGACTCCCTACAACTTTTTCGCAGTAGCCGCTATACGCTGAATCAGGGTTATTCCGGCAACTATTGATACGATTATCACGGCCCAGTTCATCGCGTCAGGAAATGGCAGCATACCTATTATCGCTAAAATGATCATCCTTTCTGCCCTTTCGCCTATGCCGACGCCTTTGAGTTCTACCTGCAGCGATTCTGCGCGCGCCCTGGTGTAGCTGACCAGAAGCGACATTCCGAGTGCTACCATGGTCCAGACGGGGTTGGCCAAGCCCCCAAATGCAATGCCTACAAAGATTACAACCTCTGCAATCTTGTCAAATGACGAGTCCAAAAACGCGCCCTTTTTTGAGGCCTGTTTGGTGACCCGGGCAACCGCGCCGTCCACCATGTCAAAAAAGCCGGATACCAGCAACAGTACGCCGCCGGCGACTGCGGCCCAGTACCAGCCAAGGCCAAAGTAAGTCGAACCGTACGCCACTGCGGCGGCAAACGAGACTGCAAGGCCCACCCCTGTCCAGAAATTGGCTGAAAGGCCGGTTGATGCAAAGCCGGAGCCCAGCTTTGCCATGGTGGGCGCAAGGGAGTCCCGTAAACGGTTTAGCAACGGCCCTTGGTTGCGGAATCTGCCATAATAATTTATTGAGCCAGCCGGTAGATGCTTCCATCAAAGGACAGGATGTACAGCAGGCCGTCCGGGCCGGTCTCGATGTCTGTTATGCCGCCAAAGCCCCTGCCAAGGATAAAGGGTTCAAGCTCGCCCTGGTTGTCGGCCACCCTGTCGGTCAGCTGGCCCAGCTCCAGGTCTGTTCTTTCTTTGTTAAGCGCAAAGTTGTACAGCTGGCCATTGTTGATGTCCCCCACAAACAGGCTGTAGGAATAATCGCCCAGCGCGGTGGAGTTCAGAAATTCAATGTCTGTCACGCCGATTGCCTGCCGCCAGCTAAAGACCGGGTCTGCGTAGTGGGAGCCTTCAAACCTGACCAGGTCATCCTCGCCGGCATCCGCCCGAGATATGGGGCCCATCACTAACTCCCAGCCGCTGTTAAAGCCCGGCCTGACTATGTTTATCTCGTCATAGTCGGCAGGTCCGTTTTCCGTGTCCCAAAGCACGCCTGTCTTGGGATCAAAATCAAGACCAAAGCTGTTCCTGACTCCGTACGCAAAGTAAGCAGCAAGGTTGTCGCCAGAAAGCACGTTTGCCGCCGGCCTGCCGTCGCTGTCGACCTTGAGGACAGCCGAGGTGTAGTCTGCCTGCGGCCCGTCCCTAAAGTTCTGCACCTGTCCGTTTCTGTTCAGGTCGCCGGTTACAACGTACAGAAAACCGTCCGGCCCGATGGTCATCTTGCCTCCATCATGGTTTGGCCCCGGAGTTCCTGGCAGGTCCAGTATCATCAGCGGGTTGGCAAGGCTGCTACCATCAAAATCATACCTGTATACACGGTTTTTCACTCCACCACCGTCTTCGGTAAGGTACAGAAAAACCGAACTGCCCTTGACTGCGATGCCAAGCAGGCCCCGCTCGCTTCTATTGTCCACGTCCAGATCAAGCAGCGGCGTTTCAATCAGCCTACCGTCTTGGACCATCCTGACTTTGCCGTCGTCTTTCTGCAGGACAAGGATGTCATTGTCGCCAACAAACACCATGCTGGTTGGTGCTGAAAGGCCCTCGATGACCTTTTCCACCCTCAATGACTGGTCGCGCAGCCTCGGTGGATCAAGGTCTGAAATGACTGCAAAGGTATCGTTATTTTCTGGCACAGCAGAATTAATCGGGCTTGTTGTGGGCTGGGACAGCGCTCCAATGTACGCGGCAGCCGCAGCTACAGCAACGATGGCGGCCGCGACTATGCCAACTCGGGCTAGTTTCAACTACCATAATCTCGTTATTCATGCTATTATGCATAACACCGGGCTTTCTGCATGACTGAATCCTTGCCAAAACGGTTCTTATATCTGCAGGGGCTTGAAAAGCAAGTTGGAGAAAGACCATCTGGTCGACTGCGTCAAGAGTCTGTACGCGATGGGCCTAACTACAGCAGTGTCTGGAAACCACAGCGTCAGGTTTGGCAGAAAGTGGATGTGGCTTACGCCGTCAGAGATCCCCCGGTACCTGATAAAGCCAGCAGATCTGGTAAGGGTGGACCTTGAGACTGGCAGGGCTATAGGAAAAAGAAAGCCAAGCATCGAGCTTAACATGCACAAAATGATCTACAACCTGCGGCCGGATGTCAACGCCGTGGTGCACACCCACAACCCCTATTCGGTGGGAATTGCAATCTCGGCAGAATTTCGCCATGTTATCGAGGAGGCCAAGATAGTTGTCGGCCAGCCTTCGGTTATTGAAAACAAGCCGTCCGGCTCAATGGAGCTGGCAGAGGCAGTCTCCTCTGAATTTGAGCGGGGCGCGACGGCCGTCATAATCAAGAACCACGGCGTGGTGGCCGTTGGAAAAAGCATACACCATGCCCGGGCAGTTGCAGAATCTCTTGAAGAATGGGCTAAGGTCCTGACTGTTGCAAAGATTTTTGGCGGCCCAAAAGACTGGCTTTAAACGCCGAGGATCTGCTTTAGCATCGCGCGGTAGTCGACCTTCTCTTTCTTGCTTCCCGGAGACGGAAGCTCGAATATGAGCGGGATTGGACGCTTGGCGCGCAAAGTCGTCAGCTGGCTTCTGATCTCCTTGCCGATGTCGTCGCTTAGCAGAACAAGGCCGATATCGCGCTCGCCCATCCTGTTTATCTCGGTCAGGGCCTCTGATGACGAATCAACCTTTACTCCCTTGACTCCGGCCAGCTGGAAGCTGGTAACAAAGACTCTGCTTCCGATAGCTACTATTTGCATCCTGTGACTCTGCTGGCAGGTCCCTTTTTATTCCTTTTGAGGTGCCTGTACAGCATAGGCCGGCTACGTCAAGCCTGATGATATACTGAAGGGTCACAGCAAACAGGTAAGAGAAATAGTCGGCGTCCTTCAAACAATAGTCAAGGAAGCGATTCCAGATGCAAAGGAGCTTGGCTATCCTGTCTGGCGCGCCATCGGCTACAAGCATCCTGCATGCGGATACTTTTGCGGCGTATTCCCACTGAAAGACTCTGTCAAGCTGTACTTTGAAAACGGAATACTTTTGCCAGATCCGGACAGGATTCTGCAAGGAAACGGCAAGACCGGTACCTTGAATTCAAAAACAGGAGCGATATTGAGCCAAACACGATACGATGGCTACTGTTAAACGCAGTCAACCTGAACATCTAGGGCTGCAATGAATAAGTTTTTTAGAATAGGCAACGCAACAAGGCTGTGAGCTTTGACTCAGATTCGTCATTATTTGAAAAGATGTCCGGCAAGAAACTTGCAACACTTTTCGGCCTGGCGTTCTTTGGAGCCTTCATGCTTATACAGATGATCCAGGGGTTCCCCATTCGCGGCCTGTTTATAAAAGAGTCGGTGACGGAGGAAGTCGAGATCATCATAAAGCAAGGTGACGTCTGCGTCATTGAAACAGCTGACCATCCACGCGAGATCCGAAACTGCACTTACAATGTCGGCGACCACATCATAGTTACCTACAACAAGGACAACGCCGGAATCGAGTCACACCGACTCAAGTGATCAGTTCCAGAAAAGCCTTCAGGTTGCCGGCATCATCCCTCCTTTGGTCTATGGGCGTCTCCATTATAATCGGCAGCTTCCTGATGGCTTTGTGGCGCACAAATGCAAACAGACCCACCTTGCCGATGTAGCCAAGGCCGATGTGATCATGCCTGTCAAGGTTGGAGTTCAGTTCGCCTTTAGAGTCGTTTAGGTGAACCAGCCGAAGTTCTTTGAACCCGACTGCACTGTCAAACTCTGTCAGGGTCTTTTCCACGCCCTCCGCGGTGCGAATGTCGTAGCCTGACGCAAAGGCATGGCAAGTGTCCATGCATATTCCTGCATCAACGCCAAGCCTGTCAAGGATTGTCCGCAGCTCCTGAAAATTGCCGCCGACATTGTTTTTCTGGCCGGCGTTGTTCTCAAGCAGGATCATGACTGACTGACCATGTTTTTTCGCCTTGTCCCTGGCAGTGCTTATTGCATTGACCAGCTGGTCTGTGCCAGCCGGGACGCCTTTGTCCTTGTGGCTTCCAAGGTGGAGTACAAGAAACGGTATTCCAAGCTCGCCGGATCGTTCCAGCTCGCCGGTCAGCGTTGCCACTGATTTTGCATAATTCTCGCCGGGCGGCCCAGACAAGTTTGGCAGGTACGGCATGTGCACCGCTATAGAATCCCTGTCGATGCCGCTTGCAGCCAGCTTTTGCTTGAACGTTGCCACGTCGCCGGCGTCCAGCGGCTTTGCTGTCCAGCCGCGGGGGTTCCGGCTAAAGATCTGAAAGGCGCTACAGCCCATGCTTTTGGCGTTGTCCACCGAGTTTGAAATCCCGCCGGCAATCGAGACGTGGAAGCCGACCTTGTAGCCGCCATTCATGCCACTGTTTGAAAGATGACGGTTAGTAAAGTTATTGCAACGGTATTTTTATTTCCGTGCTGTTAAGCAAGACTGTCATGTCGATAAGGATGGGGACCGGCGACCTGGCCAAGTACCCGTTTCTCAACGAGGCCGGAGAATACCTGAGGCAGTCCGGCTTTGGCTGGGAGGAGCTGGACAAGCCGGAGATGGGGGAGATAATCGACATGGCCGCAGAGAGGATCCTTGCTGGAGTAAACGGCCAGATTAACGACAGCCTGGACCGGTACGAAAAGGAGATCCTGATTTTCATCGTCTCACTTATCATGGTCAAGTCCATCGGCATGGAGCCTGTCTTAAAGAAATACGCGCTGGCCGAGGCAAGGCGCGCCGAAAAATTCCTGACAGAGGACCTAAAGAGGCAGACTGAGCAGCAGCGCCGCGCGCTTTTCTCCAAGATATTTGAGGACCTGTTTTCGCTTCGAATCGACGTGGCCGAGGACGGCCGGTTGTTCAAGGTGAAGGTGACAGACTATCTCTTGCGTTCATCGCATTTCCACGAACAGGAATGGAAGATAATAAACCAGCTGGTCAGCCGCGGTTTTGTGTACCTTGACGCCGATGAGGTGGTCCGGCTGGTAAGAAACGAGCTGGCAGTGCTAATACACGACCGGGTGGCGGCCATGAGCCTTCCGGCAGTGCCGCAGGCAATCAAGGAAAAGGCCGACTACTTGAGGGCATCTCTGGCCCCGCGCCTGCAGTACCGCACCTACGCCGTAACAGAGTATCCGCCGTGCGTCAAGCACGCCCTTGAGGTCATGGGCCGAGGCGAGAACCTGCCCCATTCTGCTCGAGTCATGCTTGCCACGTACATGCTGGCCATAGGCAAGCAGACCGATGAGGTAGTCGAGCTGTTCAAAAACGCGCCGGACTTTAATGAAAAGATAACCCGATATCAGGTAGAGCACTTGGCCGGAACCAAGGGAAGCCGCGTCAAGTATTCTGTGCCGTCATGCGAGAAGCTGAGAAACGAGAACCTGTGCTTTGCAACGGAGGATTGCGCCGGCATCATCAACCCTGTCCAGTTTGGCAGGTGGAAAAAGCAATGACTGAGAACAGGAACCTTGAAGTCGTCAGGGCCGCGTTCAGGGAATACTACTTTCGCCAGTCAAAGCTGGTCGAGATCCCGGAAGCGATAGAAAAACGGGAATTTGGATACATGCCCTTTGGCCAGGGGATGGTCCGGCACCTCTCATTTAAAGGCCCCGGCGAGGTTCTGGCCGCCTTGGTAAGGGAAGTGCCTTCCGACGTCTACTGCTCCAACGCATACTATAGATTCCCAAACCTGCCGATGCAGGAAAAGCAGTGGCTTGGGGCCGACCTGATATTTGACATCGACGG
>CAZKXR010000028.1:0-36302 GCA_964556935.1 uncultured Nitrososphaera sp.
AACGAATGATTCAGGTTGACAAAATGGTGAGAGGGTAGTTATTCACAGCCCTCTTATCATGAAGCTCCTTTACCTGTATTGCAAACATTGAAAGCGTAAAGAATGCAGCAAGTTCACCATCAACCCTTACAGTGTGGATCGCACTTAGGTTGTTTTTCCTGTATTCCAAAGCCTTCTGTTTTAGAAAGATATCAACCCCGAGCGGGTCGGTACCGTCGTTTTCTGTAAAGTCAAGATTTGAGAAATTGTCTTTATCTGAAAGAAGAGAGAAATTTAACCGGTCGGGATCAATCATTGAATCTCGCAGTGTTTCTTGTAGAAATCATGAGCTGTCTTTAAGGATTCCTTCTCCTCAGTAGTGAGGTCCCTAGAGTCATATTTCTGGAACTCTGCCGCGTCCTTGCCTTCCAATACCGGAACTTTAAATTCCGTGTGCGTCATGTTTGCATTATAACATCCCAGCATTAGACTGATAAATATTACTATTTTTCAGACACCGCCTTCTCCTTAACCTCCGAGAACCCTTGAGAGCACCTATCAAGCAAAAAATAGGGCTTTTGAAGTGTTTAAGAAGGTTAAACCGGGCACGACTATGCTCTCGGAAGGAAGATTATGTATGAAGGAGGGTATAACGACCAGTCAATTGGCGTAATCATCTTATGGGATTCCATTACCTACAGTATATCAAATCCCGCCCAATCCACTTAAGTCCAACCTCCTTAATGGCGTGTCGGTTTGCAGACCTTTTGACAGCAAACAAGTGAGGAATTTGGGCATTAGCAAAGTTCGTTAAAATCGTCTGTTAACTACTGGCACAACATAAGAAAAGTGTGGGAGGACGGAGACTCGCGATAGTCCTTCGTCCTATTTTGCATACGCGTATCAAGCCTCTGGAAGTTTCCTGAGCGGTGGTATTGGTACCCAGTTCCTTAGTCTGTACAACGTGATCCCATGCAGGACCAGCGCTAATGGTACAGCCACTGTAGGAACCAAAATCCAGGGGAACGTTGTCATTGTGGAAGTTCCGAAGTCGGGATTGGTGATTAGCCCAAGACTTACTGCATTGACCAGGTCCGCGATGCCTAGCACACTCCAGACCACTAGAGCGTACTTTGACCAGCTATACCCCTTCCATAGAAAAGCGGCGAAAGGAATGGCCGTCACCCCTATCAGAATATCTCCGACGCCTGCCGGTATCGCAAAAGCTGGATCCAAGATTCCCTGAGTCATGCCCCACAGGAAGGCTATACCGACGATCCTCCATGTATGGACAGCTACAAGAATAGTGGTGGTCTTGTATTGCCTTTGTTTCGAATATTCGCCAAATACTTTCATTTGTATATCTAGTATTGTAAGCATAGTTTATAAGTCTCACGTAACCGGATACATACCTAGTTACCCAAGAGAAAGTGAGAGATTGACCCGCAGAGAATGTTCGATAATAGAAACTATTTACAACAGCCCTGAGCTCAAGTCATGCCCGATTGAAGCTACTTTCAGAATTATAGGGAAGAAATGGGCGGTTTTGATTATAAGGGAAATGTTTAGAGGAACAACGCAGTTTAACCGCCTTTTGGAAAACATCGAAGGCATTACACCAAAGGTTCTGACAGAGAGGTTGAGGGAACTTGAAAAATTAGGCATCATCAAGAGAAGGATTGTGTCAGAATATCCAATTAAAGTGGAATATGGACTAACAGAACTGGGCAAAGAGTTTGAGCCAGTACTGCTTGCAGCAGGATCTTTTTCGATGAGATATATGCCTGAAGTCGTGTTCAAGGACGGAAAGCCAAGGTCGTTCGTGGAATCAAAGCTTCGTCTGCTAACCTAAATGCAGCCTTTTATTCTGCAATCGGTATTGCCAGTTCTATCATGGTTACTTTTTCTCATGGACACGTCCCACAACTTCCTCACTTTGGGAACCCCGTTTGAGATTTCACACCGCCCGGCCCATTTTTGTCATGGAACCAAATTCCGTTGTGCCCATCTTTGGTATTGCAGTGCACAGCACAGTCTTGCTCAGTACTCTCACAGATTATAGTCCGACTGTCATCTAACAATACCTGAAGAACTAAATGACGCGCGGGCCGAAGTACAGTGTGAAGCTGAGCAACGGACTACAGCGATTTTTCCCAGTCGGTAATACCGTCCAGCCGGCAGTATAGAGAGAGTTTGCCATGATGGAAAAAGATACACCCAAAGAAGCCGAAGTCAGCAGCAATCAAGCGGCAAAGGCCACTATTGCTGATGGCAAGATCACCTTCCTTACAGAGGATATAACTTTTGATGAAATTCAAAAGCTTTCCACACTGGTCCTCACTGCCAGGAAGATGGTAGAGGAGTACTTTGGCGTCAAGACAACCTTTGATATCCTGATATGCAAGGGAAGGTGGGAGATGGAAGTCCAGGTAATGTCCAGAAGAGAGGGAAGGAGGGGGCCAATCAATGGGAACAGAAGGAGCAGCACCAACCTTAGAGGGGAGTACTATGATCTAGCAGGCTCTGTTGGAATCACAGACTACCGACTGGAAGAGATCATCATCCGATACGACATTGCAAAGTTTGGACACTACCTTCATGAGATGATACATGCGGTCATAAGCAAGGAATACCCGCAGCAGCTAAGAGAAGGTCTGGCATGGTACTTTACTTTGAAACTTACAGAAAAGCACCGGTACTTAAGGCAGTCGTACCCTACATGGGTTGACCGGCTGTACATCTCACCTGTAAGAAAGCTGGCACAGATCCTTGGAGACGATGACTTTCTAAGGGATTTTGCAGTAGGCAGAGCATCTTTGGAGGAAGAGGGCATAAAAGATGAAGAGATACAGGACATGTTCCTGCCGGCAGAGCTGTTTTATTCAAAGAAACAGAAGCAGCGCGAATAGTTTCACCACTGGACATCAAGAGAAAAATTCTGGTCAGAAACTTTAGACCAGATCCGAATTGTCTGGTTCGTTTTTCTTTACCTCTTCTAGTTTAACGGTTACTTTGTACAATTTTCCTTTGTGTTCAAATACGTGCGTTGAAGCCGGTTGCTTGTCCGTCTTTTGGTAATAGCCGGCGACAGAGCGACCAAACCCGGAAGCTTTGTCCAATAGCCTTGACCGCAGCCTGTCCACCTGGTACTCTGCAACCATCAGGTTTCCGATGATATTTTCTAGTTCCAGATCCCGCTGCTCATAAAATGGAGCATCGATGTCGCTTTTATCAGTCTGCGTTTTCAATGTACAGCTTGCTCCCTATTGTGTAGCGTATTTCATCGATGTGCTGAACTATATCGATGACCGGTGTTTCCAGATTTCCTCCACATACCGGGATTCCTCCCATGCAAGTACCTTCTTCATCTTGTTCTTTTTCGATAAGTATCGGATGTTCGTTCATGGCTGAGTTATTTTCAGGACAGATAATAACCAGTAGGAATTCATTGCAATGCAAAGTAATGCAGTTTTGTTCCCATGTTAGGAAGTTCATAGCTCATTTCGACGACTTTTTGACCCTGTCAAACTTGTCTTGGAAATGCTTTATTGTCTCTTCATCGATGATGCAAAACTCGATACGCTTGATCGGCGTGGACTGATCCCGGACAAATCTAATCGCTTCATCGACCAATACTTCTGCGCACCGGTCCTTGGGAAAGCCGAATATGCCGGAGCTTATGGCAGGAATGGCCACGCTTGTGTACCCCCTGTTTGATGCAAGGGAAAGGGCGCTTTTTAAAGCAGAGCGCAATTTGTTGTCCTCGTCGCCTTCGCCCATCATCGGGCCAACAGCGTGTATCACGGCCTTGCAAGGCAGTTTTCCAGCAGACGTGGCTGCGGCAGACCCGACAGGGACGTAGCCAATCCTGTCGCTTTCCTGTTGTATTATCCGGCCTCCCTTTCTCACTATGGCGCCGGCCACCCCACCACCGTGCTTCAAGTAAGAATTGGCGGCATTTATTATCGCATCGACATGTCTTTCCGTGATATCACCGTGTACAAGTTGTATGCAGATAAGGCCTGGGAGAGGCATTTCATCTACCACGCTCATTGGATAATTCATGCAGAAGCAAAATAATTAATGCTGCTCCGCCAACTTGGTTTTTTCCTAAGACCCGTCAACATATGGACTCTACTGGTAAAGCAAGTTTACTCGAGCCAAGTGCGAAATCAAGATGCCCCTTGCGTCGGCATATTCATAAGTTTTGCCAAACGGCCCATTTAAAACAGTCAATGTTTTTTATCAGAATTTACTGTTTTATTTAAAGCCGTGGCCAATTCTCTGATTGTGGAGTCTGCTAGTTTGCTTAAATAGAAATCTCTTTTTGCAGAAACTGCTATGAGAAACAAACTTTTGTACAGTGCAGTTGCCGTTTCGCTCATGCTGACTGCAATGATTTTCATAGCGCCCTTCAATGTTTCGGTGAATCTGTTTCAAAGGGCGCTTGCAGACAGCGGCAGCGGCTACTCAAACAGGGTGCAGTTCGACCTGACCGATGAACCGGGAAGGTGGTTTAAGAACACCGCAGGAGACATCACGAACAGCGGAACGCAATCGCTTGCCGTTGGAACGCCAGGGGTAAGGGTAGACTTTAACATCAGGTCAAACACGGTCCACACGGTAACCAGCCTGATATTTCCAGAAAATGCCCAAGGAATGCCGTTTGACCAACCAAAGGCTTCCAAGAGCTCGCAATCTGTGACACTTCAAACACCAGGACTGTATGTCTTTACATGCAAAGTGCACCCATACATGTTTGGCGCAGTAATTGTTGACGACCCGGCGACACAGGGCCTTGACCTTGGTGAAAATATCAACCTCGTCAATGGAATTACCGTCCCAACCTCAAGCGACCTTGCAACAAGACTGCTCAGAACATTCTTCATTGCGACAGCCCCGTCAAACTGGCAGGACTATACATCCAACCAGCCATGGCATGTGACATATCCAAATGTTGATGTCAGAATCGCCGGCGGAGCAGTGGTAAACCTTCCAGCTGTATTGAATGCAAGGTACGGGAATGACATCGACCTTCCTGACCTGAGTGAACCAACAACCGCAGGCGTAGGCGACGTATGGATTGACACACAGTTTGAGCTTACCTCTGGCAAAACAAAGCCAGGAACCGCCACTAGAATTGACGCGACAACATGGGATGTCGAAAGAAAAGTTGCATTGCCATCAATCAACATGAACAACCCGCACAACATGTGGACCGACAGGGACCAGACTCTTATCTACCAGACTCAGTGGTTTGATAGCAAGCTGACGGTCTTTAACGCAGAGACTGGCAAGCTGGTCAAGAACATTTCTGTAGGCGAAGCACCGTCCCACGTAATGACCAGGACAGATACAGACCAGCTCCATGTAGCTTTAAACGGTGAGGACGTAGTAGTCGAGCTGTCACCGAAGGCCGGCAACATTCAAAGAGAGATTCCAATGCAAAACGAAGGCGAGCCAGAATCACATCCGCATGCACACTGGATGAGTTCCGACGGCCAGAACATGGTGACACCAAACGCATTCAGCGGAGATTCGACGCTATACGGCTTTGACACAAACCGCATTGAAGCAAAACCAGCAACAGGAGCTGTCCCAATCGCTACAGGCATGATGCCAGATGACAGCAAATACTATGTCGCAAACCTGCTAGACAGCACAATCAGCGTAATAGACATGGACGAAAACTCTGCAACATTTGGCGAAGTGATCAAAACTATCAACCTGATAGAAAACTATGATCCAATAACCGGCGCAGTTACCGGACCAGTTGGAGCTTTGCCAATTCAGACACCTGTCAGCCCAGATGGCCAATACATGGTCACTGCAAATACACTTACTGCAACAATAACAATCGTTGACACGGAAACAGATGAAGTCGTGGCGATGCTTGGATGTGATGCAGGATGCCATGGAGTCAACTTTGGAGCCAAGCAGGGTGGAGGCTACTATGCCTACGTTTCAAGCAAGTTCTCAAACGAGATGATCGTAGTTGACGGCGACCCCAACAACGACGGAGATCCATCTGACGCACAGATTGCAGGCAGAGTCGCGCTGGTTGCATCAAGCAGCACAGCAAAGGACGCCAACATTACCGGCAACAAAGGGATGGGCGGACAAGGTGTTCTTGCGATACCAGTAGTGTACAATGGCTGGGTGCAAAACCTTCCAGCAGAGTGGAAGAACCAGCTTACAGCAGAGCAGCAAAACCCGGTACAGAACTAATACCCCTTTTTTATTTTCAGGGCACACGGTCATTTCTAGGGAATGCGAAAATAATTGTGCGCCCATCCTGAAAAATCAGGAAAAAGCTGTCAAGTTGCTCTGCCGCTGGAAATCTAACATCAAATTATGGATCGCCGGCCATTTTTGGCGTACGAACGCATAAATTTGATTATACGTTCCAAAAGTTTCGTGAACGTCGGACAGACGTTGACTCTGGCAGAGACCCTTGAGCCCGGGAAGAATGCCGTACTGTTTTACGACAGTAACAGGCTGCTTGAAAAGTTCCTTCTTTCGTATGTAAAGGCGGGTTTGCGCAAACGCCAGCCAGTAATTTACCTGGGCGGGCTCAATACAGAAGATAAAATCAAGGAAAAAATGCTTGCACACGGCATAGACGCGCATTCTCTTGGCAAAGAAGGTCTTTTGCACATAACGACGTACGACGACGTATTCCTAAACAAAGGCAGATTTGACCAGCTTCGTTTGCACAGCGTCCTTTTCAAAAAGGCGGCAAAGTTCCACGACAGACATAATAGCCGTGGCATAAGGCTGGTCGCCGAAAGCAACTGGTGGCTTTTGGCAGATCTTTTTGAAAAAGGCCTGGAAGTTGAAGAGCATTATGACGTGGCTCCCTCCTACCTTTCTTCGGTTTGCACGTACAACATAGCGGACCTGATCAAGTATGTCAGCATCTATCATCTGGCTAGGCTGTCAGAGCTGCACGATAGCACGCTGCTTCTGACCAAGAATTCTCTTGTAAACGGCACCCAGTTCTATTCTTCTCTTGGGAATTGCATTGTTCAAGCCGTGGAGAAATTCGATGATTCAGCCAGTCCCAAGAAAAAGCATTCTAGGTTCATTTCAGAGCTGCTGATGGACTTGCATTTGAAGTTGGGCACCGAGAAAATGGCCGAGCTTGAAAAACATGTTGAGGAAAGACTGTCCCGCATACTTTTTAGAACTTGAGCTACGTCTTTTGGAAAGCATCGTTAACAAATTCAAAAAGCTATCGAGCGCCAACTAACAGGTACCGACTAGGCAGTGTACCTATGTCACAAAGTAACGGTTTTGCAGTTAAGCTGACGATCCCCAACGATGTAACTAATGCTCCAGAAACTTGGGACGATGACGTGGAAGCTAAAATTGCACATACGGCAGACTCATCAGACAACACGGAGTGGAATATAATAAAATTCGGGTATGAAGAGAATGGTCAACACTGTCCACGAGCCGACAGTTAACACGAGCAAAGTTTCAGCCCATGATCCGCATTTACATAACTCTTTAGTATCATTTTGCCGCCGGATAAGTAAGGTGACAAGAAAATGAGAGCAACAGCATCGGAAGCAGGTAACATTGGCCGGCATTCAATACTAAGAAATAGAAAGCTTGGCGCCATTGCAGGCGTAGCGCTCATGGCCATAGGAGTATGGGGAATGATTTCAGTAGGCTCTGACACTCTGCAGACCGTCCAAGAAGGAGAGTATACAGCCGAGCGAGGCAAGATGTTTGAAATGAATTCATATGTGTTCCTGTTCACCATCGTGGCAGGATTGATAGTACTGTTATACTCCGTGGTCTCCAGTCAGGCAGAAAGCGCGTCGTCGCGGCGGGCAATCGCCTAACTAACAGATTTCTCGACAACTGCCATATCTATGAATTCAAGATTTCGGATCACATATCTCTAGAGCCAAATAGGAGTTTCACTTTTTCATAGCACAAAGTTTTCTTGTATATTCTTTTGAAAACTATTTGCTAACCCTGACTTCAATGTTAGACCCTTCATAGTTGGCGGCCATATTCGTATATGGATACTGCCCAAGGTCGTAATTGGAAACATTTCCCTTAAAAATTGCAACATTCGTTGTTTTGTCGTATGCTTCCTGCAGCTGCCTTCCTTCTCCTAAATTATACTTAAAATGCTCATCAGAGATCAAAAGCATGTTTCTGGTTTCAACAGGATGGAAAAGCAAATCTCTATAGTCTGTAAAACTGTGCTCCTTGTCAAAGACGTAGATAAATATCCACGAATAGACAGGGCTCGATACTATTGTAGTCTCGTTATTCACACTCCCTGCTACAAGAGCCGCCGCTTCAAATTGGGCAGAGGTAACATTTGTTGTGACAAGTAAAGCCGTGGAGACCAACCCAAAGATTCCAATTGC
Source organism: uncultured Nitrososphaera sp. (assembly GCA_964556935.1). Taxonomy (GTDB): domain Archaea; phylum Thermoproteota; class Nitrososphaeria; order Nitrososphaerales; family Nitrososphaeraceae; genus Nitrososphaera. The sequence goes on from CAZKXR010000028.1 coordinate 8,373, forward strand.
GGCAATTGCTGCAAAGGGTAAGCGCTGTCTTACTATTGATATCTTGTCTATTATTTTGGCACCTGCGATGGAAAAGACAGGAAGAATAGGTATCCAGTAAAAATACTGAACATATCCGATAATTGACATAAAAGCAACAAAGGGGGCGAGCCACAACAGGACAAAAAGTTCTTTCTTTACTGCAGCGTATACAAAACCAGCCGCGCCCAAAATCAGAAGAACAGGGTCAAAGAACAAGAAATCCCTGACTATGGATGCGAATCCTTCACTTTGCCTCTGTGTTTGCCACACGACGTCTCTTTGCCACAAGTCAAACCGGTCGTTTGCAATGCTGTAAATCGGCCAGATCATGGGTATTAGAATTACAGGAATGAACCACAGGCCAAGCAACTTGGGTTTACCAAATCCCATGCTGCTTGAATAAACAAGATAGCCTACAAGAGGAATCATTGTAAAGATCGGAATTTTGGTAAATATGGCAGTCCCCAAGAAAATACCTGAAAGTAAGACAAGAGCACTTTTTTTACTGCCTGTAGCACTTTTTGCATAAATTGCAAACAATATTGATGTAAGAAGAAAGGGAAGAAGAATAGAGTCTAGCAATACCCTTCTTGTCAACCATGTAATTGGCATCACTGCAAACAAGATAGAGGATATTAGCGCAACCCTCTTTCCGTAGCGGCCAGCGGATATCATGTATATGAGAAATGTATCGGCTACTGCAAGGATACCCATCCAGACTCTGGGAACGGCATACAACGACTCAATTGATTGCATGGAAGGTGAAATGCTAAGGGAATCAGGGTAGCCTGTTATCGCAAGAAGTCCGGCCAAAAATAATTGTCCGAAATACGGATGATCATAAAAGGAAGCCTCCTGTGGCCCATACCCTTCCAATACATGCATGGCTCTTCGCATGTATACCCCTTCGTCGTAGAAAATATCCGGAAAACCAGTCGGGTTCCAAAGATGAGCAAATGATGATAACGCAAGGGGAATAAGCAAGAACACGACGCCGTGTTTTTTGTTTGCCACAGTCATCGCATTCAATGTCATGCGTCAAGGTTGGAAGGGCATCATCATATTTAACCCCTGTCTGATGGTTTGGATCAGAGATCTGATGATGAGCGGCCCATCTTGTTCACCAGTCCATTGGTAAAGCCGCATACAAAAAGGAGTGGGCCCAAAGGGATTCGAACCCTTGGCCGACCGGTTATGAGCCGGTCGCTCTAACCAGGCTGAGCTATGGGCCCGCGTACAGCAAAAAATCTAGACAGTATCTATAAAGGTTTGGAGAGGTCAGCAGCCTACGCCGACGTATTTTTCCTGCACAGAATCCAGAAGCAGGTTCTGCGCCCTAAGCGACTCCGCCGCGGCCCTAAATGCAGCCTCTTGTTTTTCCGCCGGCAGGCTCTTCAGGATTTCGCGCCAGACCTGTGCGTGCCTTACGTCTGCCTCTTCGTGGATCTCAAAGTAGTTGGTGGCGTCCCTGCTGTGCATGCCGTAGAATTTCTTCAGGCCGTCTATCTTTGACCGGCTGATCTTTGGCAGCTCGGCTTCAAATGCATACATTGCGGCCACTGCTTCCTCAAATGATGACGATGAAAGCCGCATGATGGTTGCCACTGCCTCGTTGGTTTTGGCAGCGCCGGTATAGTCGGTCAGGTCGGCAGTTGGTACGCCCATGGCGTTGCCAAACCTGATCCAGGGCTCGATGTGTTCCTGCTCTTCTTTCAGGTTGGACTCGATATCAGGCCTAAAAGACGGATTAGTGTTAGCAGAGGCAATGTTCTGCACAAAAGCCGGTACTGCCTTGACCAGCTGAAAGTACTCCTTCGAATATCCCTTAAGGTGATCGATTTCCAGCCTTCCTTCAGACCACATCTGGTAGAAGGGATGCTTTAGCAGGCTGCGCTTTTCAATCTCTGCATCGATCCTCTCGACAAGATAGTTACTCATGAAGTAATTCACTTTGCGAGCCATAGAAAAACCTTGTGAAAAATCAAGAAAGGATTTTATGTGAAGGTTTGATGAGGTTTAGGAAGTGCTCCGGTGGTGTAGTAGCCAGCCAAGGCTGCACAGTCCGGTCAAGCATTGTGGCCTTTCGAGTCGCAGATCCCGGGTTCAAATCCCGGCCGGAGCACTCTAGATTTACCTTAGTTTGGAGACATAGCAGTAAATTAATATGGTCACAAACTTGAACTACAAGATAGGGAAAGAGCTGATTTTTGAGTCGAAGAAACATCGAGGCAAATCCTTTGACCGACCGATTTGCTGATTATTTGACAAAAATTGAGGATACTCTCAAGCATGAGCTTGATCTTTACTCCTGGTCTGAGTTTCATGCGCCGCTCCGGTATGCCTGCGAAGGAGGCAAGCGCATAAGGCCGCTGATACTTGTTCTGTCTGCAGAGGCAATCAATTCTAAAAAGGTAGGCCAGGACGCATACCTTGCCGCGTTGGCCATAGAGCTTTTGCACACCGAATCCATCATCCATGACGACATCATCGATGAAGAAAAAACCCGCCGGGGCAAGCCAACTTTCCATGTAAAATACGGTTATGACAGCAGCATCCTGACGGCAGACTTTGTGCTTGGCATCATTCTAGACATAGGGTCGAAGCTGAACAACACGCAGGTGGTCAGCGAGCTGGCTAATGCAGCCACTAGGATGAGCGAAGGCGAGATGATGGAGATAAGGCTAGGCAAGGCCCAAGAGATTACCGAAGACGACTACATCAAGGTAATAGAATACAAGACGGCGGCTTTGTTTGAAGCGTCTGCAAAGATAGGCGCGATCCTTGGCCACGGCAATGAAGACCAGGTGCGCGCCATGACGGCCTTTGGCAACCTGCTGGGCATCGCTTACCAGATACACGACGACCTGATGGACTGGAACAACGAGGACAAACTGTTCAACATGCTGGTAAAGCAGAACCACAAGTCCAAAGAGTTTGTCGAGCGCATGGAAGACCTGTACCAGTCATATTCCGCAAAGGCAAAGAACGAGCTGCGCAAGATCCAGGGCGGAAACGAAGCGCTGCGGCATCTGGAACACCTTACCGACTTGGCATCTGTTCAGGTATAGACCGGCTGACAAGATATTTCTAGAACCGCGATAAATCATTGTATCCCCCTAGATACGTTTCTGCCGTTAATCCGTCCAGAAAACATCTTTTTCACATAAATAGACACATCTTGTTTGCAAAAATCTGAACATCCGTACTTAACAAGGCAGCGGAATTTTCTTTGCATTTCTTTATTCCAATATCTATTTCAGAAATATCAACGTCGTTAGTTGACATGATAAAGATACCTTATCCAACCACACTCATGAGATTGAAAGAATACCGAGAAAAAGAAAACCATTTCTCGGTTTTGTTCCAGATGTTACGACTGGTTACCTGCTTAGGGGACCCGGCGCAGCGTTTGATACAAAGCTGAGGTCGGGCACCGCCTGCGACGCAAAGTCTATGAGCGGCGCGTGCCAGATGCCAAATCCAACCATAAAGACTACGGCGAACACTAGAACTGCCACCATGGCCTTGGGCTCCTTTACCTTGCTCATGTCCGGCCCTTCTTCCATGTACATCTTTCTCATTATCCAGGCATAGTAGCCAAGCGAGAGCGCACTGTTAAGCACACCGGCTATTGCAAGCCACGGGCCCCATTCCGCCACCGGTCCGGCGTTTATTGCAGCTCCAAAGAGCATCAGCTTGCTCCAGAACCCGTTGAGCGGCGGGACTCCGGCAAGGGCCAGCAGGGCAATCGATAGTGTTATTGCAGTGATAGGCATGCGCCGTCCAAGGCCGCGGTATTTTTCCAAGCTATAGCTGGCAAGGGCAACCGATACTGCGGCGGCTGCAATGAAGCCTGCAGACTTCATCACGGCATGGTTGATGATGTGGAATAGCGAGCCGCTCAGCGCCTGATCCGAGTACGGCGCTAGCGCGATACCGATCATTATGTAGCCGGCCTGGGCGATGGACGAGTATGCCAGCATCCTTGGAACGCTTCTCTGCATTATTGCTCCCAGGTTGCCGATGGTCATGGTAAACACGGCCAGTATGGCTAGGGTAAGCGTCCAGTCTGCGTTGAGGGCAAACATGCCCAACACTATGACGCGCAGGGCAGCTGCAAAGCCGGCCTTCTTGGTTCCGGCGGCCAAAAGCCCGCCAATGGTCGTGGGTGAGCCTTCATAGGCGTCTGGAAGCCACATGTGGAACGGCACGAGCCCCATCTTGAAGCCGAATCCTGCGATGAACAGGACGACGGCAAGAAGTCCCACCGGCATAAGCGCCGGGTCCAGGTTTGTCATGGCCCTTATCGAGTCGCCGATGTTGGTCGTTCCAGTCATGCCGTAAACAAGGCCGATGGCAAAGACGATAAGCGCCGACGACAGCGCGCCGAACATAAAGTACTTGATGGCCGCTTCGTTTGAGATCGGGTCACGCTTTGAAAATCCAGCCAGCGCGTAGGTGGGAAGAGACATCAGCTCCCAGGCTACAAGCAGCATTACAAGGTCTGTGGAATACGCAATCAGCACCATTCCTATGGTGGAAAGCAGTATCAGCGAATAGTACGCAGCCGGGTTTGACCTGCTCTTCATGTAGTTCCATGAAGAGGCAGTTATCATGAGAGACACCAGCAGCAGCGCAACTGCAAAGAACGAGCCGAACATGTCGTCCACCAGCACGCCCTCTGCAAAGGCCACCGCCGGCAGAACCTTGCCGGAGAAGACGCGGAAGAATACGATTCCAAGCGATACTATCAGTGCACCAAACGCGATGGCGCTGTACATCTTGTTTCTGCTGGCGCCTTTTTCCCTCCTTCCGGCATCTATGGCCGGTATCGCAAGGCCGACGACTCCCAGGATTATCGTCACAAGAATTGGCGTTGATAACAGGTCTACCATTTTTTCCATCCTCCTACAAGAACATGAGCATCAGTATTATCATGATGCCCACTGCGAACACGAACAGATAAGTCTGTGTGGTACCCGTCTGGCCTGCCTTGACTACCTTTGACATGTATGCCATCGAATTCTGTAATGCAGGGTTGATGCCATCGATGATCGTGCTTTCAAAGTACCGCCAGATGAACCGGTAAATGGCAAGAGGCCCTATCACGCCACCCCAGTACAGGGCAGTGTTAAGGTACCATCTGTTGTAAAGGAATTTCCATATTGCACGGGTGACGATGTTTCTTCCAATCACGGCTGGATCGGCCTTCCTTGCGATGTAAAAGACAAATCCAAGACCAGCGCCAACGCCAAAGGCTCCCACCGATGCTGCAGCTGCAATGGGGTTAAGCCCGAACACTGTTCTGTCTCCCTCCGGAGCAATTTGGATCTGAACGCCTTCTCCGTCCTCTTCCTCGCCGTGTATGCCAAACGACTCTGCCAAGTATTCAGACATCAGGTGGTGGATCTGGGCTTCAAACACAAAGCCTACAACACCGATGGTTATGGTGGCAACAGCCAGTATGGCAAACGGAACCCACATAGTTGCACCCACTTCATGGACGTGGTGGCCCTTGTGCTCCATCTCTTCGATGTGCTTGCTTTGGCGGCCAAAGAAGGCCATGCCTATCATCCTGAAGGTGTAAAAGGCAGTCATGATGGCAACTACCACAGCCATTATGAACAGCGGCATAGAATAGGTGTATCCGGATTCCAGCACTGCAGCAAAGATAGCATCCTTGCTCCAGAAACCGGACGTGAACAGCGGCGCGCCAGCCAGCGAAAGAGCCGCCAAGAGCATGAATATGTAAGTCTTGGGCATATGCTTACGAAGGCCGCCCATATCGGTCATAAAGCGCGACCCGACGCTGTGAAGCAGCGCCCCGGCTCCCATGAACAACGATGCCTTGAACATGGCGTGGCTCATCAGGTGGAAGAAGCCGGCCGTGTAGCCGTCAGCAAAGTTAAGCGAGATTCCGGCAATTCCAAGGCCCATCATCATGTAGCCGATCTGCGAGCCTGTAGAGTATGCAAGGACCTTCTTTATCTCCGGGCTTACAAGGGCCTGCGTAGCCAGCAAGAACGCGGTTATGGCACCGGTCCATGCCACCACTTCAAAGAACTGGGACGTGTTAAGCGCCGATAGCGCAAAGAACAGCGGGCCAATCCTTGCCACCAAGAATACACCGGCCTTGACCATGGTTGCCGCATGGATAAGGGCGGACACTGCGGTCGGGCCAGTCATGGCCTCAAGCAACCACTCGTTGAGCGGGAACTGGGCAGACTTGCCAACCGCGCCGCCAAACAGCAAAACAGCTGCAGGTACCAGAAGGTTCTGCTGGGCAAGGGTTTCAGCCCAAGTCTGGTCGGCCACCAGCTCCTTGAACCCAAATGTACCAGCGTGCATGAATATTAGAAACATTCCGGCAAGCATCATGACATCTCCTGCCTTGGTCATCAGGAACGCCTTTATGCCAGCATGAGTCGGCGATGTCCACATCGGTATGCCTCCGGCATAGTGGCCTTCCTTGCCAACATAGTCTTTCTTGCGATCGTAGTACCAGAACCCAATAAGGGCGTAGGAAGCAAGGCCCACACCCTCCCAGCCAAAGAACACCATGAGCAGGTTGTCTGAGATGACGATCAGCTGCATGGAGCCGATGAAGAACAGCATGAAGAACCAGTACCTTGTGAGATCCTTGTCACCATGCATGTATCCTACAGAGTACACCATGATGAGAAAAGAGATCCAGGCCACGATGTTGGTCATGAGTATGGCCAGCGGATCTGCCAAAACACCGGCCTTCAGGCCCAGAGCAGAGATCCACGGGATCTGGCTGTGCACTTCATGACCGGCAAGCCCCACAGGTATCAGGGTGGCAGCCGAGATCGCGCTAGCAAGGGCAAACCCTACTGCAATGTAATCCCGAGCCCGGCGGCTGCCCTTGGCTATGGCAGGCATAACAGCAGCGCCGATAAACGGCAGCATCCAGATCAGCCAGACATTGATTGATTCGTTAAATCCTTCCACCATTAATGACCGCCTCCTTCCTCGGCTGCAGATTCAGCTTGCAGCACAGACTCAGTTATAACCAGCCCCTCACCTTCCGGATCTGATACCAATTCTACTCCAGACGCTTGCGGGGCATCCAGCACTCCAGGATAGTCGGCAAACATGCCGTCTATGTAACCGGTGATCGGGTTGAGGAACACATCCGGATAGACACCTATTGCCAGCGACAGAGCGGCAAACACACCCATCGTGACAGTAATGTAGCGGTTGGAATCCTTGACATGGGCCAGTTCTTCCGGAATCTTGCCAAAGAATATACGCTTTATCATCCATAGTATGTATGCAGAAGACAGTATGGTGGCCATGATACCAAAGCCAAACATGGCGCTTCTGAACCAGTCACCGTCATTGGCAGAGGTCTGCAGGACACCGTTGAACATGACCCACTCTGCCATAAAGCCGCTGGTGGGAGGCACGCCCATTATAGTAAGGGCACCGATCATGGCGATGACGGCAGTATAGGGCATCTTCCCGCCAAGACCGCCAAGCTTGGCCATGCTTCTTGTGCCGGTCTGAAGTATTATAGAACCGGCCATCATGAAGAGCACAGCCTTGCCAAGACCGTGGGTCACATAGAGCATGGTTGAGCCGGAAATACCGAGTATGCTTTCTGATCCAAGACCAAACAGGATGTAGCCCATCTGGCTGATACTGGAATAAGCAAGCACCTTCTTGATGTCATCCTGCATGAGCGCCATCGCGCCGCCGTAAATCATTGTAGCAAGACCCCACATGTTGATGTAGATGCTGTACTGCTCGTAGCTTCCAGTCAATAGTTCCATCCAAAGACGCAAAAGACCGTACGCGCCGATACCGATCATGGCCGGAGAAAGCAATGCCGAGACAGGAGTTGGTGCTTCGGCATGGGCGTATGGAAGCCATATGTGAAGCAGGAATGCTGCAAGTTTGACTCCAAGGCCGGCAACGATACCAAAGACAATCAGCGGTAACCACTCTGCAGGTATTTTGGCGGCGTTGGCCCTTATCGTGTCAAAGTCAAACCCGCCGGCAAAGAATCCCATGGCCAGCAGGCTGAGCAACAGCACCACGGCTCCGGAATGGGTCCAGAAGAAGAACATAAGGGCAATCCTCTTTCTTGCACCATACCCGTAAAAGGCCACTAGGAAGAAAGACGGGACCAGCATCAGCTCAAAGAAGACATAGAACTCAATCAGGTTGGTTGCCAGAACCGTTCCAAACATGCCCATGGAGAAGGCAAGGTACAGCGCAAAGTACAGGCCCATCTGGTTGTTGACATGTTTCTGGACTTGAACAGTGGTCAAGGCCTGCGAACCCTCTGTGATGTGGGTTTCAGAGCTGTGGCCAGAACTCGGGTTGCCGTGGCCGCCGTGTCCGGGCAGGTCTTCCATAATCTTGTGAACCATGTACGGCTTGGAGTACAGCGCCAGCACGGTGCATAGTATGTAGATTATCAGTGCAAACGGCAGGCTGAGTCCATCAAGGCGCAGCCCAAAGTCGCCAAACTGGCCCCATGCGTACTTTTCAACGTAGGCCGACTGGCCGCCATGTAGCGCCAGAGTGGGGATGAACAGGAGACCGGTCGATATGGCCAGCACGCCAAACGAGAACCAGGTGGTGGCATTTACGCCGGCCCTTCTCCCGATGAGGTAGGCAACCGGAGCAAGGAGAAGAGGCAAAAAGGTCGCTGCCAACAGGAAAAATGATTCTGCCATTTCGAATTATCCCCGCATGCTCCTGAATTCTGCGACATCGATCTCTTTGTACAGCCTGTATGCCACAATTACCAACCCCAGACCTATTGCCACCTCTGCTGCAGCTATGGCTATTGAAAACAGAGCGAACACCTGGCCCTGGATGTTTCCGGTGTACCTGGAAAACGCCACAAGGTTCAGGTTGGCGGCATTGGCAATGATTTCTATAGAGATTAGCATCCTGATCGCGTTTCTCTTTACCACGATCCCGTAAATTCCGACGGCTACCAGTGTCACCGATACGATAAGGAAATCAATTAGTTCGGTCATTTTGTTGCTCCACATCCTCTCTGCGCGCAAGCGCAAGCGCGGCTATGACGGACCCTGCCAGTGTAAGCCCAAGTACAATCAGCACCGGTCCATAGTAGGTCAGCATCTCCTGACCGATGGCCATAAAATCCACCGGTGGGGCGGTAAAGCTGTTCTGCATGTTCAGGCTTGATGACAAGAGCACGGCTCCAGCTCCACCCATGATGAATAGTAGCAAGGCGATTCCGGCCCCCTTCCTCTTTCTGTCTTCTTTTGTGGTGAAAAGTGCCTGGGTCCTTACCAGCATGACTGTAAATATGATGAGCACGGCCACCGCGCCAACGTAGACGGCGATCTGGAACATCGCCACAAAGGGCGCGTCAAGCAGCAGGAAAAAGCCGGCTATCCCCATCATGGAGATGGCAAGGCCTATTGCGCCGTAGATGAGTTCCTTTGTTTCAAGCGCTATTATGGCCGATCCGATGGTCATGACTGCCAGGCCGACAAATACTGGGTCAACCATGTGTAGCACCTCCGTCTGTGATAATGATTTCAACGTCGCCTTGGTACTTGGGTTTGACTTCAAGCTGCTGCGGTGTGTATATCAGGTGTTCCTTGGTAAACGATGAAAGCTCGTAGTCATCGGTCATGAAAAGAGCGTAAAACGGACAGGCATCCACGCAAAGGCCGCAGAACACGCATTTTCCGTAATCAATCTGGGGCATGATGCTCTTCTTGTTCTGCTTCCAGTTCTCGTCAACCTTGACCATGCCTATTGCCTCGGCGATGCCCTCGCAGGCTATCGAGCAGAGGCTGCAACCGGTGCATTTATCGTGGAACAGAATGTGCCGGCCGCGGTATCCTGCAATTCCAACACCGCGTTTTGGATCGAACTGGTAGCCGTCTCCGACAAACTTTAGCTTCTGCTCTGGATACCGGAAGGTAAACCGTTTTATGATCAGGTGTTTGGAACCTGATTCTATTGCCTTGATAAAGCCCGAAGCCGTATTCATCGCACCAGCAGCCCTCCCGGACCAAGTATTCCGCCATATATTAGTGCAAGGGCGATAAACATGTTGACGAACGCCAGCACTATCAGCTTGTACCAGCCTGTGTGAAGCAGTATGTCTATCCTGATTCTGGGGCTCATACCTCTGGGCAGAAGCAACAGCACTATCACGCCGAAGGTCTTGATGGTGAACCAGAATGCTGCCGAAAGCGTTACTGGGTTGTAGATCTTTTCTCCGGTGTATCCGGGCATTATCTCTGCCGGGAATATCACTGGCCCCGACCAGCCGCCAAGGAACAGCACCACGAACAGCGCTGCCAGCGCATACAACTTCAGGTAAGTCCCAAGCTGTATCAGACCGTAGATCATGCCCGAAGTCTCGGTGATCCAGCCGGCCACAATCTCGCTTTCAGCTTCTGGCAGGTCAAACGGGATCCTCTCTAGCTCGGCCAGAGACGATATGTAGAATACAAACGCGCTTATCGGAAGGAAGAAGACAAACCAGTACGACTGGATCTGGGCATTCGTGATATCGGTAAGGTTCAGAGAGCCGGCCAGAATTACCACTGACAGGGCAGATATGATGAAGGGAATTTCAAACGCGATTATCTGATGTAGTGCTCTTAAGCCACCAATGAAGGGATACTTGCTGTTGCTTGCCCACGAAAAGAGCAGAGCGATGAGCGGGAAGAATCCGAATATCGCAAAGACCGCGATCATACCCACATCGATATCAGCAACCACCCAGCCGGGTGCGACAGGAATCAGTGCAGTGGTAGCGGCGGCGGTGGCCACAAACGCAATGGGCGCGGCCCAAAATATCGGCTTGTCTGCGCCGGACGGGACGATGATCTCCTTGGATATCAGCTTCAAGCCGTCGGCCATTAGCTGAAGCCAGCCTTCAATCTTGCCCACATAAAGCGGACCAATCCTGAGCTGCATCTTGGCAAGGAACTTGCGTTCAAAGTAAATTGTAACAGCTGCCAAAAGTGCTGCATAGGTGAACCCGGGGAACGTAGTCACCCTGAACAGGTCGGTGTGTATCATGTACTTGATGATTGGAACGGTTCTGGTCGGGTCTACCATCATAGTCAGGAACAGGTACGGGGTGAGAACTTCGTCTCCCAGAGGCGGCAGCGGCACGTAGAACAGCACCACGAACAGGAGCGGCAGCCCCACCATTGAGAATATGATGACTACCCAGAATATCATCCACAGTACGCTTCCGACAAATTCTCCGAACCGGAAGGATTCAGTGTACGATGCCATTTACCTGTCTGCCTCCACCGGCCAGTAGTTTAACGACCAATACACTGCAGGCATGTCTGCCAGCTTTTGACCGACCAGCAAGAATGGAAGTGCCAGCATGTTACGGAATGAACCAACCGAGATCTTGACCCTGTACGGCTTTGGTGTACCGTCGCTGACAATGTGATAGCCAAGGGCGCCCCTTCCTGATTCAACCCGCCGGTAGGCTTCGCCTGGAGGCCCCTTGGGGTTTGGCTGGAGCTTGGTCCTCACTTCGCCAGATGCGGGCATCTTGTCCAGCAGCTGCCGGACAATGTTGCAGGACTCTTTCATGTCAAGAAATGGAACGTACGATCGTGCAAAGGAATCTCCGGTCTTCATGTACTGGACCTTGAAGTCGATCTCGTTGTAAATGTCGTAGGGCTCGACCTTCCTTATGTCGTAGGGAACGCCCGAAGCCCTCAGCACGGAGCCGGTAACACCGAGCTTTATGGCATCTTCCTTTGAGAGAGGAGCGACGCCTTCGGTCCTCTGGCGGAAAAGCGGATTATTGTAGAAAATGTCCTCGTATTCTTTTAGACGCTTTTCATAGTAGTTGATATGCTCAAGGCATTTCTGCTTAAAGCCTTCAGGCATGTCGTTTCTCACGCCGCCAGGTATGTTGAAAGCGTGGGTAACGCGAGCGCCAGTGAGTCTTTCAAGAAGATCGATAAAGAGTTCACGGTCTCCGGCAGGCCACATGAACATGGTTGAATGCCCAAGGAAGATGCCATAGATGGCCAGCCAGTAAAGCGTGTACACCTGCCGGTTCAGCTCCGAGGCTATTGCACGGATAAACTGGCCCCTGCGGGGGACTTCGATGCCCATAAGCTCCTCGACGGCAAGGCTGTACGAGTATGTAATGTTGGTAGAGTCGTGTATTACAGGACGCTCAAGATGCGGGATGTTCTGTATGATGTTGCGGTACTCGCACATCTTTTCTTCGCCGCGGTGTACATAGCCGGGGTCTGGATCGCAGTAGACGATATAGTCGCCGTCCACCTTGACCGTAAAGCGGAAGTGGCCTGAACCGGGATGCTGCGGGCCAACGCTGAGCGTCATCAGCCGGTCCTCTTCGGTCTCCCGGACCACCTGAAGTCCCAGTTTCCTTGTCTCTTCTATCTTTTCTTCGAGGCTTGCCATTTTTTTATCTACCCTTTATCCTAAAGTCCTTCCTGAGCGGCGGTATGTCTGCCCAGTCTTCGGGAAGAAGGAACCTGTCGTTCCTTGGATGACCGTCAAAGTAAACACCTAGCATCTCATAGGTTTCCCTTTCATGGTATTCAACGCTCTTGTAAACGTTAATCAAGCTTGGAATGCGGGCATCATCCCGGTTAGTCCTTGTAGCAAGAACCATGATGTGTGCAAGCAGATCGTCGTGGCTGTACGAGCCCAGATGGTAATCCACTTCTATCTGGTTGTCCTTTGGATAGTCGGTACCTGACGCTGATTCGGCGTGATCAAAGCCCATGTTATCGCGCAGAAAGGTTGCAACCTCGACCAGGTTGCCAGGGTCTGCCATTATCTTTATCCTGCGCGGTTTTATGTAGAGTACTTTGACAGCGTCGCCGAACCTAATGGTTATCTGCTGGGCAAGGCCCTTCTCAAAGGCCGGCGGTTCTGGCTCCTTCTTTGGCGGTGGCGCTGCGGCTGCCGGCGGTTTGGCCACTGCTGGTGGTGCAGCCGGTTTTGCAGCCGGAGCTGGAGGCGCGGGTTTGGCCGATGGAGCAGGTTTTGGCTCCTCCTTCTTTTCTGCAGCCGCCGGTGCGGGTTCTGCGACCGGCTTGACTTCTTGCTTGGCAGGTGCAGGTTTTGTTTCAGTAGCCGGTGGGGCGGCATTTTCCTGTGATGGCGGATTACTGTTAGAATTGGCAGAGGATTTGGCAGAAGACGCCTTTGTCGTCTTTTTCTTTGACTCTTCCTTGCTGTCGTTGCTCATGTTATCTAATCTTCTGTCTCTTGATTTTTTCCTGAAGCAACATACAGCCCTGTATCAGGGTTTCAGGTCTTGGTGGACATCCCGGCACGTACACGTCGACGGGCACGATGCCGTCTACACCGGGCAGGACGTTGTACGAGTCTATGTATAGTCCGCCGGTGATGGCGCAAGCCCCCATAGCTATCACGTACTTGGGTTCTGGCATCTGGTCGTACACCATCCTCAACCTTGGTGCCATCTTCCTGGTTACGGTACCCTGAACCACGATGAGGTCGCACATGCGCAGCGAGCCGAAAGCCTCGATGATGCCAAACCGCTCGACATCGTACCTCGGGCTTGAAGCCGCGCCGAACTCGACACTGCAGCATGCAGTTTCAAGGTGAACCGGCCACAAAGACCAGATCCTGCCCCAGTTTACGGCATAGCCAAGGGGTCTGTCTAGAGCCCTTACCAGTACGTCGCTGAGCTTTGTGACAAAGACATTGAAGTTTGTCGGGCTAACTAGCTCCTTCATTCCTTTCCCTCCCTGACTCTGTTTTCCACATGACTGTATTTAAAAGGTGTTAGCGAGATTACCAAATTCCCTTCCTCCCTGCAAGATACAATGCATAGCCCATTGCTGCAAACATGATTCCAAGAAAAGCGATTATTGGCAGAGTAGCGGTCCTTGGAATCGAGAAAAGGGCTGCTCCCCAAGCATACAAAAAGATGGACATGACGTCAAAAACCACGAACATGAGAATGTAGGCGTAGTACTGCATCATGAAATGCGACCGGCCTTCTCCGGTGGGCATCTGACCGCACTCCATTGGCAGGAACTTGACCGGGTTGTACCTCCTTCTTGGAGCGATCAACCTTGACAGAACCAGGGCTGGTACGGCTGCCACAAGGCCGAAACCAAGCATATACAAAATTGGGGTAAAGTCCGCAGCGGTCTCTCCAGCCAAGTCAGACATGCTGGTTTTTACAAGATATAAAAACTTAACGAGCAGACTGCGACAATCGCAAAATCCTTCAGCTTTTTAGCACCATGTTGAACAGCTGGCGCGCCGCCAGCCTTGGATGGTGCAGCGCCAGCTTCATCATCTTGCCGGCGCTAAAATCAGCTTTGATAAAGTCCAGAAACTCGTCTACGGTCATGTCGCGCAGTATCTCTATTTCCCTGTCCCATTCCTCGTCTGAAAGCCCTATCCACCGTGATTGGACCTTCAGTGCAGAGCTTATCTTTGAAGCGATCTTTGACTTCCAGACCTTTTCGTATTCCATAAGAGACCCCCTGCTGGCTCCGGCTGCGATGGAGTTTGCTCCGACCTCGCCGGCAAGCCGGCCAAATTCTATGGCGTACCTGATCCCCTCCAGTACCATCGGGTTTGCCTGCCCTGCAGAGTCGCCCACCATCATCAGCCCATCTGAAACCGTGGCCTGCCGCACCCCCTCGTTTGGGATAAAGCCGTAATGCAGTTCTACAGGCTGGACCTTGCCAAGCCGGTCCAGCGGCCTGAGCCGGTTTTCCAGCAGCAATTGAAGCTTTTCTAGTGGGTCTGCCTGCGATTCGGGCCTTCCGATCCCAACACCGATTCTGACTCGGTTACGTGAGAGAGGGAAGACCCATGCATAGCCGGCTTCAGAGTATTGCTGGCCGACCATCAGGGTCCACGTATCGCTGTCGGCGTTGTCGCAGTAGCACTCGTATTCGGCTCCGACGCCGTAACGCCTCCATTCGCCGGCAAGGCCTGCCTTTCGGCCAATAGCAGCACTAAAGCCGCTGGAATCGATGACCAGCGTGCAGTTTACCGTCAGGTCTCCTGCCGGGGTGCTGGCCTTGACGCCGGTTACTTTGCCGGCATCATCTTTGATGACGTTGATGACGTTGCTCTTTACCTTCAGCGTGGCGCCGGCTTCTGCGGCAAGAAACGCCAGATGCTGGTAGGTCTTCCTTACATCCAAGACACATGAACGGGGCGTGTCGCCGGAGATCAGGACCTCGTTTGCTGGCGAGATGAATTGGTAGTTAGATACCGGGTTGTAAAACTCCCTTGTTATGCCCAGCTTTTCCATTTCCGCTACCCAGCTGACACCGCTGGTCCTGACGCTGTGGGCTATGGCCTCATCCTTTTCAAATAGAATTACCTTTGCTCCCTTCCGGGCGGCAGCCCAGGCTGCCGAAAGGCCTGCCGGGCCCCCGCCAACCACAGCAACGTCACACTTTTCCTCCATCTTTTTCACCTACCCGGCGGTAAAAGAGACTCCGTCAATCCTGGTGTACGGCAGCACGGAGGTGTGAAGGACCTTCCTTTCCCTTGACAGCCCGGTGATGTTTTTCAGACAATCAAACACGTTTCCGGCGATCATGACTTCCTTGACTGGACGGCCGATTTCACCGTTATTGATGAGCCTGCCGCCCTTGACGACGCCGGAAAAATCCCCGTTGACTGGATTGACATTTCCAGAAAACCGGCTTACAAGGACGCCGTGCTTCATCTCTGAGATCATCGCCTGCAGGCTTGACCTGCCCGGTCCGACAATAAAGTTGGTAGTGGATACGATGGGCGGCGAGCTGGCAGACCCGCCGGCGTTGCCAGTGCTCCTCACGCCGTCCTTCTTTGCAGTGTACGAGTTGTAAAGGAACTTTTTGAGCACGCCGTCTTTGATAACCACGTTTTGGCGGTGCGCAACTCCCTCCCTGTCGAAACTGGCGGCGCCAAGCCCCTGCGTGTTGGTGGCATCGTCTTCCAAGTTCAAGAGTTCTGATGCAACCTTTTTTCCAAGCTTGCCGGCGAACTGGCTTGACTTTTTCTGCACCGAGTCAGAGTTTATCGAGTTGACCAATACGTCTTCCACAAGCTCCACAAAGGCCGAGGGTGTGAGGATCATCTCACCTTTAAAGCTGTCAATCTTTTGGGCCCCAAGCGAGTTGATGACGGTCTGGGCAAATTCCCTAGCCGTTGAAGTAACGTCGATGTCCTTCACACGGTGGGTGCCGGCCGACTGGAAATCAAAGCTGGAAACATCGGCGCCGTCTAAAGCCATGCCCATTATCGACCAGGAAAAGATGCTAACCCTTTCCTTCAGCTCAAGGCCGTTAGAGTTGGCCAGGTGGTGGGTTGCAAGTACAGACGAAAAGTTGCCGCTGTCCACGCTTACCCTGCTGTCAAATGATGTGGCAGCATCAAGTATTTCCTTGGCCATTTTGGCAGCGTCTGCCGGCTCAAAGGACTCGGCCCTTCTATCGTATATGCCTCTCAGCAGCTGCACCCTGGACTTGCCGGGTATCACGCTGAACCTGTCTTTGGGGGTCACCCTTGCTATCTTGACTGCCTTTGAAGCGGCCTGCCTTATCCTGTCAGGATCAAGGTTGTTTGTGGAGTAAAAGCCCATCGAGCCGTTCAAAAGTACGCGTATGCCAATGGAGCTTGCGGCCTGCGATTTGGCCTGCTTGAGGTCGTTGTTCTCTATGAACACCTCTGATTCTTTTGCTGCGACCATGTAGACTTCGACGTCGCTTGCACCAAGCGACTCGGCTTCATTGATGGCAAGGTGCAGGATATCGGCCATCACTGCATGCCTCCAACTATTGCAGTGCAGCGGATGTGCGGGCCGCCGCCGTCCACCTTGGCCGGCTGGTACTTGCCGCAGTAGCCGGTCCCGATGTCGTACTCGAACTTGTTGCCCACCATGTCAACTGACTTTAAAACATCAAACGCGTTGCCGGATATGCTGGCGCCCCGCAGGATGCCCTTTATCTCGCCCTTTTCAATCAGGTACGTCTCCTGCGCGCCAAACATGAACTCGCCGTTGGCATCGGCCTGGCCGTTGCGGGCGCCTTTGACCAGGTAACCGTGCTTGGTCTCTTTTACCATCTCGTCAAGGCTGTCAGAGCGCGGCTCGATGTAGGTGTTGCGCATCCTGATAAGCGGCTCGTCGCTGTATGCAAATGCCCGCGCGTTGCCTGTTGAAGTCGTGCCAAAGATAAATGCTGATTCACGGTTATGCAGGTACGATGCAAGAATGCCATCTCTGATAACCACCGTTTTACCTGCTTCTACTCCCTCGTCGTCAACTGCTATCGTGCCGGCGGCATTGTCAGCGATATCAGACCTTCCGCTGTCAACCAGCGTGACTAGGCTGCTGGCAACCTGCTGGCCCATCTTGTCCTTGACCACGGAGCCGGAAAGCACAAAGTCGGCCTCCACGGTATGACCGATGGCCTCGTGGCAGAGCAGGCCCACCATCCCCGGATCTAGGATCAAAGTTGTCCTTTCGCCGACAGGATGCTTGGCGTCAAGGAGTTTTTCTGCCTTGTCTGCCGCCGTCTGGGCAAGCTCAAGGTGACTTTTTTTGAACAGGTCCTGCCATCCGCCGGTGATTCCAATGCCCTCGTTGGCAGTGATGCTCTTGCCGCCCTTCTTGGCGATGGCAACTATGTTGAATTCAGGCTTTGAATCGTAAAGCTCGACGGCCGCGCCGTCGCTGTTGACTATGATTTTGTGGTCCAGTATCTCCCGGTACGTGGCAGAAGCAGTCTTGATGACGCTAGAATGCTTGCGGGCGGCGGCCTCTGCCTCCTTGGTTACTTTGACCTTGTCCTCGATGTCAATGTCAGCAAGGTCCCCGCGCACCTTGGCTGCAAAAGTTCCGGTCGTCATCTTTGACTCGGCAAGGCCCTTCACCTTTTCTTTCTTGGATTTCGCAAGCACCTTGGCCACTGACAGGGCCTGCTCAAGGGAATTTCGGAGGCATTCTGCTGCAATATCGCTGGTGCTGCTAAACCCCCAGCAGCCGTCTACCAGAACCCTGATGCCGCAGCCGGCGTTCTCAACTGTCTTTATCCGCTCAAGGCGGCCGTTTACAAAGATGACCTCAGTCACGAGCCTTGACTGGTAGCGCACCTCCACGTATTTGCCGCCGTTTGACAGCAGGGACCGCAACCTGTCGATGATGCCGGCATCGCTTTTCATTGCGCACATTTTCAGGATATTTGCAGTAAATTATGTCTTGTTATTCAAACCAGACTGTCCTGCCTGGTTTTTTGATCTGGATGTGGGCAAAATTCTTGCCCTTGACGGCGCCATGCCAATGCCACACGTATGCAGGGATGCAGACAAAATCGCCCTGTCCAAGGTAATGAACTTCGTCCATCTTGACCTTGGCGGTGTTGTCATCCATCATCTCGACTTTTGTCTGCAGGACCACAATACCGTCGCCTTCAGTTGCAAGCAGCACCTGATCCGTTTCATGGTAATGCAGTTTTGTTCTTGCGCCATCCTCAAACGTAACAAGATAAGTTTCAACCTCCTTGCTGGCTGCGTCGGTGATCATCTTTCTTATCTCGACTCTGCCATCAAAGTACTTGAGCATCGACTGGTCAGGCATCACATCCTTGATGTTCATCTTTTGCATACTTGCAAGCATTGCCTGCAGGTGCTAAATGTCTATGGACTGGCCGTTATGGAACCGGTGATCAAAGATCATGTCCGCTATTCTGGAGGCCACTTGCTGCGGCCTGAGCATTGTGTGCCTGTTGGCCTCATGATATTCGGGGTCAAAATCCTGCATCTTGGTGTCCACCTCGCCGGGACATATTGCCATCACTCTTATTCTATGACTTGCAACCTCCCATGCAAGGCTTTCCGTCAGACCCATCATGCCGAATTTGCTGGCACAGTATGCAGACAGGTTCTCAAATCCGGTCTTTCCGGCACCGGAGCTGACGTTGATTATCGTGCCGCTGTTGCGGGCAATCATGTGCGGCAAGACTGTCTTTGAGCACAAAAACGCGCTTTTCAGGTTGCAGTCCATGATTTCATCCCATTCTTCCTCCGAGGTTTCCATCATGGGTTTGACGACCAGCACGCCGGCGTTGTTGACCAGAATGTCTACGGTTCCAAAGTGCCGCACGGTCTGCTTTACCAGATTGTCAACGTCGGACGATACAGACACATCACACTTGATTCCAAGGACATTGCCCTGAAGCCTGATGAGATTTACAGTCTCGGCCACTTCTTTTTCGGTCCTTGAGCAAACAACGACATTGACACCTTTCCTTGCAAGCAAAATAGCTGTCTCCCTGCCTATACCTCTGCCGCTTCCAGTTACGATCGCAGTTGGCAACGCATCATTTGGAAAATGATGGCCCTAAAAACATGTTTCCACAGTTAAGTTTGATGATAAGTTAGCTTACAGGGCCTGTCCTATTTGTTGTCGCGTTCTTCTTTTGCTTTTTCGTGGCCCTTTTTTGCGGCGTCTTTGGCTTCCATGTAGCCTTTGGTTCCCAGTTCTGCGCCCTTTTCAATTCCCTTCTTTCCAAGATCAGCACCCTTTTCAACGCCTTTCTCTGCTGTGTCCTTGAGTTTTTTCAGAAAACCCATGAATTGGATCATTGCCAGCCAGTATATAAAAAGTCGCGAACAGAACTACAAGGTTTCCACATAACCTCAGGTACATCTAACAGTTATATCCTGCAGAACCACCAGACAAGACCGTGCAACTTATTCCTGCCACGCCAGCCCCCGAATTCAAAGGGATCTCTGGATGGGCCAATTCTGACTCCATTACCATGAAATCCCTTAAAGGCAAGGTGGTGATACTTGACTGCTGGACATACACGTGCATCTTTTGCCTCCGCACGATTCCAATCTTAAAGAGGCTGCAGGAAAAATACGGCAAGCACGGATTGCAGGTGGTGCAGGCCCATTCTGCAGAATATTATTTTGCCACGGACCATGCCAACATCCAGCGAGCCTTGAAAAGGTACAACGTTTCTTTCCCGGTTGCCTTTGACACGGCCAACAAGACCTGGGAGGCCTACGGCAACATGTACTGGCCAAAGCATGTGATAATCGATCATCGCGGCTTTGTCCGGTACGAGCATGCAGGATACGGCCAGATACAGGAATTTGAGGCCGTCATAACAGAGCTGCTCGAAGAGATGGGAAGCAAGCCGCAGCTTGATGCTGACGACAGGAATCCCGATGACGAGATCTTTGACACGTACGGCATGCACTTTTCTGGGATGGCGCCAGAAACATGCGTTGGATACTCGCGCCTTCGAAGATTTGGGAACAACCAGACTGCAAAGCCTGACGAGCCAAACTTCTTTACTGATGCTGGCACCCATCTTGACAACACGGTTTACCTGCGTGGCAAATGGATCTGGAACCGCGAGGGCGTCAGCTACGTTTCAGGCGGAAAGGAACACAACCCCGCGATAATAATGAAGTACAACTCTGCCAGTCGCGTCCATGGCACAATGGGCACGTCAGACGGCAAGCCGGGCAGAGCAGAGATCAAACTTGACGGCAACCACCTTACCAAAGAACAGATTGGCAAAGATGTCCGGCTGAAGGACGAGTCAAGTGCACTCGACATAGAGTGGACGTTTATGCACAACCTGGTCAAGACGGACAAGCCTGAAGTCCATGAAATAGAGATCATACCGCGGTCAGACAACTTTGTCTTTTACACGTTTGTCTTTGGCTAAAGTTTTTTATTTTCGCCCCCTTCTTCCGGTAGGTGATGACTGAAAACATTCTGGAGGAGGGAACGGCGGCTCCTGACTTTTCCATGAGGGACGCCAAGGGCAAGGTTTTCAAACTATCCGATCTCAAGGGCAAAAAGAACGCGGTGGTTTACTTTTACCCCAAGGATTTTACGCCCGGCTGTACCACCGAGGCCACCGAGTTCACGCGTGACTACAAGCAATTCGTCGATGCCGGCATCGAGATAGTTGGCATAAGCCCCGACGATGAAGAATCCCATGATAAGTTCAGGGCCAAGATGGGCATCCCTTACCCGCTGGTTGCCGATACCCAAAAAGAAGTATCCAAAAAGTACGGCGTTTACGGCCTCAAAAGCTTCATGGGCAGGGAATACATGGGCGTGAACAGATCCACCTTCCTTGTGGACAAGACCGGCAAGATTGTCAAGGTGTTCAAGAAAGTCAAACCGGCCGGTCACAGCAAAGAAGTGCTGGAGGCCTTTGGCCACTAATCACTTGGCTGACTCGACCAGCTCCGACAGGTGCTCCAGTATCTTGACGTGATGCTCCTCGTCCACGCTTATGCTTTTGAGGATCTCCGCTGTCTCCGGATCGTCGGCCATCTCGGCGCACTTTAGCAGGGCATCACGGGACTGCACCTCGTCGGCGATGGACTCTTGAATTCCCTTCTTGGTAAGGCTTGAGCTGCCTGTGGCCCCCTCTATGTCTGCCATGATGCGCGATATGTACTCTATGTGGCGAAGTCCGTCAGTAAGGAGGGTGTGCAGGTATGTTCTGACAAGGTTGTTCTCAACCAATGTCAGAATAGACATGTAATGCATGAGCTCTTTGAGCTCCGTTTCGTGCTGAGCCTTGAGCAAAGAATACAGCTTTTGCTTCTTTTCAAGCTGCTTTAATCGAGGGTCCATCTGTAAGTGAAACAAGGTACGGCAATAAAAGAGTGATCGTATTTACGTTTAAATAACTTTTCAAGGATGGTTTTGACGGTTGTCAACTACATCCATCTGTGACTGCCCATGCCACAAAAAGTACGGAGAAAAGTCCATCTGCGGCAAGTGCATCGACAGGCACAAGACCTCTCCTTATTACAACGTTTTAAAGAAGTTTGAATAAGTGCGGGAGGTGGGATTTGAACCCACGAACCCCTAAGGGATAAGAGCCTCAGTCTTACGCCTTTGGCCAAGCTGGGCGACTCCCGCGCTTGTTAAGACGCCTTCACCGCGCTAATTTGAATATTTCCTATTGTTGACATGCAAATTACGACTTGATTCTGTCATAAAGAGCCTAGGAAATGAAAGGTGATGTTTTTACGCCTTTTGACGTGCAGTCGATTCCTTAAACAAATATTCTGACATCAATTTCTGTCAAGGTCTTTGGTAGATCTAATCGCTTTTCTTTCCAAAATTAAAGTAGCATGAATAGCAGTAGTCCTTGCCGTATATCACTCCTGAGTTCCCACATTTTATGCAGCGCTTCTCGTGCTCAACGGTGGAATCAAGGGATTTGGCCTTCTGCAGGCACTTGCCACAGATCGGAGCTTCCAAGTTGTAGCTGGACAGAAAACCCGCTCCGCACAGATTGCATTTCAGGCTATACATCTTGCCCTTTGGTTTCCAGCTTCTAAACAATCCCATGGTTTATCTGCAGTTCTCCTTCATCCTTTACATTTCTTGCTTAAAAAGGAAATGTAACCTAGTTACCTAAGATTATGGCTGGGCTTTTTCTTCTTCTTTCCTCGCCCTTCCATAAGACTGCATAAAAAGTCCGCTGAATACCAGTGCGGCGGTCAATAATGACGATACGATAATCTGTTGTGGCGGTAAATGCAGCATAAACCCCAAAATGAACGATATTGCAGCGCCTACTGAACTCATCGGTATCCACTTTGATACTGCCATCCGCGCCCTATCTACCAAGATTTTTCGTCTCCAGGAACAATTTGCAATTTTCGTACTTAAGCCATACGTACCTTTGTTACGTAAGACGCTAGAAACAATGTTTGGTACTTCGGTTGGCAGAAATTTTAGTGACGTGTATTGCCGCATGGCTCGGTATCCCTGCAGGCGGATGCCGGCCGGCAGTAATGGTTTTTATAGCGCTCAATTTCAAAAACTGTAGATGCTTGTTCCGGTTCGTTGTTTTACATGCGGTGGTCTGATCGCAGACAAGTACACAGAGTATTCGAATCGGATCAAGGCTGGCGAAGACCCGGCAAAAGTTCTTGATTCGTTAAACGTCAAGCGTTACTGCTGTAGAAGGATGTTCATCGCTACAGTCGAGACCATATACCAGATTATCCCGTACTACGAAGCATTAAGGCGTCGCATGTCCGAAGTCCAGACAGAGATAGAATAAATATCCACGGTACTGGCATTTGGTACGATGCCAGCTATCACTTCTCTTGACGGTAGACTAGTATTCAACAGTAGGGGTTCAAAAACCATCGAGATAGATGTTGTAACCGATAAGCAGTTTGTGGGAAGGGCCTGCGCACCTTCTGGTGCCAGCGTGGGCAAGTTTGAAGCGCAGAGCTTTCCAGAAAACAAGGCTGAAAAGGCGCTTGCCGCATTCAATGCAAACAAGAAAAAGTTCGTCGGCCTTGACGCCAGCGACATGAAACAAGTGTACGATGTTCTGCGCTCCATCGACAAGACAGAAAACTATAGCACCATAGGCGGCGCGGTGGCATATGCGGTGAGCATAGCCGCGGTGGATTCCGCCGCAAAGGCAAGGGATGTCCCGCTTTTCAAACTTTTGAATTCAAAGAAGCCCTACAGGTTCCCGTTCCCGCTTGGCAACATACTTGGCGGCGGCGCACATGCCGGCCCGGGAACTCCAGACATTCAGGAGATCCTCGCCTGCCCGGTGGGGGCCAAGAACATAGTCGAGGCCTTGGAGATGAACTTTAAACTCCATTCGGAACTGCGCAAGGTCATCGAGTCCATAGACAGCAGGTTCACCTACGGCAGGGGCGACGAGGGCGCGTGGGCTCCCAACGTCAACAACGACCAAGCCCTAGAGATAGCTGAAAAGGCCGTCAAAAATTGCGGATTTACCCTGGGCAGGGAAATGGCCCTTGGAATCGACTTTGCCAGCTCGTCTTTCTGGGACGAAGAAAAGAAGGTTTACGACTACGCCCGGCAGGGCCTTGTCCGGGATACCGGCGAGCAGATAGAGTTTACCAACAAGATCATCCGCGATTACAAGCTTGTGTACGCCGAGGATCCCGTTCAGGAAGGAGATTTTGAGAGCATGGCGGTCCTGACAAAGAAGAACCCAAAGACGCTGGTTACCGGCGACGACATGCTTGTTACCAACGCGTCCAAAGTCAAAGAGGCCGTCAAGTACGGTGCGTGCAGCGGCGCAATCCTGAAGGTCAACCAGGCTGGAAGCCTGTACGACGCGATGCAGTTTGCAAAGGAATGCACCAAAAACGACATCAAGCTGATAACATCGCACAGGTCCGGCGAGTCCGTTGATTCCCACATATCCCACATTGCCCTGGCCACCGGTTCAAAGATGCTCAAATCCGGCGTCCTTGGCGGCGAACGCATAGCCAAGCTCAACGAGCTGGTGCGGCTGTCAGAGTATGATTTAATAGATGGTATGGCCAAACTGTCCTCCACGACATGAGCAACCCGGAAGAAGGTTCTGGCATCCAGGATACGGAGGGCAAGGTTGAAGAGACCTCCATGGTTGACAACCCGGAAGGCCAGGAATCCGTTGATACTGACAATTTAGAAAAGATGATACTTTCCACAGGCATCAGAGTAGGAACACCCGTCAAGACAAAGTACATGACGCCATTTATCGTGCGGGCCAACCCAGAGGGCCTGTACATTCTGGATATCGGCAAGACGCTGGCCAGAATTGACGTTGCCGCCAAGTTCATCGCAAGGGCCGACATCTCAAGGGTGGCCGTAACATCCGCCCGTGAGTACGGCAAGACACCGGTTGAAAAGTTCTGCGAGCTTACTGGTGCGACCCAGATCCTTGGAAGGTTCATGCCCGGCACGTTTACCAACCCGTCCCTGCCAGACTACATGGAGCCGGAAATAGTCATCATCACTGATCCGCAGGCAGACCAGCAGGCAGGGATAGAGTCAACAAGGGCAGGAGTGCCGGTAATTGCGATATCCAACAGCGACAACGTGACGTCCAAGGTAGATTTGGTCATACCTGCCAACAACAGGGGCAGAAAGGCATTGGCCACGGTGTACTGGCTGCTGGCCAGGGAAGTCCTGAAAAAGCAGGGCAAGATCAAGTCTGACAAGGAAATGACTGTTTCAATCGACGACTTTGAGACAAAGTTAGTCGAGGAAATGGCTTGAGCAGACCGACCAAAAGACCACCGGCTGTTGCCGGCATGTTTTATCCTTCAGATCCATCCGAGCTGCGACTCGAAATTGAGCAATCTTTTCGCAACCATAAATTCGGTCCAGGAAGATTGCCGCCTTCCACAGGACGCAAAATATACGGCATAGTGTCGCCGCATGCCGGATACGTGTATTCCGGCGCCGTTGCCGCCAACGGATTTTATGAGATTTCATCGCTTGATTTTGACAACGTCGTCATGGTGGGCCCAAACCACTACGGGATCGGCTCCGGTGTGGCCACGATGCGTTCAGGGGCATGGGAAACCCCCCTTGGGCAGGTGCAGGTCAACTCCGAATGGACCATGGAAGTGGCCAAGAGATCAGGAATAATCGACTTTGATGACCTGGCGCATAGCCGCGACCACTGCCTAGAAGTGCAGATCCCCTTCTTGCAGTACATCGGCAAAAAGTTCACGATTGTGCCTATAATCCTCATAATGCAGGACATAAACACAGCCTTTGACGTCGGCAAGGCCATCTCAGACACCATGGCAGAAAGGAAGGACAAGACAGTTCTTGTTGCATCGTCGGATTTTACCCACTACGAGCCAAACGAGCAGGCCCACAGAAAGGACGGCGAGCTGATAAAGGCCATCCTTTCGCTTGATGTTAACAAGTTTTATGCGGTCCTTGAACGGCTGGACGTCTCGGCCTGCGGATACGGCGCCATAGCGTCAATCATGATAGCAGCAAAGAACCTCGGCGCAACGAAAGGCCAGCTCCTGAAGTATGCTACCAGCGGGGACGTCACAGGCGACACAGGCTCAGTCGTGGGTTATTCATCGATAGTGTTCGTATGAAACCGCAGGCAACGGCATCAGCGCCGGCAAAAGTCATACTGTTTGGCGAGCATTTCGTCGTCTACGGAAACCCAGCGATCCTGGCTTCCATAGACCGGCGGATAACTGTCAGGTCCAAGGCTGCAGAGCACGACAAAGTTTTCATAAAATCAGACATAGCAGAAGGTGAATTTTCTGGCGATACCGTCAAAGGTAGCGAGAATGCCGAGGCGGTCTTGAGGCCGCTGTACAACGCAGTGCGACAGGTTCTTTCAGACAACAAATACAAACACGGACTTGAGATCGAAGTAAGGTCAGACATCCCCCACGGCATAGGGCTTGGATCGTCCGCCGCTTCCTGTGTTGCAACCGTGGCGGCAACCTGCTTGCTTTTTGAGCAACCAGACAGGCAAGCCGTCTGCGAAAAGGCCGTCGAGGCTGAAAGGCTGATCCACAAGAATTCGTCTGGAGCCGACTGCTACATCAGCACTTTTGGCGGCCTTATCTACTACAGCAAATCGGAAGGATTCAGTGAAATAAGATCCGGCGCAGAAATGCAGATTGTAATAGCTGATACTGGCATCAAACACTCCACAGGGGATCTGGTTTCAAGCGTCAAGAATCTGAAGGAAAGAAACGAGCAGGAATTCTCCAGATGGATGGAGCAGGCCTGCAGCATATGCAGCCGGGCTCGCAGCGCGATGGAGGCAGGAGACATCAGGCAGATAGGCATGCTTATGAACGAAAATCAGGTTCTGCTGTCCAAGATAGGCGTTTCCCACGAAGCGGCCGACAGGCTAATAGAAATCGCCATCAAGAACGGTGCACTAGGCGCCAAAGTCACAGGAGCAGGAGGTGGCGGTGCAATAATAGCGCTGGCTGCAGACAAACGCGACAGGTCTGCTGTTGCCGGCAGCATCAAAGAGGCAGGTTACAACGCGTTTGAAGCCAGGATAGACTATGACGGTCTGGTACTTGGCTAGGCGTTGTTGAGCGGAGATATCAGGTGTACGGGTTTTACCAAATCTGCCACGTCGACCCAGCATCGGGCTATTCTGTCCATTGAATATGCAAGGTTGAGGATTGCAATGGTCGACTCAGGGTTCTTGTGCTGTGCCGTTGTCGAGATATCTTTTATCGAGTTCATTATCTCGTTGAACTCGGAGTACATGTTTACGACCGTCAGAGACTCGGACCTGTTTTTGTTGACAAAGGCGGCTACGGCCTTCTCCTGCATCTTCTCGACCAATTCTCCGGCCTGCACGAACTTGTCGACAAACTCGACAAGCGAAAAGTTCTGCATCGACGCCAAGTCTACGATGTAGTCGCCGGCGCTCTCAAGATGGTTTGCAGTGATCCTGTAGTCAAGGATGTCGATGTTGCTGAGGTTTAGCTTGGCAGTCAGCTTTTGGTCCATCATCGCGCTTCGGATAAGCCTCACTAGGAGGAAGTACTGCCGGTCAACTTCGTCGTCACGGCCGGCTACCACCCCTTCAAGTGAATTCTCCTTTGATTTTATGGCATCGGTCATCTCCCGGAACATGCCAGCAATAAGGGAGCTCATCCTGCGCAGGATCTTTTCTGCATCCAGGGTTTTTGGGTCAAGCAGGAACTGCGACGAGATGTGGAACCGGTCCTCTTCAAGTATCTCCAGGCCCACAAGCTTTCTCATCGCCCTTTTGATGCGGTCCGAGTCCTCAAAGGAGACGGGCGTGTTGCTGGTCCTTATCTGTATGACGTCGTACCCCAAAAGATATGCGCCGTAAACCTGGTTTACAAGGGAATCCATGGACGCCGGCGAATACGGTATGACCACCTCCTTGACCTTTTCAGAGGCATCCTCTGACGGGAATATGGAGATGCTGTTGTCGCGGTTGACGTCCATGGGAACTATGCTTCCCTTCTTCAGGTTGTTGTTCTTGATCCATTGGCTTGGAAGCGAGATCAGAATGCTGCTTCCAATCTTCTGAAGGCGCCTTACGTATCTGACCATAAATTGTATAAATCCATTTAAACTAATTAAAC
>CAZKXR010000029.1:0-35750 GCA_964556935.1 uncultured Nitrososphaera sp.
ACCAAGACCGATAGCACACTAGTACCGTGAGGGAAAGTTGAAAAGTACCCCGGAAGGGGGGTGAAAAGTGTCTGAAACCAACCGGTTACAGACGTGTATGGCTCGAAAGGAGTCAGGTGGAGGTCCCGCAAGGGACTGAAGCCTTCTAGGGTCGTACGATCCGTCTAGAAACACGGGCCAGGGAGATTGCTGTTATGGCGAGCTTAACCTGACGAAGGGAAGGCGAAGGGAAACCAAATTCGCGCAGCTTCGGCGAGGCGAAGGATCTGAAAGGGTCTTTAGTCATAGCAGTAAGGCTAGAAACCGGACGATCTAGTCCTGGATAGGACGAAGGCGGGCGAAAGCCCGCTGGAGGTCCGCAAGGGTCCTGACGTGCAAATCGGTCCCCAAATCTGGGATTAGGGGTCAAAAACCAATCTAGTCCGGTGATCGCTAGTTCCCACCGAAGTAGATCGCAGTCTTGCCTTGGTGGAGATTGCTTGTATTGTAGAGCACCGATCGGTCGGTAAGGGCTCGAAAGGGCTCGCCAACCATTCGAACTCCGAATGTACGAGCGTCGTAGAAGCCAGGAGGCGGGTTTATGTGGGGTAAGCCTCATAACCAAGAGGGGGACAACCCAGACTAAAGTTAAGGTCCCCAAATGTCTGCTAAGTGTCAAACCAAAAGGTGTTTTCGAGCAGAGACAGCAGGGAGGTAGGCTCAGAAGCAGCCATCCTTCAAAGAGTGCGTAACAGCTCACCTGCCGAGCTCGGAAGCCCTGAAAATGGACGGGGCTCAAGCAGACTACCGATACTTTAGACCACCGGCGAGGCCGGTGCGTGGTAGGTGGGCGTAGTGATTGGGTAGAAGCTGGGCTGTAAAGTCCAGTGGACCGATCTAACTATTGCAGATCCTGGTGGCAGTAACAGCATAGCCGGGTGAGAATCTCGGCGACCGCAAGGGCAAGGGTTTCCCGGCAATGCGTCATCAGCCGGGAGTTAGCCGGTCCTAAGAACAATCTCAACAGAATTGTCCGAATGGGAAACTGGTTAATATTCCAGTGCCATGAAGAGGTCGTTTTTACCTGACCTGTTGCTTCAGGATAAGGCGAGCAGAACCGTCGTTCTGTCTAAGCTTACGAGTCTGGGGGAGTGCTGTAATGGCGAGATCTCAGACGAGTGGTGAATGGCCTTCCGCAAGGAGGGTTCGCTTGATTCCAGGAGACATTGAAAGCGGGTTCAGGGAGAACTCTTCATGACCGTACCGAGAACCGACACTGGTGCCCTGGGTTAGTAGCCTAAGGTCTTTCGGGTATACCGTAAGGCGAGGGAACTCGGCAAAATAGCCCCGTACCTATGGTATAAGGGGTGCCTGCAGTTTTTGCGTGGAGCAGGAACTGCAGGTCGCAGTGACTAGGGGGTCCCGACTGTTTAATAAAAACACAGGTGGCCGCTAGTCCGAAAGGATGAGTACGGCCTCTGTATCCTGGCCAGTGGCGGTACCTAAAACCTGAGTTCAATTGGGCTAAGGGCCGCTAAACGCCGGGAGTAACTCTGACTCTCTTAAGGTAGCCAAATGCCTTGTCGGGTAAGTTCCGACGTGCATGAATGGAACAACGAGGGCCCCGCTGTCCCCGCCTGCAGCCCGGTGAAGCCACTTAACGTGGACGAACAGTCCACGAACCTCTGTCGGGGAGAGAAGACCCTGTGGAGCTTTACTGCAGCCTGTTGTTGCGGTATGGTTGTGGATGCAGAGCGTAGCTGGGAGCCTTCGAAGTCAGCCTTCCGGGGCTGGCGGAGGCGCCGTTGTAACACCAGCCACTCATAACCGTATCGCTAACCCGTTTTCACGGGAACATCGGCAGGTGGGCAGTTCGGCTGGGGCGGCACCCCCTTGAAAAAGTATCGAGGGGGCCCAAAGATTGGCTCAGGCGGGACAGAACTCCGCCGGTGAGGGCAAAGCCAAAAGCCAGTCTGACTGGATTCCCAATGATACGGAATTCAGAGGCGAAAGCCGGGCTTAGCGATCCATCGTGTCCCCACTATTGGGGGCCGGTGGTGACAGAAAAGTTACCCTAGGGATAACAGGCTCGTCGCGGGCGAGAGCTCCCATCGACCCCGCGGTTTGGTACCTCGATGTCGGCTCTTCCCATCCTGGTTCTGCAGCAGGAGCCAAGGGTGGGGCTGCTCGCCCATTAAAGGGGAACGTGAGCTGGGTTTAGACCGTCGTGAGACAGGTCGGTCTCTGCCTGACAGGGGCGCGGTTGTCTGAGGGGAAGTCGCCCCTAGTACGAGAGGAACAGGGCGGCGCAGCCTCTGGTTTATCAGCTGTCCGACAGGGCACGCTGAGCAGCTAAGCTGCTTAGGATAACTCCTGAAAGCATCTAAGGAGGAAGCCTTTCCCGAGAAAAGACAGCCTTCCGTAAGGAGAAGGGCGGCCATAGAAGATGGCGTTGATGGGATGGAGGTGTACGCACCAAGCTTCGGCGAGGTGTTCAGCCTGCCATTCCCAATAGCCCAACGCACTTGAACCGGATTGTTCGTAATTCGGTTTTGGTGGTTAGCCATCTACACCGTGATCATGGACGCACCGAAATCAGTCCCGGAAACACGCAAAGAGCGTGGTAAGGCCCTTGTGGCTCGTTTCTGTATCCTGTGCATGACGGTCGACCGTTTTTCATTTTTCCTCAAGCATTAAATCAGGCACCTAGGAGATACCTTGGATATGTCTGTTGTCTGCATGTCTCACAAGGAAGACGTTGACGGCTTGTCATCCGCCGCGCTTGTCAAGGCGGCGTTTAACACCGATCAAACAGTACTTTCTGATTACCCGTCCCTCATACCAAAGCTTGAGCGCCTGTCTGAGAGTAATGTGGACAGGCTGTACATATGCGACCTCGGGCTTTCAAAAAGAAACGAGGAAAGGTTTGTCCAGCTTCTGTCAAAAATGACCTCTGCCGGGACAGAGATAATCTATATCGATCATCATGACATAGGCAAGGAGATCTTGGCCGCGCTCAGAAAGGCCGGCATAAAAGTAATCCACACAATAAACGAATGCACCAGCGCCCAGGTCTATAGAAAATACCGTGACCGACTTCCAGAAAACGCGGCCTTTCTTGCGGCAATGGGCGCGCTGACCGATTACATGGAGCGAAAGCCCTTTGCATCCAAGGTGGTGTCGCGCTACGACCGGCAGTTTTTGATGCTTGAAGCCGGCGCCTTGTCCTACATGATCTCGTCTAGCCAGAAGGACGAAGATTTCCTTGTCCGGATGGTAGACTCGCTTGCCAGGATGAAGTACCCGCATGAAATCAAGGGCGGTTTTGAGCTGGCCAAAAAATACGCCAAAAAAGTATCCGAGGCGGTAGAAACCATACAGCAATCCATAGTCAAGCTTGATAACCTGGCCCACGCACAGAGCACGGTCGACCTGTCTTCAAGCATGGTGGTCAACTTTGTTCTTGGCTCATCGGGCAAGCCGGCAGCGATGGTGTACAAACTCAAAAACGGCCTTGACTCGTACGTGGTGTCTATCCGCGGATCCAAGGACTGCAAGGTGCACCTTGGCAGGATTGTAAACGAGATTGCATCAAACATTGGTGGAAGCGGTGGCGGCCACGACAAGGCCTGCGGAGCCGTGGTTCCAAAGAACCATCTCGATGAATTCGTCCGCCTGCTTGACAGCCGGATTGCCTAAATCTCTACTATGAACTCCACTTCAACCGCGCTGTCCAGCGGAAGGCTGCTCACTCCTACGGCTGCACGCGCGTGCCTGCCTTTCTCTCCGAATACTTGGACCAGAAAATCAGAAGCGCCGTTGATGACCTTGGGTTGATCGGTAAACGTTGGATCGCAGCTGACAAAACCTGTCACCTTGACAAACCTTTTGATCCTGTCCAGGCTTCCAAGTGCTGCCTTTAGCTGCGCCAGCGCGTTTATTGTGCAAAGTCTGGCTGCCTGCTGGCCTGCTTCCAAAGACAGGTCTTTGCCCACCTTGCCTCTGAACTTGACCTGCCCGGCTTCCATGGGGATCTGTCCTGCAACAAACGCCAGGTTGCCGCTGACAACGACGGGAACATAAGAACCGGCTGGTGCGGGAGGAGATGGAAGCGTGATTCCAAGCTGGGAAACGGTCTCTTCTACTGTCATGGACGGTATGAAGCAAGGCTATCGTTATGTACCTTACTCAAAAAAAGCGAATATTTTTAAAAAGCATATGTTGCAGTTATAACAGACAATGTGCGCTCACCAAGAAAAGTCACAGGGTGGCTATCATCTTACTACTGTTGCTGCCTCAATTCTGGTCATGGGTATATCCCTTGCCATAGTATTCCTTCTCTGGATGTGGTTTGGATACATCGGTCCAAAATTCTCCGACGAGGTGATGCTAGAGCAGCAGGAAACCCTGCGCGAGCAGTACGGGTTGCCTCCCCTTGAACAGATAACGCCAGAAGAAGCCCAGATCCCGCCTTCACTGAGGGGCAAGTAACTACAACAGATCTTCGTCAATAGTTTGTATCCTGTCAACGTACTGGGAACAGTCGCAACCCGGTACAAGGCACTTTCCCACCCGTAGAAGGGAGTCCGTCCGCGATTCATCAAATTCATGAACCTGGTGGGCGTGGTGGCATCTGATGCAGATCAAGACATGGGGACATTGCAGAACCGTAAGATAAATGCTGTGAAACAAAAGATTATACGCCAATTAGTTTTCACGCGGTTACATTCATGAAGTATGACGACTATTTGAAAAAATATGAACGCAAGACCGGCAAGTCAAAACGCCTGTACTCCAGGTCTGCTGATATTTTTCCCGGCGGGATCAGTCATAACATAAGATATTTTGAGCCCTACCCGTTCTATGTCAATTCGGCGAAGGGAAAGTACCTTC
Organism: uncultured Nitrososphaera sp.; assembly: GCA_964556935.1. Lineage (GTDB taxonomy): Archaea > Thermoproteota > Nitrososphaeria > Nitrososphaerales > Nitrososphaeraceae > Nitrososphaera. Next base: position 4,873 of record CAZKXR010000029.1, read on the forward strand.
ACGATGTTGATGGTAACCGTTATACTGATTACTGGATGGGCCACTGGGCCCTGATACTTGGGCATTCCCCGACCGTTGTCTCGTCGGCCCTTGCCAAGCAGGTGAGAAATGGCACGCTGTACGGCGTCGTAAACGATGTCAGCGTCAAGCTTGGCGAGGCCATCCAAAAGTTCATGCCCCGTGCCGAGATGATGCGGTTCTGCAGCACCGGCTCTGAGGCCACGATGTACGCTGTGCGGCTTGCCCGCGCCAAGACCGGCAGGCGTGTCATAGCAAAGGCGATAGGCGGCTGGCACGGCTTTAACACCACGCTGATGCAGACCGTGAACTACCCATATGAGGTGGAGGAAGGCCCTGGCCTTGTACAGGACGAGGGTCAGTACGTCGAATCCTTGCAGTTCAACGACCTGGAATCCTCGCTTAAAGTGCTTGAGACGATAAAAGATGACCTTGCCTGCATAATCATCGAACCCGTTCTGGGCGGGGCAGGATGCATACCGCCGGTGGAAGGCTACCTTCAGGGCCTGCAGGAATTCGCAAAAAAGAACGACGTGCTGTTCATACTGGATGAAATAGTCACCGGCTTTAGGCTATCTCCAAACGGTGCGGCAAGCGTATACAGCCTTGAGCCGGACCTGTTCACGCTAGGCAAGATCTGCGGAGGCGGCCTTCCAATCGGCGTGGTCTGCGGAAACAAGGAGCTCATGTCCCTTGCGGATCCAGTCCAAAGACCAGACAAGGATGCCCGCTGCGCGATAGGCGGCGGCACGTTCTCGGCAAACCCGGTCACCATGACTGCCGGCCTCGCCACCTTGGACTTTTTAAAGAAGAACAAGGGCAGCGTGTACCCCAAGATAAGCAAGCTTGGTGAGATGGCCCGAAACGGCCTGTCCAAGATCTTTTCTGACGCCAAGATTCCATGCCGCGTAACGGGCACGCACTCGGTGTTCCTACCCCACTTTGTAAAGGATGACAGGACCATCGCCAACGCGACCGATGTGGCAACCTCTGACAAGAAAAAGCTGGTTCAGTACCATCTGGCTTTGATGGCGGAACACGGGATGTTCTTCCTGCCAACAAAGATGGGGGCCGTTTCGTACGTTCATGAAGAGTCAGACATAAAGAAATTGCTCTCCGCCACGCAGGACATAGTGGACTCGGGCCTGTTCAAGCAAACCTGACAAGGTTCTTCATGACCGTGTTTCTTGGAGGCGCCCCAAGCCAATTTCCGGTAAAAGATCCGCGGACAGACTTGAGCTTGCATTCAAAGACGATGATGTTTGCCCTGAGGCTAGACCTGCCGTCCTTGAGCATAACCCGTTCTATTCCCTGCATTTTCACAACTCCAGCGTCGATTCCGATAGATTCAAGATGCGCTCTAATGGCTGATTTGTAGTCCTTGCCCCTGTCGACTGCAACAAGCGGTACTGTCCACGACCTGCCAAGCCTGACAAAAAGCATTTTGCCGTCCTTTCTTACTATCGCAGCAGCTGCCTTGAGGACAAACTGACCGGCAGACATCCTTTTGAATTCGGCCATCTGCGACTCGGTGACGCGAATTGTTTTTCTTCCCGAGGGGATCTTGCCGGCAAGCTTCCAGTAGTTGCCGCGGGTGTAAATCAGGGGCTTTCTGCTTTCGTCAAATCTGGCGCTTAACACCTCACCAACCACCATAACGTGGTCGCCGACTTTACTGATGGATCTGACTTTGCATTCGGCATCAAGGACGCAGCCAGCTATCATGGGCACGTCGATTCTTTTGGCCCGGTACGTCTTGAAGACGTCAGGGATCTCAAGCTTTTGGATCTCTGTGCCAGAGTATCCGCCGGCTATGTTGACCAGTCCTGATTGCCCATCCGAGGAGATGTTGACTCCAAATACTCTTGTCTCCTTTATGTTCCACAGGGTAGGCGAGTCATGGACGAAAACAGCCACAAGCATGGGGTCGTACGAGATCTGCATGGGTCCATTCCGCAGCCATGACGTTTGGTCCATGCCTGCCGTTGGTAGTGATGAGGCCTACGGTTGTGGCAAAATATCGGTGGATGTTTTCCTGTATCTCTGAGCCGACCATGATCTGGCATGGCACGTCTGCCTAAATATAATCAACTGTCGTGGCCTACACCAACATTTAAAAAGCGGAAGAAAACAAACCTACGAGCGTATATGGCTGCGCGTAAGAACACGTCGCGCAAGAAGCGACTGATGAAGAAGACAAAGCAGAACCAACCGGTTCCTGCATGGATAATCATCAGGACTCATCGCAAGGTAAGGACCAATCCAAAGCGGAGGCTTTGGCGCGCGTCAGATGTAAATGTTGGTTAAGTGATAAAAAATGTCTGAAGAAAGTCTATCCCGTGTTTACACTATAAACCTTGGAAGGGCCTGGCTCACTCCTGAGTACAGGAGGACCGACCGGGTGGTCAACATGATCAAAGAGTTTGCAGAGAAGCACATGAAGAGCAGCGAGATCAAGCTCGACCAGGATCTCAACAGGCAGGTCTGGACCAGGGGCAAGACCAACCCGCCACGCAAAGTCCGCGTCAAGATGGTCAAAGACGAGGACGATGTCGTGACCGTCTCGCTGTATGAAGAACCAAAAGAGACAACTGTCAGCACAGCTCCGGCGCCAGTTGCGGAAAGCAAACCAGCTGAAGAAAGCAAGCCGGCAGAAACGACTGCAAAGACAGAATCTACAAGCAAATAATGGATGTCTGCCCTCACCGGGGCAAATTCACTTTTATTATTTCTTTTAAATCTGCAAGCAGGTCGATGCTAAAACTGCCTTTCGTCTAATTTATCGTCGGAACATCCGGAAGATATTAGAAAAAAATAGGAGGGTTTGAACCTCCGACCCTTACTGTTGTGTTTCTCTCAGGCAGAGGCCAACCACGGCAGCCGCGTAAAAGCCTACGAAACCGCTGTTGACTATCGTCCTGTCCCACACGTGGAGGGTTACCACGTATCCGCACCTTGGCATCAGCAGGGTATCCAGAGACCAGGTTCCTGCTTCACCCGTCGTGGGCACCACAGGGTACACTCTTGGCAATGGCGACGGGCTTGTAAAGTTGACTCCTCCCAGGTTGGGCGAGACCGTGATGTTGAGGCTTCCAAAGTGAAGGTCGCTGGCTGAATACGTGCCGGATATCGTGTCGCCTATGAGGAAGTCTGCGCAACCGCCTCCTCCGGACGTGATTGCAATGCTGGCCGAGGGCCCAACGTTGTCGAGTCTGACGTTGATGGTCTGCACTCCTGGATAGACGATGTCTGTTACAGGGTCCTTTGCCTCTATCTTGATCTTCCACATTCCATTCATGCCGCTGCTGGTTATCCAGTGTGCCAGAACGTTCTGGGAAACAAAGCGCTGTGGATTTCCAGGTCCTCCAGTAAGGTCTTCCTTGTACTCGTACCAGCCTTCGTCGTCGGCGATCTGGTCTGTAGCAGTGGGGCCGCTCCATATTCCGTCGGTAAGTTCTGTCAGCCATATGGTGAACTTGTTGTTCACGCGCTGCCATGTCAGGCCGCCGTCGTCGCTGACCGATACCCTGTACTTTACAGGTGCCGCTCCTCCTCCCACTACGTCTGGCGGGTACGCAATGTGGCCGGTGATGGCGACAAGGCCTCCAAAGGGGCTGTCTGTTGCGGTAAAGCCTGCCCCCACGGCCGGGCCGTCAGCCAGGCCTGTGAGGCTATCAATGCTTGCCACGGACATGTTTCCAACAGTTTCAATGAACGGCGTGTAGACCGTGACTGAAGGTCCCGGCAGTATCTGGATCCGCGTTTCTTCTCTGTTGCCCCATGTGGGGATGTAGTTTGGATCGGCCGGCGGCGGTGGGGTCTGCCAAGAAAGTATTGCCCGCACCTTGGGGGTAACGGCTCCCTGCTCGCATGGTCTGCGCCGGCTAAACGAGCTCAGCGGCAGAAACACAGAGTAATCAAGCCCTTCCACCGGGATATTGCTAAAGTCATGGGTGTTTACTGAAGTGGTGCCAGCATAGGTCCATCCTGCCCCATCGCCCCAGTCTACCCAGAAGGCGACGTACTCTGTGCTGCCTGCCGAGCAGGGGCCGCCCGAATATCCGTTGGGCAGTTTCACCTTGATTACGCCAACCAGTGTGTCCTGTTCTCTGTTCAGGCCCACACATGTCAGCTCTTCGTACCTCGTGTCGCCGTCTGTCTTGATGATGATGTCTATTATTTCTGAGAGGTTTATGTCGATGCCCTGAAAGATTGCCTTGGGTCCGGCCATCATCAGGGGTTCCGTAATCGACGGTTTGGCGATCATCTTGGCTACCTCTGAAAAAGCAAAGCGGTGCACCGGCACTCCCTTTTCCTTGTACATCTCTGCCAGCTGGATTACGCCCAGAGGCTTGGGTTTTGGAATCGGGATGGGCTTTTCAATTTCAACTATGGGTCCTATGTCTGGAATCTTGACTTTCAGGATGTCAAATAGGTCCTTGGGGAGTATGAACTTGAATGAGTCTATCTGTATGCGCGACTCTCTGACATTGCCCCAGACGGGTATGAAGCCCGGCGTGTTGGCTGGCGGCGGAAAGTTCCATGAGAGTATTGCCCGCACCTTGGGCAGGTTTTCAATGGTGCATATCTTTTCAGTCGGATCGATGTTCAGGGTGACGTCGTATTCAAGCGGCTTTAGTCCGGGGATGTTGTACGCATTAAAGCTGACTATGCCCAGATCGGTCCATGTTCCGTTGTTGTTCCAGTCTGCGTAAAAACGCACGTACTCTGGCGTGCCCACAGAGCATATGCCCGTGCCGTAACCGGACTGCTGCTTCACATGGACCACCGCTTCAAGCCGTTTGAACTGCGGGTTGTAACCTACGCACTTGAGCTCTTCGTAGCTGGTGTTTGAAGCTATTATCTTGACCGGTTCAAAAGGTGCCTTGATGTTGCCAAAGTAGTTAGGGTTCTTTAGGATCAGGGCCCTGAACTGCAGCCTCTCTGGCTCAACCTGGATGTTCCTGCCGGCGGCTGCCAGGACAATGTCCGTGAACCTTTTTGGTCCTACAGTCTGCACGTCTTCAACATCCTGTAAAGATCTGAACTGACCGCCAAGCTCTGCCCTCTTACTGATAATCCTCTCGGCCACTCTGATTCCAACGTCCTTCTCGCCATGAAACTCGATGGCTTCGGCTAACTCTTTTGAAGTCTTTGCGCTGTTGAGGAATTCAAGGATCTTCCTTGTATCTTCCTCTGAAACATCTTTTGGAGAAATGGTGGAGAATGTCTCTCTTCCTTTTGCGATTAGTTCGTGCTTCATTACAACCTAATACAGGTACTTTGTAATAAAATTACTGGAAATAGATACTGGCAAAAATTATGTAAAAATGACATGATTGTTATATATAGAAAATCTGTGATCAATACTTTCCCAATAGATGGTCGGTAAGTTTTTAAAAAATGACACTTTAGCTACTGTGTGCCAGTCGACGTCTGTCCTGTTTGCTACAAGTTCCTGCAGACCATCTACGACAAGAAAAAGATGAAGGAAGTACGGCTCAGTCCTGACCAGCCATGCAAGAGCACATACCACAAGAAACTTGTCGATAAGTAGAGCTTAAAAGCTCACACATCATTTTGGACAGCTCTGATCCAAGGACACCGCTGCTGTGTCTTGACTATCATAGCCTTCAATTCTGCCAGAGCCGTTTGTGTGCTTTGCGTATGCATAAAGTCTTATGGCGAAGGTACACCTTGGGTGTACAGTATCCGGCGTGGTTGAAGTGTCGGTGAGCATATCCTCGAACGCCAACGCATTGGATTCCTTGGCGTTTGTAGAGTTCAGGACAGCTGGTATTGGAGTTGGCGCATTGCTAGTTCCTGTCTCTATGGTACCCCCATTTCCACTCAATCCTCTATGATACCAAAGAATGTAATTGTTCATGAATTCGTCTTCATGGAAGGCATAGAATCCTACGGAGAAGGTATCAGCCGGACATCCTACTATATACTGGCACTCTTCCAACGATGCAGTACCATTCTTCCTAAAATCTACGATGTCGGCATAGCAATGCACGTTATTAACATGAAACATGTGTGTCAATGCTGCAAAATTTACCACTTCTGTATTGTCAAAATCCTCCCATTTTCTGTAGTTGAACGCAATTCCAGTACCCGTTCCAGGTGCTGCGCTTGGTTTCAGTCTATTCTTGGCAGGATCGAATATCTCGACGATTACAAGATATTTGTCATCGCTGATAAAACCAATTCCTGGTTCTGACGATGTGGTGTCTGACGATATAGTGTTCCATTTTTGGTGGTACTGCAACCAAAGCCATCCCAGCGGTGCATCGGCCTCGTATGGTATCTCTATAAATCCATCTGCGTCGGGTCCAAGATGCACGGGTACAGGCTTTATGTCTCCACCCACGTTATCCCATTTGTACCATGTAACATTGCCAAGCAAAGGTGTAGGAGTACCTATGGGGTTCCCGTCTGAATCTGCCTCCACAATGCTTACCTTATAATATTTTGCACCCTTTGCCTTCAACCCTTCTGTGAACTTTAGTCTTAATGCCAGTGTTTGACCCCATGGAGCATTTGTGATGGTACCTGTATCGCCATCATAATAACTATCAAGCAACCCGTCTGTCGGATCTGCTGATGACACGCCATATTCCGAATCCTGATCGGGGCTTTGAAGTTTGTAGCTTGGTGTTAGTCCAACATATTCAAGCAACACGAAATCATCACCAGTATCCGGCACGTCGCCTGGTGGCTGGCATGCCTGTCCTTTCCATGTGCTTATAGCAGCTTCCTCATCCGCCTTGAAATATTCATTAACAGTGCTGCCATCATAGATGTACACCCATTTGTTTCCCTGAAATTGTTTAACCTTGTAGTAATATGTCGTCGTGCATATCTTCAGATGTATCCTAGGTATATGAGGGAAGCAAAAGCTGAACTCGCCACTTTCATTCACGGTTGTTTCTCCAATCTTCTTTGAACTACAGCTGCAGAAGAGTGGTTTCAGGTAGTAATGCTCGTCTATGTATTCAAGCTGTTTCTCAGGAGCGAGTCTACTCATTACAACGGCATCTGAAATCAGTCTCTCGGGTATGTTTCCGAGAGGCAGTTCTTTACTTACTGCAAGCGTCTGCTTTAACGATTTTGAGAGTAATTTGAATGGCGCTGGATCCGGCCCTGGACCGGGTTTCGGTATCGGTTCTGGCTTTGGCGGTATATCAAATATTGGTCCTGGATCTGGTATTGGAGGTATCTCCTCCAACCATTCAAAGATCTTGCATGGTATGCACTCATCAATTATTATCCGTGGATCGCAACAGCAAGTCTTCTGGTAGATCTCAACTACGGCGTTGCAGATAGGAGCACATATCCTCAGCTCAGAGATCTCAGGATTTATTGCGACACCTTTTGCTCGCGCAGTTATGTTTTTACTCGGAACTCTCGCTGTAATGCTCCTCTCGAGCCTTGTCGGAAACAACTTGTCTGCAATAACCAAAGGCCACCAGATAGGGGTACATTTCCTAACACTTCCATGAACACACGTATAGATAAATAGCCAGTCTCTCCACTTTGGAATAACCTCAATTATCCCACTGTTCTTCCATTCATCAAACTTGCTTGCTCGATATGTTACAAGCATCTCTTTTGTGACCAATTTCTCATCAATATCTGGACCTATTGCAAAGGTTCCTTTCTGAGATGCTATGAGACGGGATAACTCTTCTGCTTCAATACTGTTGCCCTCGATGGGTTTGAACTTCTTGATGATGCCCTTTGAGCCTATGACAAATAATGCTATCTTGGGTTGTTTCTCATCAGGTCTAATTCCAATAAAATTGAATTCAAGCGTCCGTCTACCGATTTTACCTTCAGAGCGGCTTTTATTTTCAGCCACGTCAATATTGCTATGTGAGGACCAAATAGATAAGGATTGCCGTAATCAAGCGACTTTGTTAACCGCCTCTGTAATTAAGAACGTAAACCGTATCGTATATACAACACAAATAACTTCAGCCAGTTCCGGACATGTTGTCTGTCACAATTCTGTTTCCCGAATGGAAAATGGTCGTCTAAACGCTCTGCCCTATGATTGATTTGCTGGATGAACCTTTTCGTGATATTCTTCAGTTCAGTACCGTATACTACATGTTTCAATCTGAGTTATCTACCAACTTTTGTACCATTGAGTTCCATTAGTGAAAACAAGTTCCTGCCATGCCTATGCCTTAATTGTTTGAAAAACTGGTAACGAACAAAGTTGTCTTGAAAGATGCACCATCAAACAAGATTCCGGGTTTCTACATAAGATATGGTCATTTGCCGAATTATCTTGATAAGCTTATTTTTGGTACGGTATACCGGAAGAAACTAACAGACTCGTTCAAGTCTTAAATCCGCAGATATCGCACTTTTCAAACACGGTTCCATCAAGGTGGTCAAAATGCACGCCACATGCCTTGCAGGTGTGGTGGATATCAGTATACCCGTCTGAGGAGACAAAGCTTTTGCCCTCAAGATCCCGGCTTTTGCAAACTATGCAGCGGCAGCCGCAGACGATCTCCAATGCCCTTGCAGTTGTGATTGTTGGTATAATAACCTACTCAAGGACAGGGATGGCCAGCTGGATGTCTGGCGTGGACTCTAGTTCGTCCCAGTCCAGATAGTTCTCCTTCGGAATGATGCCCAGCGGATCGTAGGAATCAAACCTTGTCTTTTGGGTTGCCGAAACAACCATGTGCGTCCTTATGCCGCCAGATGAGGCCATGGTGGACATGGCTACTTGTGTGGTGCCCTCTTCCTTGAATATTCCCTGGGCGTAGCTGACGATCCTGTCCAGCGAGCTTAGTGGCAGCTTTTCTCCGCCGGCCACGTAAATCATGGCCCTTTTGATGGCACCGGTATCGGAGATCTGCTGGTGCAGCATTGCAGCCGAATCGCGCAGCGAGGTTTCCGAGTCGCCGCTTTCCTTGCTTGTGCAAAGCAGACTCGTCTGGGGATCTATTCCACTTGAATGGATGGAGGAAAGCACCTCGATGATTGCGGTGTTGGTTATGGCAAAGCATTCATCCTTTGTCAGTTCGGGGCTGTTTTCAAGGAAAGAGTCGTTATCCATGACAACGACAGAATGGGAGGAATCGCGGACTCTTTTGAGCGCAACGCCGGAGGAAAAAATCCTGTCTTTTTCAAAACCAAACGGCATTATTACCACGGAGATGACCGTTGCATTTTCCTTGGCTATGCTGCAGACGACTGGCGCCATTGCAGCCCCGGCACGCCCGGCAAGGTTGGAGACGACAATTATCGTGTTAAATCCTTCAACGGCCGACCTGATCTGGTCTTCCCTCAATCTGGCAAAAGAGCGAAGCTTGTAAGTTGACGGGTTGAGCCATTGCCCTGATTTTATCAGGATGTGGTTGTCGTTGGCAAGGTCGTTTTTGTCGTTGCTTATCAAAAGACACTTGCAACCGACGGAGTTGCTTGCCGCCACGGCAATCCTGCTTCCGGCACCGCCAATCCCGACAATTAGCAACGGATCCTTTACTGGAAGGCTGTCTGACATAATACTCCCGAGATCCCCCGACATCAATGGAAGGATTTGGTTAAAAAGCTTTGGAGGTTAATTACAGGCTGCCTGTAGTTTAACAAATTTGAGCTATGGAAGAATTCTAGCTTTTAGCGAAAGGCTGGTGTAATCGACTACCTGCACCTGCAGTTTTGAGCCCAGCGTTGCTGATGATCCAGACAGAACGACAGGCTTGTAGGCATAGTTGCGGCCCTGAACCACCTTGCCTGCCTCGTCTATTGTTATCTGGCCCTGCCAGCCTGCCCAAAGCGCGTTTCGCTTTCTGGATACCTCCCTTGCAACGGCGTGGAGGCGTTCGGACCGATCCTTGGCAACCTTTGTGCTTGTGCGCACCCCCTTCCACCTTGCCGCCTCGGTGCCCGGCCTGGCGCTGTACCGGGATATGTTGACGATGTCCGGTTCTGTGTCTCTGAGGAGATCGATGGTCTTCTGCAGGTCGCTTTCCGTCTCGGTTGGGAACCCCACTATTATGTCAGTTGAGATGGTAAAGTCCGGCATCTTGCTTCGAAAAGCCCGGACCACGTTTGAAAACAACTCCGCGGTGTGGCCGCGCTTCATCTTTCCAAGGATCCGGTTGCTTCCGCTTTGCACCGGCACGTGCAGGAACCTGAATAACTTCTCATTTCTGTAGAAAACGTCTACAAGCTCGTCGAGCATTTCCGGCACGTACTGCGGATTCATCATGCCTACCCGGATCTTAAAGTCGCCGTCTATGCCGCGGCACTCCCTGAGAAGTTCTGTAAGGCAGGAGCCATTGTCACGACCGTAGCAGCCGTTGTCCGTGGAGGTAAGCCAGATCTCCTTGCAGCCTGCCTCTACGTCGGTTTTGATCTGCCGTACAATGTCCCCGATTCGGTAGCTGCGCAGCCACCCCTTGGCTATCTTGGTCTGGCAAAACGTGCATTCACTCATGCATCCGCTGGCAATCTCTACGATGCCTACCACAGGATTGAGCCTGATTTTTGGAACGTTTACCTTGTCTGAGACAGAGTCGTCAAGCGCAACCAGCCTGGCGCCGGCAAAGGCGGAATCGACAACATCAACTGACCTGTCTATGGAATGCGGCCCCATCAGGCTTGCCTCCTGGTTTAGCAGTTCCACTTTGCCCCTGTCGGCCTTTGGCAGGCAGCCTGCAACAACCAGCGGCTTGCCGGTCTTGCTCAGTTGCTTTATCCTGTGGACCATCTTGTGCTCCGTCGTGTCCTTGACAGAGCACGTCACTATGAGATTGAGGCTGCCTTCCTTTCTGCTTGAGGCGATCTCGTACCCTGCATCCTTCAAAAGCCCGGTTATCATCTCTGAATCCGCCATGCTGGCAGAACAGCCGTAGGCCTCTATCCAGACCTTTTTTGACTGCCTTTCAGTCTGGGGCTTTTTGATCAGCTTGATCGACGGGATCAGCCGCGGCTTGAGAGACCGGACAAACATCACAGGTCTGTAGAATTCGATGCTTTAAAAAAGTTATTTTTATTGTGCCGGATTATTCTGCGACCAGATCTCAGACAGTACGGCAACGTAGTTGGTTACGAGCGTGCCGGATTCCATGCTCTCGCGGTGGCTTTCCATGTCGTTTCCAAGGGCCATGGTCAGGGATTTTGGCAGTTTCAGCTGTTCGTTCATGTATATCAAAAGTGAATAGTACATCATCTTCATCACCTCTTCTCTGCTGGCGGCCTTCATCTTCATGCTTTCCATTATGCTAGACACGACAAGGGAGAACTTTGGCGACAGGATTGCCTTGTCTCTGTCAAGCCTGATGGCGCCCATGTACAGCAGGTCCTCGATGGCCGAGGCCATCTCTTCAATCCGTTCGTGCTCTGACACTTGCGCATCATATCGTTCTGCTGGCTATTTTATGTTGCCTATAACGTCCCGGTAGGTCCTGACAAATTCAGGATCGACTATTCCCTGCACCACATAGGGCTGGCCGTTTGAAAGCCGGATGTCCATGGCAACCGCGCTGTACGGTACGTCGAAAAGCTCGATCTTTTGATGGTCGCCGGTTTCAAAGAACTTTGTGCATTGACCGTTGTTGCATGAAAAACCAAGAACCTTGCTTATCCTTCTATGGCCAGACCCGGCAGCCCTGCCGCCGGCCGAACCTCTGGATTCTTCAACCATCAGAATAAAGATCTCGTTTTTGTCCTGCTTGTCAAGGTACACGTCACTGCTTGCAACAACCAGCTTGCGCTGCGGCAGCTGCAGGATTGCATCGATGGAGTCGGCCTGAGACATCGCAGGTTATCGACAATCATCCACTATAATACATTAGCGCAGGTCCTCGACATTCCATTGTTTTTTGGCATTTCTCTTCCAAAGCCGTTTTACTGACCAAGGTATTCCAAAGGTGATGGGAAGGAAGAAAAAGAAGAAGTAAATGCCGTAGAACAACAAAACAACAGTGGCGATTATGGCTACAGCCGACAACACAAGCAATATTATTGGCAGTGTCTTGCTCTCTTGTCTGCCGGACATCACTACAAGATACGACGATTTGTCTTTTAACTCTTCAGATCAAGTTAATTAGCAAGATCGACGCAAATAGTCCGATATGATGTGAACTGGACATCATATGCATCGTTGATCACCGCATCTGCAATCCTTGTATTTACTGCACAGGCGGCCCACGCCTACTTTTACTCGCAAGAATCAGAAGTCCGGCCAGTAGCCGAATGCGGCAGCGGCTGCACGTACGAGCTTGTCGTGGGGGACCAGACATACGTTCTAAAGTATGGCATAGCCGCCTACCAAAAGTCTGGCCAGGACACCAAGACCGTTCAGGTCAACAGCATCACGCTAAACCCGGACAGCAAGGCGCTGGTAGTTGACCTCAACGCCACAAGCTACGGCAAGTTTTACATCAACCTGCCAAGAAGCCTCATACAGGCGTCGGATGGCGCAAACGATGCAGCATACACTGTCCTTGTCAACGGCCAGGAAGCAAACGATGACGTGATAGAGCTTACCCATGTAAGCGAGGCTGTTGGCCCCGACGAGAGGCGGCTTTCCATCGCCTTTGACAGCAGTACCAAAAAGATCGAGATAATCGGGACGCACGTTGCGCCAGAATTCTCAGCGCCGGCTGCACTGGCAGCCATGACCGGAATCATCGCCATCATACTTCGTTCGGGGATGTGGAAATTATCGCAATAGATATAATATCTTGGAAACGATCTTGATGTATGGCCAAGACACTATCATCACCGCAGGTTCTCAAGACAGGAATGAAAGCTCCTGAATTTTCACTAAAGGGCGTTGACGGCAGAACACACTCTTTGTCAGAGTACAAAGCCGGGGCAAAACTTGTAGTCTTTATCTGCAACCACTGCCCGTACGTCAAGGCAAGGATCAACGATATTGTATCGTTGCAGTCCAAATTCAAGCCGTCAGAGCTTCAGGTAATTGGAATCAACAGCAACGATCCGAACTACCAGGATGAGGGGTTCGACAACATGGTCAAGTTCTCGCAACAGTACAGACTGAACTTCCCGTACCTGATAGACGAAAGCCAGGATGTTGCCAGGGCATACGGCGCAGTCTGCACGCCGGACCCGTTCCTGTTTGACGCAGATGGCAAGCTTATCTTCCATGGCAGGATAAACGACGCCATGGATCCGGAAGCCAAGCCCACCATTCCGGTGATGGAGAACAACGTACGCAAGCTCCTTGGGGGCGAAAAATTGGAAAAGGACTTTGATCCTTCTATCGGCTGCTCCATCAAGTGGAAGAACTAGCCATACTGGAAGATTACTCCCTTTTCTCCCCTTGGGTGGCGCCACTCGGTTTCTTTGGCGCAGGTGCCGCATTCTATGCAGGCTTCGTGCTGCAGCATCACCTTCCCTGCTTCAAGGCTGTAGCAGGATGTGGGGCACAGCATGACCAGTTTTTTCATGAACTCGGATTCTGGGTCCAGCACCTTGATATGGGGCTGCCTGTCGTCGTCGTATTTCAGCCGCGCTATACGCTCTGCAACACTCGGTATAGTGGGCGTGTACGTCGCCGTCACGGTCTGACCAAGACGCTCGGCTATTTCTATTGGGACCTGCACGTACGTTTCTTCCGATTCTACCATGGGCAACAGCTTGTCGTAGCCAAGGATGTTGGCAAACCCCACCGCCAGGCCTCTGAAGGTGCCACTTGACATCAGTCTAAAGATCATGCCGTATCGCTGGCCCACAATGTCCTTTGGAACATCCTTGGCCGCGTCAAGGAATGTCTTGAGGTAATCCTTGTCTATTTCGCGCATATCGCGCGTAAAGGGGCTCTCCTCCACCTGCTGGGTGTAGTGCTCGCCAAGGGATGAAAAGTCGTTTCTGTCGATGGCCCTTGCCACAGAGCTTGCGGCCCTGACGGCGTCGTCGATTCCGACGTTGATGCCCTCAATCCTGGGGCCGATGAAAACTCCCCGCCCTGCGGCGTCGCCTACGAAAAGCACGTTTTTGTGGTACGGCTTTTTCATCATGCAGCGCTTGCCGTCCGGCACGAGCTTTGCAGAGTATTCCAGCTCAACGTAATCGGTCACAAACTTGGTGGTGTATTTGGTCTGCAGCTCGTTTCTTATCGAGTCCAGCCTTGCCTTGATCTCGTCTTCTGACTTGTACTTGCCAGATTCGATTAGCTTCTTTCTTGCCGCCGGCGAGTAGTGGGCGTCACGAAGCTCGTTCCATGTCTTTATCAGCTTGCTAACTGCAAAGCGGATACGCAGCTGCTCTTCCTTTGGAAGGCTCTTGTCTATCTCCTTTTTGACGGCCACTTCATCTTTGATAAACTCTGATACCATGGGGTTTCTGAGCAGGGCATCTATCAGCGTGTACGGCTCTGCAGGTCTGTCCAAAAGCGAGTCGTAATGGTAGACCGCGCCGACAGAAAGGGTGTCGCGGTTTGTGTAGAGAAATCCTCCGCCTATGTGGTTGAGGGTGATGTCGCCGGAAAACAGGTGCGCCGCGCCTTCATCGGGGCCTATGCCAAACCTCTGCTCGATTATCTCCTCTGGAAGCTTGACTACTACCTTGACACCTTGGTACAGCTGCATGGGCGTGAATTTCGGCCTGGCGCCGGTCAGCTGGGCTATTTCAGAGTTGACGCCGTCTGCCGCTATCACTGCCTTTACCTCAAACGGTTCCAGCTCGTCGGTCTCTATAACGGTCTTTTCATCATTCCAGGTTATTGAACGGACATGGACGCCGGAGACCATGCCGCCTCCCTGTCTTTCGGCAGCCTCTCCGGCCTGCTTTGCAAACCAGCCGTTCAACCGGTTTAGAAGAACCGAGTAGGCAAAGTTGGCCTGGTACTCGTGGGCCGCGGTTAGGTCAATGGCAAACTCTTTTTCTTTGGAGACGGCATGCAAGATGTACTTGGTTATCCTGCGTTCGACGGGGGCTTCTGAGATAAAGTTCTCGTAAACATCCTCGACGTTGTGGGTACTGCCGCGCTTGGGTCTCTTTGAATAAAGTATCCCGCCGGAAACGTTCTTGCTTCCCACTTGCTTGCCGGCCTCTATCAGGACTGCCTGCTTGCCCAGATTTGCCAGCTGCTTGAGGGCGGCAAGTCCGGCAGACCCGCCACCGATGATGGCAACGTCGTAGCGCTCGGTCATTTTCTTACCTCCATTGCCGGCCTGACACTGCGGAGTTCCTCGATCAAAACCGGTATGATGTCTTCCATCCTTCCCTTGATGAATATGTCAGACTCGTCTTTGATGTTGGCGTCTTCGTCCGGGTTTATGGCAATCACAAATTCAGATTCCTTCATGCCGGCCAGATGATGCATCGCACCGCTGATGCCTGCCGCGATATAAAGCAACGGGATTACCTTGCGCCCACTGGTCCCAACCACCCTGTCGGGGATCATGTACGTGGAGCTGACACTTTCGCTTACTGGAAACGGCTTCTTTGACATGGGAAGCGAAACGCCGACCTCCGCGTCCAGCTCCCTTGCCAGTTCTGTGACAAGCTTGATGTTGGATTCCGGAGAATCCTTGATGCCGCGCCCAAAACTCACTACGGCCTTCTTGCTGTCAAAGTCTACCGCGCTTTTGACTATCTTTCTGCTGAGGATCTTTACCTGCAGGTCGCCAGGATCAAACGTAGGCACATAGTCAACAATAGCCCCCCTTCTTGAGGAGTCGCGGGCGATGGGTGCAAAGACTCCCGGGATGATGCTGCATGCCTGCGGGTGGTAATCGCGCTGGATAGCGGGGTTGCGGTTGTCAAGGCAAAGGATCGTAGTCCAAAGAAACCCGGAAAAGTCAGGCCGGTACATTTCAAGTGTGCGCTCGTATACCATTGGATGGCCCTTGGTCTTGTGCTCGTGCTTTATCTCCAGATCCTCGATAACGAGCTTGTTGATGTCTGACGCAAGGCCCGAATCCAGAGCCCCCACAACGGTGGCAGACAGCTGCCTTCCGATGTTGTCTGCCGCAAAGAACATGTAGTGCGGCTTGACAAAATCGGTGGATTCTGGCGAGAACTTTAAGACCATGCCCTTGTCGACTGCGATGGCACTTACAACCTTGGTGTCCACCACGTTGCGGCTGTACTCGAATTCCTGGCTGTCAGCGTAAATGACGGCGTCTGCCCCGTAATAGACAAGCTCCTCGCAGAGCTTGCGGACATTGTTGCCAAGGACAACGGCCACGACCTTCTCGTTTGCGTTGTACCTCTTGTTATAACCGTCCATAAGGCGCCGGGCCTCACCCAGCATCTCGAGGCTGACGGGCACCGGCTTGCCTGCCTCGTGCTCTATTACCACGTACAGATGCTCGTATTTCATTTGATTACCATGCCTCCCAACACCTCGTGGATCTTTATCGCAACCTTCCTCAACTCGTCACGGTTTGAGCCGTCAATTACCTCGGTCTTGCGGCTTGCCTTTGCCTTTGGAATTTTTTCCACCTTGTACACGATGGTTGGCGACCCGGGTAGGCCCACCAGCTTGGGGTCGACTTCCAACTGCTGCGCGTTGAATACTTTGAGATACTGTTTGTAGTTGGCAACCCGCGCCTTGGCCTCCTTTTGGTATTTTTCGTAGGCAAGCCGTTGTGAGACGGTGTTAAAAGATGGCCTGTAAGACGGGTCTATTGCTATGAAAACCGGAAGGGGGGCCTCAATCTCTTCAATGACGTCATAAAAACCCTGCAACGTGATCAACCGCCTTGCACGGACGACGCGCCGGTCCATGTCCACATCGTAGTCTATGACGTGGCCAAGGAATGTGTAGCCAAGCTTCAGCGCAGTCTGGGGTCCCGTCTGGCCGGTCTCGCCGTCCGAGGCACGGTGACCGGAAAACACGATGTCCATCTTGCCCTGCATCTTGGCAATGCCGGCCCGAAGAGTTTCGGCAGTCGCCCAGGTGTCGGCGCCGGCAAACAACCGGTCGCTGTACAGGTGGAGCTCGTCGGCATCGCAGATCTGCTGCGCCTGCGCCAAAGCAGTATCTGCCATCGGCGGCCCCATGGTCCCAACAGAGATTCTTGCGCCGTACTTGACCTTGGCGTAAAATGCCGCACTGCAGGCAACGGCGCTGTGCGGACCCAAGATGCTCTTTGTCTCGGCGCGGTTAAGCGTACCGTCGGCGTTGTAGCTGACGTTTCCTTCAGAAAAATCCGGTTCAAGTTTAACTATAACCGCAAGGTTGAGTTCTTTCATTATACTACCTATTACTCCCATTTGATGCCTTTAAATGGTTTTTGAATGTTTTATGCGGCTATTATTTGTTTTATGGTTCGCAGCTCTTCGTACTCTTGACGCAGCCTCTTGTAAAACTCCGGCATTTTGGGCGGGATGATCGTATAGGCAATGTAAAAGTCTTCAGCTTCTCGGAGGTAACGCCTGATTTTATCGTGGTTTGGAACACGCTTTATGAAGTTCATGTTGTTCAGTCTGTCGGCCAGCTTGATGACCTTGACATCGTAGTCGGCCTCAAGCAGGATGTCGCAGTAATCATGAAAACGCGCCATCTGACGTTCGACATCTGTCATACCTGGAAAGTTTTCCAGCGGCTGGATCTTCAGGTCGCTGGCAATCTTTTGAACCTTGTTGCCAAAACGGTAGGCAAGGTACGCCTCAAAACCGTACGACTTGGATTCATAGAGGTTCAAGATCCGCTCGTCGTCTTCCATAACGTCGTGCAGGATGGCGGAGACTACTTCTATGCTGGTTATGTTGCGGTTGTTTGCACGGTAGTGCCTTACCACGTCCATCGTTACAGGCCATGTATGGGTTTCAAGGAATGAAGATTCTCCATCTTCACGTTTAAGCCCTGCATGCACGTCCTCGGCGGTCTCGACGGCGCCTTCTATCATGTTGTCTATGCGCAGGCCGTGATTTGCGAGGAACGAAAGAAACTCGTCTCTGCTTGCTGATGGTAGCTCGGATTTTCCCATGCTATCATAAGGCAGGGGTGCGAAAAAAGATTTGCTGTCAAACTTGACAATATACTGACCTTATGTTCACACGGCGACTAACATTAACGAAAAGTGGTACGCAAAAACGGCCAAGTCTTGGTAGATCTCAAAAAATAAAAAGATGCCCTTACGCTTCGGGCGTCGGTCCTGGCGGGCAGCAGCGGTACTCCTGCGACTTTTCCAGAAGTTCTATCTCCTTCTTCAGTTTCTCGTTTTCCAGCTTCTTGCGTTCAAGGTCCAGCTCCATCTGCTGCATCAGCTCCTCTTCACAGATGTTGCAGTCGTCCACGCAGCCCCTGACGAATATGCCCGGCGTCGGGAGCGCCGACGTGAGTTCAAAGGAGTATTTTCTCTGCGCAACCGGTGAGATCCTGACGTCGGTCCCCACTCTTTCGAGGAGGCCTACAGCTACCAGCTGCTTGTCCACGTCTTCTAGGGCCTCCCTGCGCACGGCCTCTGTAAGCGGCGGCTGCAGGGTGGCTGCCCTTGCGGCGATAAACACACCGGGCTGGATGGTACCCACCGCAGTGGCGGCGGGAGTTGCGGCCTGGCTTCTCAGAAAACTCTCGCGGCCCGCAGCCTCAACGCTCAGGCGCTCCTTGTCCGTCGCAAGGACAGCCGCAGGAATCGCAGTCACAAGCCCGCGAGAGGCAAAGGGGTTGTTTGTTACTCTGGTGTCTGCAGCGGGATCGATCACTCTTCTTTCTATTGACTCGATGGAGAACTTGATGTTCTGGATCTTGTTGATGCGGTAAAAGTAGAACGTGACTGCGTGACACTTGTTGGGGTTTGCAAACTCGCGTGAAGACGATTCAAAGTGGTCCTGTGACTCTGTCTGGACGTGGGTGCGCGTCTGAACCTCACCTATCGACACACTGCTTGACGCCCTGGATGCCATCTCTGCCCTGTGGTGCGACGCGCGGGCGTGCTGGCTGAGCTCGCGCAAAAAGTCGCTTGTGGATGACGAGTTGTAGTTGCCGCTGACGTCGATGGACGGGCCACCAAAGATCGTTTCAAAAAAGCCGCTTGTTTCGCCGTGCGTGTCAAAGTGCGCCTTGTTGGTGTTGGTTGAACGCGAATGGTCCTTTATGGAAAGGTCGGACATGAAGTCAGACCAGCTTGACATGTAAAAGTGCTCCTCCTGCGTCTGCTCGTTTCTGTAGCTTACCTTGGTAGCGCTGTCAAAGGTAAAGCGGGTGCGCCTGTCGGTAGTAAAGAGACGAACTTTTTCACCGGGAAAGAGGGTGGTCGAGTAGGCCAGGTCGCCAAGAGCAAGGGGGCCGGGACACCTTTGCATGCGGGCATGCACTATGACTTCGACAGGTACACGGGACTGCTGCTGGTGCACTAGGCGGTAATGGTAGTCCAGTATGTCGCACACGGGCTTGGTTTCAAGGGGCGGACAACAAGGGATCATTTGCTCATTTGGGGGATGACTCATGCAAGTTCCGTGAACTGGAAATATTTAAGGCTTGTGTGGGCAGGATGTTCATGTCTGGTTAATTTCATACTTCCGTGAAAACAGAATTATGCTCTTGCAGCTCTCTGAAACTGATATTTTCATTTACGCGTCTTTCTGTAGACTGCTTTTGCCAGTTTTGCAATCTTTCTTCCTTTCGTTGTCAGTGCATTAACCACTAGGTGATTGCCTTTGCCTTCCGGTTCTTGTTCTTTTCTTGTGATGAGACCAAGATTTTCAGCCTGTTTTATCAGAATCTGGCCATAGCCAGTTGCGCCGTATTCTGACAAAAGCTTCCTTGTGGGCAATTCACCTTTCTCCAATAGAATGACCAACAGCCTTGACAAGGCCCTGTTGTTTGCAACAGTCTTTAACTCTTGCATATGTATCTAATAATTAGATACATAAATAAGATTATCTTGATGATGAAAACCTGTTCTGATAAGATGTATCGATTAGCCGGCTGGTTTTGGCAGGGCGTTTAATGAAGTGGAACTTTAAGACCCCGCTCCGATGTCGGGAGTGAGCGGTGGAAATGCCGGACTGGAGCGGGGCCAGTAATGAAGTAGGGGTTGTATTTCCAGCTATGTAATGGGCAGTTTGATATAAAAAACTGGCTGAACATGGTTAAGGCAGACCCTGTCTGTACGGGTCCAATATTTTGAGAGGTAGCAGTTTTTTAAGCCCGGCATTAAACGCATTTACCGACTACGATTAGTTATCTGTCTCAAACAATATATTCGCGTTTTGGGCCTTTACTGGCACGCTTTGCTTGCCAGTTCAGGAAGGTTCCGCCTAGCAGAAAATTCGTTTGCGCCAAGCGGCGACCAGCCAGACGCTATAGAACGGCTAGCCAAGGCTGTTCTGAAAGGAGGCCGGCAGACCCTGCTTGGCGTGACTGGAAGCGGCAAGACCTTCACCATAGCCAACGTCATTGCCCGGACCGGCAAAAACACACTGGTGATATCGCATAACAAAACCTTGGCTGCCCAGTTGTATGCCGAGTTCAAGGAATTCTTTCCCCACAACAACGTCGGCTATTTTGTAAGTTTTTACGATTACTACCAGCCGGAAAGCTACCTGCCGCAGACAGACACCTACATTGAAAAAGACACGGAGGTCAACGAAAAGATAGAAAAGATGCGCCTTGAGGCCACCGCGATGCTCATGTCCGGCGAGCCGACTATTATCGTTGCAACCGTGTCATGCATTTACTCCCTTGGCTCACCAACCGAGTGGGAGCAGACTGCAATCCCCATAAGTGCAGGCGATGTCATCGACCGCAAAAAACTTGTTCGCAGTCTGATAGACGCTAGGTATGAACGAAACGATGTGGCCATTGTCCCCGGCACTTTCCGGGTAAAGGGCGACACTGTTGACATCATACCCGGATACTCTGACGATATAGTCCGCATCTCTATGTTTGGCGACCAAATCGAGAAGATAAGCATTCATGATCATGTGAGCATGAAAAAGATCCGAGAAGTTCAGTCAGTCAGGATATTTCCTGCCAAGCATTACATCACTGCCCAAGACGCCAGAGAACACGCAGTCCGGTCCATCAGGGCTGAGCTGGAAGAATGGCTTCCCAATCTTCCTTCAGAGCTTGAAAGGCAGCGGCTGACCTCCAGAACAAACTATGACCTGGAGATGATAGAAGAGCTTGGCTACTGCAGCGGCATTGAAAATTATTCAAGGCATTTTGATGGCCGCGCGCCGGGACAGCCGCCGTACTGCCTTTTGGATTTCTTTGGGGATGATTTTATGCTTGTCATTGACGAATCCCACGTCACGCTTCCCCAGCTTCATGGCATGCACAATGGAGATTATACACGAAAAAAGACGCTGGTGGACTTTGGCTTCAGGCTGCCAAGCGCGTTTGACAACCGTCCACTAAAGTTTGAAGAGTTTGAAAAGTATCTGAACAACGTTATCTTTGTCTCGGCAACGCCGGCGGCCTACGAACTGAAGACAAGCCTGCAGGTAGTAGAGCAGCTTGTCCGGCCAACCGGCCTTGTGGATCCCATGATAGAGGTCAGGCCCACCAAAAACCAGATGGAAGACCTGATCCGCGAGATAAAGGCCAGGGCCAAAAAAGACCAGCGAACGCTTGTGACTACGCTGACCAAAAGAATGGCAGAAGACCTGGCAGAGTTTCTTGCCAAAAACGGTGTGCGCGTCCGTTACCTTCATTCCGAGATAGAAGGCCTTGAGCGCACTGAACTCATACGCCAGCTGCGCCTGGGCGAGTTTGACGTTATAGTGGGAATCAACCTTCTCCGGGAGGGCCTTGACATCCCGGAAGTCTCGCTGGTTGCCATACTGGATGCGGACAAGGAGGGCTTTTTGCGCAACACCACCAGCTTCATCCAGACCTTTGGCAGGGCCGCAAGAAACATCAGCGGCCATGTGATCATGTACTCTGACAGGATAACCCAGTCCATGAAGGAGGCCATCGAAGAAACAGAGCGCAGGCGCAGACGGCAGATGGAATACAACAAAAGGCGTGGAATAACGCCCAGAACAATAATCAAGCCCGTGCCTGAAAGCGCGTCGGCAGATGTGGCCATAGCTGCCGAAACAAAATCGATGACCAGAAACGATCTGCACCGCCTAGCCGTGGAGACTGAAGCCACCATGAAAAAATACGCCGAACAGCTAGAGTTTGAAAAGGCCATAATGTACCGAGAAAAACTGGCAAAGATAAAGAAGGCCCTTGGAGATCCAAACCCACTATCGGAGGTGTCATGATGCACGACAAGATAATCATCAGGGGAGCAAGACAGCACAACCTCAAGAACATCAACGTAGAGATCCCAAAGAACAAACTTGTGGTAATAACCGGCCTGTCTGGGTCCGGCAAGTCGACTCTGGCCTTTGACACCATCTATGCAGAGGGGCAGCGGCGGTATGTAGAATCGCTGTCGGCCTACGCAAGGCAGTTCCTTGAACTGATGGACAAGCCAGATGTCGATTCGATAGACGGCCTTTCGCCGGCTATATCCATACAGCAAAAGACTACGAGCAAAAACCCGCGCTCTACCGTTGGGACTGTTACCGAGATTTACGACTACCTTCGTCTGCTTTATGCCAGAATCGGCATCCCCCACTGCCCAAGATGCGGCAGGAAAATCGCAAGCCAGTCCGTGGACTCGATAACCGAGTCCGTGCTCAAGACTGTGGAGGGGCAGAACACTATGATAATGGGCCCCGTGGTGCAGGCAAAGAAGGGCACCTACGAAAAACTGTTCGATGATCTCAAGCAGGAAGGATTTTCACGCATCCGCCTTGACGGCGAGATAGTCAACCTTGAAGACGAGGAAAAACCCCCGACTCCCAGGCTTGACAAGCAGAAAAAACACACCATCGAAGTAATAGTTGACCGGCTGAGGCCTTCAGCTGAGGAAAAGAGCCGGCTCTTTGAGTCTATCCAGTCTGCGCTCAAGGTAGGAAACGGTGTCGTCATCGTGTCGGCAAACGGCAGGGATGCCCTGTACTCGCAGCACAATGCCTGCCCGCACTGCAGCATAAGCATCGGCGAGATAGAACCAAGAATGTTCTCCTTTAACTCGCCGTTTGGGGCCTGCCCCAAGTGCAACGGCCTTGGAATCAAGATAGAGTTTGACCCAGATCTGATAATACCGGACAGGCAGAGGAGCATCCTTGAAGGCGCCATCAGGCCGTGGACAGGCCGGTTTGCAACCTTCCGCTCTTCCATGCTCAAGGACGTTGGCAGAAGGTTTGGCTTTAACTTGTCAACACCGATATCCAAGATGACTCCAAGACAGCTTCAGGTTATCCTGTATGGAACTGACGAGAACATACACTACAGCTACGAGTCGCGGTATTCTGACAGCCGATGGGAGTACAGCAGCACCTTTGAGGGAGTAATTCCAAACCTTGAGCGTATTTACCGGCAAAGCGAGTCAGACGGGAAACGCGAGGCGCTCATGGAGTTTATGAGGGAGCGGCCCTGCGAACGCTGCAACGGCCGAAGGCTCAAAGAGGAAGCCCTGGCCGTCAGGATTGCCGACAAGTCCATAATGCAGGTCTGCGACCTTTCCATCGATGATTGCTACCGGTTCTTTCAGAGTCTGGATCTTTCAGACACCGAACGCCACATAGCCAAGACTGTGCTCAAGGAGATAATGTCGCGGCTTGAATTTTTGCGCAACGTCGGGCTCAACTACCTGACTTTAAACAGGATGAGCGCCACTCTGTCTGGAGGCGAGTCGCAGAGGATCCGGCTTGCAACCCAGATAGGCTCAAACCTTACTGGCGTGCTCTACGTGCTTGACGAGCCGACGATAGGCCTGCACCAGCGCGATAATTCAAGGCTTATCGAGACGCTGAAAAGACTGCGCGACCTGGACAACACCCTTGTCGTAGTGGAGCATGACGAGGAAGTAATACGCAGCGCAGACTGGGTAATCGACATCGGCCCGGGTGCCGGCGTGCACGGCGGTCACATAGTTGCCGCAGGAAGGCTGCAGGACATCCTGGACAACAAGGATTCCATTACCGGCGCTTTTCTGCGCGGAGAGCGGGTTGTGGTCCATCCCCACGACCACAAGAAGATGGTCAAATGGCTTACGGTGCACGGCGCTTCCGAAAACAACCTGAAAGCCATCGATGCTAGTTTCCCACTTGGCTGCCTTACCGTTGTGACCGGCGTTTCTGGTTCTGGCAAATCCACGCTTGTAAACGACATACTGTTCAAGGCCCTCGCAGCCCATTTCTACGCTGCAAGGGACAAGCCCGGGAAACATGAACGGTTATCCGGCCTTGAACACGCAGACAAGGTGATCGGAATAGACCAGTCTCCCATAGGCAGGACGCCGAGGTCAAACGGCGCTACTTATGTTAACGCCTTTACGCCCATCCGGGAGCTGTTTGCCAAGACGCCCCATGCAAAGGAGCTTGGCTACGACGCTGGGAGGTTTTCCTTCAACGTCGCAGAAGGCCGGTGCGAGGCCTGCGAGGGCGGCGTGAAAAAGATAGAGATGCAGTTTCTGCCCGATGTCTACGTCACCTGCGATGAATGCAAGGGCAAGCGCTACAACTCTGAAACACTGACCGTCAAGTACAAGGGAAAAACCATCTCAGACGTGCTTGACATGACCGTCGAGGAGGCGTCAGAGTTCTTTTCCAACATCCCGGCCATCACTAGGAAGCTCCAGACGCTAAACGATGTCGGGCTTGGCTATCTGCGGCTTGGGCAGCCGGCCACCACCCTATCTGGGGGCGAGGCCCAGAGGATCAAACTTGCCGCCGAGCTTTCAAAGCGCGATACTGGCAGGACCATCTACATTCTTGACGAACCAACAACAGGTCTGCACTTTGCTGATGTAAGCAAGCTTTTGCACGTGCTCAAGCGCCTTGTGGACCTTGGCAACACGGTAATAGTCATAGAGCATAACCTGGACGTCATCGCGTCCGCAGACTGGATAATAGATCTGGGGCCTGAAGGAGGGGACGCCGGAGGAAGGGTAGTAGCCTCCGGAACACCAGAACAGATAACAGAAGAGCCGGCAAGCTACACAGGGGCGTACCTCAAATCAAAACTGGCCACCGACCTGAAGATGACAAGGAAATGAACACTTCTACGCTCAAGGAAAAAAGGATCCCCCATGAGCCCGGCGTTTATCTGATGAAAGATGACGATGGCAAGATAATCTACATAGGCAAGGCAAGGGATCTAAACAAGCGCGTAACTTCCTACTTTACAAAGCACGGTTCAGACTGGAAGACTGCCAAACTGGTAGACAGGATTTCAGACATCGAGTTTGTGGTCACCGACAACGAGATGGAAGCGTTCCTGCTTGAATCCAACCTCATCAAGCGCTACCGGCCTGTTTTTAACATCGAGCTTAAGGACCAGCAGCGGTACACATACCTCAAGATAACAGACGAGCCATTCCCCCGGCTGGTGGTAGCCCGTAGAAGCCGCAGCGGCCAGTTCCAGGGCCCGGGAGGGAGGATCTACGGCCCATTCGTGCGCGGAAGTTCGCGGTATCTGACTATCGGCCTTCTGCGCAAGCTGTTCAAGGTCCGGGTATGCAACCGGCTTCCAAAATCTCCATGTCTACAGTATTTCATCAAAAACTGCGACGCGCCCTGCATAGCTAATGTGACTGGCGCAAGATACATGGAAGGCGTAAACGCCCTGGCCGGCATACTTGAGGGCAAAAGCAGCATAGAGTCGTTCACAAAAGACCTGGGGTTAGAGATGCGGCGTGCATCTGACATCGGCGATTATGAGCGGGCCTTGGAGATAAGGGACACCCTTTACCGGCTTGACAACCTGCGCGTCAGACAAAAGATGGAAAAAATAGCCAAGATAGCAAACGAGGAGTTTGTTGGCATACTCCGGGACGCAAAGAAGGGCGTGGCCCACGTCATGATGTTCAAGCGGACCCGGGGAGTGATAAGCGACAGAAAAAAGTTCGAGTTTGACCTTGTGGCAGACAACTCGTTTTCCTCCTTCCTGCTGCAGTACTATTCGTCAGTGCCCGGAATTCCTGCCGTGATCTATGTCAGCGAAGAGCCAGAATCCCGGCAAGTCCTGGAGATGTCCCTTGAAAAACTTGCAGGACATCCAGTCAAGATTGTGCACATGTCAAAACAGAGGTCTGGCGAAAGGCAGAAGATAATCGACCTAATAATGCGCAACCTTGCCATGTACGTTGAGCGGGGGTACAACCCTGCAGTAGTAGAACTGAAAAACGCGCTAAAGATGTCGTCGATGCCAGAAATAGTGGACTGCTTTGATGTCTCGAACCTTGGCACGGACATCGCGGTGGGCTCATGCTGCCGGTTCGTAAACGGAAGGCCACACAAGGACGGATACAGAAGGTTCAAGGTCAGGACGGTTTTTGGCCAGAACGACTTTGCCATGATTGGCGAGCTTGTAACCCGCAGATACAGGACAGCAAAGGATCTGCCGGATTTGGTGGTCATCGATGGCGGCAGGGGCCAGCTGGCTGCAGCTACGGCCGCCCTTCATAGCGTAGGATTGGACATTCCCTGCATCGGTCTTGCAAAGGAAAACGAGGAGATCTACCGTCAGGAATTTCCGGATCCGATGATGCTGCCAAAGAGCAGCGCGGCATTAAAGATGCTTCAGTATATCAGGGATGAGGCCCACCGCTTTGGCCTTGCCTACAACAGGTACCTAAGAAAGATTACTCGACCTTGACGGTCTCGCGGCGCTGGCCCCTCTTGATCTCCTGCTCCGTCAGCTCTATGTATTTTGACAGCGCCGTCTCAGTAGATTGCAGGGCTATCTGCAGCATCCGGGCCATGGAAATCGATACAATCATGGATATCTCCCACGCCGCCTTGCCAAAGGCAAAGGGCAAGACAAAGGCTTCCTGTCCTCCAACGCTCTTTTCTGACATGCCCTGAGTATATCGGGTCAAGTCTTTAACTTTTGTGCAACAGGCTGCGTCAAACTTTATATCGTAAATTTTGTTATTTTATCAAAATGAAGATCCTTCATGCTACTCCGGGTATGGGCCAGCCAATGAGCCCATCTGAGGTTGACAGTTTCCTTGACAGCAAGCTTAACGTCCAGATAGCCACGATAGACGAGCAGGGAGATCCAAACATCCAGCCGGTTTGGTTCTACTATGACAGGCAGGCTGGCAAGATGTACGTAGAGACATCCCGGGTCTCAAAGAAGGTTCAGAACATCAAAAAAAGATCTACGGTGTACTTTTCCGTTGATGATGAAAACTTTCCATACAGGGGAGTCAAGGGAAAGTCTGATGCCCAGATATCTGAAGACCCACAAAAGAACCTGCCAATAGCAGAAAAGATAATGGTCAAGTACCTTGGCTCGTCTGAGCATCCGGTGGCCAAGACGCTCCTTGACAACGTGAGCAAGGGAATCTCGATACTGCTAGAGCTGACACCCCGGTTCTTTTCAACCTGGGATTTCAGCAAAATGTAAATGCCTGCATTACGTAACAATGGGTGCGGTTAATGTCTGCATACGACGACAATCCGTATTCAATGCACTTTGCTCAATTTGCTGGCAAGCTAGAGCAGCATCTGAGGAAAAATGGCATTTCCTGCAACGACGCCGACGAGATAATCGAGGAAAGCTCTGCCCTTTACTTTGGCAAGATCCAGTCTTCTAGCAACAAACTTTTCCGGCTAGTCAAAAAGTGGGATCCTGCCGACATTTTCATAGAATCAGCCCACAAGGCCATCGAACACCATATCCCGGAAGCCAAGAACACGTTTGGATCCCAGAGGGAGATAGCGCGGATTCTGGGCTAGTCGTTTCTTTCAGTGATCCCTATAACCACGAAATCGCACAGGTCCAGGTCCACGTTCTTGCCCACAAAAGAGGTGTATTTGCTGGCATCAAATTCATCGGTGTATTCATAGTTCTCTTCCTTGGATCTCCTGAAAAGCTTGATGGTCTTGCTGTCTGAATCGATGCTCAACAGCTTTCCTCTTGCGCCGGAAAGTATCATGGGTTGTATTTTTTGGCAGGCCAGATAAAATCCTAATGCCGAAGGGGTGCAATTTTGCACTGCACTGCACACGTTTTGACGGTCAAAACCCTTTTTAGACATCTATGTAGATGTGTTTTTGTTGACGGAGAGCAAGAACTCGTACATGCTGTGCCCGACATGCTCCCATGAATACGGATACCACGACGATCAGGGCGTCTGCCACAAGGGCTGCTGCCAGTGCGGATCGTCCTGTGGCATGAAGTGCTGATGCGAATCACGATTGCCAGTGGCTTCTATTCTGGAGACTTAAATCTCCTATGCCCGCAAGATCTTTTATGATAGATGCCAGTGACGCGGCAAGGGTTGTGGATGCTCTTGCAAAGAATCTTGCAGGTGTGGCAATGACAAAGGGGAATTTTGAAAAACTCCCAGACACGTTCTGGGGATATTATGCACGCGGTCATGATTCAAAGGGCAAGTTTGGAGTCATTGTCACGTACTCTGAAAACGGCGAAG
The DNA here is from genome assembly GCA_964556935.1 of uncultured Nitrososphaera sp. Taxonomy (GTDB): domain Archaea; phylum Thermoproteota; class Nitrososphaeria; order Nitrososphaerales; family Nitrososphaeraceae; genus Nitrososphaera. The sequence goes on from CAZKXR010000029.1 coordinate 33,291, forward strand.
ACATTGACAACCTCTTAAAGATGTACGAACAGTGGGTCGCCAAGTCCAAGTCGCCGGCCAAATGATCTGTTTGGAGGTTATCCAACCTCCGATCGCGATAGCTTGACGAGCTTTGATATCTGACTATTTAGTTCAACACCCCATTGTCATTGTACGACCAAACTGTGAGCACACATATGTCACAGAGAAGCAATAATGTTTATTAGTAACACAGTATTCACATAATACACAGTGAATGCCTAAAAACATTACGTTGTCTATACCCGATGAACTGGCCAGTGAAATGGACAAGTATAAAGAAGTCAACTGGTCCGCCGTAGCAAGGAGTGCAATTGAGATTTACATAAAACATCGGCAGAAACCCGAACTTGCTCCCGTCTTAGACCGGTTTTCAAAAGAAAAGGATGAACTATATGCCGCTGGTTGGAACAAGGCCCATCAGTTAGTAGCCAAACTGAGCTACAGGGAGTTAGAAGTTATTTTTGAAAACTTGGAGTATCGTGCGAATTTGCAGCTTCAACTTAAAAAACGCAATCCAGGTGGAATATTCAATTCGCAGGAAATAGAATCTCCCGCATTTATGGATGGCGTTGTGGGGGCTTTTAAGGAAATTAAGAGCAAGATCTAGTGATTGCATTGATCGTTAGAGTCGAACGACAATCAAAGGCAATAAAAATTGCATTAGTTGCTATAGCGTGGGTTCTCTTTAGCTGCATGTTCTATCTTGGAATAATTAGCTCTTACTTTGTAGGCCATCTTGAGTTGTCAATCATCGTATCATTTGCATTGGTGTTCTTTTCAATGCATCTTTTTTCTATTTTAAAGAAGGCTGCATTGGACTATCTTTAAGGCCATTTAACATCAATACGACTCCACGGATGAGCTTGATGATTTCTCTAGATCCTGTCGATTTTCTAAAAACAAGCGGGAAAATCCAACAGATTTGTTATGAAATGAGGGGGCGCCGAAAGAATAGGTGGAAAGTTTTGGAGATCACTAACAATATTGCAGTTCAAGTATAAACATCCGGATTATAAGTTGGATGAAGTCTTACTCGTCGGTAATGGCGCTGCTTTACTAGCATCTACTATCTTTTCAATCAACCCCGCGATTTCAGGGTCGACCTTTTTGAGTCGTTCTATTAATAACACTGCAGTAATGTTGATCCCAAAGTTTTCTGTAGCCCAATTGTTTATCAGCCTAAGAAGGTCCTTACCAGGACAAAGATTGAGAATTTGGTCCTCATTCCATTGATAATCTAGTTCAGTGTATTGCTGCTTCAATATTGATATCAAGTCATTCGATTTCAGGTCAGATAACTTATCCATCACATTGATTTTGAAGTCCCTAACTACATCATTGGCTTCCTCTAGAGTGGTTGCCTTGTTATCCTCAACAAACTTAGATATCTCATCTCCTTCAAGAAATCGCAATGCTGGCAGATTCTCGATGAATCTAAGGATGACGACCTTCATTTTCAAGCTATCTGCAAGCGCTTTCACGGTCGTCCTTATGGAGTCTACTGTCAAAGCGTTGACTTTGTTTTTGATATCTTGTGATTTGGTTTCAGCTCTGTCCAATAATAATTGTAAGATTGCTTCGTAATCCAGACAATAATTTTCAATTTCTCGTCGAGCTAAGAAATGAACCCTGTTCTTACCTAGCTTGTTTTCGATATCGGCCATATGTTTAGCTTTTGCTTCGTCCTTGTCTCTAATGAAGATGAATGGGGCAGGTGATTTGTAGATTTTATCGAGCAATTTGGCATCGACAATACGCCCTTTGCCACCAAGTGCATGATAAACAGGCACCACTGACATCAGTTCTTCGTATTTCCCTACTCGTCTTGCTAAAGCTGTGAGATATGTCCAGTCAGAGTCTCCTTCGCCTATCACTATGACTTTGCTAGTAATGGCCTCTGCAATAGAGTAATTATCCAGAGATACACCAATGTCTTCAAGAATTTCGGTTATCTGTGCACGGTCGGTTAACCTGCTTGCAGTAGATTCAAGGATATCTTTACGCTTTACATGTATGATATTGGACCTGTCAATACGATTGACAAATGCTTCATGGTGCGAAGAGATGATGATTTGTGTTTCCTTCGAAACTTCTTCGAGTGCACGGGCCAATTCTTGAACAAGTCCAGAGTGCATGTTAATGTCTGGTTCATCAAGGAGGGCGATTGTAGTGTTAGGCGATAGGATACGACCCATTATCATGACAAGGGCTTTTGTCCCGCTGCCAAGCTCGCTTATGTCGGATCGAAATCCTCCTTCTTCAAGGTCAAGGTCAACTTTACCTGTGAATTCATTAAAGATTGCTTCAATATTTTGAATGTCAGGAAATATTCTGGTTATCTTCTTGATAATCTCTTCATATTTTTCGGGACGTTGTTTCTTCAAAAGAGGGCTGTGAATAACTACCCTCTCACCATTTTGTCAACCTGAATCATTCGTT
>CAZKXR010000030.1:0-34524 GCA_964556935.1 uncultured Nitrososphaera sp.
ACAGCAACCACTACTATGAATAAGTAGTGGGTAGTACGTCTAAGCCAGACCATTAGACACCTAGACATAACGCTTGTATATAAAATTTTATTTCATACGCCGCAACTATGTGGCGGGGCATTTAAACTCGAAGCACAGTTTTCAAGGATGCAAGATCAGTTAGAGCAACAAAGCTTTGAAAAGCTGAAATGAAAGAAAATAAGAAAAAAGGGAACTACGCCCTGTACGGTTTCTCGTTTACGATCTTTAGGATCCAGAACAGTCCAAGGGCCTCAATGACGGTCAGGACAGACAGTGCGTACATGCCACTTGGCAGTGGGTATGCCCATGGGTATACAGTGATACCTACAAAGACACCACCTGCAGTTGCAGCCCAGCATAGTGCGAATCCCAGGTAGTAGATACCCTTCATGTTTTCGACTCTGCGACCAATCATACGCTCTATGTCGTCGCGACTTTCACCGCCTCCGCCACCGGTGCCGCCCTTACGTCCACCACTTCCGTATCCCTTTGGTAAAGTCATTTGCTATACAATCAAAGCATGCCTTTTTAAATTTTGCTGTTATCCAGCTCGAGCAACAACACGAACTGCGAAATTCGTCTTGCTAAAAAAGGGAAAAAAGGAAAAAGACTTCGGCTAGAAGGGGCTTCTTCCGCCAAACATGCTTCCTATTCCTTGTCCTCTGAACCTTGTTGCCAAGACCACGAACCCTATGACGGCTCCAGCTATGATGGCAGCAGTAGCCGGGAATTCTGGGACCACGACTATGTTAAAATCTGCCTGTTCGATGAACTCGCCTGTTGTCTGGCCTGATACTGAATTGATCTTGACGGTGACCGTCATTGGTCCTCCGTTGTCAAAGGTTGTTGATACCGTTCCCACTCCTTCTTGAGCAACTTGGCGTTTGAACTCCTTGATAACTTGGCCGCTGGAGTCTTTGATTGTAATGTCGTAGCTTACGTTGGTTAACTGCTGACTGTTGCTGTCGGTAAAGCCAACTACGAAGCCAACTTCCTTGCCTGGTTCGATCCTTTCTGGAGTCCAGCTGATGTCTACGTTGTATGTTCCGCGACCTGTCGTGCGCTTAAGGGGTGGCAACGGGATATTTTCTTCTTCCTTGAAAGCTGGTGGTTGACCAGTACCTACAGACAATAAGGTATATGCATATTGGTACGGTGGCTGACCTGCAACTACCTCTACAAAAGTTTCAGCTTTGACTGGATATGGAAAGTTATCTACCACCCAGATCCTGTTGTTTACGCCCTTAAAGTATGCTATCACTGTGGTGTCAAAGGTCTTACCAGCAGCAGTGACCTGCTCTTTTCCTGTTGGTTTGATCTCCGAACCGCCTATGGAGCCAATCCTGCCCCATGAACCTGCTGAAAGGGACTGCGGCTTTGCCTTTGGAGAATATGATTCAAGCCATACCAAAGAATTTGAGTATCCGCCAATATAACGCCGCATGTCGTCTGGTATCTCCGAGCTTCCGTACAGTACACCCAGGCTTTCACTGAGCCTCAGTGTTCCACCGTAGACACTGCCACTTTCCTCATCTTTAATTTCTGTTGGTGCAACCCAGACGTCGTTATCTTTTTCTTTGAACCAGATGCTTATCAAAAATGGACGGTTATCGTTGGTCTCAAAGTCCTGTACGCGATATATCACATACATGTCCTGCTCGGCGCCTTCGCCAACATACCATAGGTCGTTTGACTGGCCGTAGGCAGACCTGATGTTTATGGCCGCTGCCAGAACGCCCAATAGGAGTATCGACGCCATCGCCGAAAAGGCGAAAAACTTAGAATCCATTGACGAAAATAGCAAAAGGCAACTTGATAAATGTTTTCAGATACTTTCAGCTCCGTTAAGGCAACATCTGTAGCCAGATTGACTCGCCCCTTCATAGCCACATGGAAACCAAGACGCACCCAGCTACAGTGAGGTATGGTCTGTACCCGTATCTTGGTTCCAGGGGCTTTGGACTGACAGACAACCATTCATCGATATGGATCCAATGTTTATATCAAAGGTGACAAATCCTTGGCTATGTTAGGAGACCTCATATACGAAGCCAAAGGAAAGGTTACAGGAAGAAGAGTCCTTGACACAGAAGGTCCCACAATTGAAGGAACCTATTCCACACAAGGAAAAATCAAAGGCATAGACGTAATGGAGATGGGCACTTTTTCAAGCACAATGAGACCTGGTGGCGCACTATATGGAGAGGACAAAGCTGTGCTGATGACTCCTGAAGGCGATATGGCATCGGTAAACCCGAAAGGCATCGGCCGTTTCACAGGACCGGGAGCAATTAGCTACAGGGGATGTGCTATCTTCAACGCGAATGCGACAGGAAAATTGGTGTTCCTTAGTAATGCAGTTTTGGTGGTCGATGTAGAAATAGACGCATCAGACAACATGACAATAAAGGCCTGGGAATGGAAGTAGGCAAGAAAAAAGAAGAGGCAAAAGAAAGGTTAACGGGGGCCTCTTTTCGTGCAATAAATAAATAAGCGGAACGCCGGTCATTTCTTCAAATGTGCAGCTGCCCAAAGGTCACATTCTATGAAGTGGAGTTCAAACTCGAAGGTATGAAAGTTATTCCAACACACAAGAATTGCGGAAACTCACTTAACGATGAACAGTTCTCTTCGTTTGAAAAAGAGCTCGTCAAGTACTGGGGTCTGAACGAATAATCGCTCTTTATATACAAAAAGAACACTATGTTTAAATTCTGTAAAGCTCGTCTCAAAAGCAGCCACGTCAACTTTATTAATACCGGTACGAATTTCGTTTTCGGTGGTTTAGAATGACCAAAATGCTTAGTGTTACAATCGAAACGACAGGTGTAGACGCGGCAGAGGCTAAGGACTGGGTCAACGAGCTTGCAAACGTTTATGCAGACATGACTGTGTCAGACGTAAACGTCTCAGGCAGCAAGATCTCCTTCAAGGCTGGCTTCACCGGCATGGAAGACACCGAGCCGGACGATGTCAAGATGAAGCTTGAAGAGTACATAAACATGCACGAAGCGATCGCTGCCAAAAAGATCGACATCCGCTAAGGGCCGAATCCCGCCTTTTTTCTTGTTTTATGTATATTCATCATCATCAATTATTACAAATATTAAAATACAAAAATCGCAATTTTATGTTGAAAACAATAAATGACTTGCAAGGGTATATGCATACGTCACAAGGCTCAAAAGCCAGTTGGCTCTGGAAGGTACGCCAGTGGACAGAAACGCTGCCAGATATGTGAGATCTTTATCAAGTGGGATGGTCTGTGGTGCCCATGCTGCGGCTATCGTCTTCGGACAAAGCCAAGGAACCTGAAGTACAAGGCAAAGCTCAGGGCCAAGACTGGCAAGATGCTAGAAACATCCACACCGGTAATTGCTGTACGTCAAAAGTAAGTCTATTTTAGGTTCTTTTTAGTGGCCCTAAATAGACTCTTTTGAATCTTTTCCAGGCTCTGGACGTCGCTACTAAGATCCATTCCGATCTGAATAAGCTTGACATAACGATTGAGGAATGCATCCTGTCTGGCAGATACATTTTCTGCAACGACCCTGCCGATGTAATAGTAGCAGTCGGCCAACATGCCGTTTTCAAGCATGTGATTCATTTTTGAAAGCGCCAAGTCCCTGTCATAATCGTTAGATTTGATCTCGGCTGCTGCTTCCATGGACCTTGCAATCGACGGGCGAGTTGCCCTCTCTATCCCGATGCATTCGAGGGCTGCATGCACCCCGTCGGCCACTTCAACAGACAGGTTCTCCTGCCTTATCTGCGCCAGCTCGTGAAGTGGCATTGGCCTAGAACCGGAGATGGCCAGCGTACCGGCTATGTAATGGTAGGCAGCAACCTTGAGCCACATCGCGGACAAGGCAGGCTGCCGCGATTTTTTCATTCTCTGCTGGTAAAACAGCGAGCTTACAAGCCATTTCCTGCCAACCGCAGCCAAAAGTCTGCTGTATTTGACATCTGTTATTTCTTGCATGGCCGCCGATAGTGTCAGGTCTTTGGAGTCCTTGATGATCACCATCCCTTTAAGGTCAACCATGTAGTCTCTGACCTGTTTGCCAAGGTATATCGCCTCTATTGTGTAGCCAGGGAGTTTTATGACCTGGTTGGTCCCCTTGGCAAAGACCACGATGTCGTACTCGCAGCAATCCAAGGACCACGAACTATTGACATGGCAGCCTATCAATCCGGAAGGGTGCGGGATATTTTTTATGACATAGTCCTTGACTGCGGCCGGTATTTCCAACAAGCTGCCAAAGACATCAGAATCAATAAAGCTAACTATTCGGGGGCAGGAAATGTAAATATGAACAGCCAAGCCATCATTTCTTGCCAGTATGAAAGCCAGAAAGGCCGGCAAATCCAGATCCCAGAACCAAAAAGCTGAGCTGATAGAGAAGATCAGATCAGGCAAACTCAAAATCGCTGTTTACGGGCTTGGCCATGTTGGGTCGCCGATCGCATCGGTGTGGCTGAGAGCTGGCGCCCATGTGATAGGAGTTGACAAGTCGACAACGGTTCTGGATAACGCTAGGAATGGTAAAACACACATCCCGGAGCCGGGAGTAAACGAAGCCTTTGAGAAAGGGCTGAAGGAAAAAAGATTCCAGCTTTACGACGACCCCATCCAGGCATCCTGGGACTCGCAAATCAAGATGATCTGCGTGCCGGTGCTACTCACAGATTTTCCGGTCTCTGCCAGTCTTACAGCAGTAATGCAGGTTGCTTCTGATATTGGCCGCGGCTTGAATCCGGGCGATGTTGTTGTAATGAATCCAAGCGTGCCTCCGGGCACATCCGAGGACATGATAGTTCCGACACTGGAAAAGGAAAGCAGCCTGAAGGTCGAAAGAGATTTTTTCATGGTCTACAATCCAGAGCGGATTTACGAAGGACGGGCAATAGAGGATATCGAAGAGCGGTATCCTGCCATAGTGGCCGGCGCGGGTCCGAAGAGCCTGGAGATCGGATCGCTCCTGTTCTCAATTGTATTCAAAAAGGGGGTCATTACAACCAAGAATATCCGCACTGCCGAGACTGAAAAGCTTCTGGAAGGCGTTTACCGGGACGTCAATATCGCCCTGGCCAACGAGATGGCCAAGCTCTGCGAAAAGATCGGCGTTGATTTCTGGGAAGCAAGAGAAGCTGCAAACTCGCAACCCTTCTGCCATATACACAGAAGCGGGGCTGGTGTAGGCGGCGCCTGCATCCCGGTTTACCCGCGGTTTATCATACAATCCGCAGAGATGGCAAAGGCAGACTGTAACATCACCCGGCTTGGAAGGAACATCAATGACTCAATGCCCACTTATTGCGTAGAGCAGGCGATAAAGCTTGTAGACGGAATTGAGCCGTCTCAGCTCGTGGTGGCGTTGCTTGGATTGGCGTTCAGAGGCGGCGTTTCTGATACACGTTTTTCGCCCACATACAAGGTCATCGAAGAGCTAAAAAAAATCAGAGTAAAAGAGATCCGGGTCCACGATCCTCTGGTACTAAATGATTCTGCACTGCCGCCGGACATCAAATTAACCGCCGATCTTGGAGAGGCGGTCAAGTCTGCAGATCTGGTCATGCTGATAACCGACCACCAACAGTACGGCAGCCTCTCAAGCAAAGAGCTTGGAGACGTACCCGTTTACGATGGGCGTGGCATTCTGGACGGTTTGAAATTCGCCAGGTTTGCCGGCATAGGGCGTCAGATATAGATTTAATATGGCCTGAAAGGGGATTTTTTCCTGCTTGGCCAAAGAAAAGAACCTCGATCTCCTGCTGACGGTGGAATGGAAAGACGATGCCGTTGTTCTTATTGATCAGACAAAGCTTCCAAATAAACTGGTATACGTCAAGTGTACCGATTACCGGCAGGTTGCAGACGCAATAAAGAGCATGGTTGTAAGAGGCGCGCCAGCAATAGGCGTGACCGCCGCACTGGGTCTTGCCCTTGCCGCCAGGCAAAGCAAGGCAAAATCAATACAGGAACTGATGACAGACTTGGATACAGCCTTCAAGGTTCTCAGGGCAACGCGTCCCACTGCAGTCAACCTGTTCTGGGCACTTGAAAGGGTAATGGGTAAAGTCAAGGGTATCAAGGCCGTTGAAGACGCCAAAAAGGCAGTGCTGGACGAGGCGATCAGGATGGCCCAAGAGGACATACAGGCCAACAAGGAGATGGGAGCCAACGGTGCCAAGCTGTTCAAGGATGGAGATGTTGTTCTCACTCACTGCAACGCTGGTTCGCTGGCCACGGTGGCATACGGCACTGCCTTGGGAGTGATACGGGCAACAAGGGAGGCAGGCAAACGCGTGAGCGTTATAGCTACTGAAACACGGCCGGTGATGCAGGGCGCAAGACTGACCGCGTTTGAATTGCAGCACGATGGCGTGGATGTAAGCCTGATACCGGACACTGCGGTAGGCCATATGATGGCCAGAGGAGTGATTAAACGCGTTATTGTCGGTGCAGACCGGGTCCTCCGCACGGGCCATGTCTTTAACAAGATCGGAACCTACCAGGTCGCGATTCTGGCCAACAAGCACAAAGTGCCCTTCTACGTGGCTGCGCCGCTGTCTACATTTGATTTTGAGAGCAACCCGGAGGACGTGGTCATCGAAGAAAGGTCTATTGATGAAGTCGTCAAGGTTGGAAGAAAAAGGGTCGCCCCAAAGGGGGTCAGAATCTTTAATCCCGCGTTTGACATGACTCCTCCAGAGCTCATAACCGGCATAATCACTGAAAAAGGTGTGTTAAAGCCACCGTTTGAAAAGAACCTGAAGGCCCTGCTGGGGTAGGGATCAGCAGCGATAAAGTATTTATCGTCTTTTACGTACCTTAGCTCAGGTAGCAAATGACAGCCGGTCAGCAGAGCATCACTGAAGAACAGGTTTATACAGCATTGAAAAAATGCATGGATCCAGAAATTCCGGTAAATGTAGTCGACTTGGGGTTGATCTACGGCGTTAACATCGCTGACGGCAAGAATGTTGACATCAAGATGACCATGACCACCAGAGGCTGCCCGCTTCATGACACTCTGGTCAGCGACGTAAAGAGGTACGTGGGAAAAATCTCTGGCGTCGGTGACATCAACGTCGAAATCGTCTGGGACCCGCCATGGAGCTTGGAAAAGATGAATCCTGCAGTTCGCGAACAGCTTGGATTTGGAAAGCCCAAGCTTCGCTTCCAGATAGACTATGAAAAATCAAAGCCCCTGAAAGTGGGACGATCCACAACTCATGAAGATGGATCGCTGATACTTGCAAATGACAAGGACCAAGGCTTCATGGTCAATGAAGCTATAATTGAATTCTGGAAAAGCTGCGACGGGACCAAGACAATTACCCAGCTGACGGACCAGTTCTCTGCCAAACTGGGTCTGCCGCGCCAGCAGGTTGAGCAGGAAGTCGTCCAACTGGTGCAGCAGCTGCTTGAGGCAGAACTGCTGAAGGCCTGATGTCTGACCCTGCTGTTGTACCTTCACACACAAGGACGATAGTGGAACTTGGGATGGGCGACGGCAGGGTGCTTGAGGCCCTTGCCGCAAAGGACCCAGAAACCGTCTACATTGGAATAGAGGTAGACAGTGAGCAGTACCAGCAGGCAAGGTCCCGCATAAAGCTGCAGAATGCATTTGTGATCAAGGGATCATTTGAAGAAATCGTGACGAAATTCCCCGACAGCTCCATAGACGGCTTTATTGCCGTGCTTCCTGACCCGCCGTACATAGATGAGAAAAAGGAACCGTCATGGGCGCCCTTTTACAGGACTGTCTATGCAAAACTGAAAAGACCCGGCGCTTTCAGGCTGGTGACAGAGATTACCGACGAACTCTTGCAGCCGGTGGGCAACGACGCGTTTGACCGCTGGTCGATATGGCTTGCATCTGCCTTCCGTTCCGTCGGTTTCATAGTGGCAGGCATGAAGGAAGGCTCGCCAGAGGAGTATTCGTCGCGCTGTCTAGACCAGTTCAGGGGCGACCCTGAAAGGATACGCATGATAACGCTGGATCTTGCAAAAGCCTGACTAGTGCTTGCGCCGTGAATGCTCCTTCATACACTCTCTGGAGCAGAACTCCGATTCGCAGTCGTCTTGTGCACAGGGCATCGGTTCTGTGTCAAACTTTCTGTTGCACCACGTGCACCGGCCGCCAAGGCCGGGGAAGTCGCGGTTCATGTACTGGCCGCACCTGCGCTTTTCGCGGAACCACAGAACTTCAAGGTTCATCTTCTCAGCATACGATAGAACCGTGTCATACGCCTCGTAGTAGCCGGGGGCAAAGAACTGCCTGACAAACACGGATCCACCGGGGCCCTTTTTTGAAGATCTGTTCCGATAGGCTACAAGCCACTTTTCCTGCGGCAGGTCGCCGTCGCCTGCAATCTTGCGCTTCATCCTAGATGCGCAGCGCGTTGTTCAGGAACTGCCGCAGGTCGGCCAACTTGACCCTGTCCTGCTGCATGGTATCACGGTACCGTACCGTCACAGTGTCGTCCTGCATGGTGGTCTGGTCTATCGTGACTGCAAAGGGCACTCCGACTTCTTCAAGTCGCCTGTATCGGCGGCCGATGGAGCCGGACTCGTCGTAGAACGTGTCAAAGTCAAGCTTCAGTTCCGAGTGTACCTTGCGGGCTTTCTCGCCAAGGCCGTCCTTGGTCATGAGCGGCAGTATGCCTACAAGCACCGGCGCGAGGTACGGCTTTAACTTCAAAACCGCCCTGATGTCGTCCTTTACCTTTTCTTCGTAGTACGAATGTTCAAGGATTGTGTAGATGCTTCTGTCTATGCCCATGGACAGCTCAAAAATGTGCGGGAGCACCTTGCTCTGGTCTGCCGGGTCCACAACTTCCAGATTCTGCTTGCTTGTTGTGGCATGCCCCTTAAGGTCGTAGTCAGATCTGTAGTTGCAGGCCACAAGTTCAAGCCAGCCAATGCTGGTCTCTACCTCAAAGTCAAACGCCACCGAGGCGTAGAATGCCTTTTCCTCGTCGGAAAGTTTTCTGAACCTGCTATGCCGGATGTCGATGCCGGTTTTCTCGTAAAATTCTGTCAGAAGTGCAAGGTAGTACGCTACAAGCTTGTTTGGAACGAGGCCTTTGCTTATGGCATCCTGTGCGGTCACTTCTGTGATTCCCGAATCTCCGTCATGGTAAAGCCGGAGGATTGTGGATTTTACTTCATCAAACTTGGACACCTCATCCAGACGATTGGGGTTGCAGAATACCTCGATTTCAGCCTGGTAGAACTCCCTTAACCGGAGCAGGCTCTGTCGTGGCGCAATCTCGTTTCTAAAGCTCTTCCCAACCTGTGCTATGCCAAGTGGGAGCCTGCCGCGCATGGTCTTAAAAACACGGCTAAAGTCGACAAATATCGTCTGGCAGGTTTCGGGCCGCAGGTACGCTTCCTCAGCGGCTGGCCCGATGCCGACTTCAAACATCATGTTAAACCGGCCAACCTTTCCAAAATCTCCTTTGCAGTTTGGGCACTTTAGGTTGTGCTTCTGGATCAATCCGTCAATATCGGAATCGGCCATCCTTTCCGGCACGCGCTGGCCGGTCTTTTCTTCTATGTATCTATCGATCCTGAAGGTGGATCCGCATTTCGTGCACTTGACTACCGGGTCGGTGAAATTGCTTATGTGGCCGGAGGCAACAAATACGCTCTTGCTCATTATCTGGCAGCCATCAATCTCCATCATGCCGTCGCGTCTTACAAGCTCGCGTCGCCAGAGCTCGATGAATTTGTTCTTCATGTTTGTACCAGTCGGGCCGTATTCCCAGAAGCCTGCGGGCGCATCGGGGTAAATTTCGCAACTTGGAAAGTAGAATCCCCTTTCAAGGGCCAGCTTCATCACTTTATCGTAATTCGACATCCAACAAGCAGACGGACCAGACAGGCAATAAATTTATTCCCTGAATCATCATGTATTCAGGCTGGATGTTTTGGCTCAGACAAGAAGAGCCATAACAATTTATCTCTGTCATATAGTTTGCAATATGTCTAATTGAAAGTCTCTGACAGAACACGTGGCGTAGAGTATGCAATACGCGATATTACCGCGTATGCAAACAAGTTCAAGGCTGCCGGCAGAGAGATAATCTACCTTAACATTGGTGATCCTGTCAAGTTCGACTTCAAGACGCCTGACCACATAAAACAGGCGCTTGTAAATGCAGTAATTGGAGACGAAAACTACTATGCTGATTCTGAAGGCCTGCCTGAGCTGCGTCGGGCGATAGTGGAAAAAGAGTCAGAAAAGGGCCTCGATGTAACCGAGGACGATGTTCTGGTTACCAACGGTGTTTCTGAAGGGCTTGACATGACCATGGCATCGATAGTGGATCCAAACAGCGAGGTTCTGATGCCCGGTCCCTACTACCCGCCCTACTCTTCCTACGTCAAGTTCTATGGTGGCAAGCCGGTTGAATTCCGCCTCCATGAGGACGGGAGACCTGATCTTGAAGATCTGCGGAAAAAAATAACCACGCGTTCCCGGGCTTTGTGCATCATAAGCCCAAACAATCCCACGGGAGAGGTATTTGACCGCAAAAGCCTGCAGCAGCTGGTGGATATCGCCACGGAGCATGACCTTTACATTATTTGTGACGAGATATACGACAGGATAGTCTTTGACTCGCAGTTTACAGGTATCGGCAAGGTGGCCAAGGACGCTCCAGTGGTCCTGTTGAACGGCTTTTCAAAAGGCTATCTTATGACCGGCTGGCGATGCGGCTACATTTGCATGAACAGCAAGTCAAGAAAGCTGGACGAATTTCGGCGGGATGTGCCAAAGCTGGCAAGGGTGAGAATAGCAACCAACCTTCCAGTCCAGATAGCTGCAGTTCAGGCACTCAGAGGCCCGCAGGATCACATTCCACAGATGGTGGAGAAATTGCGCAGACGGCGAGATTACGTTGTCAAGCGTCTCAACGCGATGGGCTTCCAGTGCAGGGTTCCGCGCGGTGCGTTCTATGTCTTTCCCAAGATTAACCTGGGTACAAGATGGAAGGATGACCAGCATTTCGTTATCGACTTGTTGAACAAGACCGGGGTGCTCACCGTCCATGGATCCGGCTTTGGCTCAACGTACGGATCAGGATACTTTAGAATAGTCTATCTGCCGCCAGAAGAAGTGCTGGAAAAAGCGATGGACAAGCTAGAAAAATTCGTTCAATCTGCATAGAACCAAGGCCAGAAAAAGCATTACATTTCAGGGATCACACCGTCTCTAAACAACCTCTTTGCCTCGTCTATGGACAGGTCTACGCTAGGCAAAATGATGTCTGATTTGATAATCTCTTTGGAGTCGATGGGTTTTCCCTCCTTCATTACCCACTCGTTGAGCTCCGTTAGCCTCTTTTTGAACTCTGAATCATCGAATTTCTCCATCCTGACCATCGCTACTAGTGAATCGTCTATTTTGTCAAGACGTTTCAGAGTTCTGGCACCGACATCGAACTGGCCATGACCCATGATTCTTACGATTTTTCTAGTAACTAAGTGCTTGTCTTTCATGGATTTTGGTTTTGAGACTCTCTTCCTTGGAGCAGATTTACGATAGTTAGCTACCTTTTTACGCAATTTTCTTGGCAGACGCGGCTTTGTTTTCGACCCCAGTCTGGGGCTCTTTTTGATCTTGCTGGATTTGCTCTTCATCACGACACTTGCTATAGTCTTCGCCCTCGCTTTGTCTTTAACTTTGCTAATTCCTTGATAGATAGGATCAGTTTTGTAATAATTCTAATTAAAACGTGTTTTCATTAAAATTCTTAAAAGCATCAGTTACTTTTACTGGAATATCGTAAATTTGCCAAGCACTCGAACCGGATGCATTATCTGTTGAACCTGCGCCATTCATGCTCGTCAGGCGGTCCGTAATCTTCCTTCTTTTTGTAGTAGCCCCAGTAAAGCAGAATGACTCCTCCTATGACCATGCCTATGACAAATTTTTCATTGTTTATCTCTGCGTTGACATAATTGTCAAGATAAAATCCGAACGATGCCTGGGAAGTTATAAGGTAAAGGTTGCGCAGCGCAATGATTGCCGCGGCAACTATGAACAGGACACCCATAGCAGACATCCAGTTTTTTCCGCGCTGCCCTTCTCGACCCTTCCGGCTCATCTTTACACAAAGTATGTGGATGGCTCTGCTGATAACGTTTGCGTTACGTAAGCTTGATGCCGGGGTGCTTCATCTTGTTCTGCTTTGCCGCGTTAAGGAGCATGGGCGTAAGTACTTCTGCCTGGTAAGTCAGAGACAGCGGGCCAAGATAAACTGGCCGCAGGCCGCTTATTTCAGATACAAGCTGGCTTAGCTTTGCGACAACGTTCTGGTCGTCGCAGCAGATGTATGTGTCGGCATCCAGGCTCATGCCCACCTTCTTCAGCTTTACTTCGGAAATGGTATGAAAAGCAGAGACCACCCTGGACCTGGGGGCCATGCGTTCGGCGACCATTTCTGCTGCAGGTTTCTTGCCCTGTTCAAGCGGGATGTAAATAAATCCTGTATCAGTTTTGGTCATAGGGACTATGGGGGAGACAACTATGCAGTCGCTTCTGACCTGGCTGGCTAGCTTGCCGCACATATCGTCAATGAATTCGTACGGAATTGAGAGTATCAGCATGTCACAGTTCTTTGCCAGCGATATGTTATCATCGCCGGTTATGCTTCCTGCAACGGTCGTATCCGGGCCGTACGCCTGTCTTGCAGCGTTAGTGTAATTCTCTGCGGCTTCTTTTGCCTTCTGAGCTTCCCTTGAACCAATTATGATGTCGTGCTTTAGGCACCATCTGAGGGCAAATCCCTCGCCCATTCCGCCAGTGCCGCCAACTATGCCTATCTTCATGGATTCGTTCACATCGGCTGTGGATATTAACTTTACACATTCCGAAAAATTAAGTAACGGTGACTGCACTATCTTCTCAGGTTGCCCCTAGTCGTTTTCATGCGCCACGGGCAGGCCGAAAACAACGTCAGCAGGGTGCTGGTCGGCCGCCATATAGAGGCCCATCTTACAGAACAGGGCCGGCAGCAGGTGGCGGACACGGCAAAACAGTTGAAAAGCATAAAAATCGACAAAGTCTATGCTTCGCCGGTTATAAGGGCCATCGAAACAGCAGAAATAGTCTGCAAGACCGTTGGAATCGACTACACCATAGATGAACGGCTTTATGAAATAGAGCTGGGCAAGCTGGTGGGCATGAACTACGAAGAGGTCGTAACCCGATACGGCAACCTTTTCCTCAAGTTCTACGACGAGCATGACCCTGTCCTTGAAAGTTTTGGCGTCGAGTCGTTCATGTCTGTTAAAAAGCGGGTCAAAAGCCTGCTAGATGAAGCTGCAGAAAAGCATCCAGACAGGAACATTTTGTGTGTCACCCACCTCGATCCGATCAAGGCGGCCATTGCCTCTCTACTGGATCTAAAGCCTGAGGCGTTGTACCGATGGCACATACGCAATGCATCTCTAACGATCCTAAAACATGAAAGCAAATTCTACACACTGTCCGGCGTTAATGTGATGTCCATGCACCGCTATCCGTTTGAATAATTCCAAAAACATTAAATAAGATATAAAGTCGTATACCGCCCAAATGGGTGTCCCACTAAGACAGGCTTTGCTAGTGGCAATTCCTGTTGTCGTAGTCTTTTCAATCCTCCAACCAGCTTTTTCGCAGGAAGATGAGCGGATCATCATCAACCGCGTCGAGGTATGGGGGCTCTTTTACAAAGGCATGGTCATAGCATTCACAATCGGTGCCATTCTGATGGGTGTCATTGCGTTTGTTGTATTCCGGTTCAGAGAATCGAACCCAAGGAATGTCCAGCGTGGCTCAATGGAGGGGCATCGCTAAATGGGTCATGCAACAATTGAATGGGTCTATGTAGGTGTAGTCATTGCACTCTTGATATACCTAGGCGCTTCTGCCTGGGAAGTCGAGAGATTCCTAGACCATCCTCCAAAAGATGCCCAAGTAGTCAAAGTTATTGGCCAGCAGTGGTTCTGGACCTTTGAGCATGAGGACGGCAAGAAAGAACTTGGCGAACTGCACCTAGTGAAGGGCGTTCCATACGTGTTTGAGATTACCTCAAGAGATGTAAACCATTCATTTAACATTCCTGATCTGACAGTCCTGATGGATGCTGTTCCTGGCAGAATAAACCACATGTGGGTGATGCCTGATACAGCCGGCGAGTACCTTATCCAATGCAGGGAGTACTGTGGATTCAGCCACTATCAAATGCGGGCAAAACTCTTCGTAGAAGAAGCAGTACCCGTGAGCGGAGAAAATACAGCACTTGATGTTCCAGTCAGTCTACAAGAGGCGAAACCAGTAATTGCTAGCAACTGATAAACTTGCGCAAAACAAAATGCTTTTATTGCAAGTAAAATCCATGGGTGATAATCGGAGGAGAATTGATTGGTTCTAGAAGTTAAGAAACCACGTCCGATGTGGGAGATACTCTTTTCAACCCACCACACCGATGTAGGGCTGCTTTATATTACTCTCAGCCTCGTGGCGTTAATGATCGGTGGTGCTCTGGCAATTGCCATCCGCACTGAGCTGTTCTTGCCTGGAAGTCAGGGCATAATTCCTGATCCTAATACTTTCCACAGAATCATGACGACCCATGGTACCAACATGCTGTTCTTGTGGCTGCTCCCGTTTGCGTCCGGTGTTGGTAACTATCTGATACCCATAATGATCAGGTACAAAGACATGGCATGGCCCAAACTGAACGCCGTGGCGTTCTGGATGACTCCAGTGGGTATGGCCTTGGTGTGGCTGGGTATGGCAGACTTTACTTGGTATGCCACTCCGCCGTATTCTATCCTTAGAGCCCCGGGTCCAGCAGCTGAAATGTGGATCTTTGGCATAAAGATTCTAGGCATTGGCTCAATTCTTGGCGCCATCAACTTCATAGTAACGATCCTGAAGATGAAGCATCCTGACCTGCCTATAATGAAGACTTCGCTCTTTGTCTGGGCAACCCTGGTAACTTCGATCATGATCCTTGTGGCAATCCCAACCTTCGCAGCTGCACTTATCATGCTGTTTACAGACCGGCTTGGCGTTACAGGGTTCTTCAATCCTGGCATGGGAGGCGATCCAATTGCATACCAGCACCTGTTCTGGTTCACATTCCATCCTGAAGTCTACATCTTTGCGATTCCTGCAATTGGAATGATGTACGAGCTGATACCCAAGTTCTCAAGAAAGCCGATCTTTAGCTATCAATCCGGTGTCACGGCGTTCGTGGTACTGGCCATTGTAGCTTTCTCATCTTGGGCTCACCACATGTACGCGACAGGCATGAACTTTACTGAAAAGACCGTCTTCATGGTCGGGACCCTGGCAGCGGTGCCTGCATCGGCCATGCATGTCTTTAACTTCATAGCGACAATGTGGGGAGGCAGGATCAAGTTCGCAACACCTATGTCCTTTGTAGTTGGAGGCGTCGTGCTGTTCTTCTACGCGGGAGCCGGTGGTGTGGTCAACGCGCAGATGCCGCTTGACTTCCTGACCCACGACAGCTACTGGGTAGTTGGACACTTCCATCTGTTCGTCATGGGACTGATCTCGTTCGGGTTCCTCGGTATGCTACACTATCTCTTCCCGCTGATAACTGGCAGAATGTACAATGAAAAAGCAGGCATGATCACCTTCTGGCTGCTGTTCGTTGGAGTATCCGTGGTATTCCTGACCCAGCACGTCTTGGGGTTATACGGACAACCAAGAAGGGTCTTCGACTACATCCCGGTGCAGCCTTTGATAGTGATGAACCAGATATCCACTGTCGGAGCATGGATAGCCGCAGCAGGCGCAGCCTTGCTGACAGGCAACCTGATCTACAGTGCAGGACGCGGCAAGCCAGCAGACATGAACGATCCCTTCAAGATTGGAGAAGTGTACTACGACTACACGCGCAAGGAGCCGCATCACTAGGAGGAATTAGAATTGACAGAGCATGATCGCGAACACAAAGAACCAATGGTAATGACAAGTTCCGGAAGAATGGCAAGAGGCATCATCATAGTCGGTGTGACATTGGCAATAGGAGCTGCCTTCCTGATAACGAACTTTAATGCGCTCTTTGCAAATCCGCCGCCTGTGGCAAGACTGCAGGTTACGCCGCCTCCTCCTCCGCCACCAGCGGCTGCAGGAGTCACAACAATAACTATACTCTCAGGCGCTGCTGTTCAAGGAAATCCTGATTACGATCCTGATGATGCAAAAGTACCCCTTGGTAACAAGGTGATGTGGAACAACGTCGACACTGCTCCTCATACCGCTACATCTGGCACAGGCCCTGAAGACCCCAATTCTGGAGTGGTGTTCGATACAAGCATAATCAACGGAGGAGAAAAATCAGCTGAATTGGAGCTCAAGGACGTCAAGGTTGGCGACGTAATCCCATACTACTGCCTAGTACACCCATACATGACATCACAGATTACCATAGTCGAGGCTGAAGCAGGAGGCGCTACCAACCAGAGTCCAATCGAAGCTGCTATAACCATACCCAGCGGTGCATCAATACAAGGCAACCCCGCATACGATCCGGCTGAATTCAGCATCAAGCAGGGCAACACATTCCTGGTCATAAACGCAGATACGGCACCTCACACTGTCACATCTGGAACGGGACCGGAAGATGCAAACTCTGGCACGGCCTTTGATTCCGGCCTGCTCATGGAAGGCGATAGGATCGAAATATCTACATCCAACCTGAGTCCTGGCGACTACCCGTACTACTGCATCGTCCACCCATACATGAAAGGCAAGCTCATAGTGACCGAATGATCCTCAAACCTCTCTCTTTTGCGACGCTTGCCGTTCTCTTTTCTCTTATTTTCATAGGTGGATATGTTAATGCATCCGGCGTCGGTTTAACGTGCCCTGACTGGCCCCTCTGCCCCCAAGGACTTGCCCCCGGTGCAGATTTTATCATTGAATACATACATCGCTCCGTAGCTGCCACGACCGGCATGCTGGTGATAGCGACAGCCGTCTTTGCAGTGAAGTCAAAGGAAGGGCCAACCGGAATGAAGATTACCTCGCTTATCGCCGCTGGAGCCGTGATCGGCCAGATTGTCCTTGGTGCGATGGTGATATTTGAGCGTCTGCACGCCGTCCTTGTCACCGCGCATCTTGGCCTGGGATTGGTCCTGTTCTCTATGGTCCTTGTAACCTTCCTCTACGCTTACAGGATAACTTCCAAGAAAGCAATCCGCGCTGTCCAAGATTAGGTTTATACTGCCAAACCAACACTATCAGCACGTGGCTTCCGTCTGGCCGTACGCACTGTCCGTTGTAGCCTTGATTTTATTTGCTGCGCCAGCAGCTTTTGCTCATCTAGAACATCTGCCGCATTATAACGGGAATGAGGGACATGTTGAAAAGTACTTTATCTATCAGGCGCTGGATCCAGAATACTCGGCACCCGGCGAGCCAACTGCCATAACCTTCAGCATCCAGGATTTCGATGGTAAGGATGTGAAAAATGTAGAAACTATGGTGGAGATCTATGCCAGCGGCCAGCGATTGGCAGCTTTTCCCTGGACCAAGCAGGAGGTAGGAGATTTCAGTCTCTTTTACAACTTTCCAGATATAGGCGTCTACCAAATCGTGCTAAGCATTGCTAACGGGCCGGTCAACTCTAACGCTGTAGATCCTCCAAGAAGCACACTTGTAAGCTCCCTTGGATGCGACTGTGAGCGCGTGGTATTCAACGTCAACATTTCCAAGACGTTTGGTGCTGTCTTTACCACAACCATTCTTGGGGCGCTGACCCTGCCTCTTGCCGGCCTGGGGATTATCCTTTGGCTGAATTATCGAAAGAAAAAGGGCGCCGGCCAGCTTAGGACCCCTGGCGAGATCGCCAAGTACGCCATCATGCTTGCCGCCATCGCCGGCGGCATGGTTCATTTTGCGGTGTACTCTGAGCACGGCTCGCTAAGACTAGAGTACCCGATATTCCTGATATCTGCCGGCGGCATGCAGGTTTCGTACGGCATGATGTACGTGCTGCTCACCCTGACTTCGGAAGCCGGCAGCATCGGGCCTGCCCAGTACTATAGAAAGACGCTGATCCTGAACCTGTTTGGCCTGACTGGCACGTTTATCCTCTTGGGGTTGTATGCATATTCCACCATAATCGCGCCACCCCTTTCGCCCACCAATGCGCCCGAATCTGTCTCCCTTGCCGGGGTCCTTGCCAAGTCGCTTGAAGCATTCCTGGTAGTGGGTATTCTGTACCTGATGCGGTTTGAAAAGAAGAAGCTGCAGGAACGGATATCTAGTAAAACATAAAACACCTGAAGAGAAACCCCTACGTCATGTGGAAAGTATTAATGCCAAGGAAGATCGCCTTTGGCGAAAATGCTGCAAAGGAATTTCAGTACCCAAAGAACGCTCTTGTGATTACAACGACTACGCCGGACATTTACAACAAGTGGCTTGATTACATGGGGATCAAGAACTACGAGGTGTACGACAAGGTTACACCGGATCCAGCCATCGAGACCATAGAGGACATCCGCAAAAAGTACGAAGGAAAGGAAATCTCTGCCTACATCGGCCTTGGCGGTGGAAGCTCGATGGACGTATGCAAGTACCTCGGCAAGTTGACCGGCATCCCAAAGATCCTTATCCCGACGACCTTTGGAACCGGGGCCGAGATGACAACCTACGCCGTCGTCAGCTTTGAGCACAAAAAGAAGCTCTTGCAGGACGAGGCCTTCCTGGCCGATGCTGCCATTGTAGACCCGTACTTTTTGCCGGGCACGCCATTTAACATCATGAGAAACTCAGCATGCGATGCGGCAGCCCAGGCGTCTGAAGCTTACGACAGCAAGCTGGCAAACCCGTTCACCAAGTTCTTCTGCAAAGAGGCATTTGATATCCTTGAAGACGCTATCATGAATGACAAACCACACCTTCTGCCCTACGGTTCAATGCTGTCTGGCATCGGATTTGGAAACGCGTCCACTACACTTGGACATGCTCTGTCGTACGTCTTTTCCAATGAGGGCGTACCGCATGGATATGCGCTGTCCTCGTGCACTACGGTGGCTCACAAGTTCAACAAGTCCGTCTACTACGAACGCTTCAAGAAAATATGCCAGAAACTAAAGTTTGAGCCAATGAATCTAAAGCAACCACTGGATCAGGCAGCAGATGTCATCATGCCTGACAGGGGCCATCTGGACAACAACCCGATCGCCGTCACCAAAGAAGACGTCATCAAGTGTCTGGACGAAATAGTGAACGCCAACCCGCTGGCCTAAACGAGGTCGGCGGCCAATATTATTTCAAAACCTTTAAATTCAGATTGTCGATTTTCCTGTAGCAATGACCGTTATCAAGAAGAGTGTAGAGATCAAGGTTCCTGTCAATGAAGCATTCACTTATTTTGCCAGACCGGAACACATGTCCGACCAGTTTCCGGAGAACATAGGGCTCAATGTTGTACCGGTGGATGTCAAGGCCGGCATGGGCGTTGGCACCATCTTTAGGATAAGCGGAGATTTCGATGGTAAGCGGCTTGAATGGGATTGCGAAACCATACAGTACGACTATTTGCGCAGGATCGTAGCCAAGATGATTGAGGGTCCCTTCAAGAGATGGCAGATAACAGCAAACTTTGAAGAGCTTGAAGAAAAGAAGAGCAGGGTCACCCTTGAAGTCGACTATGACATGCCAATGGGGCCTCTGGGCAGCTTTATCGACAAGGTAAAGCTCAAGAATATCGCAGAGCGTGGAATGGAAAACGGGCTCCTCCGGGTCAAGGCACTCCTTGAAGGTACCGGCTCGATTCCTGTATACATCACTCTGGAAGCCTACCGACATGTCCTCAAGGAAAAGGAAGAGATGGCATGCTCTGTCTCTGAAGCAATCATCAAGATCATCAAGGAGAGACAGCAGGCACTGGCGAAAGCCAACTAAACTTCCTTTTTAGTTTCATTTAAATATCTGATTTTCTTGCAAGTTGTTCTGCGGGTCCGTAGCTCAGCCAGGTAGAGCGTTTGGCTCTTAACCAATCAGTTAATCTGGGTTAAAATGTCGTGGGTCCGAATCCCACCGGACCCGCTTAAATCCTGTTCCAAATCTTGGCTCTGCAAAGACTTGTGCAGAAACATACGCCAATAGCAGTATTCTAATTGCTCAAAATATTCTGTCACGATCCTATTTGTCGTGAGCAACATACAACCTGCCGTAACAAAAGGGTCTTTATGTCTTCTATGCGTTGATTAGTTAGATTGTCGCGAATAGATGATGACCGTTACAACAAGCTAGCCAGAGATATTGGCACCGACTTTAGTAGGCCGGAAAGAACCAACGAGCTTTATTCCTTTCATTGCGGCAATTGTGGTTATCAGAACATACACAATGTTAGGACGCTTGTATGTGGCTGCGGCAAAGAGATGCAGGGCGTTTTGGTATTCCGCAAGATTGGTGACACGGTAATCTACGATTCCCGAGAAAGGAAGAACCGGCGGTAGATGACAACAGCCTTTGCACGTATGAGGCGTAATTGATTACCAGCTGCCTGTTTGGCTATAGCCGCCATGCAGCGTCAACAATTTAAGCAAAAGTGTGGATCAGATAGCCGGCGATGGCAGCAGATGATTTCTCGTATTTTGTTGATGCATGTGAGCGTGTGCGTTCCATCGCTAGTAAAAACGCCAAGGTTTCTATCATCGCAGAATACCTGTCAAGCCTTGACGATGCCTCGCTGCAAATCGCCGTGTTGTTTTTGTCCGGCAACGTGTTTCCAAAGGGCTCAAGTCTTGTGTTGAACGTGGGCTTTAGTGCAATAATGCGCTCCCTCTCGGAGATCGCCAGACTGGAGCCAGAGGAGATCCAGAAAATATACTTGGAGCATGGCGACATGGGCGCGCTGGCGCAGCATACAGTATCAAAAAAGGAAGTCTCGCCTCTTGTGGAACAAAAGCTAACACTTTCCGGGCTTTACGAGCAGCTGAAAAAGATTGCAGGGGCATCCGGTTCCGGAGCCGGTGAAACCAAAAAGAAGATCTTGACAGGGCTTCTCCTCAGCTGCTCGCCCCTTGAGGCAAAGTACCTTGTCAAGATCGCCGAAGGTGAGATGAGGACCGGCGCGGTGGAAGGGCTGGTTGAGCTTGCCCTATCAAAGGCTTTTGACCGGGACCCGGAGCGGGTCCGTCAGGCCGTGCTTGTCTCCGGCGACATTGCGCGCGTGGCCCTTCTTGCCAAGCGCGATGCGCTGTCTGAAGCCACGATGCAACCGCTCACGCCCTTGAGCTTCATGCTGGCCGACGTGATGTTCAGCCCCGAAGAAATAGCGGAATACTACCAGAAGCCCCTTGTCTGCGAATACAAGTACGACGGCATACGGGCGCAGATGCACAAGCTTGGATCCGCCGTCAGGATCTTTTCAAGAAAGCTTGAAGACGTTTCTGAATCATTTCCGGAGCTGGTTGCCGCCGCTTCCTGCATCCCAGATGATTTCGTTCTGGATGGCGAAATCCTTGCGTTCAAAGATGGCAGGCCGCTTCATTTCCAGGAGCTGCAAAGGAGGCTCAGAAGAAAGGCAGTCACGGAGCAAATGATAAGTGAGATCCCTGTCATCTATGTGCCGTACGACATGCTGTACGTCAACGGCAGGCAGATCATCGATCTTCCTTTGGGAGAAAGGAAAAAGATCCTCTCAAGCATCAGTTTTCAAAAGCCGATAATGGACCTTGGATACTGGATGGTATCCTCGGCACAGGAGATAGCCACAGCGTTTGCCCCGAGCAGGGAGATCGGGCACGAGGGTCTGGTGCTAAAAGAGCCAGAGTCTCAATACCATCCCGGCAAGCGTGGAAGGCACTGGGCAAAGCTGAAAAGGGAGCTTGACACCATCGATGCAGTCATCGTGGCTGCGGAATACGGCCATGGGAAAAGGGCCGGACTTTTATCTGACTATACCTTTGCGGTAAAAGACGGCGACGATCTGAAGGTGATCGGCAAGGCCTACTCCGGTCTGACCGATGATGAAATTGATGAAATGACTGCAAAGCTGCGGTCAATTGCCATCAAAGATGAAGGTTACAGGCTGCTGGTCAAACCGGAGATGGTACTTGAAGTGGCATTTGACAGCATACAGAAAAGTGAGCGGCACGACAGCGGTTATGCGCTGCGTTTCCCGAGGATAAAGCGCATTCGCACCGACAAGCCAGCCGATGACATCGACACTGTAGAAAAAGTAGAGACGATCTACAAAAGACAGATTTTGCTGAGGAGATAAATGTACACAGAATATCGGTTGTTGAACGAAAATAGTCCTGCTTTTGTGTGTCGCCACTACAGTGCTTGCGTGCAGCTCAGCCTAATCTACCCGCGTTGTGTTCCGCGGCGAAGTGTCCATTTCTGTAGTTTTAGCTCAGAAAGAATTTGTGGACACTTTCCTTTGTCATATGCAACTTGTACACGTCAGAATCCCGTATAACAAACACCTGGTCATGGTGTTCAAACAGGTCAATGATGCCGCTCATATCTGCACCAAGCAGAGTCTCTGTCTTGTAGGTGCAGAACATGTAGCCTGAAATTCTATTTTCGTCATAAGCGTGCTCTATATGAATGGCCTGTTTCAGGGAGGATTTGGCGACATCGTTGATAAGGAAATCCATACAGCATACCTGTTTGTTGCCGGCACCCTTTGCTATCTTTTCCATCGTCGCGCTGCAGTATTTCAAGATATTTTGCTGGTCCGGGTTATATGGCAGGATGGTGCCTTCAAACCACCCTAGATTATTGAGATACTGTACAGACCGCGAAGAATGAGGTCCTGCGAATGAGCGGAACCACCCGTTATCTTTTGCAAGCCCGTCCATCGATTTTAGGAGTGCGATCATCGAGTCATCGTTATCGTACAGGATAAGATGATGCTTCTTTGGTGCAGCTGTTTGCTGTTGCTGCAGCCACCCGTCAACCGCGTCTTTGACAATGGAGTTTATCGACACGCCCTTCTGTCTGGCCAACTCGCCCAGTTCGGCGTGCACTTTGTCGTCAAAGCCCCTCACTATGAGGTTTTTTGTCATGCGAATGCTACCCGTCCGGGCCATATAAATGTGATATCATGCTATCGTAACGTATAATAATGATATCATGATATCGTGTAGTATGAATCAGATAAATCAAACGGTCCTCAAGACCGAAAAACAAAACGAACTGATTGCAACAACGCTGCAGCAGAACAACTACGAAAAGGTGTCAGAAGGAAGAGATTGCATCGTGCAGTACGTGAGGAAGTTGAGGGGAAGCGAGCACATCCTATTCCTGTGGGAAAGGGAAGAGAACAGGAACATGATGGTGCAGGAACTATTCAGCACAGAACACAGAGGCGAATCAAATGCCCTGTTCTCGGTGGTTCCTAGGGACATACCCTTGGTGAAGAACGTAACATACCCGGACTTTTACAACACCCACAAGACAGAATTCCTTGAAAAGGCAGTCGACAAGGTTTCAAGAGCCGTGTCCATGAACCCGGGCACGAAGAGTACAAGGGCTGCCTTTGAAGATGATACTTGGCTAATGGCAAGAGGATTGGAAGGCAAAGTGCTGAGCACAGAGGAGATGCTGGGAAAGCAGGTAGACCAGAAGCTGTCTCTTTTCTGCATGGACCAGAGGAGGAACCTCAGTGATGCAACACTGGTGAAACTGATAACAACCCACGGATACGTTCTTCTCGATATACCTGGCTTTGAGCTATACAAGTGGGGAGGGATTCAGGAATAATGGCCAAGGCAGCAAATGTTGAGAAAATTGTAAACGGGGTAAACGTCGACAAGCTGGCCCAAACCATGACGGCTATCCTGCACAATCCAGAGATATCAAAGTTCAACTTCAGGATCGACAATTACTGGATAAATGGTGCACATAACAGGGCAATT
The DNA here is from genome assembly GCA_964556935.1 of uncultured Nitrososphaera sp. Classification (GTDB taxonomy): domain Archaea; phylum Thermoproteota; class Nitrososphaeria; order Nitrososphaerales; family Nitrososphaeraceae; genus Nitrososphaera. The sequence continues at coordinate 23,945 of CAZKXR010000030.1, forward strand.
GTAAGTGACTTTTATGGAGCAACTCAGAGGCATCGGCGGGACAGGACCTTCTTTGTCTATGACAAGGACGAACACCCTGTCCTTCTTGGTGATGACCGCGGAGCCAACCCGGTAGAATACCTCCTTGTGGGGCTGGCGGGCTGCATAACCACTACCCTGGTCTACCATGCGGCAGCAAGAGGGATCAGCATAACGCAGGTAGATGCCAAGCTGGACGGCGACATCGACATACAGGGCCTTTTGGGAATGTCAGACGAAATACGACCGGGGTACAAAAGCATCCAAATAAAACTAAAAGTCAAAGGCGATGCGCCAAAGGAAAAGTTGGCCGAGCTGGTGCAGATAGCAGAGCGCCGATCGCCCGTAGCAGATGTTGTCTCACATGGGACGCCAGTTAAGATCAGTCTGGAAGAAGACTGAGTCCGCGGAATTCTGACAGGGAGTCTAGCGATCGACTAGACCCCATTTTTTAATCCTTTACAGTGATTGCGTTCGCACTAGCAGCGATCTTGCAATCTGTATTCGTGGGTTCAACTCCAAGTCCTTTAAGTTATTAAAAAGTCTTCATCAATTTGAACAATGCTACCAGTAATTTTAGCGAAAACACAAGGGGAATAACGAGGCATACCTGAGCATGAGTTTGAGTGGCTTGTGTCTTTTCATAGAGTATGCTGCTGGGCTACACCTGTAATAGACGGAGAGCAGTCTTTCAAACACATCCTTGTACTCTGATGAATCCGGCAATCTCGAAGGAATTGCACGTGTCTAATGACCATCTCTTGGGGGCGGAGGCGGAGGAGGCGGTGTTGGCGCTTCCCCTATCCGACGTTTTTCATCGGCAAAATTCTGCAGCTTCTGCAGCATACCGGCCCAGTTGTTGTAGTCCTTGGACATCCATACAAGGCATCCGGCGTAGCCGCTTTCCTGCGCATTTGTCATAAAGCTCTGTACTGCTGACACCTCCTTTCCCGCGTCATGTTCGTTGTGACCTTTGATGTAGGGCCCGAATTCCCCTATTATGCACGGTTTGTTGCCAAAGTCCGACGGCTTGTACGGCTCAAGCCTTCCTTCATTGTTGTATTCATGATAATCAAAGAAATCAAGGTACGGGGCCAGCTCGGCTGAGTAACCTTTGGCTGTTGCATACCTAACGAATCCGCAGGAGACTTTTATGGAACTGTCGAACCCGTGGATAGCGGTGCTGCAGGACTTGATGTATCTTTTGATGTCATTCTCGGTAACCTTCTCTGTTTCCGTTGCAGAAGTGTCGTCACGTTCATTGTCAAGTATGTTGTCCGGTTCGTTCATCAGGTCTATTGCAAACAGAGCGCGATGCCTGCCTACCCTGTTAAGAAGTGGTATGAGGGCATTGGTTATGAACTTGTCAAGCGCGGCAGGGTCTTTCAGAAGCAATCGCATGTTGCGCTTCCAAGTTCTCTGTAATGCAAGGTAGTGGGGCGTCCTGACCGAATCCAAGCCGATCTTTTGAGGACTGTCATGAATAGACCAGGAATTGAGGCAAAGATACACAAGCATCCCGTGGTTGATTGCGACTTCAAGCAACCTTTCAAGATTGGGAAAGAAATGTTCCTCGTCTATGCCTGTGACAAACCCGTCCTGATCAAATTTCAGCGCCTCAAACCTTTCAAATGCCCATACCCTTGCCACAGCAATGTTTCTCTGCTGGGTCTGATTGCCCTGAAAAAAGTTGTCCAGGGCATTTCTGTGGGATGAAATGTATGGATCATCGGGCCGCGGGTCCTGAAGGAGAGGATCGGGGACTGTGGAGCGGAAGATCCTGAGCATGGAGAACTGGTTGCGACCAAGATCGTGATCGTATTCTTCATGAAACATTGCTTCGTTTAGTCCTACTACGAATCTATTGCCCGGAGTTAGTGGGAGCGACATCAATAAGCACTTGCAGGTTGTCTAAGTCTGCATAAGGCCTTTGCAATAAAGTTTTACCAATACTTCGATTTTGTCTTGGCGACCATCACCGAGATAAGCTGATCGCTAAGCCTATCAGCAAAAAGGTGCGGGATTATAGTTTAGCACTCTTTTTCACACCCAATACGTGCATTTTGTTATTAAAATTCTTTTACATAGCCAAGTCCGTGGCGGACAAAGCATGATTGTGGTGCCAGAAGCTGTGGACTTGAACATCTAATTATGTTTCGATTTTCTTGTGCAAGAAAATGCAGTCAGACTATGCATAAGACTATATGCAGCACCTGTTTACCACCATCGCGTAGACATCATGAGTCAGAGAAAGCAACCATCTAAAGGTAATTATGATGGCAAGAGTGTCATTTTCTAGGTAAACCTCTTATGATAGACCTTCGGCAAGCGCAGACAAAAGTCATTTATTTCTTGTCAGCATTTGTCATCATCTTCTCAATTTCAATTGCGTTGTCTCCTGCAAGCGCAGAAGAGATGATCACAATATCAAGGTACTATGCACCAAGAGATGATCGGCCTGGTCCGGATGTCCTCTTTTACCCTCTTGAAGTTGGACAGGAATTAAAGTGGTTTAATACTGACAATGTCGACCACAGACTAGTCTTGACCCTTCAAAATGGTACGCAGGTTTCGGATTCGGGCATAATAGAGCCAAACAGCTACTTCACGTACAGGTTCGAGCAGTCAGGGATCTACCACTTCACATCATCTGATTATCCCTCAATAGACGGAGATGTCTATATCACAGACGACATCATTACGATGACGGCTAACTTGGAGAATGGCATAGACGTGCAGATCTCCTGGACCCCTACAACTCCCTCGTTGCATAAGGTGAGCCATTTCAAGGCCGTCTTTATCGATTCAAAGACGGGCAGGAATCAAGAAAACATTACTCAGGTATTCTCTATTACAGATTCGAAAGGAAATTCAGCGTATCCTATGAGAACATTCCTCCCTACAGGAGTCCAGACAGGAGCACACGTTTTCGAGACCGAGGGTGAATATACAGTCAAGACAAGCATAACCTATGTCAATTTCATCCCAAGTGAAGCTGATGCAGAGTTTGCGTTGGTCACGACGCCCGAACTATCGGTTGTCGCTGCGATGATCATTTCCGGGGTTGCCATTTCTGCTATAGCACTCCTCACTCGATTTTCAAGACTATCAATTGGCAAAAACTAGACGCTTAACGATAATCTTACCTCCGGCTACAAACAAAGAGAAATTGTAAAAAAGAGTTAGGGGAGGCTGTACGAAACAGCTGCGCCCCAAACATCCACTTGTCCATCGGCACTCTCGTAACGATAGACAACCCCCGCAGTAAATTCCGTAATTGGTTCGTTTGTTTCTGCAACCTTGAAGTTTCCTGCTATATAGCCGGTGTACGACTCGCCAGGATTGATCAGGATTGCATCTCTTACTGCGACATTTGGTTTGTCGTGATTTCCTTCGCTTACTGCTTCCGCATTCAACGGAACAAGAAATCCTTTTGTTTGACCTTCTATCATCAATTCTGAAAGATAGAAGGATTTGCTCCCGGTATTTGTGATTGCGAACGCAATGAGATGCGGGTCTGCGGACCTGCCTGGCTCCCCAAGTATCGATAGCTTAGCCTGAGTGTTGTTCTCAATTCTTTGTAATTCGTTTTCAACAGCTATGTACTTTGTACTTACTGTGGTGCTTGCGACCTCAGTTAGAACTATTCCGTTTATCCTATCCGGCTTGCCCGCTACAGTAGATACTTGCGGCTGGATCGGACTGACGGTGTCGAACAAGGTCCTTATGTCATTATTCTGCCCTTCCGCTTGGGGTATATTAGCTCGCTGATCAAGTCCGAGTGTTCCAAAGGCAATTGCTGCTAGGACGGCTACAAATGCTGTAGATGTAACTCCAAATATGATCAGCTTTATTCGGCTGTTGCCTGAATTTATCGAGGTCATGGTGCAATCGTCCCCACTACGAATTTGGATGAAGAAGCTGCATCCACTGTTGCATAGTATGTATCTACAGACGCATCAATCCCTTCAGTTTCGCAATAAGGATCGAGACAGCCTGTTACAGAACTCCAGTCATCAGGGGTCTTCCATGAAGCGGTGCTTGAATCGTACCTTGCAACCTTCTGCGCCATGTCAAATGTTACGAATGCATCGCCCCATGTAGTAGGAGCAACTTGCCATGTATATGCGACACTAGAATCGGGCGAAGTGTATGTTACTGAACAGTTGGTCAGGTTGACCGCAACCACTTTCTTATCCATTGTGACCCATGCTAAGCGGTAGCCATTGTCAACCGCAACGTGTTTTGGGGTGCCTGTAAATGTTGTGCACAACGTAAAGCTTGATGTTGATGGGTTGAATTTGTACAGCTTCTTGTTTGCAGAGTCGACTGTGACTAGCCCTGTGTAGTCTGCATTACTTGACTTTGCCAGTCCAATCGGGCTTGCACCGCTAAGAGGGAAGGAACTTGACGAATAAGTGCAACTTGAAGCACCCTTGGTAACTCTTACTAGTTTTCCGGCGTTATACGACGTAAGGTATTGGTATGTTCCGTCCCAATCGACTATTTTATCTGGACCGTTGACATTCGTGTTGCTTGCACAATCGAAATCCGTTCCTGTAGATGGATCAAGGTAGCCAACAGAGCTATCCGCAAAGCTTGCATGCGCTACTTTTGTGCTTGAGACACCTGCTACTGTTGATTGGTAGCCTCCCACGTTAGTTTCGGTGTGGGTACAGTCGCTGCTGTTGAATTTGCTAACGTATCCTGCATTTGACGCAACCCATATCGTTGTAGATGAGATATAGTCCACGTCTTCAGGTCCCCACGGAACGGAGCAGTTTCTTATCTGGGAAGCTTCGGCTGCTGGTGCAGAAATAAACAACCCTCCCGTAGAGAGAAGTCCTACCGCCAGCATCAGAGCTATCCACCGCCGAGATGATGAACGTAGTGTCCATCTATTGGTTATGATGATCACCAGACCCCCATGTAGGGCATTATCTAATAAAGTTCGTTTACATTTTATCAATTAAATTGACATTTTGTCAATTGGCAATTTTCGGAGAGATTGCAGTACCAACCCAATCATACAAGGTCAAAAGCTTGGAAGCAAAATCCTTTCCAAGCTCCGTTAATGCGACGTTGACCATTCCATCGTTCGCTATGTACTCGACGAGGTTCTTTTCCTTCAACCAGTCAAGGTGTACTATGAGCCTTGCATACTGGATGTTGGTCTGCTGTGCAAGCTCGGTCCTGCCAATATGAGATTTGGTAGTCAGAACTTTCATTATTCTTAGAACCATGACGATGCTTGGCTTGGTCTGCTTGATACTGTGCTTGGTTTCTGTCAATTAACCGATACAACTGGTGTCGATTAAGAATCTACATAAGTTTTGATTAAATCTCAATTTAACTTATTTCCGGTGTTAGAAAATCTGTTATGGGCGAGGTATTGCGAACAGCTGAAGACTTGCCATAAGTCCTGTGAACAAGGCTAATATAGTCAAATCTTCTTTCTTGGACATCGTGGCAGAGGGACTTCAGGATAAAAATACAGCTGATTCTTATGCTACATACACTTACGAGCCTGAAGTTGAAATTTTATCTATGACTGATGAACGGCTAAAGATACTTGGAGAAGAGTTATCGAACGATACCTCTCGTGCAATATTAAATTGCATATTTGAAGGCAAGCGAACGACAGGTGAGATCGCCAACACGTTAAATCTATCTCTGCCTCTGGTGATTTATCATATCGAGCGCCTTCTGAAAACTAACATCATCAAAATTGCTAATGTCGAGCTGAACAGCAAAGGAAGGGAAAAGAAAGTCTATGATGCAAAGAGGGCGGCCATCATTATTCAACTAAACCCTAAAGATACCCGTCTTAGACAGAAACTGCAGAGGTTATTCATCTTGTCAGCCGCGGTCGCAGCCATAGGAGCGGTTTCTGCAATTTGGCAGGTGGCGGATTTGCAGAACCAGGTACAGGCGATAGTTACCGACCCGGACAGACCGACAATTTCATTATCGCCAATTATTCCTGTTGTCCTATCTGGCATCGGTGGTGCTGCATCTGCAGTATTGGCCTGGGCAATAGGCAGAATGAAGCGCCGCAAATAATTTTTGTATTCTATCATATTTTTTGCAATACTTTATTGGTTAAATCTAAATTTAATCAAAAGTTAATAACATAACCTATTTACGTTTACCGACGAAAAATGCGAAGGACCGACAACGCGATAATCTTTGCAGCCATGGTGGTTGCAGGCCTCTTTGCCGCAGTATTTGTTTTTGCGGCTTCAACAGGACCGTCGCAGGATGCGCAAGCTATCGTGCAAGCACCACCAGCAGTCGCTGCGGAAGATGCAAACATAAGCATGAAACCTATGACAGCAGAATCGTACGTACAGGAAACCGGAAAATCGGCAGTAAAGGCGGAATTTCCTGTCAAGGAAATCCAGCTGAAGAGAGGATCCAGTGGCACTGTCAACGTACACATCAAGCACTTGGGCGGCGCAAATGCGGAGCCATCTGTAACAGTGAAAGTGTCGCCTCCAACAGGATACATATTACTTCCAAAGTCAGTGGCAGAAACCACAACGCCAGAACAGCGCCTTCAGGCTGCACAGACAGGTCAGATTATTCCCGGAGGAATTGATATGGGTTCTCTGATGACCTTCACAGGACTGCCTGCTGACAGGTCCATGTCCATTGCAGCAAACAACGAGCAGATAGTGCAAGTGCGCATATCGCTTCCAGCAGATTTTCCTGCTGAGATGGCGGGAAGAGGCTTCCATATTCCGATCATAGTAGAAGCGATAGCAGGAGATGGCAGTAGGATAGTGGCAGAGAACAACGGCGTAGACATACAGGTAGTGCAATAGAATGACCTACAAAAACACAGTAATGGTAGCAGCTACAATCATGGCAGTACTGCTAGCAACCTTTAGCGGCAGCCAAGCCTTTGCAGTCCAGCCATACGTAGGAGGATATCCTAACACAACAACCATCACCAAGCATACCCAGTATACAGAAAAGACGGATTTTAGCGGCACGACAACTACCACTCCAAGGGATGACTACATAACATCTGTATTCTCTACCGCAACCTATGCTTCAAGTACTGCCACTGATCCAACGGGCTGGGTTCATCAGGAAGGTGTAACCCTTCTCAACAATAACAACATCAGAGGGATATACCAGATATATGGTCCCACAGGCACAGGTTTCGGATGCAAGGCGAATTGCCCTGGTGACACTGGGTCGGACTTGGGAAACTACGGTACAGGCACATCGAACATAGATTATGTATACACCACCTTCTACCTTTGGGGTTCTCCTGCAACGAAAGTCTTCTTCTATTATGAACCACACACTAATGGTGGCGATGTCGTAATTGTACCACAAAGAGAATACCTGCTGAGTTCTACCAGTGACCCCAGCCAAAAGTACGCAATCGGCACGTTCTACAAGAACATCCTGGTTAGCGGAACTTGGATTAACACAAAGTTTAAGCTGTACCAGTTTGCCACTGAAGGAGGCTCGAGTGGCACCGGAGAAGTCTCGCAGACATGGCTTGTAAAACAGTATGATCTCACATACCAAGGAGCGCAAGCACTCAGTGCGATTCCTGCGGTGTCACTTGCGGCCAATGGTGATAAAGACAACGGATCGTACATAACACCCTACACCAGATCAGACGGATCCGTTGGCAGAGCCAGTGTTGGAGCAGCCGACTACACCAATGCAGGTGCATCATACAACCTCAATGATGCAACCATTCCAAAAGGAAGGGTAGACTGGAAGAAATCCTCAACACACATAGTTCCAGGAACAGCTTTGTGGAATTAGCAGGTGGACGCCAACAATTTTTAATTTTTTTATTTCTATTCGGTACTGCTGTTTACTATAGATTCGAAAGTTGCTGATTTAGAATTCTTAGAGTTCATAACGAAGCACTTTGATGTCGCAATGCATGCAACGGAAAAAATGATTGTAACATATCAAAAGTGTAAAGAATGACATAATGAGGAATACGGGAATTAAAAGGCAGATCGAGATATGAGGGTAAGCAAAGTTGGTAGTTTAATCAATAAGAAGGCAATGTATAGATGTCAACAATTTTGTGTATGCATTGCACTGCTGCTAGAAGCAAGATCGCCGCAAGAATAAAAGTAACCAGATTAATACAAAACGACTAGCTAAACGCAGGACAGGTCTATACACACAGCTTGGCAATTAAAGAAAAAAATGATACCAGTGGTACCAGCAGAAAATACACACAAAAACATAATGCGGGGGGAGAATTTTTGGTACCAGCGGCAACATCATTGCCATACTGCAGCAAAATAAGAGCATGAATTTTACAGTGTTGGCACCACTGGTGCCACAAGCTAATCCTGGTACCAAAAGAAGGCTGTACAAATCCAGCGCAATTTTCCTGCCTTAAATCCTTACAATGTCTTAGTATTTGGAGGTGAATGATGCAACCACAGAAGAAACGCAAATTGCAGACAAGCCGCAAGCCAGAGTCAGGATCAACACAGAGATAGAAGGCGAGCCGGCAAAGATACTGCTTGAGCTAAAGAAGCGAGGCCTTGTTTCAGACAACACTGATGCTGTTAACCAAGGCCTGCTTGTGCTGTATGATAGAACGCTGAAGCGGGACTTGGCTAGACTCCAGCTGCAGCGGTTGAAGGACATTCGATAGTAGGTGCAGTCTCTTTCCCTTTTTCTTTCCCCTTGCCTTCTTTGTCGCCTGATTCCAATTCTTCTTCAAATTTGAATACACTGTTGTTGGTCTTTATGGCACCATCGAGAATGCCTTTCGCATCTTCCGGTTTCTCCCATATTGAATCAAGCATCCTTCTGACATCCCGCTCATCCCTTGCGGCCTTGCATATCTTTTGTACCGTCATGTCTCTTGGCACTTCTCTGTCGCGCAGTTTTTCATTGAAATCAGATGCTCTTAGCAGCTGGACATTCAGCCTTTCAGCATATTGAGCCAGCGTAATAGCAGTACCGTTGTTGCCACTTGCCATCTTTACATGGATATCCTCAAAAGCTCCGCCGGCAAACACCCCGACAACGCCGTTCTTTACCTGCCTCCCCTCCGGAGTGTCAACGCCAAAGTCAGTGCTCCATTTCAGCACGTTAAAGAAATCATCCAGGTCCCTTCTGCTTACAATTCCCCATTTGCATTCAAGCACATATGTCACAGGCTTGGCAAATACAGATGGCGTTACAGTCCATACTCTGTCAACTTCTGCGCTCTGCCTTCTGTCTCCCACGCTCTTTATCAGGTGCAACGTGATTCGCCTTTGGTCCATTTTTCTGCTACCATTGCCTTTACTACCGTTCTGTCTGTGATTCTGCGTCCGAAATTCAGCTCCTACAGTGAATTTGTCTATGAACCATTCAACGCAGGCCTCCCAGTTGTGGCCAATGCGGTTTGCCCTTCCCTTGCTTATTCTGATGTAGTTTTTTGCCATTTCTAAAGAAGCATTCAAGACTTCCAGATTCATTGATTCGTGGTAGTAGTATCGATAGGCGTCAAAGAGCTTGACCTCTTTGATAGATGGATAAAGCTGCATAGCCCGGGTGATAGCTGATTCGGCTTCCGTGTCTGTTGCTGCCTTTAGCATATCTTTGATCTGGTTTACGCTTGTGATTCTGCCAAGCTCTGTTTCACTTACTACCAAGTTTCTTATTGCCAGCACCCGTTGTACAAGAGGGTTTGTCGATGCGTTATCCTTCAGCGCTTCGTTTGTACGCAGGACAGCTTGCTTTAATGCATCAAAGTCGCTGCTGCCACCTTGCTCAATCCATGTTATCAAGTAGCCTTCCTGAAATGGCGATTGTGAATCATGGGTCTGGTATCCTCTTACGTACAGCAAGCCTTTCCTTTCGTACCTTCTGGCAGTTGTCATGACATCAGGCATTGTTACTCCTTTTTCTTTTAGTGCATTGAAAATTTCAGTAGAATAGAACGCTCTGTCTGAATGCTCTTTGAGAAAGTTCAAAATCAACTGAGCTTTGCTTTTGCTTCCCCTGTTACCACGCTTGTCAGAATATTCAGGTCGGAATTGAACGAATCTGTAGCCATCAATGACTATGGGAGTAGTTTCTGCATCTGTCCTTTCTTCTTCCCCTTGCCCTGCGTGGTCATTGATAACATACAGATGGTACATCCTCGTATTGCTCTTGAATCCAGCTCTGCCCTTGAACTGCTTGCTGTACTCAAACAGCGGCTTGTCTGTCCTTAGGATAATATGCTTCCTCCACAGGTTTGACAGAAGATGAGATATTGTCTTTTCGTCAATTCCGGTAGCGTTGACAATTTCTTTAGCTGATTTTGGCTTGCCATCTGCTAGTGCTATCAGTATAGCTTTAATGCAGTATTCTCTGCCGCCATGTACAGCCATCATACACTAGACACTCCCAGATACTTAAGGCGGAAAACGGGGTTCGAACGTCTGCCTGTATTGTACTGCGTAGCAAAAAATCGATGTTGGTTATTCTCGCTTTTTTGCCCTAAAAGAGCAAGAACATTGCTCCTTTTGACAAAGTAAGATGGTGCGGGGGGTGGGATTTGAACCCACGGACCCCTAAGGGACGGG
>CAZKXR010000031.1:0-34502 GCA_964556935.1 uncultured Nitrososphaera sp.
TGCGCGATTACCTGGTAAAGATGGGATTCAACAAGGCAGCTATTGAGGTACAGTAACCAGTCCTCTGGCCGGATAACAGAAATACCAGTCTGCCATGATAAACTGCAGTCTCGATTGGAGAACCCCGCTTTTGACGGTGCAAAGGACAGGATAAAAGCATGTAGAAAGATGGTCTTTTTTACCGGTGCCGGTATATCTCAGGAGAGCGGCCTAGCCACCTTCAGGGGCAGAGACGGCTACTGGAAAAAATACGACCCCATGAAGATGGCCACGCCTGAAGCATTCTTTGAGAACCCAAAGCTGGTATGGGAATGGTACTATGAAAGGAGGAGGAAGGTTCTTGAAGCCAGACCAAATGCGGGTCATCTTGCCATAGCCGGCATCCAGAATTACAAGGAAGTACAGGTAGTAACACAAAACGTCGATGATCTGCACCATGTCGCCGGCAGTAGAAACATCATCGAGCTGCACGGAAACATATTCAAAGTAAAGTGTACCGTCTGCAGTTATCACGTGAGGATGGACGACAGATTTCCCCCGCCGCCGTCCTGCAAAAAGTGCGGCCACCTGTTAAGGCCCGACGTTGTTTGGTTTGGCGAGCCGCTACCACAGGCCAGTCTGGAACAAGCAATAAAACATTCTTCTGACTGCGATGTCATGGTAATAGTCGGCAGTTCCTTGCAGGTAGCACTGGCTAACAGTCTGCCCACCTATGCAAAGGAGAACGGCGCGTACCTGATAGAGATCAACGTAGAGCCCACCGCGTTAACCGGGATGATGGATCTTTCAATTCGCAGTACTGCATCAGAATCGCTGCCCTTGCTGCTAAAGGTACCCACGGATTGATATCAATTCACCAGCTTGATACTGGTGTTCCATCATCAGATAACAGAGCAGACGGGCTGTCTCTAAATACCAGGTCTTCTGGCTCGATATTTAGCTTGCCGCTTTTAAGAAATTCGTCGAGATAGTGAATCGAAGCGCCGTGTCCTTTAACCAGAAATTCCTCAGTCAAGAAGCAATGGTCGCGATTTTTTTCAAGAAACTTTTTAAAACCGTCTTTCAGGATTTTTGCTTTTTTCGGGACTGCCCAACTACGCTGTCTGCGGTAGATCTTGGGCAATACCACGCATCCAACATCCTTTTTGGGCTCAAAAAGCGCACCCTTTCCACGATACAATAGTTTGAAGTTAAATCTTATCGTTTTTGTCAGACGGCGCCAGAATTTTGGATTGTTCTTTCGTCCAAGTTGAGAAGCATTGAGGAGAGTTTTGATCTCTTCGTCATTCATTGAGGCATAAAAGGCCGGGAAGGCCAGTCCGTTTTCCACCAACCATTGATTGATGTTTACCTTCTTTCCCTCTATTTCAATTTCAATGTCTCCCACAAGTCTCGCGTATTTATCAAACACGTCGTTTGGCTCATCAGCAAATGTCTTGACCATGCACGGAACAGTGCTGGTTCCGGACCTTTTTAGCATCTCATAGAGTGCGACGGTACAAGATTCTGCAAAGTATTGGCGGTATTTTTTATCCAGTTTCTTGAATTCATCTTTCCGTGCTTTGTTCAGGGCTTTCAACGCTTTTTTTGACAGACTTGTCGAGTCACAGTGCAGCTCCGGCGTATCGATACCTTGAAGGCGAACCGTAATCCTGTTTTTGTCATCTATGACTGACACCTTTTTGTCATTTACTTTCATCATCGCTTTATCAAAGGAATGGGTTACCTTGAATTCCGATTGCGGATTTTCCTGGAATTGAAAGGCATCTGGAACAACAAGTATTTTGACGGTATCTGCATCGGATTCTCCTTTTGGCCAAAATTGATCAAGGTCGATGAACCCGTTTACTTTGAGAAGCCCCACGGGAACTACGATACCGGCGAACTATTTAATAATAATGCGTATTTTTTGTCGGACCTGTTAGCATTTCCGCAAGAAATCCTACAAAAGGCGTTATCACGTATGGTACAGGATCACAACTGTTTTCTGTGCAGGTATAGTGCATAACAAACGATCCAGTTTCCCAGTATCCACAAACCCAATATCGGACTTGTTCTGTCATAGCTGAAGATGGAAGTGTAGTAGTAAATTATGTTGGCCAACGTGCCTATGCCCATGCCTGTAACCAAGAGCCCCCATGGATTTCCTAGCACGGTCTTGCGAAAAGTACGAACTCCGATCAGGTTCCAAGACAACAATGTGGTGGTAGTCGCGCTGTAGTACATGCCCATGTAAAAGCCGTTCCAGAAAGTCTGATCGTAGGGCGGAGTTTCCTCTATCGTAAAGTTGGAGACAACAACCGGAACCAAGTCCACAGTCGCGTTCTTGTCGTATACCTGTTCGTATCCCACCAAACCTGTCAGGTTCATTGGCACAAGGTAGTAGGTTGTGTCATCCACTATGATGCGCTGGTAAGAATCAGAGGCGCCCTCATCATCGACGGCTGAAATCAGTTTAAACGGTCTGTCTCCAATCCACAACACCTCCGACACTAGATCTGGCACCCCGCCTGGAACAGATACAGGAGTAAGTAAAGCGAACGCGTATACAAAAGTTATGGTGCTTGGGATTGCAACAATCAGCATCTTTTCTTTATTTTCCAACTTTGGTTTGTATAGCCGGATATTCCTGTACAGATGGTAGAACGCAAAGGGAAAGAAGGAGGCAAAAAAGATATCCGAGTAGTACGGATATGGGTTAGATATTCCGGCCAGCTGATAGTATTGAAACAGTTCATCGCCGATGTGGCCCATCAGAAAAGCAATGCCCAGTGCCAGGTACGTTTTGCCAAAGACCCTTGATCCCCAATACCTTTTTGCAATTACAAAGCACAGTATTACTGGCGCGGCCGAAGACAGCAGGTATACCAGCTCAAAGAAATCAAGCTGGCTGTCTATCTGCGGCTCAAAGGAATTCGCGATAACAAATAACAGGATTAGCAGGCTCATGGCTACCAGAATATAGTAGTTTATTTTGCCTTCAAGCGGCTTGCTACGCTCAGAAAGCATGCCAGCGCCCACCAGAGCATAGGTGTTTGCTTTTTGATTAACTTTTATTCCCAATCACTTGTATGGGGAAATAATTAACAGATGTGGTTCATCAAAATAACAACATTTTCCAATCAGACAAGTTCGGTTTTGAGCAGTTGAGATTTACTGCATCTTGCCATAAAAGGACAAATATTTTGTCCCACAATACACCATTCGCTACCAATCGGCGCCAAAAGTTGCCTCTTGGACCTGGGCAAACGCGGCATAAAATTATCATAAAAAATAAATATTAGGATACACTCAAGAGTCCTCCGGAGTTTGCCTCAACAAATTTCCGTTACATCCATGACTCAAGCTTTTTGCAAGACCTGTGACTGCTGTAATGCCCCACTTGAAAGCCAGCCTTTTTCCTTCCCCGAAAAGATGTACTTTAGAAATGAAAACAAGATCCTCTGCAGAGCCTGTTACCTGTACGAAGTGATACGGTCAGCAAGATCTACTGAAACCAGCAATTGACGGGGCGCATCATTTCTTATTTCCGGCCAGCAGAATACCAGGGTATTCAACAACACCCGGTTCAAACCCTGACAGCAATGTAATGATACGGCATTGAATATTGATTTTACAAAATCACATGTTGCCTAGACGGCAGAGGGGTGCTGTAAGACAGTTGCACCCTTTTAGAAAAAGGCAGAAATTGGAATAACACTAAAAGGAAGCGTCTTCGTATCCATGGCGTTGCAGCTTAACCGGAGGGTCATACAGTGGTCCGTTGTCCTGTACCTGGCGCTTATGATCCCAGTCACGCTTTTGCACGAGTCCGGCCACGTCTACGTTTGTGCCGAGAACGGCTACCAGTACCGCGTCTGGATAGACGTGACCGGCGGCCACATGCAGTGCTTTGGAAGGCTCGAGTACATACCAATCTACAACGCACTTGGCGGCATATTCGGCCTTGCTGGAAGCGGGGTCATCATAGCTGTCTGGTTTGCCGCAAAAAGACATGTTGCCATACTTGCCGTGGGCCTTGCCTTCATGGTGGACCAGTCTGCCAAGATAATCCTTGAGGGGTTATTTACCCGCGTCTACCTGTCCGGCTCCCTGGACGTTTTTGTCACGTCCCTGCAGATCATCTCCTGGTTTGGGTTCATGCTGTATTTTGCCAGGGTAAAGGTGCCAGAAGCCGTGAGCACCAGCCGGTGACCAAAAACCTTCAAGATATATTAGTCCGGGCCTGATGCCAGATATGTAATGCGAAGAAAGATCAAGGTTGCCATAGCTGGTGTGGGCAACTGTGCATCTGCTCTTGTTCAAGGTACCCGTTACTACAAAAGCAATCCGGAGGCCGCCAAGCCGGAAAACGACTGGATCGGCCTGACCGCGTACAACCTGGCCGGCATGGAGCCGTCAGACATCGAGTTTGTGGCGGCCTTTGATGTTGCCAGTACCAAGGTCGGCAAGGACCTTTCTGAAGCGATATTTGCCAAGCCAAACAACACCGTCAGGATAGTCAAGGAAATGGACAAGATGGACATCAAGGTCCAGAAGGGCGAGGCCCTCGATGGGGTTGGCCGGCACCTCTCGCAAAAGATCAAGCAAGCCGACAGCCCGGCAGTCAACGTGGCCAAGACCCTCAAGGATACAGGAGCTGAGATGCTTTTATGCTACCTTCCCGTGGGAAGCCGGCGCGGTGCGCAGTACTACGCAGAGGCCTGCCTTGAAGCTGGCTGCGCGTTTGTCAACGCTATCCCCGTGTTTATCGCGTCTGAGCCGAAATGGCAGCAGGCCTTTCATGATCGCGGCCTCATATGCGCTGGCGACGACGTCATGAGCCAGCTTGGGGCAACCGTGGTCCACAAAACCCTGGTCAAACTGTTTGTCGACCGCGGCGTCAAGATAAACGAAACTTACCAATTGAACATCGGTGGCGACATGGACTTTTACAACATGCTAGACGAGGACCGGCTTGAGGACAAGCGCATAAGCAAGACCTCGGCCGTGGCGGCCATGGTACCGTACGAAATACCGATGCGCATAGGTCCGTCGGACTTTGTGTCTTTTCTGGACAACGACAAGGTCTGCTACATCTCCATAAAGGGCCAGTACTTTGGCGGCATACCCGTCGAGCTGGACGTGAAACTAAAGGTGGTGGACGCCTACAACAGCGCCGGAGTCATGATAGACGCTGTTCGGGCCACCAAACTTGGCATTGAACGCGGAATAGCCGGACCCCTTGAGAGCATCTCTGCGTACTGCTTCAAGCACCCGCCGGTCCAGATGCCGTACTCCGTGGCCAAGGCCAACTTTCTGGAATTCGTCGAGGGCAAGCGCGAGCGCTAGCTGCTAAAAAATATTTAACAAAAAGGGAACAGCAATGCACGCTACTGTGTATAATTAACCGTCCGGAAAATCTCATCTGCAAGGGCTTTGGTCCACATCAAGAAACTCGAAGTTTACGGCTTCAAGTCGTTCGGGTTTAAAAACACCGTGGTGCACTTTGACCCCGGTCTTGTGGCAGTTACCGGCCCAAACGGCTCTGGCAAGAGCAACATTCTTGATGCCATCATGTTTGCCATTGGCGAGAACAGCCCCAAGGCGATGCGGGTTGACAAGTTCTCGTCGCTTTTCCACGACAGCGGGGCGTCCGGCCACCGCCTGATTAGGGTAAGCGTAACCTTTGACAACGCGGACCGGGGAATACCCATGGACGAGGACTCCGTAACTTTGACCCGAGAGATGGAGGGCCAGAGCGGCGAAAGCCAGTACCTTCTAAACGGCAAAAAAGTCTCGAAGGCCGCCATCATGGAGCTTTTAGAAGTGGTGCTTTCCGCGCCAAACAAGCTAAACATTGTCCAGCAGGGCATGATCACCAGGATCTCGGAGTTAAACTCCGAGGAGCGGCGCAAGATAATCGAGGACATTGTCGGGCTGTCATATTTTGATGAAAAGAAGGCAGAGTCCCTAAAGCAGCTGGACGAGGCCGACCGGCGACTTGAGGTGGCCTTTGCCAGGATGGGCGAGATCCGCAAGAGGATAGAGGAGCTGGAAGTGGAGCGAAACGACCAGCTGCGCTACGAGCAGATATCATCAGAACTAAAAAGGTTCAGGGCAGTCCAGATATCCAACAACATTCGGACTGTCAAAAACAAGCTGGCCACGACCATCCAGATACTTGAAACAAACATGGGCCGGTCTGTGCAGCTAACCAAGCAGATAGACGAGCTGCGGGCCGAGATCGAGGTTCTGGAGACAGACAAGTCCAGGTTCATGCAGGAAGTCGACGCCGCCAACAAGGCCAAGGCGCAGCTGGCCAGCAGGACCGCAGCGGTGGTGCACGACTCTGAAAGGACCAAGGCAATGCTAAACGAGTCTCAGCGTCGAATATCAGAAATTGAAAGAAGGCTTCCCTCCATAGCCGGCAACCGGCATGCAGTCTCTTCCAGAATGGAGCAGGCCCGCTCTGAAATACAGAAATTGAAAATCTCGGTGGACCAGAAGAAGGCCGAACTGTCTGGGCACAGGTCAAGGCTGGACGAGATAAACACCCAGATAGAGCAGATAACGGCCACCCTTTCAAAGTATGCTGGCTTTAGAAGGAGGCTGGAGGAAAGAAGCCGGCGCATAAACGGCCTGAAAAGCAGGATAGAGCTAGAGGCCGCAAGGATAGAGGAAAAGATCAAGACCAGCACCTACAAGAAAGATGCAAGCCAGCAGGCCCTGGCGGCGCTTGATTCAGAGATGGATGCGGCCAGGGACAGGTTGGCAGTCATCCAGCAAGCTGTTGAATCAGAAAGGCAAAGGCTTGCAGATTTGACAAGCACGCTGGAATCGCTGCGCGATACCAAGGCCAACCTTGAGCGTGAGCTGGAAGGCTCAGCCGGCCTGATAGCCAAAGCAGAGAGCATGGCAACCAAGTTTGAGGAGCGGGCCAGCGTGGCCAAAAACGCCATGGCAGACGACATGGCGATTGCAGAATTGATGAAGGACAAGGACCGGTTCGGCATAAAGGGTCTCGTCCACGACCTCATGCGCTGGGACAAGGAGTACGAGCGACCGGTGCTTGCCGCCGGCTCTGAGTGGATGAAGGCCTTTGTAGTAGAGGATGTCAAGTCCATGATCGCAGTTGCGACGTACGCCAAGGAGCGAAAACTACCAAGGCTGCGGATAATCCCGCTAGACGTGGTAAGCCGGTTCAAGCCGCGGCCAATCAAGGAGATCGAGCACGACGTCAACGTCGTTGGGACCTTGGATGGTTTTGTTTATTCAGACTATGACAGGCTGCCAGCCTTTCTGTTCTCAGACACGGTGCTGGTCAGGAACTCGTCGTCTGCCTACATGCTTGCCCGGCAGGGCTACCGCGCCGTATCGGTAGAAGGCGAGCTTTTCGGGCCAGCCGGCGGCTCCATGTCCCTGGACTTTGGATCTCGGATATCCGACCTCACAAAAGCAATACTGCTTGGAAACTCTGTCGAGGGCCTGCGGGAGACTTTGGGGCGGCTTTCAAGGATGGTGGAAAAAAAGAACTCCGAGCTCAAGGGCGTTTTGGACAAGATATCCAGTTTTGAATCAGAAAGGATTCGCCTTGGACTAGAGATCTCTAGCCACGAGTCAAATATGGCAAGCGAGGCTGCCTTTATCAGCTCAAAGGAAAAATCAGCCTCCGATCTGGCAGCAGGGATGCAAGGGCTGGAAAAGGAAGGCGAAGTTTTGCAATCAGACCTGCAAAGGCTGAAAAGAAGGCTTGAGCTGCTTGGCCCAGCTGTATCCAGGATAACGGCAAGGCTTCAGAGCATCGACGAGTCCAAGGCCCGCTCAGAGCATGCAGAGAAAAACGTTGCGCGCAACCAGGTCCTAAAGCAGGTCGATGCGGCAAACATGGAGCTTAATCAACTAACCACGAGCCAGAATGGTAAAGAATCCCGCCTTGAGTTTGACCTGCGGCAGATATCTGACATGGACGATGAAAGCAGCAGGCTGACCCTTGAGCTTGAGCAGAGAAGGAAACAGGTTTCAGAGATGCAGTCAAAGTCAGAATCTCTGGAGGCAGAGTTAAAGTCCCTCAGGGATCAGGAGCAGCAGATAATCGACTCGTCGGGCAACGCGTATTCCGTCCTGCAAGACTATGAGCGCAAGATAAAGGCCTTGTCAGAAAACGAGCGGCGACTCTCAAAGGAAAACAACATAATTGAGCGGGAATCTGCGCTGCTGAAAAAGGATCAGGCAGACCTGTCCGCACATGAGCTGCGCCTTACAAACGACCTGGTATGGCTTGGCTACAAGAACCCACTTGAGCCCATGGACGTCGAGTCTGCCATCAAGGAACTGTCCGATGAGCATGAGCAGGTCAAGTCCAGAATAAACCTGCGGGCCGACGAATCCTACGTCCAGGTCATTGAAGGCTACAGAAGCATGTCTGACAGGAGAAACCAGCTGGAAAACGAGCGCAACTCGATTGTATCGTTCATTGAAAATATCGTCAAGGAGAAGAATGAGATGTTCATGGGCGCCTTCCAGAGGGTGGACGGCGACATCCGCGACACATTTTCCAAGCTTACTGGCGGCGCTGCCTGGCTTGAAATAGAAAACCCGGAAGACGTTTTTGCTGGCGGCATCATGCTTTTGGTGCAGTTCCCCGGCAAGGTGGGCCGCGAGTCAACAGCGCTTTCCGGCGGAGAAAAGACCATCGCGGCAACGGTGTTCTTGCTTGCTCTGCAGTCGCTAAAACCGTCGCCCTTCTACCTGATGGACGAGGTGGACGCGCACCTAGATGCGCAGAACACGGAAAGGCTTTCCAAGATCCTCGTAGAGCGTTCAAAGGCAAGCCAGATAATCATGGTCACGCTAAAAGACTCGACAGTGGCCAAGGCCAGCCTGATATACGGCGTCTACCCAAGGCAGGGGGTTTCGCAGGTCGTAAAATACAGAAACCCATCCCAGGTTCCGCTGGCCCAGCTTGGAGCGGAAGGCAGTTAAAGTTCGTCTATATGGAATTTTGACATGCAGCCAGTGCACTCGTAGATCTCGTCGCCGACGGGCCCTGACACGTTGAACTTGACAATGGTGGTGCATTTCGGACAGCGGCCATCCACCGTGGCCTTCTTTACTGGCCTTGCGGCCATCTTTCTTCTTCGGCTTCCCATAACACATGCACAATCAAGGGACCGTTTTTTAACTGTTCTTCTTTGCTTAAATCACGCATTTTGATATGTATTGCCAATTTCATGGGAACGATTCGATACCCTTTACAGCAACCTGCCGGCAAAGAATCAGCTTTGTGAAACACACAGACTGTGTAGATAGGACGAAATTTCAAATAATTGCCATGCGCATGTTTTGAAGGATGACTACAAGTCTTCGGTATCCGGTAGTCGCCCTTGCTGCCGTGGCCGGGATCATCGGCGTCACGCTTGCCATGCTGTCTCTTTCTGGGACAGAAGCTGACAAAGTGCAGAGGATCCTTGCGTTTCAGGTCAGCTACGACAGGGATCTGGGAAAATACGTGGCAGAAACTAGGTACCTGCACATCAACGACCTGCAACCAAACAAAATAGCGTGGTTCGTGGATCCCTTTAGCAGCACCATCGACCAAAACTCGATTGGATCCGCAACGCCGGTGCAGAAATTTGAGCTCCTTGAAAAGTCGGAGCATTTCTCAAGGTACGTCCTTATCCGCCTTCCAGACTGGCTTGGCGGCCTTGAAAACGACGTATCGTCGTACCGCGCCTACAGCGCCATCTCGCCATTCGACAAGTGCGTCATGAATTACTTGAGCGGTGAAAGGTGGGCCATCGAAAACCCATGTGCAGGGGACCAGTACCGGTCCTGGGACGGCCTTGCCGTCTCCGGTCCGCCGGCGGCTGGAATCACCAGTGGCCAGATCCCCGTGCGAGGATACATTCTGGGCCTTGCCACGATGCCGCTTACCGTCGACGAGGAAGGCTACATTTCGGTAAGCCGGCCAGACAGGGACCCTTTTGCCAACGGTGTGCCCGGCGAGGGCCGCAGATTCTCTGAAGAAACGCTTGAGCGCAGCAATGCTGACATGCTCAGGGCAGCCCTGTACACGCTGCCATTCCCGTCCAGCGCCGGTCAGGGCACAGACCTTCGCATGCTGCAGCCAGCAAGCATTCCTTTTGGACTGCGGTACGTGGATGATAACCTGCCCTTTGAGGCCGTCTACTATGACCCCTTTGGCGCGTCCCAATACATCACGATAAGGTCGTATCCGATCGGAACATTTCCAGACCTGGCGCTAAACAACACGCTAGCAGATGACGGATACCCGTTTAACATCAACGCCGTCAATTCCGTAGCCGGCCTTCCGCCGGCAGGAAGTCCGGCAGTGGAAAAAGGCACAGACATAGCCGGCCAGTACGCCGTTATCAGTTTTGCAGAGACTGGAAGGGAAGGTGTGGCGCTTGTCTGGGGCAGCATGGACGGCCAAGACCTGCTTGTTGTTATTGAAGCCAGCAGCACGGAACAGAAAGACCTGTTGTCTTTGGCAAGGTCTATGGCTTTGCAATGATTGTTACGCTTGCCTTGCAGTGCAAACTTAATGTATATCCGTGTAATAGATAGCCTCAAGTGCCATGTCCAAAGAACTCTGCAAGGATATCCTAGCCCTTGATCCCGGCATCAGGTTTGCCGGCATCGTCAGCCGCAAAGGCGAGATGCTGACTTATGAATACAGAAGCGACGTCAAGCCGCTGCTTACAGACAACGAGGCAAACCTGTCCACGCTTCAGTCCATAGCTAGGGTGATAACAAGGGAGACCTTTGAAAGCAAACTAGGAAAGGCGATGTATTCCATCACGGTTTACGAGAAGGTAAAACGCGCCACCGTGCCGCTTCACAACGCCAACAAGGATGTGCTGGTGCTGTCCTTTGACACCGCCGCCCGGCCGGGCCCCATCATCACGAAAAAGATCCTGCCGACACTCAAGATCGCGTTTAGCGGCGAGCATGTGGAAGATGAATAGCAACACTGCAAAGAAATCCGACGGCCGTTTCCTGACCTCATTGATGATAAAACGCTTCTTTTCTGCTTTGCTGGCTGTTTTTTCTTTTTCAAAATATCGCGGAGTGCAAGAATCTCCAATCGATCGCTTTCAATTCACCACTGGCCCGCTGCATCGTGGCTTCATGGGCCAGCCTTGACCATGCGCCCCAGCGGGGCCAAAGGGCAGGGACATGAACTGCAGGTCGCCAACACTGACCTTGTCTGAGACGTACAGGACGGACCCGTTGCCCGCGTCCACCAACACGATGTAAGCAGTTGCACTGTCCGGGATCACAACAAAAAAGCCATAGGTCAGAAAACCCTGCACTACGCCCAGACGCCCGCTGAGCACCTTGCCTCCGTCTATTTGCATCTCGGCAATATCGACTGCCATGGCAAACGGGATCTTGATGGTATCTTTAATGGAACTGAGCTCCTCTTTCATGTTTATCCGACTTCCAAGACGAGCTCCCGTGGCCTTTCTGCAAATGCCTGTAAAGAGATCACTGCTGTGATGACAAAGCCTCTCATGAAGATACAGACTTTAAATGCAATATTAACAATTGTTTAACTATGATAAGTAACAATGTTACCTCACTCTTAATTTATCTGACCGCCGGTACTATGGTGGGTTTGAGGATCAAGTCGGCAGCTAGTGACTTTGCGGTTAATTGCGTTTCCAGCCGTTGCGCAGCGACACCTGAAACACTGAACTGAATTGGTGCACGAATATCGCGACAGGATCTACATCAGAAAGGACATACTCCTAAAGCTGTCAGAATACGGCGAGCTCAACCAGAGCAAGCTGATGAGCTACTGCGGCCTCAACAACGTCAAGCACAAGGAGATAATCGAAGACATGGTGACAAAGGGATTGATAACAAGGACAGAAGAGCCGTGGGGCAACAAGACCATAATAAAGTACCGGGTCTCGCAGAAGGGAAACGAACTGCTCAAGGCGATCCTGGAACCCTACGAGTACCTGTTCCCGAGGGGAGAACTATGATGAGTAACATAGTTACTATACGTTTTTTTAATGAAGGAGGGAAACGATAGCAGTGGCTGCAAGCCCTGACGAAAAGCCAAAGGAAAACATCTTCCAGATAATGGACGGCATCATCGAGCAGATAGACAGGACCAAAAAGATATTCATAATAATGATACTTTCCATCATGATAATCCCGCCGATCTCCTTTGCAGTCACGTATGCGTTGTTTGGCCCGCCGTTTCCGTTTGGCGGCTTCCATGGTCCGCGGGGAGGGTTTGAACCCCCTGCCCTTGTCTTTGTGCGCTACGTGCCGTTCTTCATAGCCCTTTTCTGGCTTGGGTTTGGCATAAGGCAGTGGTTCGTGCTTTCAAAGTGGACCAAAAAGTACAGACAGTACAAGAAGATGCAGGAGGAGGTAGACAAGAAGCTGGGCGACGAGCAGCCGGAATCCTGATTTCAAGTTTATATTGAATGGCTGTCTTTTACAACAAGATGCTGCTGCCTGAAAACTGCTCCTTTAAGATAGGCAAGGAGGAATGCCCGCTTCCGCCGTCGTACGTCGTCTCCATCAAGGCCGCAGACGGCGAATACATGGTAGCCGTGGTTTGCGAAGACCACAAGGAGGCTTTTGGACTGAGGCTTGCCGCATTGCAAAAGGAAGGCAGCGTCCCGGCAGGCGCGATACACTTTGAGCCGATAAAGGCAGTGGTCACAGACTGTGTCACTGGCATGAACGAAGACTATGTCGAAGTCGAGCTGAACCGCGGAATCGATTCAGACAGAAAGATCTAGGTCGCCACAGGGCAGGTCTACGGATGAACTATTTCATGCGTTAATGTGTTCGACGACATTTCAATAAGGTCAAACAGACAAAAACATGGTGCTTGTCAAAATTATAATTAGGCCCATCCCTGCGGGGGAGAAATCATGCCAATTAGGGACGGCAGGGTGGGCCTAGCACAGCCTGCCTCGGAATTTCTCGAGGACGGGCTAGGTTTTACGGCATCTGTTATAATCATGGTGTGTACATTGTGTACAACTGGCAACATTGCAACCAACTACTGGTCGGGTAACTATTGCATTGTCTTTTGTTTGCAACGTCCCCTTTGTACTAAATTCCTTGTGATGACCGCCAAAATCTCTTTTTATGCCAGATCGTCTTTTGACAAATAGAAACAAAAACTCGCTTGAGGATTCTTTGTGTCAGGCCTGAGAGTCACTTTTGCGTATTGAAAAGCAAAGTTCTAGACCGCGTAATTCGGTCCATTCGTATCTGTAAGATTCGTTTGCAAGAAGTGGAATCAATGCCACATCCCTTTTGAAACATACGGGGCATGATTGAAGATCCAGTTTTGTAAGCAACGAAGCAGTCCAGAAACAAGATTCGCAAAGCGCAAACAACCGGTCAAATTCACAACCGCGAATTGACCCTTGCGTAGGAGGCACTTCGGCGCGAATTTTCATAATCTCAGAATGCCCGTACTGGCTATATCTATAGTATGCATACAATGCGCAATATTTTAATCATTTGCAACTGAATTATGCATTTGCACAAATCCTATATCTTAGTACTGCATTATAGCTGGTAGTGCCAAACCCAAAGAGCATAAGCATCACATTTAGGTTTCCCACTTCATTATTTCATGAGTTAAAGGAAGAGGCTGTACATAAACAGATCAGCCTTAATACACTGTTAAATCAGATCGTGACTTCCCATGTTGAATGGCATGCCCACGCCAGCAAAGCAGGATTCATGACTGTTCGCCGGACTCTTGTGGAAAAACTCATGGATCCGTTGAGCGAAGAAGAGGTTGACCGCATGGCAAAGGACATGGCAAGGGAACTAAGGGATGCAAGCCTGCTGATGGTTAGAAAACATACAGAAAAGTCGTTACTTGAGTTCATGGAGAGGTGGGTCAAGACCTCTGGTTACAGTTACCGCCACATCGTAGAGGACAACCATCACACATACATCATTCAACACGACATGGGGTACAAATGGTCCTATTATTTGAACAGGCTATTCAGCTATGTGGCTGAGGAAGCCGCCATAAACAAGCCAGAGATCAAATCTTCTGACAAGATGCTGGTTGTCAACCTTAAGGTAAAGTGAGATCAGGTCGGTCAAAGTTCATCGGATGCTACAACTCTTGAATAATGGATCAAGTATTAGCCAGGTCAAGGATTGAACCGTTGCAAGAAAACTCCATACCAGCACTAAACAGATTATTCGTTATCGGCAATATACCATAGACTTGTTAATACTTGCAGCAACGGCAGAATGCAAGAATTATCTCTAGTTTCCAATAAAATCAGAATGTGGTATCCAGACCAATCAGACGCGTAAAAGATCTTCAGCTCTGACAAGAGACCTCAGATTCATCTGAAAATAATTCACATTTATGGATCAGGTCCGACTTTGCTCTTCCAATCTCGCAGTCAACGAAAGATCCCATTGATCTTTCGTTATTTGGTAAGAATGGCCTTCATCTCTCCACCCATGGTACCAGCTACATTATTAGAGAAATCGATTCTATCTCCGTTTGGTCTGTACCTGCTAATTGACATTCCATCCTATTTGGTAATAGATTCGTCACAAAACGGTTATTATTACACCGCTGCCTTTCTTCTGCATTCCAATAATTGGTGGATGTAGCAACAACTCGCAATGGAGGGAGAACAGTTCATACCCCGGCACCAGCCAGAGTTGGGAATAGTACAAGCGCACCAGTAATCGCACCGTTTCCTAGTGGTCCCTACATACAGCCGTTTGACATGGCAAACTCGGGGTTTACCACATGCACCGGTGCTGTCTCCGGCAACGCGGATGTCAAGGAATTGTGCAGTGCGGTCGTTGACGTCACCGGGAATCCCGCTCTCCCGCCATACTTTGGGTCCAACGATACAGACATGCTCTATATTGCAAGCCTTGCAAAGATATTACCCATGTATGTCGTCTTTGAGCTACGGCGGCGGGTTGAAATTCATGCAAAAAAGATGATTTCCGAAGGCCTCTCAACGGCGACAGCAGGATGGGAGAGCAAGGTCTTTGCTGAACTGAAAAAGGCATGGAAGCCCATACTTGATGCAAAGTTTCCCTCACTTCCGCAGGGATTCCCAAAATTGTCAGATATTTTCTCTCTGCAGCCTAACGGGGACGTGAAACTTGCTGAACGCGATCCTCTGCTGACAGACGCAGATCTAGACCGAATTGGTGAATTCGGTACGCCTCAAGGTAAGTTCCGTGACTGGATGAGGCTGATGCTCCGTCAGTCAAACAACGAAGCTGCCAGCAAATGCATCTTGGCCCTGAGCTATCCGTATATCAACGGCGCCCTGGCAGCTGCCGGGTTCTTCAACGAGGCAAAGAAATCCGGCCTGTGGCTGTCGGGGGACTACGCTGGCCATGATTGGCTCCCAAATGGTGGAGCAGGCCAGAAGTTGAGCGCCCGTTGGGTCAAATTGCAAAAACGCCCCGTAACCAATTTTGCAGGTACAGCACTCCAGGTGGCGCGCTTTATGACGCTGCTGGCGCAGGGCAATCTTATCAACTCGGCATCGTGCACCGATATGATAAGCATGATGACCGGCGCAGATGGAATCGGCAGCTACATCAAGGTCGGATTGCAGTATGCGACGCCCCCGCGAGACGTTAGCTCCGTCGCGTCAAAGATTGGATACGGCAATGACAGGTTCAGTCACGACTGCGGCATAGTGCGCGTAGAGCGCGGAGGCGATCCTGCCAAAATGCTCAGGTATATCTCGGTTGTACTTGGATCGCCTCCAGAAAAGAATCGCGCGGATCTCGACAAGCTCGTGGTCGGGTACCATGACTGTATCGTATCACGCCACCCGTAGATGGGAATGCCTGCATGGTAAAAGACAGAGAATAGAAAACCTTTGCAGAACCAAGTTCATATCTCAGAAATACAGAGTCGGCCATGACCCATCAGTATCTTTTTTTGATTGCTCTCCACATTGGAGACGTCCAAGTAGTGGTGATGTTTCCCCGCTTGTGATGAACACGGGCTCGCTGTTTTTAGGCGGCGTACCTGCGTTCTACGAATGAAAGCAGGCTGATTCTTTGACGCCAGCAAGACGGTAATTGTCTAGGCCTTGCTTTCGTCATCCTCGACAGCCCACGGAAACCACCGGCCAATCAGCTTGGCCCAGTCTATCTTCAGCGAAAAGTACACGATGACTCCAAGGGCTGCGATGCTTGCAACCGTTATCAGGGCCAGCGACGTGACGTCTGTCGTGCTTGAAAGCACGTCTTCTACAAGCGGCCGGCCGAGGAATATCGAGCTCCAGACAATGGCTTCGTTCATGACCATCTTGCCTCCAAACGTGGCCAGGGCAAACTTCCAGGGGCTGTACTTCGCCAGGCCAAGCGGTATGTAGACAATATCGTCAGGGATGGGCGTGGCAGCGGCAACAAACGCGCCGGGCCAGCCGTACTTGCTGACCAGCTTTTGCAGGGGAAGCATCCTCTTTCTGGTCTTCTCGGACAGCGCGTTTCTACCATAATAGCTTGCAAGGAAGATTATGGTCTTGGCAATGACAATGCCAACCGAGCTTACAAGGGCTATCAGGTGCGGGTTAAAGTTCTGGTTGAAAGAAGCAGTTATTATCACCGGGAAAAATGGAAGTGGCACGAACACTACTAGGCTGGCCAGAAGGCTGATGATGAATATTCCAAGATATCCAAGCCCGTTGTCGAATGGGAACAGCTCTTCAATGCCAATCAACTGTCAACTAGCTCTGGTTCATTCCCTTATTAGTATGCCCTTCCAAAATAAGCCAGCTTCTTTGACGGCCCGTTGCACAGGATGCAGTTTTCCGGCATCCCCGCCTGGTCAAAGGGTATAACTCGGATATCGGCTCCAGTCTCCTCCTTGATACGGACCTCGCATTCCGGGTTTCCACACCAGCCGGCAGGCACAAAGCCACCCTTGCCGTCCATGGTCTTTTTGAATTCATCATAATCGGCAGGCCTTGTAACATGCGAGTCAAGAAGGCTTTTTGCCCGGACAAAAAGGTCGGACTGTACCTCGCCCAGGAGCAGGTTTGCCGTCTCGACTGCCTTGCCTCGCTCTGATAGAACCTTTTCTCGGCTGTCGCGCCGGACAAACTCGACTTGGCCCTTCTCGATGTCCCGCGGCCCCAGGTTTATGCGCAGGGGCACGCCCTTCATCTCCCATTCGTTGAACTTCCAGCCAGAAGTGTATTCATCGCGGTCGTCAAGGTGCACCCGGATCCCTGCAGCCTTTAGCTCTGCTGCCAGCTCGGCGGCCTTTCCCTTGACCAGATCCGCGTCTTTGTCCTTGTGTATTGGCACTATTACCAGCTGTATTGGCGCGACCTTGGGAGGCAGGATTAGCCCCTTGTCGTCGCCGTGAACCATGATTATTGCACCGATGAGGCGCCAAGACACGCCCCACGATGTCTGCCAGGCAAAATGCTCGGCAGTATCCCTGCCCAGGTACTTGATATCAAAGGGCTTTGAAAAGTTCTGCCCAAGGTGGTGCGACGTGCCCATCTGCAGAGCCCGGCCGTCGGCCATCATCCCCTCCAGCGTCGTGGTGTATTCGGCGCCCACAAACTTTTCTTTATCGCTTTTGTACCCACGGACAGCTGGAACTGCCAAATAATCTTCAATCAGCTCGCGGTAAATGT
The DNA here is from genome assembly GCA_964556935.1 of uncultured Nitrososphaera sp. Classification (GTDB taxonomy): domain Archaea; phylum Thermoproteota; class Nitrososphaeria; order Nitrososphaerales; family Nitrososphaeraceae; genus Nitrososphaera. The sequence continues at coordinate 17,655 of CAZKXR010000031.1, forward strand.
CAAGGATCGTCATGACTTCTGCTTCCGCCTCCTCCTTGGTGGCGTGCACGGTGTGGCCCTCCTGCCAGAGGAACTCTGACGTCCGCACAAACGGCTTCGTGGCCTTGATCTCCGCGCGCAGCGCCGTGTTCCAAAAGTTGATCTTGAGCGGAAGATCCCGGTAGCTGGTTATCCATTTTGAGAATATGGAATATGCCAGTGTCTCCGAAGTTGGCCGCAGCGCCAGTTTCTCGCCGATGTCGGTATTTCCAGCCTTGGTGACCCAGAACACCTCTGGCGTAAAGCCGGCAAAGTGATCCTCTTCGCGGGCCAGCAGGCTTTCGGGTATGAGGACCGGAAGAAAGCCGTTCTGGTGCCCGGTCTCCTTGAACCTTTTGTCAAGTATGTCACGGATTGACTCCCAGATGGCGTAGCCGTAAGGTTTGAGAACGATGAATCCTTTGACCGGGGCGTAATCGGCAAGACCGGCCTTGAGCACCACCTGTGTGTACCAATCGCTAAAATCCTCAGTTTTCTTGACGGTGATGCCGGCTTCCTTTGCGCTCAATATCTGCAGACAGTTCTGGCAGGGTTTATGAAGTTTTGTCTAAAGCGGGTCTCCCTTACAGTAGACCTGCCCGGATACCCTGCTGTGGAAGTTCTTGCAGACGTAGCACTGGACAAAGGCCACCTCCTTGTTGAGCACGGGGCAGTTGACCGACTCTTGCTTCATGCGCTTGAGCATCTTGGGGCTCACTCCCTTGAGCTTGAGCTTGCCTTTTTCGTCCATCATCCCCACCGATAGGAGCTCGGCCTTGGCCTCGTCGGTCAGCTTGGGAGCCTTTTCCACCGGGTTTATCTTGACAAGGTATTTCACACCTTCAGGAAGGGGTTCGCTCATTCAATACAGCTTCGTTGCGGCAGTATATCACCGTTTGTGCCATGAACTTTAGCCGTACTTTAGGGCAATGTCTTCAAACACGTCTGCCACGTCGGCACACCGGTCGTGCGCGCCTTCAAGGACATCGTAGATCTCCTTCATCTTTATTATTTGGACCGCATCGTTTGTCTTGAACAGCTGCGCTATCGCGGTCCTGTAGATGACATCGGCCTCATGCTCGTACTGGCTGATGTTGTGGCAATGCTCTATCAGGTCGTCAGCATTCTTAAAGCCGCGCAGCTTCTTTGTAAGCGAGTAGACTTCCTGGGTAGACGACAGCAGCATCTTGGCCAGCTCTGTCATGTAGACTGTGGGCTCGGTTATATCAAAAAGTATGATGCTGCCTGTTAGCCGGTCGGTGTAGTCAATTATCTGGTCAATCTCGCCGGTCAGCGCGGAGATGTCCTCCTTGTCCAGCGGCGTTACAAAGCTCTTGTTGAGCAAAATGTAAACGTTGTGAGTGATTTTATCGCCCTCGTGCTCCAGGTCCTCGATCTTTGTTTTGTACTCAACGACCTTGTCAAAGGATGACATCATCTCTACAAGCGTGCTTACGGCCTTTAGCAGAACCTCTCCCTGCGACTCGATGGATGAAATTATGTCGTTGTCAGTTGAACGCAGCCACGACATGAAACCCTGCTTCATTTATGACTGGCATTATACCGTATACCTATATGAAGTCAATCGTTTTGCGCACTGCAACTCCTACATATTCTATATAGAACATGTAGATCTAGCTCATTAATCTGGGTCTCTGAACCACAGGCATGGCGGCGTCAACCTTTTCACAGGATATCATCAGCACATCAGAGATCACAGAGGCAATACGAAGCCTGCGGGTAATCAGCTGCGACTTTTGCAAGGTGGGCAAGGCCTCGTACGACGTCTTTGTAGAGGGCAAGGTAAGGATGCTCAAGCGCTGCTGCGACCAGTGTTTCAGCTCTATTAACGCGGGACGCCAACAATAGCATTTATCAGCAACAGCACTGCCGCGGCTATGGCTGCGCTGGCCGGTATGGTTATGATCCAGGCGTAGACTATTCTCTTGCCAAGACCCCAGCGGACTGCTGACAGCCTCCGGGTAGAGCCGGCCCCCATTATGGCCCCGGATATGGCATGGGTAGTGCTTACCGGTATACCCAGCCAGGCCATGGAAGTCAGGATTGCCCCGCCGCCAGTCTCTGCGCAAAATCCCTGGTACGGCTTGAGGTTGGTAAGCCTGAAGGCCATGGTTTTGACGATTCTCCAGCCGCCAAAGAATGTGCCAAACGCGATGGCCGCCGCGGCGGTGATTATAACCCAGTAGGGGACTTGAAATGATTTTGCCTCAAGAAAGCCGCCGGCAATGAGAAGGGCGGTTATCACCCCCATGGTCTTTTGGCCGTCGTTGGCTCCATGGGTAAGGGAGAAAAATCCCGATGAAAGGATCTGCAGTTTTCCAAAGGCCCGGTTGACCTTCGTTGAAGGCGAGCGCCGAAAGACGTACATGATTGCAACGGAAAAGGCCGCGGCTATAGCAAACCCGATGGCTGGAGAGACGACCATGAACGTGAGCACCCGCTCTATGCCGCCAAATATGATCCCCTCAACACCCCCGGCAATGAGGGCGGAGCCCACCAGGCCGCCTACCAGGGCATGGCTGCTTGACGAGGGAAGCCCAAACCACCATGTGACAAGGTCCCAGACGATTGCGCCTATCAGCCCTGCCAAGATGACGTATATGGTGGAGAACTCTGGCTGGATTATCCCCTTGCCCACAGTTGCGGCGACGGCAGTCCCAAAGATGAAGGGCCCGGCGAAATTTGCGACAGCGGCAAGCGTTACTGCCTGCAGCGGGCGCAAGATTCGCGTGCCGACTATGGTTGCTATGGAATTGGCAGCATCATGAAATCCGTTTACAAAGTCAAAGAAAAGCGCGGCGGCAATGGCACCGTAAACCACAAAGACAGCGCCTTCCGCGGCAACCATGCTGATCATGCATAATTGTAGATGGATATAGCCGTTTTGCATAAATACGTGATCTATTTAGAAAACAGTATCGGCAGTGGGAGACAATATCGACTTTCTAACAAGAAACACTGCGGACGCCTTTGAGTTGTTTGCTGAGGGAAAGAAGGACCGCGACTGGCTGTTCCAGCAGATAGACGACAACCTGAACCTGGGCTTGCAGGCATCGGCCGTTAAACAGATTCTAGAAGATGTTATCCGCAGGTACAACAGGAGTGATTCTGTACAAGTCAAAAGGCTGCTTGCGTTGCGGTCGGAACTGGCCGGGATGTAATTTCTGAACGTTATTATCCGCCAGCGACAACACCTGCATGATGATCTACCGATGCTCCGATGGACACATCAGCTTCAGCAGGGATTTACGATACTGCGGCATGAAGGGCTGCAGCAAGTCTGTTGACGTTATCAGTGAAAAAGATGTGGAATGGTTTTACAAGATAAGCCCAGACGGACTTGCCATCCCCGAAAAAGACTTGCACATGATAATCGAGGACAGGAACATGCCAAAGGACGTAAAGAAGGAGATCAGAGAAATATTCCCGTATCTGAAAAAGTCCTGGTGGTCAAGGATTTGACGTGGTCGGCCTAAAACCGGGACACGGACAGGGTATGCCTTCTGACGAAACGTAGCTGCAGCCACTTTTCACTTGCCCTATATCCTTGCTCCCAAGCCCCCTGAGATCGTTTGTAAAATGAACAGACCGTGAATGTGAGCAGTACATGCACTCATCAATGCCCCGACGCATCAAGTCTTTCCTTAATTGCCCAAGCCGTCGCTAAAAAGGTTCCCCTGAAAGACAGAAACCATAAAGGCTTAAGGGCATGTTGCTACAATACGTGTCAATAATGGCCAAGTGCACTGAATGCGGCTCGGATCTGGCAAGCGATGCCAAGTTCTGCTCAAACTGTGGGACCCAGGTGGGGCTGAAAAAGGATGTCTATCAGGTTTCAGCCGAGGGGCTTGTTGGAAAAGTCAAGGAGATAGTACGTGACGCAAGCGTCAAGCGGATCGTAGTCAAGGACGACAAGGGCAAGGTTCTGGTATCCATCCCGGTCACGTGGGGCGCTGTTGGCGCCGTTGCCACGCTGGCTCTGGCACCATGGCTTGCCGCCCTTGGAGTGATTGCCGGAATAGTGACCAAATGCACGGTTGAAGTCGAGAAATCCGAAAAATAGACGCAGCGGCATATCAAGAATGCATATTATTATTTCAATTCCTACACGCTCTATTGTAATAACAAACTACCCTGGCAGGAATTCTAGGACAACGCAGGTAGAATGTGGGGGAGCAAAGACGTTTACGATAAAAACAGGTATGTCGAGTTGCTGGGAGAGGTGTGCAACTCTATAACCGAACCGTTTGGATATTGCGTGGCCTAAAAAATCCAAAGCACACATTTGGATATCAACGGCCAGCGCTTTGCACTCAGCTGTAGGCCCGGTATTCGTCTCCCAGGACGCCGGAAGCGATCTTTAGCTTCAGTATCTCGTCAGCGCCTTCGTATATCCTGCAAACCCTGTTGTCTACAAGATGCCTTCCGGGGCGATACAGGAACGACCACCCCCTGCCTCCGAGGATCTGAACGGCCCTGTCGGCGGCATCATAGGCTGCGTTAACACAGAACAACTTTGCCTCGGCGACAGCCAGGTCGGCCTTTCTCCTCTTTGCTTTGTCATAGGGATCCCTGTCCCACCGGTCCTTTAGCATCGTTGCCCGGCGCACCATCATCCTTGAAGCGCTCAGGTGAACCTTTATCGATGCGATGTGCTCCTGGACCAGCTGATGCTTTGCTATGGGCTTGCCGTACTGCACCCTTTCCTTTGAATACCGGATGGCCTCTATCAGGCAGTCCTTGATGCTTCCAACGCAGCCGGCGGCCACGCTTATGCGCCCGTCAATCAGGCCCTGCTTTGCGATGCTCCAGCCATCGCCTTCTTTTCCCAGAATGTTTTCCTGTGGAACTCTGTAGTCGGTCAGCTCAAACATCCCCGTGCTGGTAGTTGGTGTGCCCATCTTGGAGACAAGGTCTTCTCTTTCCACGCCTTCTTTGTCCATGTCAATTAGAAAGGCGCTCATGTCATTGCTGGCATTCTTGGCAAACACGATTATGGCATCGGCGATGCCGGCATTTGTTATGAGGTACTTGGTGCCGTTTAGAACGTAGGAATCGCCTTCTTTTTTAAAGCTCGTCTTAAGCTCAAGAGGGTTGCTGCCGGCGTCCGGTTCTGTCAAGGCAAACGCCAGGATGATTTGGCCTTTGGTTGAAGGCTTGAGGTACTTTTCCTTCTGCCTGTCCGTGCCAAATTTCATCAGCAGTTTCTGGCCAAGCGAGCTGTGCACCGAAAAGAAAGACCTTATGCCGCTTCCCTCCATGCCTATGCGCTCCAAAGCCTTGATGTAGGTAAAATTGTCAGCGTCCCGGCCGCCAAACTCCTTTGGCACTGGCAGTCCAAGAACATCAAATTCTTTTGCCAGCGGTACGGTCTGGTCGTTGTACCTGTGTTCCAGGTAACAGACGTCTTCTGTGGGCCGGAGTTTTTCGCAGAAATCGTTGACGCCTTTTAGAATCGCTTCTGAATCTCCCATAATTTTTTTTATCCCGACGTGTTTATTTCGATATCTATGATTGAGCTCAGCAAAGAATATGCGATAAATGCCGACGTCAAAAAGGTATGGAGTTTTCTGACAGACTTGCATCAGTTGACCAGCTGCATACCAAACCTTGAAAACGTGCAGATAGAGAGCCCCGCCAAGTTCAGGGGAAAGATAAAGCCGCCCTTCTCCTTTATCAAGGGCAAACTCAGCATAGAGTCAGAGATTGTCAAGTTCAACGGCACAGATGGCTTTACAGCAACCATGAAAGGCTCGTCTATCGGCGCCTCCTTTCAGGGTACTGTCAATGTCGCTGTCTTGTCCGCAGAAGGGACCAAGATCCAGATAGGCGCAAGAGTGGAGACCTCTGGACTTTTGAAAACGATTCCAAAATCCCTGATATACAAGGTGGTAGACGACGTTGAAACGCCCATGCTGCGGTGCATCAAAGAAAAGCTGGAAGGACGTATCTAACGTTTATTCCATAATCGGCATCGACTAGTTTCATTGTTGACGTTTGCTTACCTTGAACTGGTTGAATCATTCGACTTCTCCATAATGGAGTGTTCTCATGTGCTCGTCTCTTTCCTGCATGTCTTCAAAGTTCACCCGACAGATGTCGCATGAATATGTCTTTTCCTGCTTTCTTGTTTTGAAACGTTCTAGGAACCCAAGTCCCATGATGATATGATGCATGTAAAATATTTAAACGATCGCCGCAGAAATGCAGAAAGCTTGTATGTATGACTGTTTGGAACGATTGTTTTTTCAAATAATCGTAAAACTACATAGGATATTTGGTTTTTGGTTTGCTTATACCTAAAAATCACACAGATGCTGTGTCTTCTACTGCCCGGGCTTGGAGAAATTCTGTCAGGAAATTCTCTTTGATGGCGCTAACTAAATCTTGGAGTTCTGTAATGTCGTTGAATTCGTTTATCCTGATTGTACTAAAACCAAGGGATTCCAACTCACCAAGCAGGTAAGATTGTTCATGGGAATTTGCCTGCATGTGGGTCACGGACATTGTCTATAATACGACGGTCTGCTATATACGCTAGTTGGTTGACTGCAGTTCCATTGGATCATAACCGAAAATGCGGCTACTTTCTTTTCGTTTCCTGAACCTTGTGGATGGTCCTTTCTTTTTCTTCGTTAAGCTCGTCGGCGGTGATGCCCCTGGCCAGGATTATGACGCTTTCCGGCTCCTCACCGTCGCCTTCTGTAAACACGGCCGCGTACGGGGAATTTCTCAGCGTCTGGCCAACAGAATCATCACTTGCCGGTACTGAAAGCTCCATTTCCTTTATGGGAATCACTGATCCAAAGTCGTCGATGTCAAGTTTGGTAACACTGGCACGGTCCCCCTTGATGCTGTTTACCTTTACCAGCATATCCATTATATGCACAAAGTGACTATTAGGCATTCACTATTTTGCTGCCCTGTCATTTGATGCCAGACTTAACGTAGCTTTGATCTAAAGAGCCGGTTTATCTGTTCTCTTGATTTTTCTCCAAAGTCTATGGGGCCGTCCTCCTGCCATGCGATGTACTCCCACTTCCATAGCCTGTGGTTGGTGTCGTGCTCTGCCATTGCATGGTTTGACGTGTTTACAAATATGATGGGGTGCCGGCCATTTCCAAAGTAGTACTTGATGATGACGTCATTCTTTTTTATGTGGATGTCGTCTTTCTGGATGTTGTTTTCGCCGCTGTATATGTTTGGAAAATCAAACTGCTCCGGCTCGCCATCCCTTGCAGAAATGAAGAAACTTTCAACATCGATAAGGCGGCCATAAAGCAAGAGCCTGAACCATTCATAGAGCCTGTTTGCCAGGGCGTGCTGGCGCAGCTGCTCGTTGTTAAACAGTATCGTGACCTGGATAGTCTTGGGGCGGTTGCTGTCGTCGTATTCAGCCACGTGGCAGTGAACCTCCCTGACAAAGTTATCCCACGAGTCTATGGCCGGCTGGTAAATGACTGGTACTATCTTTCTGCCGGTCTCGTTGTCGTCGTCTGCGTCAACGTTGAAAAAATTCTTCCCGGAATTAGCCGGACCGCCGGACGAATTCATGATCTCGCTGTAAATTCTGTAGATCTCGCTGTCCGTGATGTCTTTGTCTTCCTTCCACTGCCAGATGCTGTGACTGCCGTCCAGCCGGACAATCCAGCGTGGCCGGTACTGGCCGTATTCCTGCCTTAGGTTGTCAAGGGGTTCTAGGTACCCCTCTTCTTCAGGGGCCTTGATGCTTTTCCAGTCCACGTCAAAGCCCAGCATGTACCTGATTGTTACGTCCTTTCTCCTGTATTCGCTGTGCACAGACTTGGCGCTGCGAATCACCACCTTGATCGTGCTTTCATCTTTCCTGACCCAGGACACGGTGCAGTTACTCCAGTTCCACACCTGCGGCCTTGCAGTCCAGGTAAAGGTCTTCTTTTCCCCCACGGTCTCTGCTATGTACTTGTCCTCTATATGCGAAAACCAGATGGGCGACTCTATCTTTTCTGACACGAGATATTCCTCTTAACTCAATTTAGTACCGGTGAGCAAGAAGAATAACATTTCTCTACCTGTGTGGCAGCCTGTCGGCAAGCAGCCAGTCGATATCCGCTCAATCTTTCAACAGTCTTAGAACAGTGGTTTCTGAGTTTGGAGTCTAAGGTAGGGCGGCACACTACCGGCGAGAGCATCAACTGCAAGCCCTGACGGGCGCGTGGAGAACCTGCCGTAGCAGTCAGCGTATCGGGCTGCGTGGACGGGACGGCGGTATCTCGGCAGTGCCGCTAAACTTCATGTGCTCTATCATGTCTACTACCGATCCGTCGCCCATGGCAAGGCTTGTGAAACCCTTCCCCTCGAGTTTGACTAGGCTCCAAAAAGTCTTCAGCACAAGTTCCTGGAGGCTTTTCATCTTGTCTGCAAACTCTGTTTTAGAGCCCGGAAGAATGATGCCGGGAAGCCTGCTGTAGACGTCGTTTACCTGCATGAATGTGTCCCTGCGCTGGTCCGGTTCTGATGAGATGAAGGCTATTCTTTCTGCCAGCTTCTCGCCATGATAGTTGTGTTTGTCGTCAAGGACCATGGCGTCAAGGGCAGAGCAGAGAAGGATGTACCTGGCTTCCTGCGTCTTGGAGGAAGTGGCCGCGCCAAACAGCCGGGCGGCAGTCCTCAGCCGGCCCAGGATTTCGTTGTCCCTGCCGGCAGTCAGGATCTCGTTTAACGCGGAGATCTTTTCATCATGGGCAGGATTGTATACCTTGGTTCCTGGCAGGATATCGTACTCGCCGTGTATCGGACCGCGCATGGTCTGTGGCGGCTTGCTTTCCAGCTCCATGTAGTACTCGGTTGCCACAAAATCTTCCTGGTACGTCATGCGCAGCACATCCAAAGACTGCTCGACTTTGGCCTCTGATTCTCTTGCTGCCTTGAACTGGCCGGATGCCCTTGACACGACTTCAAGGAACATGGCCTGCTTTCTGTTTTCCAGGTACCTTTCCACGTCGCCCCAGATGCCTTTGTACAGCTGGAAGTTGTTTATCCAGGTCATTTCAAACCCCCTCTGGATGTTTTTGGCAAGGTTGCCAAAATTCCTCCCTGTGCCAAAGCCTATCTTGTAGTTGTCGGGGAAGTTGACCGTCTGGTTTATCGGATAAAAGAAGTGGTATTCCTTTGGGGCCAGAACATCCCTCACGTACGCGCCTAGCGTGTCGGCGTTGTTGGGATCTATCCTAAAATACTTGCTTGCTATCAATAGCGCCTGGTCCACATCCGTGTAGCTCAGCATGTTCCTGAATTCGGCGGAGTGGTCGGCCACCATGACAATCCTTTCGCAGATCTCAGACCGCTTGGATTGGGGAGCCTGCAGGGCCTCATTGAATAACCCGATGATTTCCTCTGCTGCCATGATGTGATCCGATAAGCAATGAGGTAATTAAGTAAATCGCTTTCATTCAGGGTAAATCGCATCTATCTGCCCATAAAATAGGTGCCAGAAACTGAAATCCTACAACAAAACGGTTCAGCTTACATGTCGTTGCTTCCGTGATGCGGGCATCCAATTCGTTGGCAAACAACACTGGGCGCCGACAATCAGCTCGAGTCTTCTATTTACATGAATAATTTGAATATCTGGATCAACACCCTACCATAGTATCTTTGGAGAAAAAACGTGGCAACAGGCAGCAGAACCTGCAGGATTATAATGCCAACACTCTGCATCGCGGCGGTATCTGCCAACAACTTGGAGAAATCCAACCGGGTAAGAGTCTCCTGTATGTCGGAAAGATGAGGCAAAGTCAGAAAATTGAGATCTGTAAGTGTTAACACTCCGCCAGCAGGAACCGTTATTATTCTGCCACGTAGCACTACCTTTCTGAATGTACGGACAAATCCTAAAAGGCGGTATTTGAAAAACCTGTTTACAAGTGAAACGTTAGTCGCTTGAATATCCAGCAACGCTTTCATTTGTTTCTGGGATCTGAGATCCGGTCTGAGAACTGTGAGTACGTCAGCGTCCGGCTCGATGGTGGTCCTTGCCACGGGTCTCTTGTTGCTGTCGACTGTTAGCACGGTCAGTCCTCTCCAAACAGTTTCCAGAACCAGGATAACGTTCTTGACTTGCTCGCTGAATCTTCCTTTCGACTCTGATTCTCTGATCATGCGATCATAGTCTTCTCTGTCAAATGACTTGGCTTGCTTTGCATACTCTTCCATCAGACCTTTGAATTCCAGGTCGTCATCAAGTTCCTGAAGGTCTCTGATCTCCTTTCCGTTTTTGGAGAAGTTGACTTCCGATACAAAATCTTGCCTTCCCTTGTTCTGCTTTGCCGAGATAACTACTTTCATTTCAAGCGAACCCTTTCTAAGTTCTAACTTCAGCTCCCTTTCATTGCCGGTGAACTTGAAGTCTTGCGACGTTTCAGCTACCACCTTGTTTGGACATGAGCTTTTGAACTCTGTCTATGTCAACATCTTTGTTCCCGACTATTGCACCTACCGTCGCTGTAAGTTCAAGTACGAATCTCAGGAAATAATGCCAGTTCTCTATTGAAGTATTGATACCCAGCTTGTGAAATTCCATGGCCTCCTTACTCAAAGGCAGCGGCTTGCCGTCCTCGCCGTAGAGAAGGAAGAAGACGTCGCCATCCAGCTCTATGCGCGTGCGTGCAAGGATGGTGACATTGTCTGGAACTTTTAACATGTTGCTTTGTGTTATGCCTTCCTTTTCTGCATTTTCGGGTAGTTTTGCTCTCCTGAGACCCTGGAGGATATCCCACGCGTCGCCGTCTATGTGCCCATCAACCTTGTCTGACACGCCGGTTACTATCTCCATGTAACTTAGATCCTGAATTTCTGTTCTGATGGTTTCAGTGAACCTTTTCCAAACATCCTCAAAAAAAGAACCATTAGCGTCCGCCATAGCCTGAAAGAGGCGGTTTCTTATTATTTAAGGCTTGAGTAGTATCAGAATGCGTGAGAAACCGGAAATAATGAGAGGATGTTATAATATTTGCACCGATCATTGCTTCAAACGTTTTTTCTTAGCACTGATTTCTATGATAGACAAAATGTTTATTACCTAATATTCGATACGACAGTCTAATGTCCGAAAAGACTCCGCAACAATGGTTTGACGATATTAAAAAAAGCCTCCAAACCCAATTTGAGGACATTACAAACATAGAAGTCATAACTGCCGTAGCAGAGGACATCACACCGCCGCCGGGGCAAATAACCGATATGGAAGAATTAAAAAAAGTTACAGTCAAAAACATCTCATACTATGCTAGGACAACCATGCAACTGGATGGAGATATCTATACTCTGTTGCCGTCTGGAACAGATCTGCAGCTCAGAGAACAGGTTTTGGAGATCCATAAAGAAAATATTAAAGCCGCCGTAGAAAACTGGAATAACCTTGCCAGAGTGACGTTCACCGGAGTCATAATTGTCGCAGGAATGCTAGGGGCGATCAATAAAGATCAAGAAAAGAGCTTTATCAACCTTATATCACAATTCGGCCTGAAAAGCAAAGCAGACTAGCGAATCTGCTTCCTCTTTCACTTTTTAAGATGTGACTGATGAGTGTATGTTGTGGCTCAGAGTGCAAAAACACATCATGCTTTGGTCAGTTCCGTCCAGACTCCTCATCGCCAAAGTAAAAGTAGCCTTGACCGGATTAAAAAAGTAGCAGCGAATCTTTGCATTACAGTGCATTCCAATTTCTTATTATGCTAGTTGTTACAATATAGTGCATGTCGGTTCAAATAGGCCAGGTCAAAGGGATACCAATCCGCCTCCACTTCACCTTGATAATCGCGTTTTTCCTGATATCCTGGATGCTTGCGACGAACTTTATGCCCAGCTACTTTCCCAACCTTGCAGCAACCGATTACTGGATAATGGGGATACTAGGCTCTGTCATCCTTTTCATCTCTGTGCTCGTTCACGAGCTGGCGCACTCTGCGCTGGCGATACGGTACGGTGTGCAGGTCCGGGAGATAGTGCTGTTCCTTTTCGGCGGCGTGTCAGACATTGCTTCTGAACTCAAGGACTATCGCAAGGAGCTCAAGATGGCCCTGGCCGGCCCGCTGACAAGTTTTGCCATCTCGGCGGCCCTTGCGCTTCCCTGGTGGATCGTTTCAAGTGTCACATCAGCTCCTGGAATCCTGGAAGGCATACTGTTTTACGGCATGCTGGTCAACGCTGTCCTTGGGGCGTTTAACCTGATCCCTGCCTTCCCGTCAGACGGGGGCAGGGTACTTCGCGCGGCGCTTATGCGTAAAAAGAAGGACTACAACGAGGCCACACGGATTGCCGCCAAGGTGGGAATAGGCATATCCTACGTCTTTATGGCAGTTGGCTTTCTAACCATGCTTGCCGGCTCGTTTATCGCCGGCGTATGGATATTGCTTGTGGGCTGGTTTCTGATGAGCGGCGCGCAGTCCTACCTTGCGCAGATCCAGATGTCCTCGGTCCTTTCAAGGACGGCAGTCAGGGATGTCATGAACACCAACGTGATAGCAGTCCGGCCCGACATGACGATAGCTGGCCTGCTGGACGGTTTTTTCAAAAAGTACATGAAGAGCACCTTTCCGGTGGTCGACGAGCACAACATGCTTCTAGGGGCCGTGACTCTGAAGCGGGTTCTGGAAATCCCAGAAAGCAGAAGGCAATCTGTAACTGCAGAACAAGTCTTGATACCAAAAGACGAACTTGTGGTGATGGGGCCCGACGAAAAGGCCGAGGCGGCGCTGATGAAGATGACCGGCAAGCGGTTGGGCAAGATCATGGTCTGCGACGAGCAGGGCAGACTGGTGGGGCTTGTAAGCAAGACGGACATCCTAAATGTCGAAATGGAGCGGCAGGAATATGCCAGCGTCATAAGCAAGTCTGCAGAAAAGTAGGGTAATCGCCGACACTGCATGATAGTTGCTGGCCATGGAGGCTTGGCGTACAAGTCGGGCAGGGTTAACCCTACGGCTCATTCAGCGAGGACAAGATAAATTGATGTGTCGAATAGTTAACAACGTCACTCGTCGATAATCAAATTAAAGCGAGCCTCGTAATACTAGCAATGGTTGACAGAACCCCGGAGATACGGGAAAAGATAACCACCTGGCTTGCAGAAGAGAAAATACGGTTTAAAGAAAAGACAGAGCCGGGAACGCGCCTGCTTTTGGACCTGCACATGAACGGTTTTTCCATACACCTAGTCCAACGGAAAGAAACTCTGGACAGCATATTTCTTGCCATGGCCATCGCGCTTCCAGACGCGCAGGCCGAACACTTCAACCACTTGGATGAAGGCAGCAAGCAGAAATGCATCACAGACCTGATAAGCGTCTTTGCCGGCAACAGCGGCCTGGCCGGCTTTGAACTTTTACCAAACGGCGTGTACGATTTCCGGCAGATGACGGTCACGACAAAGCAGATATTCTATGACGGCCTGACAAAGGACCGGCTGTTCTCAAGCATTGCAGACCTGTTCAGGGCATACGCCGGCATCAGCATGGTGCTGGGATTTCACACCGGCGTGATGACGCCCATAAAACCCGCTGGCCAGCATTTTTACGGCTAGACTCTGCAAAATCTGGAATCACAGGAGAAGAGGGTTGTAGCCAAGATGAGGAGTCTGGCAAAAAGGCTTAATCACTTCAAAGTGTATGATTCCATGGACCTGAAAGAAAAGCAGTTGTATGCAAAAGTAGTCGTAGTTGACAGAAAGCAGTCGTAGGTTCTGCAAACTTTTCTTGGAGTGGAATGTACGGGAACTATGAGATGAGCCTCTTGATAACGGGAAAGCATGCATGGGATCTAGCAAAGGTTATAGATGTTGTCTCATCCACAGAGGGATGAGCATGGGAAACGAGGCGCGAAGCAGAGAGGAAGAACAAGAACGACTTGACTACATCTTCCAGCACAATTATAATCGTGTCGAGCAGGCGGCCAAGAGACTGGGGGAGAAAGAAGGCCAGTTCCCGATGAAGATACCACAATGGAGTTCGCGCTCGCAATTGCCAAATTTGCGCTTCCCGACGCCCAGTACAACATAGACCAATGGTTGAAATTCCTGCGAGAGCTAGCAGGTAAGAACCACTCTTCCGAATTCGACAAGATAGAGAAAACGTTGCAGCAGATTAGGGAAGGCCTGATAACACCCACGCTCAACCAAGAGAAAATAACAGATGCCAAGGCATACGAAATGATGGCTCAACGAGCAATCTTCGCAAACGATCTAGACGCGATCGCATACGAGCAAGAACTGACAAAACATGGTCCAATCATTCAACAGTTCATGTGGCAAAAGTATCATGCTTACTGCCTAGGGCTGTGGCAGTTGCTCCAATGGGTCCATGACTACCGCAAGAAACACGGGATCAGACCAGCGCCCATCAACCGCGAAACCACCTGCATCTACTGCAAGACCACGCAGGGTGTCTTTGACCACGTGGAGCATACCATACCAGAGAGTCTTGGCAACGAATACAGCTTCCTTCCCAAGGGTTTTGTCTGTGGGGATTGCATGGTCGCATTGAACAGACTGGAGGACGGCATCAATGAGATGCTTCCGTTCTCTATGCTCCTGCTTACTGCCAGCACTGGAAACAAGAAGGGAAAGCTCCCAACACTGAAGTCATCCGAGCTTCACATCCAGAAAAAGAGCCCCAACAAGCTGGTTTTCAAGTCCTTCGGAAAAAAGGGCGAATTTAGGGAAGAGCCTCTAGAAGAAAGTTGAACAACTGTACTAAAAAAGAGGAAGAACGCTGTCGTTCCGATGTTATACTTCTCCTTCTCCGACCTCTTCTTTAGAGGTAGACAGGAAACCTCTGTTCTGGGCAAAGTAAATGTAGACAGGTTTTTCGTTTCGCAGAACATCCAGCACACTTTGGAACATTGAAGTTGGCAGATGCATCCGGATTATGTCTCCAAGCATGTCGTCGGCTTCAAAAAACATTCCGGGGTCGTTGAACCTCACGTATGCAAGTACTTTGTCGCTGTCTCCATACAAAGTGATCTGCGCCCTGTTGGTTTGATACCCTTCCGGACTTCCGTACACAAGTATGTGGTATTTCTTTACTTCTGTGGCCATAATTCAAAGTTAGGAAGCTAGCTAATAAGCATTCTAGGCATGAAAAGCGGATGTCTGTTCTCCTACGGAATCTATCTGTTGGTGTCATCGTATAGCAATAGACAAGATCCAAAATGTGCCAAACTGCGTGGAAATCAAGTCCAAAAAAACATTATTTTGTAAAACCATCAATTTATCATAACAGCAAAACTTTCTTTGTCATTCATTGATATATTTCAAAAACCGCTTTCTGCTATGTCCTTTACCTGTCCAAAGTGCAGCGGTGTTTTGAACATGAAATACTTTGACGGCGGCTACTGGGTGGCAAGCAAAGAACCGGTGTGGACCTGCAGTACCTGCAACATCTTTTACCGAACAAAGCAGCTAAAGAAGAGCATGTGCTGTGCTTGATGGCATGAAAGTATTCGATGCACCGACAGAACGGGAATCAAAGTGACATAGTATCCAGTCTAAATCTTTTTAACAAAATCATGATAAAATAGCACAGGTAGACAAAGTGGCTGAAACCGTAAATAAAAATCCTCTTCCTGCGGAGAAGTTATGCAACAAATCCGCACCAGTCAATTGCCCTTCCGTTCCTCAAGACAAGAGACACGGCCCTCTTGGAAATGAGTCTGATGGCAAGATGTATTATGATAATCAGGATGGCGATAAGGAAGAGTTGGTTAAGACACTTCAGCAGATACTGAATGAACTGGGTTATAGTGATGATGAGCCTTTAGAGGTCGATGGAAAGTTTGGTAAGCGTACAGAACAAGCATTAATCAAGTTCCAGAGAGACAAGAAGAACAAGGATTGGGAGGGAAAGCCCCTAAAGGACGACGGACTGGTTGGCCCCAGAACATCTGACGCGCTAAACAGATCAATGGTTGGATTATGGTATGATACGCATATAACGCCAAAGAACTTGACGGAGAATTTTCTTTTGGTAACTGCTTTAAGAGACGCACTTCAAGAAGAACTGGCCATTAACTTTGAGGATGTCAATAAAGTAAGCATAGCCTTGGTTTTGAATGAAACTCTATCTGCAACCTTGTTTGATGACGGCTATGGCAGCATCTTGTCAAATGTGCCTTACGAGTTAGAGGGGCCCGACGGAGAACTATTAACAGGCGTAACTGACGATGACGGACACCTTGAACATGCTAATGTGAAGCCTGGCATTTACAAAGTGAAGGTAGACAACAGTTTTGCTTTAATCTCTTCTATTTCAGACGTGTCGGTCTGTCATCAAAGAATACCGGCTGTCATAAAGTCAGAGGAGGCCGAGGATGAGACTGGCGAAGTAGTCACGGATAACGAGTCTGCAGTGTTAGAAGAAGGCATGGAGGGTGGTTGAGTTGAGTTTTCGGGTGCACTGGCACGTAATAAACAAGAATGAAAGAAAGATCGAGATCCGGATTGACAGATGGAGTGGTACTCCAGAAGATGTTGAAGTCAGGCTGTTTGAGACAGAGCTGCGTCGAGGCCAGACAGGCCCGGAAGATCCTCTCGCAGTTTTCAACGGATCAATCAACAGAAATGCTAGCGCACCGCGTTTCACTTTTACGCCTGCCTCGCTTCCCACCCTTCAGAGTATCAGCAATGACGACAGCAAGGCCGGAGATTTTTTCAAGTTTAGGTTTCAAGGGCAGAGCGATTTTGTGACGATACCCGTGTTAAAAGATCCCGATGAGCCCCACGAAATTGTTTATGATATCGGCTTTAGAATTTTTGCAGGAGGCGTTCAGCGTTTC
>CAZKXR010000032.1:0-27427 GCA_964556935.1 uncultured Nitrososphaera sp.
TCTAGAAACTTCAGCCAGCTTCTTCACCCCCGCTTCCCTGCCCCTTCCGCACCTCGAACTCGATTCTCAAATCTTCGTACCCTTCTTCATCACTTGTCACAACATAGTTTCCTTCAGGCACATCAAGCAGTTCGTAATAGCCGTTTTCATCGGTGGTTACCTCCGTCTCGCCGTCCGGGCCGCTGATTTTTACTTTCTTTCCTGCAGCAGGGTTGCCCTCCTCGTCTAGAACCTGGCCGCGTATGTCGTCGATTTCCGTTTCTACAGGAGATTCTTCGGCAGGGGGAGTCTGTTCTTCTGGAGGGGGTTCTACATATTCTCTTAGAATCATGCGATATTTGTAATGGTTCTGAAACCCCGATGATGAGACAATTTGCAATTCTTCGATCAGTACCTTTGGTATTTGGGCATAGGTAGAAAGTTCCGAGACAAATTCCATGGGTTTGCCTGCCCTGTATTTTGTCCTCAATTGAGTTATGCCTTGTGTTGCTGATTCTCCCATAAATTCGCCCTCAATCAGGATTCTGTTGGCACGTCTTCCAACGTCACTTATTGTGCTTCCATAGGCACCTGCTACCTTTTGTTCCACCAGTTTCCTTCTTCCAAGGATGTTCAGCTTTCTTACGGTTCTAATTTCTTTTATAGTACCTTGGACATCATCCGAAGTCCTTTCGTTTAGTATCAGGTCATCTATCTTTACGCTCATAACTGAAAGCCATACTTTCTAAATTCTTCGTTAAGGATCTCTTCTATTTTTCTTTTGAGTTCGCGTGATTCAGATTCTTTGTTTTCAGCCTTGCTTTGTTCCTCAAATGTGAATTCATTTAAACCATCAGGATTGTAATCGTTGCTTATGTCAAGAACAGATTCATAAGCTGATGTCTCTGGGAGATTGTGATGCAAAGCGCTGGTTTTAAATGAGTCAGGACTTTTAGAAATGCCACTCCTCTTCTGCTGGATTCCTCGTGGAGCGCCGGTCATGGCATACCGCTCTAAAAAGATGTTCATCGGCAGAGAGGTTGCTGGGAGGGCAGATGCTGCAAGTGTATTTTGTAGTCCGTAAATAGGAGATAGGTCTGATTTGTCTTGCGCGGTACTGACAACAGCGGATTTCGTTCCGGTTTTGTGCGTTGCCATCGGTATGGATCTTGCCATACTTGGGATTGAATATGCATTAACAGGCAATGACTTGATCATTTCGAGAATCTGAATACTAGGTTCTCGACTAAATGAACTGGCAACGTCTGTCAACCGATACAGTAATGATGGCCAAACATATCCGGGGTGGTGAATTTCAATATCTTTTTGTTCTATGCCACCTATCGAATCTTCAGTGTTTTCTTGTATCAATCTTCTTTCTATGTGTTGATCTGATTTTTCTGGGTATTCGAGTTCTTCCTTTTTATCATCAACAAGACCAGGACTTTTATCTAAAACTGCAGAGCTCTTGCTAGAAAAGCTTGCTCCAGTTTCATCATTTCTTATAGCCTCTGCTGGGGGTACAGGATCAATGCGACGTAATGCGCGTCGCATTTGAGTATTGGTTGTTCCTACAAAAGTTCCAGGCATAGAATCGATGCGACTTGATGTGAGTCCCAATATTTTTTTGTCAGAAACCGATGACATCAGATAAGGTAGAAGATTAGTGATGCCTGCGGTGTTGTTTTTTATCTGACTATCAGTCAGAGGTGAACTACCCTCGTTCGTACTTTTCAAAAGCAAACTCTCATTTGCAGAAGTTCTTTCCACACCAGTCTTTGAAGGGAAATCAAGGGAAGTAGACCGTAAATAGTTCTGTGGGAAGACGTTACTTGCCGCGTCTGTGAACTTGGGTAGCATATGTAAGAAAGACACCGCGCTTCCTACCACAGATCCAGAGAACAGTGATGGCTGGAAATAATTCATCGGAGAGAGTCCGCTGTACGTGTCAGCAGCTGCGCCGGCAGGCTTGGCCGAGTCGTCGATGTTTGGTGCCAGCTCTTCGCTTTTCCGGCCCTTTTCGCCGATGTAAAATGCAGTCCGGGGTACTTGTCTAGGACCCGGCGCGTTAGCCTGCTCGCCAATCCTGCTAACAATATGCAGAGGCCTACTTACGGACATCAACGACTTCGTGGTATAGTCAAGAGAGCGTTGAGGAAGCTGAGATGGTATATTTTCTGTTCTTTGAACAAGCAGATAGCTATGGACAGGCAATAAAGAGTGGCTCGGAACGACATTACCAATCAAAGCCATTACGGGGTATGAACTTTGCAGTGGGAGATTTGCATACGGAGGCTCAAAGGCAGGAATTGTTTGAGTGTCGGATGAAAGATCGTTTTCTCTGTTACCAGATATTCGTCCCAGACCGCTGCGAAGTATTGTGGGATAGGCCCTAGTCACAAATGCTAAAGAACTCCACAAATCCTGACCTTTTTCATATGAGAAGTCTGGCAGATTGATGCGAGTTGCTTCTGTTCTTTCGCTTCCTAAATTGGCAAACTCTGTAACAGAAGGTAGTTCATTTGATTTTTCATCTGGATACCTCACTTCTCGTGATTCAGTCAAAGAATTCGGAGCAAAGTCGATTTTGCGGCTAGTTGCCTGTGTTGGTGGACGGAAAATAGAGGGTTTTTCAGATAAGGCATTAACATGTGATAGCGCAATGGCGGTTGAAACTGCAGGGGATGAGGCAATCATTTGAAGGGCAGTAATTTTCTCCAGTGCGGATATTGCTGGTAAAGTAGAACTCACGTGAGATTCAGGAACATAATACTGTGAAAGTTCCGATGGCGGTTGTTCCTGTTTATCTTCAACAGTTTGTAAATTATCACGCTCGTGTCCAGATATTGCAGGGTGTAGTTCAGGACGGTAATCAGTCTCTGTAAGTTCAAAACCAGGTTTCAGGTTTTCAGCATCCTGCCTATGTAATGGTTGTCTTGTCTTTCTAGCTGGAACTGATGTCTTTGCCGACTTGCGAATTGCGACCCTCGGCTGCCGAGGAAGCGCGTCTTTGTCGACTATCGCCCCTGTTTTAGTTTGAGGTGAAAAAGACGCGGCTTGGACGCCTTTGCCCAGCAGATTTGTCAAGTGAGAAGACGGTATTCTTTGTTTCAATGCAATAGGCGACATGGGGGCAGTTTGGACGCCAAGCTTCAACAGTTCATGTATGTAGTTTACTGGTTGTTGATCATGCCAGTATTTAGCTAGTTCTGAAGCTGGCCCTTCGTCGTTTAGGTAGAGCTCGGTTTGTGCCACCTCTGGTGAAGTTGTTTGTTCAATTTCGGGTTCATTTTCAATATATTTTTGTTCATCTAAAGTACGTTCAAGTGGCTGTTTCCTTTGTCCAGCTACGGATTTGGGTTTGGTTGTCTTCTTTTTTCTAGGACGACCGCCGGCATAATAAATGCGAACCAATTGCATGGCGTATGCGTTTTGCGACGAATTCCAGCCAGTAACGACTAGATTTGAAATTGATTTTCTTACTGCAGAATATATGCTTATTAGATTCGATAACACTTGACGTTGGTGTAGAATAAGATTTCTCAGCGCAGAGAAAAGACCAGATGAATTTTTTATAACTTCATCGTATGCCACGCTACTTTATCATCCCTCTCCCCTAAAGACAATTCTCGTTATTCCCTGCTCGGCAAGTTGTTCAAGCTCCGCTGATTCTGCTCTGGCCTTTAGCGCAGCCATAAGAAAACCAATCTGGTCCCGCGTTAAATTGGCAGGAGTATCGGCCAGTTTATAATCAAGGTCCAGGCAGAGTGTGGCCAGTTCTATTCCTTCGATGCTGCGTGCAAAATCCTCTATTTCACGCCTTTTTTTTTAACTGCTTCCGGCGGCCCCACTCCACTTATCTCAAGTACTTTCATTCCGACATATTCTGGTATGCCGAATTTCATGCTGGCCACTTCTTGTGGTGTAAGTTTAGGTTCAACCAACCCCAGCGAAGTCGCTAATCTCAAAGCTTCAAAGTTCTTGTCCAGCTCCACCTTGGCTGTATCTGGCACGCCGTCAGGCGTAAGTGGAACAGGTCCTATGATAGAAAATATTTGAGAGAGCTCGCCATCGGTGAGTGGGCGTATTACGACTTCTGCACCATAGTCCTTTAACTGAAGGACTTCCCTCCTGTTGGTTCCTTGCAGTATATCTTCCTTGGTGAGCCTCTTCAATTATTTTCTACCTTCATTTGTGTATGCAGATGTAGGCAAGCAGTTTCTGTCTTTTATTCTTCTCTTACCCTTGTCGATGTGAAGAAGTATGTGGTTACTGCCACGCCTGTTGCATCCATCCCAAATGTCTTTTCTTCAAGATAACATTCGTCGAAGGTTATCTTCTTTACTGCTTTGTCGCTGCCTTGTGGAGTCAGCTCAACTACTATCTGGAAGTGTTTGAGTCCGGTGATGGTTTCATACATCTTTTTATCCAATTCGGCGTATGCAGATCTGACCTTGAGCGTTCCCTGAACAAAGAGTGCTCCATAGTACGCGCCCATCCTTTCATCCGACGATATAGTATGGATGTTCTGGCGGTTCCTTGAAATCTTGAAGTCGATAGACTGTACTCCGGGTACATCTTTTCCATCTACCATGATCTTGCTTGCACTTGCTGCCATCAATAATGGTGTAGACATTTTCTACTCATTCACCTCCTAAAACGCTTGTACGTTAATCGTAGCGTAGATGTAGTCCATGGCCCTCACAGGTCTCACTGCGCTATCGACTCTAACTATTCCTTGTGCAAAGTCGGATTGTGACGAATAGACATCAACTACGTAGGCAGGTTTGGTGTTATCTACACTTGGAACTATAGCTCCTTCTTTTTCCATCCCTATCAGGAACTCGGTGATCCTTTCTCTTAGAGCCATTCTTCCCCTTGCATTGTTGAGTGTACCTATGAACAGGTCGGCAATGTTTTTGATTCCCCTTACAGAGTGGTCAGCAATTCTCATTACGCTTATCTGCTCCTTGCTGGTTGTGATGCCCTTAACGACAATTATGCCCCTGCCTTTAACAGCATCGATGGGAAGCACGCCGCTGGTCAGGAGTTTCATCTGTTCCGAAGGCGGGTATCTTCTCTCTATATCGGCGATTCCGGATAATGCCTTGAATGTCGGTGATTCGAAGTAGTTCAGTTTGCTTATAAGGCCAGCTACAGATCCAGCAGTGCCATACGGCGCAACGAGGATAAATCTGTCACTTGCCAGAACCTCGGTTCTCTTTATAATGTCGTCCACCGATTCGTTCTTTCCAACTGTTCCAATCCCTATTCTTGGACCAAGAGGTTTCGGCTCTTTTCCCAAACTCATATTTTTGCAATGCGCATCTACAAGTGCATGGATCTCAGGGTCGGAATTTTCACATACATAGACCATGTCAATATAGGGTTCAAGTTCTAATGATTCAAGAGCCTTCTCATAATCTTCCTTTGCTGGTGGTGAGAATACCGCACCTTCAATTCTTACTTCCTGAGGTCCAGGATTGTTTTCCACCGTTGATTCAGCCATTGTGGATTCCGCGTTTAACCATTTTGAGCTTTGATTGATGACGTTGACCAGATATAGCGGGTTTGCTGGATTCATGTCCAGGTTTTCATATTCTTCCTTCTCCTCGCCTCTGAGAACCTCAACTCGAACAGTATTTTCGGATGCACCCCTCATAACCTTGACTTCTATTACGTTGCCGCCAACTTCCTTGGCCGTTAGCTTTACTACATCCCTGTTCCTTCTTCCCCCTTTAAGGGCCACACTGGCGGGTGTTCCACTAGAGCTTGCAGCCCTTACAGCAACCACTTGGAATACCCCGTTGAGAAATGCGCTCTTTGCTTCCCGAATTAGTGAACCTGGGGTGTCTTTCAGAAATACCTCGGTAAGCTCTTTGTAACTAGTCGCAGTAAAGGGCTTACCAACCGGGCCCTTGTCGGCCGTCCCTATCATTCCTACAACTCCAGATGGATAGAGTTGCTGCGGAACAATTTCCTTTATTACTTGTACCTCAACACCGGGAATTACCCTTGCCATGCGTTATTGGTAGAGAAGGTATTATTTAACAATTTTTCAAAGCCGCCACTTAACGGGCTTAAAGAAAATCGTGTATAGAATTACATGTTCATATTTCTATAGTTAGGAAGGCTTGGCTATCAGTAAAAAAGTTTAAAGAAATGGGTGAGGTGGTCTAGTCATTGCTCCATCCCGTATACAAGTTACAGCTAGGCTCGCTTTCGTTAGATCCAGAAAGCTCAGATGATCTAATCGATATCAATGTGAAGCTTAGCATGGATTCGGCTCCTGGCAATTTTCAAGGACTTGTCAGGAAAAGAGACGGGGAAATAGGCTTTGCCAAGAATGATCCAGTCTCAGTATCCCTTGGCTACAATGTGAACGATAACAACGAGCTGACAGATGTTTTTGCTGGAACAGTGGACTCGTTTAACCTTCAGAGTTCAAACGTCAGAGTAACGGCGTTGAGTTCTTTTATCAAGCTTTACAACCTAAGCGTCAATAGATTTTATGAGAACCAAACTGCGGGTGCCATTGTAAAGGATCTGGCAGACAGCGTAGGCATCGAAATCGAGACCGTCTCTGATGGAATAGAGCTTCCATACTATGCGGTTGGTGGAAACAAGACTGCATATGAGAATATTATTGAATTGGCACAGATTTGCGGTTTTGATTTCTATAGCACTAATGAAGCAAAGCTAGTCTTCAAAAAACATGAAGCCAAAGAACCGCATTTACTGGAATACGGGAAAAATATTATTAGAATTCGCAGGGTGGATCAATCACCGTCTGTAGATTCTGTAAAAGTCTTTGGGACCAGCCCATCAGGTTCTAAAGGGCGCGATGTATCCCATTGGCTTACGAAGAAAAACATTCAAGGCTCCAGTGGAGATGGCAGCAATCAATTATTGGTGCAAAACAAGGCAATTAGAAGCGAGGATTCTGCCAAAAAGGTGGCAGAAGCCATTCTCAACAGGATGAAATCCCTTGTAGTAATCAAGGTCGAAACAATCGGAAATCCCAAGATTATGCTTGGTAACACTGTCAAGGTTCAAGGCGTACCTGAGGAATCGCTCAATGGAGAATTCCAGGTACGGGAAATCGAACACTATTTGAGCAAGTCTGATGGTTTTATCACGATGGCGCTCTGCAGGAGTATCGTCCAATAAAGGATGACAGGTTGATGCAAATGAGTGGAATAATCGATGTGATGAAAAAGGTGGCTGCAAGCGAGGTCAAAAAAGTGCTTATCACAGAGCTTGGTGTGGTGACCTCTGTTTTTCCACACTCCAGCGACAGCGATAAGGATAACTATGAAATCAACGTGAAATTGAAGGACAAGGATGTTGAACTGCGTAAAGTTCCTGTCTTGACACAGCATATAGGATT
This sequence comes from uncultured Nitrososphaera sp., assembly GCA_964556935.1. Lineage (GTDB taxonomy): Archaea > Thermoproteota > Nitrososphaeria > Nitrososphaerales > Nitrososphaeraceae > Nitrososphaera. Next base: position 7,370 of record CAZKXR010000032.1, read on the forward strand.
GTCCAATATTCCTCATGTTGGCGACCTTGTTCTTATCGCATTTATCAATGGCGACATCAACTCGCCCGTAATACTGGGCAGACTTTATAACGACGAGGACAGGCCGCCGGCAAGCAAAGAAGAAGAGATCATATACAAACCACCCTACTCAAAGGAAACAAGTCTCAAAAGATTCAACATCATTTTACCGGGCTCCGAAGACAACGTGAATATCGAGATTCACGATGATTCGATGAAGATCAAGATTGGCGATTCCCTTATCACGGTAAAGGATTCCGGCATGATCGAGTTCAAGACTACTCCTAGCGGGTCGAATTGTATAGTGGTCATGGATAACAATGGCGTTCGTATCGATAGCGATGCTGACGTACAGATACATTGTAAAGGAAACATGACGGTTGAATGCGACAAAGATTTAACGTTCAAAGCTATGAATATCAAGATGGAAAGCCAACAATCCCTGAAAATGAAGTCCGGGGCCAGTTTTGACATACAATCTACCGCCCCGCTTAACATTAAATCGGATGCAACTGCGAACCTGGAAGCCACTGCTCCGCTCACTGTAAAGTCAAGTGCAGTGCTAACTATAAGAGGAAGTCTAGTGAACATCAACTAGCAGCTGGAAGAGAATGAAACAATGAGCAGCGAGAACAAGAATAAACTTCTTGGATCGGATTTGATGCTAGCAGAAACTGCCTTGGGATCGGATCTGGCAGTGAGCGAAAATGGCGAAATGGGGATTGCCTCAGAAGAGATCAACTTGGCCCAATCAATTTTGCATCGGCTTAGGACGGTTAAAGGCGAATTGGCCGATATAGGCCACCCAAATTATGGCTCAACAATTTTCAAATTTGTGGGCCAGCCAAATAATGAGATTGTTAGGGCACGTCTTAAAATGGCATTAAGAGAGACACTTGCCCAAGAACCTCGAATAAGAGAGATAAAAAGTATCACAGTGAAAAGCCGCCTGCTAGCCAAAGAGAAAACAGAGATAGAAAGGCCCAAGGTCACGGTGGGATTATCAAAGTTTTCTGAAGGGCAGGTGGACAGGAATGCGGGACCGAACAAGGACTTTAGTATAAGCGTCAAACCAAGTCCAGTAGACATCTTGAATGCGGTAGACGTAGAAATTGCCATAATACCAATTGGAAAGAATATTCCTTTGAATATTGTATTCCCGTTTTACTTGGAGGCAGGTGTGTGATTTGTCCAGTATGATGAATGATTCCTTGGCAAAAACGATTCACTTTAGGAAGTCGTACAAAGATATAGTTGACGACATACTTGCACAAATCACAAAAGGGGTTGCAAAAGAAAAGCATGTTTATGAAAGGATCAAAGTAAAGTATCGTCTAGAATTTTCACCGGTCAGGAAAATAACAAGAGTTGAAGGCCTGATCAAAGGCGAAAGACGTCCGTTTGATGAAGGGGTCGATTACAGGCTTTCTGATAACATGCTTGAATGGGTTGGAGAAAATAGGCCTGACGAAAAAACTGAATTCCATGTGAGCTATATTTTCAGTGAGCCTTCTGGTCTGACAGACATCAATACTGGAAGTGTGCTACGGACAATTGTAGAGGCAATCAGCAGGGAACTTGATTTCGTATACGCCCAGATCGACCAGGTATACAAGTCTGGATTCATAGATACTGCAAACGGTAATGCATTAGACCTTGTTGCCGCAATTCTTGGCATTCAGAGAAAGGTCTCAACTCGTGCAATGGGTTACGTCACTTTCTGGAGGGATAGCGATCCTCCGGAGATAGTGGTGACAGGAGAACCGATATTGTTTGATGGTAGGGAGATTTACCAGCTCAAACAAGCTCCTTTAAAGAGAATAATTGCAGTCAATGGTATCGTAAATGGAAAAAAGTACCCCTTTAAACCAGACTTTGATTATACAACCGAACTAGAGATAAATTCAATAAGATGGCTGGCAAGCGGAACAAAACCAGACGATAAAACAGCTTTTTCAGTCGACTACGGCGTTCATCAAAATGTAATTGTGCCAGTGGGAACGAGAGTTTCTACTGACCCGGCGCAACCAGGAGGCGCGATTTTCTTTGAAATAATTAAAGAAGCAGCACTGAAAAAGATGCCCAATGGACGGTGGGAAGCCAATGCACAGGTGCGATCCCTAACTCCGGGCAGACAAGGCAATGTTGTCTCTAGCTCCATTACATTTATGTCAAAACCTCCGGATCTTGTTGAAAAGGTAATAAACAGATCCAATCTGGAAGGTGGAACCGACTATGAAGACGACGCATCTCTGCGAGAGAGAGCGAAAAAAGCATTGGAAGTAGCCGGTAAGGCAACCATGGAGTCTCTTAGATTTGGTCTGGAAGGTGTTGAAGGAATAGAAACCATACTGATACAGGATATTCCTGACGGCGTTCCGGGAATTATTAGAATAGTAGTCGACGGGGGAGATGAGAATGAGATTGCAAAAGTGATAGAGGACACCAGAGCGGCTGGAATAAAAGTAGAATTTTCTCGGCCACAGATAGTTTCTGTTGACATCAGTTTGACCATCATTCTAAAGAAAGATGTGAAAGATGCAGACGGGAAAAAATCAGAAGTTGAAAAGCAGATCAGGGATCTGCTATCATCTTATAAGATAGGAGATGATCTGATATTCAATCAGATACTTTCAAGCGTATTAGCAATACCAGGAATAAGAGATGTTAAAGAGCTCACAATAACTGTATACCGGGAGGGAGGAAAGGTCACGACCACCTCTAAAGAAAATATCGTGATAAATGAGGACGAAAGAATCTCTGCAAGGACCGTTACAGTAAACATTGGGGAATAGTGAAAAACACAAAATGAGCACAGAAATAACGGAAAAAATCATCAAAAGACTACCAGAATTCTACAAGGCGCGTGAGAAGGATTCCCTCTTTTATACAGTAGTCAATGCCTTTGCAAAATCCATCATGGAACAGCAGAAAGACTTGTTTTCTGTAATGAAATCCCACTGGGTTGACACAGCGTATGGTGTGGACCTTGACCTTCTGGGCTCGCTCTTTAGACTCAAACGCAAGAACAACGAAAAAGACGCGGATTTTCGCATTCGTATCAAATCGACTGTGGCAAACTTTAAAGGCGGGGGAACCGTCGAGGCAGTAAAAACGCAATTAGCGCTCTATCTGGCAGTGGCAAAAGATCAGATCGTATTGATTGAAAACCCGCCCGTTCCAATGACAGTAGAAAAAATGGTCAGAAGTGGAGATAACTGGCAGATGAGCAGTGTAAGCGTAAACCATGAACAAATCACGGTTGTTCTTACAGTTGAAGAAGGTGAAGCCAGAGAGCCAACATTAATTGATAGTGATAATAACTTTTCATTAAAATACAACGGCACGATCAAGTCCGGACAAACGCTCATAATCAAGGATGGAAGAGCCGAGCTAGACGGTGTAGATGTAAGCAGCAATGTTTCTTTTAATCCCGTAGCTCAACCAATGGTCTCACGGAAGGAATCGAGATGGATTTACAAGGAAAGACTTTCTGACACATTGGGAAGATTCAATGAGGCCAAGTTTAATGAACATGTTTTTTACAAGTCTATACCGCCTACCACTATTCGCTTCGAATGGACGGCGCACATGCTGGCGGCATTTGAGGTTAAAGTCCCTTTAAGCATCCTAGAAAAGAACAACATCTCAGGGCAGGAACTGGTGGAATTAGTTAATGCTATAAAGGCCGCAGGGGTAAAGGCATTTGTTACATTTGTGGAGTAGTGACTTTAATGGCTAAATTCGAACCGCTTCTCAAGAAGCCCGGCGAATACATTAACGCAGAAGACTGGAACAACATTCAGGAAGGCCTGCTGGGAGAGATTCTCAGGCTTGAAAAGGAATTGCGAGCACTAAAGGATTATGTAGATAACATGGGCGAAAGCGTGACATTAACTGAAGTAGATAGCCCATCTGGCAAATTCTATCCGCTAGATGTGCTTATTCCGGGAGAGAGCAAGACCTACGAATCAAGGGCCATGGGACTTATTACAAAACAATGGGTTCCAGCAGCCAGGGGCGTGGAGGATGTAGTCTGCGAGTTTGGCATCACAGATTATTTTGAGATCCTGCATTACTGGTCAGGCGCAGAAAACGGCGACAAGAAGACGCTTGAAATAGAATTAAGGTATGTAGACGGTACTTCCGAGGTAATAGGATCCAAACTGTTTATCAACGACAGGAATACGATCAGCCTAAACCGTGATAAAGATAATCCTTATCTTGAATTTATCACAGCTCCTAATCGTACGGCTTGGTATAAATATCAAGTAACAAACAAGAACCCAAACAAGAAAGTTGGTTACATTGTTTTCAAGAACGTAAACCCGGAATGCACGCCCAGGATAGGTAACGTGATTCATACGAGGTCAAAGATCAAACCCATGCGGTGATCAAAATTAGGTAGTTTAGGTTGCTAAATTCCATAATTACAGAGATTTCAGAAGTTCTCCAGAAGGGCCTTCAGGACAAAGTGGACAAGGGAAACGTTCTAACGATACGAAAAGTGGATCTTTCTGAATCTTCCTCACTTCCAAAAGTTGCAGTATACGACGCCGGATTCAAATTTGAAGAAATAGGCCTCAATGGCAGCTTGGGGGATGCCAAGGAGGAGGTAGCTGAAAGGTTTGACGGCGATGGGAAGAGAACTATTTTTCAGCTGCATGATAAACCAGTCAGGCCTCTTCTTGGCGTTGAAGAAGGATCTGCAAAGAAGAATGAAATTGATGATTATAAGGTAAACTATGATTCAGGCGCAATAAAATTCCGCTCTCCGCCTACAAAGGGCGAAAAGAATGTTATCGTAAGATACATGCTTCCAAGAACGACCGGCGAGATTAGAGGACTCAGGCTCTCGATTGACTGTCGTATAGATATTTGGTCAGTGGATCAAAAGAATTGTGATGATATTACAATTGATGTGATGAAAACATTGCTGTTGTCTAAAGAAAACTTATCCTCCAAGGGGATTAGGGTGATTCCTGTAAACGGTGAAGCTATTGAAGACGGCTCTTCTTCAAACAACGTGCATGGTAGAAGGCTAACATACACCTTAGAGACAGACCTGCAAGTCAGAATCGATGGTTCAATCATCAAGAAAATACACGTTTCAGGGGAAAAGTAGCTGTTAAAATATGCTAAATTCCTCTCAGCCTTTACAACAAAATAAATTTTTAATATTTTCGGTCCCATATTAGAATTGAAAGTACGATATGGTTGAGATGTAACGAATGTGGGCGGCCAAACTGTAGAAAGAAAGAAGAGAACCGATGGAAGGCCGGCATATGTAACAGAAGTCAATTTTTCTGCTTCGCGGATTGAAATGAAGTTGTTTCGGCAGCCTAAATTCTTGGACGAACTTCTCAAAGTTGTATCTGACGCGGCCAGTGTATTTCCATCTGTAGACCCCGACAAAGTTCAGTCAAATTTGGGCGATATGAATTCGTGGAAGGAGGACAGCCGAGCACATCAAGGTGACAAAATAAAGCTAGTTGTAAAATCTTCAAACAGCGGGCAAATTGAGTACAGATGGGAATACCAAATTGTAGACAAAAAGGGAGCAAAAATAGCAGAAGAGAGTCAGACCCAAAAGGAAGATCATATAATCATCCCAGGTAACAAGACGGTCAAGGGAGCAGGTATCAAAGCGGAATGCGTTTTATTTGATACCAGCAAGAATAGTTCGCTTGGTTGGGCGGAGAAAACTTTTCCAATTGATGAACCTATGCCGTGCCAGAGCTTCTTCTCGACGCTGACCTCTGTTGCCAAAGACTCCTTACTTTACTACAAGGATGCCTTGGGCAAGGAAACTTACAAGGAGCACTGGGAAAAATCTCCATACGCTAATCCGTTAAAAGACATCAAGCTTAGAAGCGGTGATGTAATTATGAGAACCGGTGGGAAAGAGTCGGAAGTGATGAGAAGAATTGCAACGCCGTGGGCTGAAGTAACGCATTCCGGCCTTGTCGAGGTAAAGGACGGCATACATTTTGTTCATCAGGTAGTGGCAAGCGGTTACGAGGTAGTCCCGCTGTCAAGGGAGGATAGGGACAAGATCAAAGAATTGAAAAAAGGCAGCATGCTAAGAATGAGGAAGGACCCGTCAAAAGATAAACTTCCCGACAAGCTGAACCAGGATACGACTTTTTTTGACGAAGCTCTAGTCGGGTCTGTGAGATTGTATAGGATTGTCTCTGTCCAGCGTCCTGACGGCACCGGATGGAAACTGGATCCACTTTCTCCAATGGACTGGGAATTGGAGAATCTCTACGGAGATGAAGTTATTAGACATGCGAAAAAGCTGGGAAGCAAAGTAAAGTTTTACGATTGGTTGGCCGTGGAATCCAGCAGGGTCGGGCAAGAGCAGGAAACGATCTCGCAGCTGTATTATTGCAACGAATTTGTCAGGGACTGCATAGCTAAGGTATTTCCAGGATACGATCCGAGGCCCCGCCAGAGCGAGGCATTGAGGAGGATTTGGCAGTCCATATTTGAGTGCGAAAAAGGACTCGCAGGACTAGCTAAAAAACACGACGAATGGCTCAGCTTGATCGATGAGCTGATAAAAAATCTTGATTCTGACAAAGTAATTCCCGACAAGGTCAAGAAGGCGGTGATTGAACTGATAGAGATAGTATTGAAAGGCGGCTTGACCGTCTATCTAAAGCAGGAGATAAGCGAAGGGGTGCGGAAAAAGGTACAGGGTAACAAAGTGCTCAGCTTTTTCTCTTTGCTGATACCCGACCACATGAAGACATTTGAATTGGAGATCCAAACAAAAAGAATTTCTTTGAAAGGGATCAAGACTGTGGAAGAAGAACTGTACATGGAATTCATAGAAGATCTTTCAAGCACTCTGGGCACCGACGATCTGGTCCCGCTTTCAATCATCAACGATAAATTGCAAATGCGGTGGAGAAAAGTTGCACAGGCATGAGGGTATGTTGCAACAGAATGTTAGATACTTCCTGTTACTGCTGTCATAGAATTGTGCGTACAAGCTTAGGGTACGAATAAGACCGGATTGATAATGTTGGGCGGTTGCAAATAATTTTGCATTTCTGAGGAGATTATTATGTTGCAATATTAAACGGGCAATTATTATCCGATGTTTACTGTAACCTCGCCCATTACTATGGTATTGGGAGGTCCAGCTTCAGCTATAATATCTCCCATTCTTGCTGCAGGAAGGCTATTGATAAGGACTGTGGTGCTGCCCATGGATACTACTCCCCCCACATGCGGCTTTGGACCATCAAAGAGAGGACATGCATGAAAATCGCTTCCTACACGCCATGCGGGTTTTCCCCCTATCAGAACGTTCACGCTGCCCGGACCTGGACCAAGGGGTGTTCCATGACTTGTCAGGGATCCGAGAGTCGCAGCCGGAGGCATTGCAATTACTCCAATTCTCGATTAAGTTGCAGGCTGCTCACTACCGCATTTGTCACAGAACTTTGATATGCGAGGTAAGGCGTTTTCGCAGTTTCTGCATTTCTTTGGATTATCGTCTATGATCTCCAGCCTGTTGGCGCAGTAAGGGCAGACTCTAGAGTCAGAAGGTATACTCTTGCCGCAGTACCAGCAGAATTTTGTAAGCGATTGTGGAGCTGGTGCTGGTGCAGGCTTTGCTTCAGGAAGCACCACTGTAAAGTAAAGGGTCAGTTCGCCGACCTTACCTTGAAGGAACGGCTTAAATCGAGAAATCGGAGGGACTGCATAGTTTACTTCAACCAGATTCTTTTGCCCTGTCTGGCCTGTTTTTACTGCTTTTGTTACATCGACATCTGATATCTCGACATAAGTTAAGGAACGCTCTGATTGCGGTAAATCAGGAATCTGAACACTTCTGCCATTGATCATTATTGGACGATCCGGATCCAGATGGGCTCCGGGACTTTCCCTGACATCAAATGTAAAAGATAACAGCACCTTTTCAACATCCTGGTATCCAAGAACGACTTCACGGTGAGCAGGAGGGTATCCTATTTTTTCATTGTTCCAAACATGATGTGTGTTGCGTGGCAGGATTATCACCAATTTTTTATGATTGGAGCGCACCTAGATGAAATCCGGTAAACTCCATGTTGAAACGTATTAGGTACTTTCTTTTAAGTTTTTTTAAGGGTGAATGATGTCCGTTTTAGCCTCCTAAGTTATGACCAAGCATTTCTGTAGGCTTGTTATCTTCCAGATATTTCGGCATCAACCAACGCATTTCTCAATTTGTAGATAGCTAGCTTTTTATCAAAACGAACGGCTCCTAAATAAAGATGAGTGGCGGGAGTGGGCCTTCTGATACCTTGACAACAGAGAAGGTTAGCGAAGAGTTTTCCGATCCGCTTCCAGCCGCCAAATTGTGCAACAAAAACCCTCCTTTTAATCCGGTAAAGGGCGAAGGTGCACTTGGGAACAGGTTTGCAGGAAAGATGCATTATGCTGGCGGCGACAAAGAAGAACTTGTCAAGACTCTTCAAAAGATGTTGAATGAACTAGGGATTAAGGATAATGACGGTAATCCCTTGGAGGTAGATGGAGATTTTGGGAGCAAGACAGAACACGCAGTAAAAAAGTTTCAAGAAGAGAACAAAGACTGGGATGGAGAGCAGCTCAGCGCCGATGGCTCGGTTGGTCCCAAGACTTCTGATGCATTGAATAGGGCTATGGTGGGCCGGCATTTTGACGTTTATCAGACGCCAAAGGAAATAACAGAGGGGGAGCTGATTGTTACCGCCACCCTCAAGGCCGCCAAAAAAGGGATTAGGCTTGACACGTCGGAGATGCAATCCATCAAGTTCCTGTTAGTGGATTTCAGCCTGTTTAAGGTCGCCTTGTTTGATGCTGATGGCGAGAGATTTTCACAATTTGAAGAAGCAAAGTACGAAGTTGTCGATGAAGACGACAAAGTGCTCGCGGAGGGCAACACAAAACCCCAGGAGGATATAATAGTCCTCACAACAGCGAGACCTACAAAAGCCCGACTCACTGTGGGTAGCATCATTTACGAATTCCCGCTGAACCAAGCGACCTGATAGCTCCGGTTCTCACTGCCTTCTAGTTCTTGTCTTGTTGCGCTCCGCAGCTTCTGACATGACCTTGGTTTCTTTGCTTGAAGATGCCAAGTACTTCTTTACAACACTCTGCCACCACACCGTGTCAAGCGGATGAGAAATGTAGAGATCGACTGCGTTGGCCAGCTTCTTAAGACTGTCGGCCGCTCCACCTGATTGGAGAAAGGCAGTCTGAACTCCATGTTTCTTTGAAATATTTTCCATGTTTGTCTTCGCAGCATCAGCCCTCTCCTTTGCCTCCTTGTCCAAAGACTCCACAGAATTTGATGAAGGCCCGCTCGCCTGCCCGGATATTACCTTTGTGCTGAATCCCGCGCTTTTCCATGCATCGTGCATGAGCACCGTAAGATGCCGGACTGCTTCTATAGCAAGCTCCCGGTGGAGCTCGAAGAATATCGACTCGTGAGAGGGAGGATGGTCCTTGCAAACCTCAGAATGCGAGGGAGGGAGCTCTTTGGGATCCTTAACCCCAGGCACGACGTTTGGGTCATTCTTTCTTGGAGATTTAGGGTCTTTTGGATCTGTTTTAGAAAGGTCGCCTTTTGTTGTTCTAGTCTGCAAAGACGTACTGGGAACTAGGAAATCTGCTTCTTCCACCATTCTTTTTATCAATTCCTGCGTGTTCTCCGCAAGCTTGTCAAGCGCCGCTTCCTTGTCACTGGTAATCTTGCTTAAATCAAGTCCCAGCATGGAGACAATCAACCTGATAATCAATTTTCTTATCTGAAATTTTAGAAACTCCCTGAATTTCTTTAGAAGCGTATCAATTATATCAAGAGCTTGGGTGAGCGCTGCTCGCAATACCCCTTTAATTATGTCAAGTTTTAGAAGGTCTTTTATTGCATCCCGGAACTTGACGAGAACTTTGATAACTTTGAAAATTTGCAAGTATTGATCAAATGCCTCCTTTGATTTGGTCTGTTTTACCCTTGGAATGTCAACAGGTACTTTGACATCTAAAAGTGAGTCTGGAATCACCATTTTCACAAGATCGCTTTCAATTAGATCTCTGATCTTCTTTGTCTCGATAGTCAAGATGGGAAAAGTAATCCCGGCATCATCCATACCCTGCAGAATAGTCTTGATGGCGAGACTGGACCTGCGAAGCTTGCTCTTTGCTATTATCTTGTCAATGGTAGACTCTTCGTTATTTTCAATGATTGTCAGCCATTCATCAATACTCTTGTTTATTGCTTCAAACAACGGGCCGACGATCGGTATCAGGACATGGATTATGCTAATCTTGGTATCGAGGCTGCCAAAAGTACCGGTTGTTATGGCCTGTCTATCAAGCGAGCCAATCAGCAAAGTGGCAGAGCCGCCGCCTGAAGGACTAGATGGAGGAAGCCCGGAGATTTCAAACAGCGTGTCAACTGGAAACTTGGAATTTATAGTGTTTGGTGATGAGGGCTTGCCCCGCAGAGTAGAGTTGGCTGCCAAACCAAACTTGTTAGGATTCATCATGATGAGATTGAGGACAACCTCGATATAGTTTGAATGTGCAAAATAATCTTCGATCCCGTGCAGTCCTCTCCCAAAAAGCATCCTTCTTTCAGAGTCGCTTCCCGCAGAAAGCGAATCCTTGAAGCTTTTTTTCACCCATTCTGTTGTATTGAAAATATGCAAACCGAGCCTGTTAGGTCCAAGCTGATACAACTTTGCCTCTTCTAATTGAAGTTTGTCTGTAATCCCGCTACCGCCTAGCTGGCTTTTCCTCTCGCCATCGGGTGCAACATCCCCTGTGACAAACTCGTCTCCCGTCCGAACAAGTACGTCGTTCTTCAAAGTATAGCCACCGGGATTGTCCATGTGCTCCTCGGGCTTGTATGCACCTAAATTCTTGGCAGTAACGAGATTCTGTCCCACTTGATCTCCCAATTCCAAAATAGCAAAAGCTTTCAGCAACGCGGTAAGGAGGGTGGTAGCATTTTTTCCACCAAGTGGAGCTCCCGAAACACCTGCTTCTTTCTTAAAGTCCTTTACGGTATTGTAGACAATTGGTACAAACAGCTGGGAAAAATCCCTCATCCAGTTTCCCGCGTAGGTCTCATAGGCAAGCCTCTGATCCAGACTGAGGTCGCTGCTAAGCTTGTCAAAGTTCGCGCTTTGCAGGAGTTTTATTTCGTTTACTCCCCATGCAGTCATTTCTATATTCCTGTGGACACCGGCCTCTCCCATTGGATGTGTGCGTATACTATCGTACTTGCATTTAAGCGCGCATCCTCAATTGATCTGGAGCCTCCTCTCTCGGTGGATATGTACAAGCTTGAAATGCATATCTTACCTATTTCTAATGATTTGCACCCGATGTTGGATTATGCGATAGACAGTTCTAGTTCACCCTGCTGCTTTGCAATTTTCGTAGTCCCATCGCTGTTGGTCCTTTTTGTCAACTTCTGGCCCGAAGCAAGCGTTACCTTGATCTCGATATCTGCAATGGGCTTGAAGTCCTTATCCAAGAGGAGCAACGGCATGTTGACAGGTGAAATTGGCTCCAGCAAGTTCTCAAATACCGATGGCCGCGTTTGCCCCTTCTTAGTAGCACCGGGCTTTTGGCGAGTTACGGTGGACACTTTAGAAGTTGCCTCCAGCAGATTACATATACTTTGCCAAAGTCATCTGAAGACTCTCCTCGTCAATATCATGACGAATCCTAGCTGCAGGAACCGAAGATACGTTTATGTCAGCCTGTTGCGCGCCATCTGAATCCCCCTGAAACTCATTAGCCTGCCAAAAGACATCTTGATACTGTTCCTGACCTTTGTAATCTGAGTAGCTGAAGATGCGCGATCTGCCAACTCGTCTTCTCTTGTTCATCTTGGCCTTCTACATTTATGCGCCTTTCCAGATTCAGAGCCTATTGTAACAGCAATTATGAAGTAGGGCGTTAATAATTTCAGAAAACTGCAGGAAAGTTTCGTTGAATAAAACTGAAATAGGAACTTTTTTGCCTGTGTGTTTGGAAGAAATCCCTCGATAAAGGAAATGATTTCTTTATGCAGCCGGTATGTTCAATAAACAATACTATCAAGCGTTAAAACGCGAGTCTCCAAATAGTGGAGATTGAAAGAACTGAAATCAAGAAGGAAAATGGTGCGAAGTGCGGGATTCGAACCCGCGATCCCGAGCTTGGGAAGCTCGTACCTTAACCGGGCTGGGCTAACTTCGCTTAACTGCAATCACTGAAACCTGAAAATAAAAGCGTTTATTTCAGTTTAAAGCTTCTTCCGCTGCGAAATGCTATCGTCCTTGCCGATGATCGGTCGCGCGCGCCGCGCCGGTTTGCATCTATGTTCTGAGGCCGCGACGTGCCATGTTCGTCCACAATCTCGACATCGACAGTGTCGTAAAACCGTTTTTTCACAAGCCAAGCCATCTGGCTTGCCATGGTCATGTTGCCGTCGCCTATTCTGACCACTTTTTTCCTGGAGCTTATGCCCCCCAGTATCGCGGAGATCTTTTCTATTGCCTGCTGCGGCGACGATTCGACAGTGCTGGCTATCTCTTCATGCATGTAAATGACCGATATCCCGATCCTGCTTCCAGGATCGATGCCTATGATCATCTGGTCATCTGCCTGTTCGCCGGCGATGCTACGGAGTATCTTGGCCTTTGCAATGGCAGGATACTTTTCCAGCTCGGTATCCAGGATCACGCTGCCCTTTCTGCGGGCAGTTATTATCCCTGCCTCGTCACGCGTGGTTATTATGACCTTTGCATCGGTTGAAGCGGCTTCTTCCGGGGACAGAGAGTAGTACTTTAGTTCCATAAGTTTCAGCGCACTGGTAATCCTGTAGTAGGGTGCACCGCGAACAGTAGCAACCGCTACCCTGTATTGTAAAAGCTCCTTTATCAGGGGCGTTTCATCAACAGCTAGCTTTGCCCAAAAAGCGCTTTTAAGCTTTGTGTTAGTTAATCGGCTTGCCGTCTGCTGAGTACCTTTTGATCTTTGGAGCAGGTTGTTTGGCTTCTTTCTTGGTCTCCGCTTTTGGCGCTTCTGCCTTCGGGGCTTCGGTGGTTTCCAGCACCGTCTTCATGATGCTGTCGACCGCCTTGTCAAACGAGGCCTCTATATTCTTCCTGATGCTGTCAAGGTTCTTCTCTGCTTCCTTCATTATCGCAGCCGATTCTGCTTCAGCTTCAGCCTTGGCACTTTCCACAATTTTTTTGGCGTCTTCGTTTGCCATGGAAATTATCTGCTGCTTTAGTTTGTCGATCTCTTCGTTGGATTGGGCCATAAGGCGCTTTTTCATATCCTCTACCTGAGAGCTAATTCTGTCAATATCGTTTTCAAGTTCAGACAGCGAGCCTATGAGGGTCTCGACAACTGAATGTGAAGTGGAAACCGTCTTGGTCTTTTCGTGTTCCAAGCCAACAGAAATGGAAGTAAGGGGATATTTAAGTCGTGAGGCTGAGAATTGCCTGCGCCATGTCGCCCTTGGACTCGGTCAATGCATTGATCGCCTTCTCCCGGGATACGCCGGCTTGCTGCATGACCAGTATGATATCCTCTTCCTTGAACGACGGCACTTCCCGTTGTTTCTCCTCGATATCGGTCGCAACTACCTGAAAGATAGTGCTGTCCTTGCCTTTCATCTCGATTACCTGCGGTTTGATCAGGTACAGCTCCTTGGTATCGGTCTTGATGATGACTTCCTCAACGTTGGCCATTTCCTTCATTTCGAGGCCCATCTTGTCCAACATGCGCCTCATTTCGCGGTTGCCGCGCATCATGTTTCTCGTCTAATCCGTTCTACCTTTTATTCCTTCGCGCACTTTGACCGCAACGCCCCTGTCGTACTGTTGCATCAAACTTGAGCCAAGCACCGCAACACCGACTGCTATCGTATCGTGATTGTCATTAAGGACTGCGACATCTGAGCCTGCCGCGATGTTGCTGCCGCACCATTTCACATGTCTGCAAAAAAGCGAACGCCCCTCGCTGACAAATGGAACTGCATCCTGGACAGGCACGATGCAGTTTTCCAGGAACCGGCTGCTGTTATTTACTAGGTACTGCGCGCCAAAAACGGTGAGGGCCAGTCCGCCGTCCGTCCGGAGGGTTGCAACCAGCCTGCCGTCTATGCTGAAATTCTTTATTCTGCCGGTCCTCCTTGAAAACTCGAATTGCAGGTCTGCCGGCAGCACATTTGAAACGCCGCTTCCAAACAGCGCATCAACGTGGTGGCAGACCTTCTCACGGGGATCAACAGGTAGAGGGTTCAAACACGATTTGTTTCATGTGCCCACATAAATATAGTACCCTGTTACCAGTTGTCATTTTATCTATATAGGAGACAATTACACATATATAGAATCATTTTTGAACTCTACTTCTGATGGAAAATAACGTCGATAACGGCAATGGCAACGGTGTGCGTGGCGAGGAAACAAGGAAATTGCAGTACACCGGGGGATCTTCATACATCGTATCGCTGCCCAAGAAATGGATACAGGACCTCGGCCTGAAGCAGGGCGACCATGTTGTCATTCTGAGGCAGGGAGACTCCACCCTTCAGATTGCCCCGGCCTCAAAGAGGGCGATAAAAGAACAGAAGGAGGCCACCATCGAGGTTACAAAGGATAACAACCCGTACTTTATTGCACGAAAGCTTATTGCGCTTTATTTTCTGGGCTACAACACCATAAACGTAGTCCCCAAGGACGGCAGGCTGTCAGTAGAGCAGCGCGAGGTGATCAAAAGCATTGTAAGAAGGATCCTCATGGGAACGGAGATAATCGCCGATTCTGCCGGCGGTATCACGCTTCAGGTGCTCATCAACCTGCTGGACCTGTCCGTGGATGCTGCATTCAAGCGCATGCTGCTTATCGCCAAGTCCATGTACCGCGATGTCCTTATTGCACTGCGGGAAAACAATGCCGAGCTTGCCGAAGAGGTAATCAAGGCCGATGACGAGGTGGACCGCTTCAGCTTCTATATAGTCAGGCAGCTCAAAATAGCGATCAAAAACGAGTATCTGCTAAAGGAGATCGGCCTAGAAGATCCGCGCATCTGTCTTGGGTACAGGCTCGTTACAAAGTTTGTTGAACGTGTGGCCGACCATGCAACGATAATCGCCAAGGACATAGTCGAGATGCATCAGCAGCCCATCAACAAGGAGATAGTAGAGAAGATAGAGGACATGTGCAATTTTGCGCTCGAGGTTCTAGACGACGCCTGCCTTTCAATGTTCAAGCGCGACTACGAAGCAGCAGATAGAGCCATCGAAAAGGCGCGCAAGATAGACGACATGGAGAAGGCCATCGTCAGATCCATAAAGCCCCGTGACATCAACGAAATATACAGGATCAAGATGATGACGGAGAACGTCCGGCGCGCCGCCGAATACGCCAGCGACATCGCCGAGATAGTGCTCAACATGACGGTACAAAACACGCTAAGAAAAGGCTAAATCGTCGCGTCGGTGCCAGTCTAACAATGTCATACTGTGAGCTGTGCGGCAAACCTGCTGCGGAGAAAAGGATGGTAATCGTCGACGGCACAGTGTTCAGGGTCTGTGCCGCATGCACTAAACATGGAAAACCTTACGTTCCTGCTCCGCTTCCCGCCAAGAAAAGGGCGTCTGCGGCCGCGCCTGCAAAAAAGATTGCCATGACCGATGAAACCATGCTTGATCCGGAATTCCCGCGTTTAATAAGGGAGGCCAGGATGAAGAAAGGCCTGACTCACGAACAGCTAGGCATGCAGATGAATGAAAAGGCAGCTCTCATCAAGAGATTTGAGACCGGCGCGCTCAAGCCAGACGAGATTTTTGCCAAGAAACTGGAACGGTATCTGGGGATCAAGCTGTACATTAAGGCCGACGACGCCAAGAAAAACCAGTGACAGAGTTGGCCGACTCATCGAGAAAGGCGATTCTGATAACCTATCCTGCGGAGCAAGCCATCAGGGAGGCCATCGCCCTTGCTGATGCTGCAGGCTACAGGGTGGAAAGGGTCGTCACGCAGAAGCACATTACAAAGTCCAGATTCGGCATAGGTCGTGGCAAGGCCGAAGAGGTCAGGGATCTGATCAAGGCGGTCACGCCAGAGGTCATAATCTTTGACGAGGTTCTCAAGCCATCCCAGACGTACAACCTGGCAAGCATGTGCAAAATAGAGATCATAGATAGGGAGCGCCTGATTCTGGAGATATTTGAGCGCAGGGCAAGCACTGCCGAATCAAGGACCCAGATCAAGCTGGCGCAGCTGAGGTACGAGATGACGAGGGCCCGGGACAAGGTCAGGCTGGCAAGGATCGGCGAGCAGCCCGGCTTTTACGGCCTTGGCAAGTACGAGGCCGATGTTTACCTGCTTGACATCAAAAGGCGGGTTGCTTTTCTGAAAAAGAAGCTTGAGAAGGAAGAGACCAAGAGGCAGCTGTATAGAAGCCAGCGAGCCAAGGCAGGCCTGCCGTCGATTTCGCTTGCAGGCTACACGTCGGCTGGCAAGACAACGCTTTTCAACGCGCTTACCGGGGAAACCAAGACCGTCGGCGAGGGGCTCTTTACCACGCTGTCAACGTATACCCGTGCCATCGATCTGCACGGAGAAAAGACTTTGCTTCTGGACACGGTGGGATTTATCAGCAAGCTTCCGGCGTACATGATAGACGCGTTCAAGTCCACACTGGAGGAGCTTGCCTTTGCCAACCTCGTACTTCTTGTTCTGGACATCAGCGAGTCGATGGAGGACATCAGGCTGAAGCTTTACAGCTCCCTTGAAGTGATCAGGGAATTCAAGGTCCCGGAAACCAGGATCATCTATGTTCTGAACAAGGTGGACCTGACCACGACCGAAGACGCCTTTGACAAGGCCGGCCAGCTTGGCTTGCTTGGTTCAAGGCGCGTGCTTCCAGTTTCCGCCAAGACTGGATTTAACATCGATCAGCTAAAAAGCCTTGCCAGAAGCATGCTCTTTGAGGAGAGGATCAAGGATGAAAAAGAAGGAAGTGTCAGTCCTCAGAATAGGACATAGGCTTGTGCGTGACGACCGCGTCACCACGCACGCGGCGCTTGTTTCACGCGCGTTTGGCGCGGACATGATCTACATGACCGGCGTCGACCAGTCGGTCAAGGAGACCGTTGATTCCGTGACGAGGAGGTGGGGCGGCCCTGATTTTAAGGTGGAAGTCACTGACAACTGGAAGGCCGTTGTAAGAGACTGGAAAAAAGCCGGCGGCAAAGTGGCCCACCTGACCATGTATGGAATCAACATAGGCGATGCGGCTAGTCAGATCCGCCGGGAAAACAAGATCCTCGTGATAATCGGCGCAGAAAAGGTGCCAAGGGAGGTCTACGAGCTTGCCGACTACAACATCGCGGTGGGAAACCAGCCGCATTCAGAGATAGCGGCGCTGGCCATCTTCCTGGACAGGGTCTTCAATGGCAAACAATTCAAGAAGGAATTTGCCGGCGGCAGTATGAGGATCATCCCCACAGAAAGGGGCAAGAGGATCGAGGAGACAGAGCAACCCTTTTAATTCTCGTACTGCGCAGATTTTTCTGCGTGATGACACTAACCTGCACCGATCGCCTATTCAGCGAGATGAGGAAATGCACCTCGACTGAGACACACTTTGTGTGTGTCTTGGTGCATCACTTTTTGCAATAATCTGCAGCCGACCCAAAAAGTAGGTCCAGCCTTGGTTGTGTGGTTTGTACCAGCGGCTCTCGGAGACAAAGGCCCCTTAGGGGTCTGACCATTATTGGATTGGATTCGATATCTTTCGTATAAATACTGGCTTACCCTTCTGCTTCTGTAGTTTACGAAGAACAAGAGTCGTTTGTAAATTTATTTCGATCCTGAGCATCATGGAAGAAAATGATTTAGAAACTGTCCTATCAAGAAGCTCATGCCCGCAAGAGACAATATTTCTATAAGGTTCGGGAAAGGGTGTTTGCTTCTACTTAGTATATGCTGTATATTTTCACCTAATTCCTTAAGTGTTATATCATACAACGTTTTGTCTATCTGTTGCATTCGTTTGAATGATGCAACAAAATGTTCAACAATGTCATTCAAAGAAAGATCTTTCAATCTTACCGTCATCGAATTAATTCTAGATTCAAGGTCGTTAAAATCTTTAGAATCATAGTTAAGCATAATGATACCTTTTCTGATATTCTGCAAGTCATCAGATAATTTATCGTCGAATCTTGAAAGGAGAAGATAACCTGGTATCTCGATAGTGGCTATATAGCTGCCCAATACCGAGTAGGCTATGAAAGCCATGAAATCAATTCCATCCCCGAAATTCCAATAGTGAGGAGCTATGAGGATCAGAGCAATAAAAAGGCCAAAATTAGACAAAAATAAGAGAGGAAAGCGCTTTGTTCGCTCTCTTTTATTTGTCAGGTTATAGATAACAAGTATTCCAGAGATAATTGCGTAGATTGTAATAGCTATGTAAGCAACATATTCGTAACCAATAGGGACAGCCATTATATCAATCCAATTTCTGTTCAGTTTGTTCGGCCATTGGTGTTGATTCTGTCGGTTGATTGACGGCTGATGCCGTTATCTTAGACTCCCATGATTTTATTATCTTGGCGAATTCCTCATAGTCATCTATGTTTACAAGATCCACCATTGGGCCTCTCACAAAATACTTGTTGCGACCTCTCTTTATCTCAACAAGATATCCTTTCTTCCCTGTAAATGGGCCGGTGAACTTGGCAAGATTACTAGAGTCTTGCCCTATCTGCGATGCAAGGTCTTGAGCGCTTATCTCCTCTTTTGTCAGATGCAATACGGCTGCTTTAACCTCGGATCTGCCTATGATTGACATTATATCTTTGATAATGACAGAGGTATTGGTCAATGTACTAATTCTGTCGATGTTTATAGTGTTGCTCTTAATTGTGGCAATGTCGTTGCGCATATCTCGAATGTCTTCTTCAATTTGTTGGATACGATCATTAATTGTTTTTTCATCTGGTTTGGTCATATCTAAAACCTCTGTTCATGCACCTTCTTGGCGTTCCTTTCTGCCGTCTTGATTAAGCCTTTGCGTCTGAGTCTAGAAAGGTTCGAGTTCACATATTCCGGCGTCTTTTGAAGAGTAGCAGCTATTTCTTCTGTGGTTTTCCCATCGCAAAGTCCATAGATTTTCTCTTGTTCGGATCCTTTTTCGAGCAACTTCTTTTTTGCTTCCTCTATACTGGCATTATTGGTCAGAAGCAGGATTGCTCGGACGTCATCTAAGGTTTCCAGTATGTTCCTCAGAGTTTCTTTGTCATCCATTTGTATCACTTGGTTTAGTGTCTTTTTCTGTTTGCTGCACTGCCATCGATGATGTATGTTCTAATGTAGGTGTTGTTTGGCTTTGAAGGAGCTCTACCCAGCTTGCAGGCACGAAGTCGATTGTTCTTGTAGGCGGTTTTCCACGTACTCTTTCAATCAGGCCTGCGACTTCTAATATACTAAGGAAATCATATACTGGCGTCTTCCTCAGAGTGCTGCTCTGTATCAACTCATTAATGTCTCTCTTCCCGTCTATGAGAGCCCATATCTTTTTCCGTTCATCAGTAGTTGCATATCTAGCCAACTCCGATTCCAGTTTTGAACCATTGCTTAGAGTGATAACTTTGTTCGTCTTTTTCAGCTCCGCCAATATTTGTTCCTCTATAGTTGAATTAGGCTGTTCGGTCATTGCGAGTTACTTCCCTCCAATGGTTGCTGGGTTTGCTCAATGGCTTGGCTCAGGGTTGGTTGTGTCGTAGATGGTTGTGATTCTGTCTTTGATACCTCAGTTGGCAGCTTTGGTACTTCTATGCCAAAGTCTTTGAGGTTGAAGTTCTTGATGTACCTTTCCCCACCCTTTACAGACATCGATTTCATTAATCCTACCTTATACCATGCCTTCCAGTATCTTGTTACGGTGCTGAAATCTATGTTAGCAAGCTGGCCTACTTGTATAGTAGCAGAATTCGTGTCCATATAACGTAGCAGAATTAATGTCCATCTT
>CAZKXR010000033.1:0-27176 GCA_964556935.1 uncultured Nitrososphaera sp.
ACCATTAGCGGGGATTCTGATAGTGTGTTCACATACTAGCACAATAGTTAATTATTCAAAACAACAACTAACTGGTGACGGTATATGGGTGGGCCTGGCAAGGAACACACCATCGTTATTTCTAATTTTGGAGTAGAACCCCCTTGCTCGGACACTAAGAGAATCATTCAGACAATCATCAGCCAAAGAGATTCTTCTAACAAGAACAACATACTTCGTACGGCAGCATACAGAGGAATCTTTCGGAGGAATCCCGAGCTCCCATGGTCTTTTCTAGCACATCTCGTCTCTAGGAACGCAGGCTACACAATGACTGACCTTAAAAGAACAGACCTGTTGGATGCAATACTTTTGATTCCCTCACTGTTTACTTCCTTTCCTGCTGCTTCAACAGTCAGTGCAGGGCTATTCAGGTTTTTAGAACGAGGAAATTTCTTAATTTTCTTTGATGCTTTTCCTCAACTACGAATTTATGAATCTAGCAAACGATGTCCAGACATTTCAACCGTGTTGTTTGATAGCTTGATAAACACATTTGGAGTACAGAAATTTACCGTACAGAAATGGAAGGAGTTTTTTAAAATTGCCAAAGCGAACAACTTCTTCAGAGGAGAAAAGATAGAAGACATTCCAAAGTTGAATCCTATCAAAGATATGTCTTTGACACTAATAGCTAATGAACAAACGTTTATTGAATTCCGATTAGTGAAAAACCCGAAATTTACCAAGTTTGCCAACATCGACATACCTACAATAATTTCTGCCTTAGAGGGTCTAGATGCGGCTAGATTGTGTTTTCCTTACCCCGCGACTCCAGACAAGATGAAGGTATTCGTAGTAAAAGATTTTGACAAACTCGACAGTCGCTTTGGGACAGGAATTTCTCTTTATGAAAACGTCATAAAATCTACAGAATTTAATATGATCCTTGATTTTGCAAGTGGATCGTCCCATGGAGGATCTAGGACTGATTATAACGATAATGGGTACAGTAAATCCCGTAGTGCTCAGTTACCATTTGGCAAGAAGTTTAGTCCAGATTTGATATCTGCTTGGGGAGACGATGCAACCAAGTTTGATAGCACATTAGCCGATGTGCATGATCCTCCCGGCGAGGCAGGACCTGGTGGGACAGTTTTTGATTTTGAACCCGAAATGAAGCGGCTATTGGGATCAGCTCCACCGAGTCTTAAACAGATAAGTCCGGATCCTCCAGTAAATGAAATGAAAGAGATCCTTTTCTAATCAATGTGTTACTTTCAATTATTACCAAACGAAGATAATCAGAAATTGCATCCAGACAATTCGGCAAGATCAACTATACTCAAAAATCCCTACCACTCTTTTCTGAAAAATTGATGTATATTTTCGCCGAAAATCATGTTTATACAGGACAGGGGTGTTGAACTATGGAAGATTATTCAGAACTTTCTATAAGCGACAAGAATGTCTTGTTCTTGTTTAGCTTGATGTTGCTTTCTTCATCAGTGGTTCTAGTTTTCGTACCATCTACATGGAATGTTGTACCTTCCCCTACTGCCTTCAAGTCACCATCAACTACCTTTACGTCAAAAGTAGGCCGTGGTTTGAGTGGCGGTGCTATGGTTACAAATGCGGTTCGTCCATCTGTTCTTTGAATCTTGTTTGGAACATCCCCGGTTGTTGTTTCGATTGTTTCACCCACCTGAAATTCAAAGCCATTTGATAGAAATTCAGATGTAGCAGTAACGAAGGTTTTGTTCTCCACAAGCTCCTTTGGCGTTTGATAATGATCATACCATATTCCAACCATGGCCCTATTCAAAGAATCAGAAGTTCTAGGACCGACCATTCCATCAGGTTTGAGGAGATTTCCATCTACATGTTTATGGTTTGTTTGAAAATCAAGGACTGTTTTTCGTGTTTGCTCACCAAAAATACCATCAACTCCGTTGCTATTTTCTCCGCTTGTTCCAAGAGGAAATCCCAAATCTTTGAGCATGAATTGCAGGCGCTTAACCAGATCCGTTCTATTATCCCCCACGGATAATGCACCCTCCCCTGGTTCAGTACCAAACTGAGGAATCTTGTCACATAATTTTAGCACTGGAAGAGGCTTGCGCTCTTCTTGAGGTGTGCTCATATCTTTAAAAAATGGAGATGCTATTTAAGGATAGCCAAGTAAGGGCAGTTCTGATAACTTGGCCAGACACATCCCATCTTTGGAGCTTTGGTAATACTGCTAGATTTCGCAAACCCATTCTTTGACCGATTTGGTGGATTCTACTTTCTTGCGGCGAACTCAGAAACTATTACCAAATAGGATTTAATACCCGCAGACGTTACGAACGGCTGCTCATGAGCAGGTTCGCCGGCCCAGACACGCTACAGAGGCTCGTGGAAAACTCGTTTAAAGCCATAGACGAGGGCGCGTACGAAGTAAAGCAGAGGCTCACCCATGATACTATTTCGCTGAGAAAAGCCATTCTGGCCTGCCGGCATGCGCCGCTGATAACAGAAGTCAAGTTCTCTTCGCCTTCCCGGGGCCAGATCCGGCAGTCCGGCTCGCCGGCGCAGATTGCCACAGAAATGGTCAGGTCCGGCGCCATCGGCCTTTCGGTCCTGACTCAGCCGTACATGTTTGACGGTTCGGTGGACAACCTGATTTCAGTCAGGAAGGCAGTAACAGTTCCAATCCTGATGAAGGACATCACGGTAAGCGAGGTTCAGATAGACGCCGCCAAGCATGCCGGCGCAGACTGCATTCTTCTCATAAAGACGGTGTTTGACCGGAACCTAGCCGAGTCAAGCATGGAAAAACTGTTCGACTACGCAACCAAAAAAGAGTTGCAGGTGCTAGTCGAGGTTCACACCGGTCAAGAGTACGGGGAAGCACTTCATGCAGGGTACGAGCTGGTGGGTATAAACAATCGCAACCTGTCGGATTTGAAGGTGGACTTGGCCAACACCGAGCGGCTGCTGAAAAAGTACGGCAAGGGCAAGAGCACGATAATAAGCGAGAGCGGCATAAGCAGGCCGGCAGACATCCAGTACCTGAGAAAGGCCGGTGCCGACGCGTTTTTGGTTGGAACCAGCATCATGGAGACTGGCAGCGTATCGGCCAAGGTTGCAGAACTGTTCAACGCGCTTTAGCCTTGACAGAGCTCAAAGCGCATCAGGCAATCTTCGCAGAGGTACTTTTGACGCGATGTCCTAATGATCTTGGCGTTCTTCTCTGTTCTCAGGCAATGGTAACACCGGTGGATTATTTCTCCAGTGGACGGGTCCCATTCTTCCATGACATTACTGATACCAACTTGTATTTAAAAATCCGGTCCGCGGCTTGGTCGCAGAATCTGAAAAAGTCCAACGCGTGTGTCTTTTTGGCAACACTGGAAAGACTTGATGACCCAAAGGCCATAGCGGCCCGGAGACAGAAAGTCAGTTTCAGGATAACAGCCCAGCCAAGCATATGATTAATAACCCAATTCTGATACTGCCACTGTCAATGCTTAGCAGTTATCCCGTTGCAGGCAAGTTCGGCAGGTACGGCGGCAAGTACATTCCCGAGACGCTTGCGCCGGCCGTCGAGGAGCTGGAGTCGGCCTACGAAAAATACAGAAACGACCCCGAGTTCCAGAAGGAGCTGAACTACTACCTTACAGAGTACGCCGGAAGGCCCACGCCGCTTTACTTTGCCAAGAACCTGACTGAATTTGCAGGCGGCGCCAAAATCTACCTAAAACGCGAGGATCTGCTGCACGGCGGAGCGCACAAGACCAACAATACTTTGGGGCAGGCGCTTTTGGCCAAAAAGATGGGCAAGAAGCGCATCATTGCAGAGACCGGCGCCGGTCAGCACGGGGTTGGAACCGCGATTGCCTGCGCGGTGCTGGGCCTCAACGCCGAGGTGTACATGGGATCCAAGGACGTTGAAAGACAAAAGCTGAACGTCTTTAGGATGGAGCTGCTTGGCGCAAAGGTCCATTCTGTGGATTCCGGCTCACAGACGCTTAAAGACGCGATAAACGAGGCCATACGGGACTGGATATCCAACGTCCAGACCACGTACTACCTGATAGGCTCCGTGGTGGGTCCGCACCCCTACCCGATGATGGTCCGCGACTTTCAGTCAGTCATCGGCAACGAGGTGAGGCAGGAGATGCTTCAGAGGTACGGCCGGCTTCCAACGGCCATCGTAGCCTGTGTTGGAGGCGGAAGCAACGCGATGGGATCGTTTTACCCGTTTCTTGATGATTCTTCAGTGCAGCTTGTAGGAGTGGAGGCCGGAGGACTTGGCATCAAGACCGGCAAGCATTCTGCCACGCTTTGCGCCGGTTCTGAGGGCGTGCTTCACGGCATGTTCACGTACCTTTTGCAGGACGAGCGCGGCCAGGTTATCGACACCCACAGCATATCCGCCGGCCTTGATTACCCCGGCGTGGGCCCGGAGCACTCGATGCTAAAAGATGTCCGGCGAGCAAAGTACGTTTCCTGCACCGATGACGAGGCCATAGATGCCTTCGTTATGCTCTCAAGGCTTGAGGGCATCATACCGGCTCTGGAATCGTCCCATGCAGTGTCCCATGCAGTCAAAATGGCAAAGGAGATGGACAAGGACGATGTTGTTGTCGTGACCCTCTCTGGGAGGGGCGACAAGGACGTCCAAGTTGTGCAGGAATACCTATCAAAGAAGGGTAAAAAGCATGCAAGAAAATAGGATCGCTGCAAAGTTTGGCCAGCTGGCGCAAAGAAACGAGGCCGCGCTTGTCTGCTACGTGGTGGCCGGCTACCCGGACCTAAAGACAACAGAGCGGGCCATCGACTTGCTTGTAGCCGGCGGCGCAGACATCATAGAACTGGGGATACCGTTTTCAGACCCCATTGCTGATGGGCCAACCATACAGCAGGCCTCAAACCTGGCGCTGCAGGCCGGCGTCACGCCGGAAAAGGCCATGCAGCTGGCAAAAAGAATAAGAAAGCGACACCCAGACCTGCCGCTTCTTTTCATGACCTATTCCAACATACTTGTGCGGGCCGGCCTTGAACAGTTCATGGCCAGGGCCAAGGAGTGCGGCGTTGACGGCTTTATCCTGCCCGACATGCCGGTAGAAGAGGCTGCAGAATACTCGGCAAAAGCATCCGAACTTGGTCTTGCCACCGTGTTTCTGGCGTCACCCAACACCTCTGAGTCAAGGCTTGCCAAGATCGTGGAAAACTCGTCAGGCTTTATGTATCTCGTGTCCGTCTTTGGCATAACAGGCGCCAGGGATTCCTTTGAAAACTATACAAGTGAAGCTATCAAACGTGCAAAGCAGGTGGCAGCCGGCAAGATACCGGTGGGCGTAGGCTTTGGAATAAGCAAGCCAGAGCATGCAAAATTCATGGTCAAGGCTGGCGCGGACGCCGTCATCGTCGGGTCCGCGATAATAAACAGGATGTCTGGCAAGACAACAGGCCTGAAGGCTCTGGCATCGTCGCTGAAAAAAGCCTGTAGAAAATAGTTAGGGGACTACGAGGCCCGAATGATCCCGGGCAAAAAGCATGTTGTTTAGGGTGACCTGAAACCGCCGGCCGGCATGCTCGACTATAACTTCAATATCGTCAAGCGACTCGGAAGTTTCGTCGCCTTCCATCTTTTTTATGACGACGTGTATTGATTCGTGGGAGACAAGGGAGTCCATGAACGGCTCGATGTATGCAAAACTGTTGACGCTGGCCAGGGCGTCTGCTTTTGACTGGATTATAAGCATGGTGTTCTTGTCGTATGTGAAATAAGCCGGCGATCCGTCTATGGCGCAGGCCAGTACAAAGTTGTTTACTGCCAATTCCTATTCAACTGTCACGACTGCTGCCAGCATCCCGCCCTGGCCCACCGCGGCATTTGGTTATCCTTTTACCTACTATGTTAGTGACTATCATGCCCTTGATTGGTCCCGGCGCGTATTTAAAATCAGTCCTTTTCCGTGTACAGCAGTCGCAGTTCGTCAAGGCTCAGTTTTGATCCGGATTCCAGTTTTTTCTTTGCCGTCTCCTTCACCTTGAACAGGGTGTCAGAGGGCAGGTTGTAGCCGTACTCTTCGCGCTGCCGTTTGCGCATGGTCGCCATCTCGTCAAGCCTTGCATTTATGGCATCAAACCTCTTGACCGTGCCGTCGTACTTGGACAGGTGTTCTGCACGCTCGGCTGACATTTTTCGCTTTGAATCATACAGCCTGTCCAGCTCGGCGTTGGCCTCAGCTATCTTGCTTCGAAGCCTATCGCGCTCTTCGTTCAGGTTTGCCACCTGAGCGCTTATCTTTGCAGACTCGGCAGTCAGAATCTGGTACTGCTCCCGTATAGTGCGCGTGGCCTTGATGGCTTCAAGTTTCATGGACGCGTCCTTTATCCGGGAAAGTATGTCGTTTTTCTCGCGCTCGCCGGAATACTTTTTCTCGTCTATCAGGGACTGGTTGGACTTGACTGCAGACAGCAGGTCTTCTTCCTTTTCTGATGGAAGGCGGGCCTCCATCACTGAAAGAAAGTTCTTTGTCTTGGAGATCTTGTCGCTTACCGAAAGCAGATCAGCGTTGTGCTTTTCAATTTCCTGCCGGATCTGTTTGGTCCTTTCAGTTGCCGCGTCGATGGAAGAGCGCTGCTCCTTTATCCCGTTGTTTATCTGCGAGGACCGGTTCCGGTCCATGTCAATAACCTTGTCGGTGATCTCCTTGAGCTCGCCGGCCAGCTGGCGTTTTAATGCCACCAGTTCGTCCCAACTAAGGGAACTTATGTCGTTGGACCCAGAATCGGCTGCCAATTCCATGAGAGATAAAACAACATGATATAAAAATTCATCTCGTGTCAGTCTGCCGTCGCATTGTTCTATGCAACAAATGATTTATACAGACAGTCGACTTTTCAGTTCCATGTTTAAGAATATTCTGGTCGCAGTGGATGGTTCAGAGTATTCAGACAGGGCCTTTGAAATATCTATAGACCTTGCTCAGAAATACGGATCGCGCCTGTTCATAGTTCATGTTGCCCATCAATCCATGAGTAGCGGGGCAAAAGTCACGGCCCATATCGATGAGGCCTTTTTGGATCTGGGAAGAAAGATCGTCGACTCGTATGGCAGAAAGGCTGAGGAAAGAAACGTGCAAAACGTAAGCACGATATTGAAAAAGGGCGATGCTGCTCAGAAAATAATAGAGACTGTACAGGCTGAAAATTGTGAGCTTGTCGTTATCGGGAGCAGAGGTAAAGGCGCGTTCAAGGAACTGTTGCTTGGAAGCGTCAGCCACAAGGTAACGAACCACGTGAAATGTCCTGTCCTTGTTGTAAGATAGGTCCAGATAATCTATTATAGAATCGATTGACAATACACCTATGGAAAATGCTGTAGAATCAATAATGTCCACAAAGATAGAAACGGTGGACGCATCGGACACTGCCCTGACAGCTGCCAAGAAGATGCGCGATGGAAGGATCAGCTCCCTTATCGTTGTTGACAGGAAAAATGGTGAAAAGCCCTTAGGCATAGTCACAGAGCGCGACTTTGTTCATCGGATATGCGCGCAGGGCGCAGGCAGCAAGGATGTCAAGGTTGGGCAGATGATGTCCACGCCTATAGCGACCGTAGACCCCCGGTCTAGTGTGGAAGTGGCTGCAGACCTGATGCTTAGCAACAGGGTAAGACATTTGCTGGTTGTGGACAATGACGGAAAGCCCATTGGCATTCTCGGGCCCTCGGATCTTTACAAATTCCTACAAGCCAACATCAACCTGGACGAAGTCAAGGCAAGGATTCTAAAAGCGGTGATGGACGAAGAGGAAATGGGCGAGCCACGGTAAAATATTGTAGATTTAATTAAAATACACGAACCGCGGCCTAGTCTCAAATTCCAAGCTTTGTTAGGTCAAGTGGATATCATTTACAGTGTATGAAATGCAGTCATGTTACAGATATGGAAGAAATATGAGTTGGACTGCCTTGCCTTAAGAACACCAATACGACGACGTTGTGGGACACAAAAAATTAGTGCCGGTGCTCGTGCATTGCTCCCGTTCCACTGGCGTAACCAATGTACGTCCCCTCTACGGATTCCACATCCTCGCTGTCCGAGATCTCTTTTAGCATATCAAGGCTCAGTTGCTGGTTTGTTACATAATGTGTCCCGTTGTCAAATACCGCTGGCACCATACCGGTCTTGCTATAGATATACTGCCGGGCCCTCTCCGGATCCGTGCCGCCTTTTGTAAAGACTTCGAGGGCAAACCGGGGCATCCGCTTTTCTTCTTTGGTTCTCCTTATCAAGTCCAATATGAGTTCAAGGTCCACTTTTGGCATTGTATTTTGGCAGGCGTCGACAAACTCTTCGTACTTTTTTAGAACACTGTCCGTCGCAGACATGGAGCATGGTACGTCCCCTCTCTATAAAAGCATGTAGTAATTTTTGCCTGATCAGGCCATACAGTCCTGTGCTTGTGGTCTGTCTTAATTCCTTATGGAATTTGCTTTTGCTCCTGCATGCGGCGCAGCTATTTTTTGATTCCTGACCGCAGATCATCTAAAAAATTTCCTGAAAAATTGCGATAAAAAGATCGATGCTCTCGCTTGTTTCATGTTACAGCGATTTTCAGACACTTTTTGACCGATTCCTCAACAAAAATACTGCGTGAGGACGGTTTTTGCACAAGTCTTTCCACGCAAAAGTTACGAAATCGGTCGTTTTACAGCCAATCTTATATACTACCGCGCGAGACCTACGCACGTTGGCAACACAAGCATATTGTGTAAAATGCAAAGCAAAGCGCGAAATGAAGGATGAAAAACAGGTCACCATGAAGAATGGACGCCCGGCTATATCTGGTACATGCTCAGTCTGCGGTACCAAGATGTTCAAGATAGGCAGCGGGGGCGGAGGTGCCAAAGCCGTGGCTAGAAAGCCAGCTAAGGCAAAGGCGAAAGCTAAGGCAAAGCCTAAGGCAAAGGGAAAGGGCAAGAAGTAAAGCCACTTTTCCCTGACTTTTTTTCTATTTTAGCACCTACCCCCTCCCCCAATGGTGCGCTAGACATTATATACCCGCAGAAAAGCTCTAACAGACAGGAATGTCAGAACCTTCTAAAAGTGTAGCCGAACTTGAGATCGAGGACATCGACGGCGTCGGGCCGACGACTGCCCGCAAGATGCGCGAGGCCGGAATCCATTCGGTCATGGAGCTTGCCACCGCAGTTCCAGAAGAACTGGCAGCCGACTTGGGCGGCTCAAAAGATTCAGCGTCCAACTTTATCATGGCTGCGCAGAAACTGCTGCGGGAAAGCGGGGTTCTGGACAACGAGTTTACCACCGCCGACGTGGAGCTGGAAAAGAGAAAAGCCCTTCTCCGGTGTACCACTGGCTCAAAGGCGCTAGACGAGCTTTTGCTTGGCGGAATAGAGACGCAGGCGATTACCGAGTTTTACGGCGAGTTTGGCTCCGGCAAGTCGCAGATATGCCACACGCTGTGTGTTACTTCGCAGCTGCCGCCGACGGAAGGCGGTCTTGGAGGCGGCGTCATACTCATAGATACAGAGGGCACGTTCCGACCCGAGCGCGTCGACCAGATAGCAAGGGCGCGGGGTCTGAGCTCTGATGAAGTGCTCAAAAAGATAGCCATCTGCAAGGCGTACAACAGCAGCCACCTGGAGCTGGTGGTCAAATCCCTTGGAAAATACATTGACGATTTTAAGGCCAAGCTGATAATAATTGACAGCATCATCTCTCTTCACCGCGCAGAGTTTGCCGGCCGTGGAACCCTGGCAGACAGGCAGCAGCGCCTCAATGGCATCATGCACAAGCTGGTCAGGACCGCAGAGATCTACAACGTTGCAATCGTTGTCACCAACCAGGTCCAGTCTACACCAGACACGTTCTTTGGAGACCCCACCAAGCCGGCCGGCGGAAACGTCATCGGGCATGCATCCACGTACAGGGTATACCTCAGAAAGGCAGGAACCGACCGCGTCGCCAAGATAATCGACTCGCCGTACCACCCGTACCAGGACACCCGGTTCACGGTCAACGAGAAGGGAATCGACGACATCGAGGACGCACCAAAGAAGAAAAAGGACGACGACTAGAGGAACTGCTTTTCTGCCGCTTCCAGTTTTGCAGGATCGCCGCAGTTCTTTATCAGCTGCGACAGCTTTTCTTTGGACCGGCCGCTTTTTATAGCATGGCGGGCAAGCTCCACGCCGTCTTTTATGTCGCTTACAACCCTGCCCACGGTCAGGGCTGCGGCGGCGTTTAGCACGACCATGTCTTCCTTCTCCGGCGCTGCCGCGCCATATATGACCTGAAGCGTGCTTTGGATCGAGTCCTCCTTGCTTGTTACGACCAGCTGCTCCGGTCTGGCGGTAGCCATGTTGAACACCCGCGGCGACAGCTTCAGCCTTTTGGTCTGGCCTTCGGTAATCCAAAGCACGTCGTTGTCGCAGGTGTTGGACAGCTCGTCAAAGCCGTCTGCGGCATGAACTATCATGGCCTCCTTTATGTAGCCCTGGCAGACCTCGGCCAGCAACTCCATAAGCAAGGGCTCAAAGACGCCAATAACCTGCCCTGAAAGGTTGGTGCAGGGGTTGCTCAGCGGCCCCACTATGTTAAAGACGGTCCGTATGCCGATGGCCTTTCTGGCAGCCGCAACGTTTTTCATGGCAGGATGGAAGGCTGGCGCAAACAGAAACCCGATCCCTACAGTCTCTATGCAGCTCTGCACCCTTTCCGGTGGCGCGCCAAGGTCAAGGCCGATGTATTCAAGGAAATCCGCGCTTCCGCAGACGCCGGAGACAGACCGGTTGCCGTGCTTGGCCACCTTGGCCCCGGCTGCCGCAGCCACTATGGCAGCAGCCGTGCTGACGTTAAACGTCCGAATAGAGTCGCCGCCAGTCCCGCAGGTATCGATGAGCGGCCCGCTTACTGCTGGCGTGATCCGGGTTGCATGTCTCCTTATCGATTGAAGGATGGAGCGGATCTCAGAAGCAGTCTCGCCTTTCATGGTCAGCGCCACAAGAAAGGATGCAACGGCAGCCTCTGAAACGCTGCCTGAAAGTATCATGTCCAGCGTCTGGCCCATCTCTGAATCGGTCAGGTCAGTTCTTGCAACCAGCTTGCGTATGACCGGCCGCAGGTCAGCCGGAGTCATTTCTTCACCAATGAAAGAAAGTTGGACAGGATCTTGCGGCCCTCGCCGGTCAGGACGGACTCGGGATGGAACTGCACCCCTTCAATCGGATATTCCTTGTGGCGTATGCCCATGATCTCGCCGTCGTCTTTAGCTCGCGCCGTGACTTCAAGGCAGTCTGGAATGGTCTTTTTGTCTGCCACCAGTGAATGGTATCTCGTTGCCTGAAACGGGTTGTTGACCGACTCAAAGAGCCGGTCCTTGTTGTCAGCGTACTCGATGACGCTGGTCTTGCCATGCCGCACCTTTTTGGCGTTGATGACCTTGCCTCCAAAGGCATGGACTATGCCCTGATGCCCAAGGCAGACTCCCAGTATCGGAGTTTTTGGCCCCAGCTCCCTGATGACATCGGTGCATACACCAAAGTACTTTCTGTCCGCGGGATGGCCTGGACCCGGCGATATCACAATCCCGTCGGGGTTCATTTTTTTGATCTCCTTAACCGTGATCTTGTCGTTTCTGACCACCACGGGATCGGTGTCCATCTCGCCTAGCAGCTGGGCAATGTTGTACACAAACGAATCGTAATTATCGATAATCAGGATCTTTTTCTTCCTAGACAAAATACTACCCTTTGATATCCGGCCGTTGCCAAAAGCGACCGCCTCTCTGCATAACCCGTACTTACCGGGCCAAACATCGTATTTAAAGCTAGTGCAGAATTTCCTCCAGGAGTATGGTGCTCAAAAGCACCATCAAGCTTCATTGGATATAAGATATCGAATTATAGCCCGTACAAGCTAGTGCAATTTGAGGACAGACGAACTAATTATGGAAACAATATTACTTGGACTGAAAGTTTTGTACGCCAGCTTTTAGCTGATGAACAACCGCACCAGAACGGTCGTCATTTTTGTAATCACAGTTTGTGCTCATGTCTGTGTTCTGCAGCGTGGGTATGCGGATGCGCGTGCACCAGCCCGGCATGGGAATGCATGTGATACTTTCTTTTGAAAAACGCGTACAGTGTAGAGATCCCAAAGGCTGCGGCGCCAAACAGGACGATGGTGGCACCGGACGCCGAGTCGAGGTAAAAGCTGGCGTACATGCCTGCAAACGCGGTTACTGAGCCTATCGCGGCAGAGATTATGATCATTTTCTGGAAATTGTTTGTCAGCATCCTTGCGGATATTGCCGGCGCTACGATGGTGGCGGCAAGTAATGTTACGCCGATGGCCGACATCGACGCAATAACGACGGTAGCAAGAACAAGGGAGAACATCAGTTCGACCAGCTCGACGTTTACGCCGTAGGTCTTGGCCGTCTCCTTGTCAAAGAGCGTGAACATGAGCCGCTTGTGGGCGAGGAGCACAAAGAGCACGGTTACCGCCGATGCCCCCAAGATCATCAGCAGATCCTGGTCTGTTATTCCAAGGATGTTGCCAAACAGCATGGCCTCAAAGTTCCTTGTAAAGCTGCGCGTGGTGCTTATCAAAAGCACCCCCACTGCAAAGCCAGCCGTGGTCACCACGCCTATCGCAGCATCGGCCTTGATCTTGTTGCGCCGGCTTATTTCGTTGATGATGAAGGCTGACAAAAACCCCCACAGGGCAGCGCCGATGTACAGGTTGATGTTTATTATGTAGCTGACGACGGCTCCTCCAAAGACGGCGTGTGACATCCCGTGGCCGATGTAGCTCATGCCGCGCAGGATGATGTACACGCCCAGCGTGCCGCATATGCCGCCCACCATTATTGCCACGAATATTCCTCTGGTAAAGAATTCGTACTGGAAGGGTTGCAGGAAATCCAGTCAGCCGTCACCTCGGTCTAACAGGCCGTACGTCTCAAGGAGGTTTTCGTTGGTAAGGATCTCTTTTGGAGCGCCCTCCGATATTATGCGCTTGTTCATGCACACTATCCACGGCAGGCGCTTTGCGACTCCGGAAATGTCATGGGTCGTGAGGATTATGGTGGTCCCAGACTGGTTCAGCTTTGCCAGCACGTCCAGTATGGTCTCCCGGGTGTTATAGTCCACGCCGGACGTCGGCTCGTCTAGCACCAGTATGTCTGCAAGACGTATCATTGCCCTTGCAAGAAATACGCGCTGCTGCTCCCCACCCGAGAGCTCACTTATCTGCCTTGCCATGTAATCTTCAATGTCCAGGCTTTCAAGGGCAGACCTTATCTTTTCGCCGGCCACCCTGCTTATCCAGGGACCAGCTCCAGAGTTGTCCCAGATGCCCATGGAAACCACTTCTTTGACGGTCACCGGAAAAGTCCAGTCCACGCTTTCTACCTGCGGCACGTACCCGATTTCCGGCTTTCTGCCACCGTTCGTGTTAAACTTGACAGAGCCGTACCATGGCCTGTGCAGGCCGGCAATTATCTTTAGAAGCGTGGTCTTGCCAGACCCGCTTGGTCCAAGGATCCCCACAAACCCACCCTTTGGGATCTGGAGGTTTATGCCCTCAACTGCGGGCTTGTGGTACGAATAGCCAAAGGTAACCTCGCTTAGTTCAAGGGCGTTATCACCCATGCTTTCAGGCGCCTCCGTAGGTGTTGCCCGGGTCGATGCCTGCCAGCGCGTCTGCATTTCCGCCAAGCGCGGTTATCATTGCACGCATGTTGGACAGCATCATTCCTACATAGGTATTTTCAGAAGAGCCCGGCTCGCCGGGAAGATCATCGTCTCGCAGGGTTTCAACTATTTGCACGCGGGCCTCCTTTGCTATCTGATCCACCACCTTGCTTGGGAAAACTTCAGAAGCAAATATTGCCGGAACCTTTTCTGCGCGTATCTGGTCTATGATCCTTGCCACTTCCTGCGGGGTGGGCTCCCCAAAGTCTGATGGTTGCACTGCTCCGATCACAGTCATGCCGTAACGGGGGGCAAAATAGGCCCATGAATCGTGGTAGGTGACAAGCTTTCTGCTTCCTTCCGGGATTGTCTGGACCGACTGCATTATTCCCCGGTCCAGCTTTTGGAGAAGCGCCAGATACCTGTCAGCGTTTGAAGAGTAGTAGCTGGTGTTTTCCGGGTCCATCTCTATCAACTTGTCGCGAACAAGCTGTGCATACTTCATTGCATGTGCTGCATTGAGCCACAGATGTGGGTTTGGATCCCCCCCTTCTGGGAAGCTGAAGTCAAAAACCCATTGCTCCCTTGTTACGGTGTTGTCTGCAAGCTTGAGCAGCTGCAGGTCCGGCCTGCCTGAAGCCTCCACCACCCTTTCAAAATCCGTTTCAAGATGAAGCCCGTTTATTATGACAAGGTCTGCCTCTTCCACAACTACTGCATCAGAAGGCGCCAGCTCAAAGGTATGGGAATTGACTCCTTCTGGCACTATGCCGGTCAGCTGTATCCTTTCTCCACCGATATTTCTGACAATGTTTGTAATGGGAGCAACAGAGGTCACAACCTTGAGTCTGCTGTCGGCAGGCGCGGCAGCAGATACTGTGTCGCTGCCGCCAGCCGTGTATAGAGACACAGCGATGGTTATTCCAACGGCGATAACTATAGCAACAGATATTCCAACAATTTTTTTCTTGAATTGTGGGTCTGACATTTTGTTGCTCTAACCTCCTTTATCATAGTATTACGATTTTATAATCCAGTAATACTGCAGCCATATAATGCAATTGTAAAAGGACTATAAAAAGTTGCCAACCTTTTCTGCAGACTACAAAACCTCGCCTATGCGAGAATGCAGAGCTGTGGGGATGATAAAATTTCTGCCGACATCGACTAAATAACCATAACATACAAGATATTTTATAATGATGTGGAGACCAACGCCTACACCTTCGCGGCCTGAAGGGATCTTGCTAAAAGACATTTGAAAAATTTAGTGTTTAATTGCAGTAACACTTTTTATCTAAAATTTATTACTGACCAATCCATTTTTATGGTAACCGAATCTATCCAAATACGATTGAAGAGCTTGCCAGAAAGAGAGGGAAAAATAACGCTCATGGGCAAAGCAACAGGTAAGTTACTCCCGTAGAATTGTCAAGAATCGTATGATATCTAGACTATCTTGACAAAATGAATTTTCAGGCTCTTTATCCCGCGGTTTTCTGAAAGGCTCCGGGTTAGCTCTTTTATTCTCTTGATGTCGCCTCGTACCATGATCGTTTCAAGACAGTTGTGATGGTCAAGATGGAGATGGGTCGTGGCGCTTATTATGTCGGAAAAGTTGTGCTGCACGTGTGTTGCAGAATCATCATGGCTGTAGGCGTGGTTGTCGTACAGCATCATAATTGCGCCGGCACCCTTTTTGCTGTCCTGGCCCTTGTCCCAGTCGTACTGGTCGATGAAGGAGTGCAGCGCTGTCTGGATGGCCTTGGACCGGTCTGAGAATCCAGCCTTTTGCATGGACCGGTCAAACTCCGAGAGCAGTTCCGGTGGAAGCGACATGCTGATGCGCATCGCTGCTTCACGCTTTTCATGCTGGTGCCTGCGGCGATGGCTTTTTGCCAAGTATCATATCAGATGGTATCCAGTCATTTTAAGCTTCTATGCTTGCCGCCAGGACAAGGCAGATTCCCGTTGAAGATGGACAGGAATTCAATACAGAAAGGTAGGAAAACTTATAATCTGATGGTTACAATTTCACATCATTTCCAGAAAAGAGTGATAAGTTTTGGTCAAAGTCTTCATCAACGGTTACGGAAACATAGGACGACGTCTTGCAACCGCGCTGTCTGTTGACAAGGAGATCCAGTTCGTTGGCGTAGCAAAGTACACCATCGACGACAAGGTCAAAGAGGCCCTGGATAACCACTACAACGTATTTGTGCCAGATGACCTGGTTGGCATGTGCAGGGAGAAGGGCTACAACATCACAGGCACAGTCAGGGACGCCGTGGGCAGAGCAGACCTGGTCGTAGATGCTGCCAAGGAAGGCGGCGGCTTTGAAAACAAGAAGAATCTGTACCTCCCCATGAACAAGCCGGCCATATTTCAGGGAGGCGAGGACAGGCACGGCGAGTTTGCAGTCGCCGACATGATACACAACTCCAGGGTCAACTATGACAAGGCGGCAGGCAAGACCTACGTCATCCAGGGCAGCTGCAACGTTTCTGGAATGGGCCGCATCATGCAGCCGCTTAAGGAGAGGTTTGGAGACAGAATACTGCGCTATGATGTTTCGCTTATCAGGAGGTGGGCGGACCTTGAAGACACCAAGGCCGTCAAGGACTCGATAGAATGGGACAGAAACCCCCACCACCAGGATGATGTCAAGGACTTTATCCCCGACGCCAACCTGTATGTAGACGCGTTCAAGGTGCCGTCCAGGATGATGCACCTGCACCACATGATGATCCGGTTCAAGGACAAGGCCCCAACCAAGGACGAGATACTGGAATGCTACCGCAAGGAGTTTGGCGTCGCGATCCTAAAGTCAGCCAAGGGCACGGGAGACGTTCGCAAGAAGGCCATAGAACTGGGCTTCGTTCACGGCGACACCAACATGGTGCACATCCACGAAGACATACTCCGCGTGCAGGACGACACGGTCAAGCTTGCCTATTCTGACGACCAGACAGGAATGGTGATACCGGAGAACCACATGCTCATACAGTCCATGGTCTTCAGACGGCCGCGGACTGAGGCGCTGGCACGCACCGACAGCCTGTTCCAGATGAGCAAGAAGCGCAAGATCCTAGAAGAAGAGGCCTTCAAGTAGGATCTTTTTCAATTTTTCTGGGAATTTTTAGCCATCGATCAATTGTGGTTCTTGCCGTGCTGCGCCAGCTCTGACTTGCTGTGGAACAAAGCTCCACAGGTTATGCACGTAAAATGCTCATGACGCCCGTAAAGGTGCATACGCCCATGTTCTGTCAGTCATTCTCAGACTTGAATTTCATGCCGCAGTACCCGCATTCGTATTTTTTGAAAAACCCCATGGGCAGGATATCCGGCGGCAAAAGATAAGCGTTAATTGCTGACTATACATCACTGAAAAAACATCGCACCCAGAGATACCTGAATTTACGAACTATATACATGGACGCGGGTCAAGTTTTAAGTAGGGATCATACAGACCCAGTAACGTGAGTCGGGACTCCAACCTGCATATCTTCAAGGCATGGGTTGAGGCATACAAAAGGCATGACATCGAAAGGATGATGGCCTGTGTAACAGATCATGTGCAGATCAAAGGCACCACATTTGGGCATGCAAAGGGCAAGTTCGAGGCAGAGGGCCACTGGCAGGAGATATTCTTGGCATTTCCAGACCTGCGCATAAGCCCTGCAACGATAACAGCAGACGACCACCGCCTGGCCGCGGAGGTCGATTTTGAAGGAACCAATACCGGCGGGTTGCACGGCATGCCGCCAACAGACAGGAAGATCAGTTTCCGCGGTGTATTGATTGTTGAGTTTGATGACGGCAAGATAGATGAGCTCAAGACATACTACGATCCATCTGCTATGACGCGTCAGCTTGGCATGGAAATCTTGCAGTAACTCAGAGACGGGAAATATCTGCACCGGCTGGATGGTCAGCAGATCTTGTCTTCATCGATTCGACTGTTTCAAGCAGCCTGACCTGTCTTTCCATTTGCTGCGGTCCGGCGAACCGCTCAAATTCTTCTTTGGCAAGGGCTGCAAGAATGTCGCGGTATTCATCGCCTCGCGGCGTGAACTTGCTGCCGTTGATGTAATACTGGCCATTTGACATATCCACAAAAAATTGATCTGCCTGCAGAAACTTGGAGGACTCTAGGCGCTCTTTAAGGTATTTTACAGGCTTGACCTTGACTCCCATGCCCAGAACCACGCTGGCCGCGCCGAGATCGATTCTGGCAAAAGTCTCGTCGGAGAAATTCGGCTTTGTCCCATGCAGGCTCCTTGCCTTGGCCATCTTTTTGTGGTTGCAGGTCCGCGTTACCACCTTTGTGGGGCTTAGCTTGGTATCTGGAAACGCCGCGGAGATCAGCGACAGCGCATGGGGAAGCATGTCAAGTATTATGCCTGAAAGCCAGAAATGCTCGCGTTTTAGAGTCGGCAGCCGGTCTTCACAAAGCGTGACCTGTATTGCGCGGGGGTTGCCGGCATGCACTGAAAGAAAGCCTCGGACCTCAGGCTTCCACAAATAGTGATCAACGCCAATTATCCTGTCTTTGGCTAGCCTTCGGATCTTGTTTAATTCTGAAACTGACCTTGCCCAGGGCTTTTCAAGTACAAAGATCTTGGCCACAGACAGGTATTTCCGGACTGCAGCAGCATACCGGTCAGGTGGTATAGCCAAGTACACTATGTTAGAGTCCCCGATTCTGTTTCTGATCTTTTTTACGATTTTTGGGCTGCCGTCATCGTGTATGAACTTCCAGCCTTTTGAAAACCGCTTTCTGTCCTGGCGGCTGATCTTCTTTATGTCTACAAACACCACCTTGCCGCCAATCCTGCGCAACGGTTTTAGCAGCCGCCTTCTGGTCAGGTCTCCAAATCCTATGACAAGTATGTTTGAACTGTCCGTGTGACTGAAAGATGCTGGGCGATTAATAGGTTTAATCTAAATCATCACAGTCGAACGATGTTTTTTGCGGCAAAGCGGATATCTTCTGGCTTGACGGTCTTTCTGCCGGCGTGGACCGACAGATCCACGGCCTGCTTTGCTATACGCTCGCCAACTTCTTCCAAAACCTTCCGCAGCTCATCTGCAGCGTCGTCGCTGACTCTGTCTGCGCCGGACTTTTTCATTATCCTGTACATGGCGGCAAGGCCGAACTCTGGACCTGAAGACATCTGCCTAGTCTGCAGGCAGGCCTGTTAATATATTTGATACATTGGAAAAAAGCGCGTTCTTCATACAACCAACAGTAGTGAATCAGGTTTTATAGATCTAGTCCATCGACCAGACACGAGTGTTCCAAGCGTCTTGGTTTTATAGGAATTCGTGGATAATTATGACAGAGGGCAAAACAATGTTGGGAGCAGAAGACGTAAGGTCAAGACTTGAGATGCAAAGGAAATACTCCAGCATCAGCGCAGGGTATCCTTGGGAAGACATTGCCATCAGAGCAGCTCTTAACTACCAGAGAAAGGCGTTCTCCAGATTTACTGCCTTCCGGGGCGGGGCTTGCATACTGGCTCGCAACCCGGACAGGATAGGCGGATACTTCCCAGCTTCCCACATAGAAGTAAGCAGCAAAAAAGAAGAGCATGCAGAGTACAGAGCCCTGCAGAAGGCTCTAGAAGAAGGTTTCACCACAATAGACTTTGTCTACATTGCAGTACCGGTCTTTGAGATGAACACGATGATGTGTCTGGAATGCAGGCAGGCGTTTTGGGGCTACAACCCCAACCTAACAATCAAGGTGATCGCTCCCGATGGGAGCGTCAAGGCGACCAAGGTACTTAGTGAGACGGTCACAGACTATCAGCAACCCCCAGGCGAAACCTGAATTCCTGTCAGACACAGTAATTTTCTGATATAACAAATACGCTGAACAGTTCGTTATTGGGGTTTATTCCTGCTTGTGCCTAACTCAAAATTTATTTTCCGCAGTCTTTCAAACATGCTTTGTTGCTATACGATGCGCATGTCCACCTAACAGACAAGGAATATTCTGGGTACCTTGGCGATATCCTGACTTCGCTTAAGGCGATGAACATCACGGCGTGCTCTGTGACGGTGAACCTGCAGACGACGCTTGACAGCTTTAGGCTGTTCAACGATTCTGACGTGGTAAAGCAGTTTGTCGGAATACACCCGGAATTCTCTGCCAGCCAGGATCTGCAGCAGTTTGTAGACCTGGTCAGGTCAAACATAGAACATGTAGATGGAATCGGCGAGATCGGCCTTGATCCAACCTACGTTGAGCGCGGCGTCCCGTACGACCGTCAAAAGCAGGTTTTTGCAGAGACCCTAAATCTGGCAGAATCTGCTGGAAAGCCGGTCTCCATACATTCCCGCCGGTCCCTTGACGACATACTGGCCATCCTGCCTTCCTACCGCCTAAAAGGGGTGCTGCTGCACTGGTTTGCCGGAAGCAAGAAGCAGCTGGCCCGGTGCATGGACATGGAGCTTTACGTCTCGTACGGGCCGGCTCTGGTGTATGCTGACGACAAGAAAACGCTCTTGAAGAACAGCAAACAAGACAGGGTCCTTGTCGAGACCGACGGCCCCGTCAGGTACCCGCGGTGCTTTGAGGACAGGCCGGCGCTGCCAACTTCGTGCCTGGTAACGGTGGTGGCCAACGCCGCCGAGGTTCTTGGACTGCCCTATGAAGATGCCGTGCAGTTGTTTCAAAAGAATACCGAGTCCTTTCTGTCGGCAGGCTAGCGGCGGATTTTTGCAGGTTTAGGCCAGAAACACATGAAAAAATGTCGGGTCACAACGTATATAATACATCCAGCTCGACTTTGTTTGCGTATCAATGAACCGTATAAAGCGCATATCGACTGAACTGCTACAAAAGTACCCCGATAAGTTTGGCTTGGATTTCGATTCCAACAAAAAGGTGATAAACGAGGTTTCAATTGTCACCTCAAAGGTTCTGCGAAACGAGCTGGCAGGGTACATCACGGCCCATCTCCGAAAGGAGGCGGTCAGGCAAAAGGCATCTGTCTCTGAGGAAGCAGAAGAATCCGAAGAATCGACGGATGAATGATAACTATTCGGCTTTTGGGCGGCGCTAAAAAGGCGGTTGGCAAGTCCTCCATCGAGCTTGACAGGCCAAAAGTTTCAGTTTCTGAAATTTTGACGTTTTTGCAAGCCATGTCTGCACAGCCTAGGCTGCTTGAGCCAGGCAACCTGATAGTTGCGGTAAACGGCATGGACTCGTCAGCCATGGCCGGACTGGCAACTACGGTCAGAGACGGCGACACTGTGACCGTGCTTACGGTGGTCCACGGTGGCTGAGCTGCGTGGCTGGAGCCTGCTTGTGGCCGGCGTCCGCAAAGTTGAAAGTGATGCCGGCAAACTTTTGGACGGGTTGCGCCTTGAAAATCCAGATGTGCTGATGCAGGCTTTTGACGCTGGCGCAGTGTTTGGCCTTGACCATGTCCTTGGCGTCGTGCAGATCACGATTGAAGCGATGGACCGAGGAGTGATGATCGCCGGCAAGCCTGAAACGGAGCTGCTTTTGCGCCTTGCCTGCACCAACCAGATATCCGAGGCCATCAAGAAGGCCGGCCTAAAGTCAGGGCATGCCGGCTGCTTTGTGTGCCTGTCAAAGAGCCAGGAAGCGCTGCGCAAGGTTGCCGACAGACTGGCAGGATTTGGCAGGGACGACTCGGTGATAAGGCCAAGCGCTCAAAAGAAAAAGCAGATCTCCGAGGGTCTTTCCATAAACAAGGAGATGGATGACAAAGAATTTCTTGACTTTCTTTTAGAGCGCGCGGCTATTCTCGTCTAGTCGCCCATCTTGCGCTTTTCAACAGTTGAGCTAAAGACCTGATCCGGCTTGAGTACGGAAACACCCGCTTCTGAGCCAAGTATCTGGATCATGACTACCCAGTCCGGGTTTTCAAGGTCCACCTTTCTTTTGATCTCCTCTGCAATGACGTCGATTATCTCCGACATGTGCAGCTGGCTGTGCCTTTTTTCCACGGTTATCCGGAAGCTGTCGGACTCTGCAATCCTGCCGGCAAGCTTCAAAACAGCCTGCTTGATGTCCTCAAGGCTGGTGGGCACCACCGTTTCAACCGGGATGACCCTAAGCAGGTACCTGACGCGCCAGGGTTCTGAAACTGCGCTTCTCAGCTTCTGGACCACAGAAAATGGGTCAAGGCCGGTCTGCGCCAATATTATCCCTTTTATCTTGCTTATCTCGGCCTCGGCATTGCCATCGCCAAACTCCTCTAGCAGGTCTAAAAGCTCGTCGTGGGCATCTTCTTCTCTGAACCGGTAAGTCGTGGCAATAAGGTTGAAGTTCATGTCCCTAGCACGGAGAAAATCTCTTCCGGTTTGATGGCGCCCGCCCTCACTATTTCAACCTTGGGGCCAGTCACGTCCACTACGGTGGACTGAGTCCCGGATATCCTGTCGTCGACCAGCAGCGCGTCAAAGCCAGACATGCCAGAGCCTATGATATCCCTGCTGCTTGCCGGCGGTTTGCGGCCAGAGATGTTGGCGCTTGTACCAACAAGGTACCGGCATTCTTTGAGCAGCGACAGCACGCAGTCGTTTGCAGGCACGCGCACAGCAAGGTTGTTTCTGCCGCCGGTAACCTTTGCAGATATGGACCGGTCTGCAAGTTCCGCAACGATGGTAAGGGCGCCGGGCCAGAACCTGCCAGCCAGGGTTCTTGCAGATTCATTGAACCAGACTAGCCTTTCTGCGTCCTTGACGCTATAGGTCAGAACAGGAAGCGGCTTGCCCCGATCCCTAGACTTGATAGAAAATATGCGCTCAACGGCCGCATCGCTGTACGGGTCGCAGCCTATGCCGTACGTAGTGTCGGTTGGAAACACGATGATGCCGCCGGCCCGGACAATGCCGGCGCATTTTTGCACGTTTGGCGGTGTGCAGTCTAGTATCTCAAACACGGTCATTCAAGCCTGACTATTGCAGCCACTTCTTTTGCCGCGGCTTTTTTCAGCTCGTCTCTTACTGCCCGAGACACGTGCTCCGGCGCAGTAAGGCTTGAAAAGTCCATCAGCTTTATGCCGTCAAGCAGATGCACCTGCGGCGCCAGATCCTTTCCGTTGGCCCGGCTGCTCTGTAGCAGGCCGTCGACGCGGTCTGCCACGTCGTCTGGAGACCCGTTGAATATGGCCGCGTTGTCTATGGAAAGCCGGACACGCCCAAACTTATCCAGCACAAGGACCGGCTGGCGTTTTGACTTTAAGAACAGCTTTTTCTTGCTTACCTCGCAGGCAAATATGTGGTAGTTCTTCATGTCAAAGATCCGCTGCACGCCCTCGTTGACGCCAAACAGCTCGCAGGCAAGGACGAAGGCTTCCTGTTCGTTTATCTCCTCTGCCGCGGTGGTTCCCACGTCTAATGAAACGTTGCCCATGGCGGTGACTCGGAGAAGCGACCGCTCGCTGACGTACTCTGACTGTATGGTTATGGATTCCGGTATGGCGCCCCGCTCAAGGACCGTTTTTTTGACTTCCTCTGCCAGCGCCGAGATATCCTCCGGCTTTGGATCGCTTATGGTTCGCTCGATTTCTTCGTGGATCATCGCGGCTGCAACGCCGATGGACGAGATGACCTCGGCATGCTCCGCGATCTTGTGCTTTAGTTGCAGCTTGCCGGCGATGTACGGAACCAGGACCGACGCGCCGCCCCCGCCGCCGATAAAGACTATTCTGTCGCGTTTTAGTTTGTACTCCTTTATCATCGGCTCGACTATTTCCATGATCTTTTTTGAAGAGACATCAAGAATTGCGTTTGCAGCCTGCTCCATGGTCGTGCCAAGCCGCTCCGCCAGAATGGAAAGGGCTACCTGTGCAGATTTCTGGTTGGCCCGCGCGTAGTCGCCCTCCGGGACCAGTCCAAGGGCGTTGGCTGCGCAGGTATTGGTGATGGCAAACCGCTTGCCGGCTGATTCTATGGCCACGTAGTCTATGGGGTCGCCTTCCTTGGGGCTGAAGGTGATTATCTGGCCGCCTTCCAGCTCTTCTGGGCAGGCAAAGCAGGAGTACGGCAGGCCGGCGATGTGCGCCGAGCGGGGCCCGACATCGGTTATCTTGCGGCCAGACCAGCGGACCAGCGAGCCTCCAGCCACGCCGGCCACCCGAACGTCCAGGGACCGTATGCACGTTGGATGCTGCATTATGGTGACGTATCGGATCTCCGGCCGTCCGTCCTTTATGACGCACACGTTGGTGGAGGTGCCGCCAACTTCGATGAACACGCCGTCAATTACGCGCAGATGTAAAAGGGCGCCGGCCACGCTGGCAGCCGGGCCGGAAAGGACGGTGATTATCGGCTTGCTTTGAAAAGTCTCCATGTTTGTCACGCCGCCGTCCCCCTTCATTATCAGAACGGGCACGTTGATGCCCTCGTTTCTCACCGCGGATTCTACAAAGCCGGCAGTGGTGGTAGCCTTTGGCAGTATTCCGGCGTTGATGGCCGCCGTCAGGGTTCTTATTTCAAGACCATATATCCCGGTCAGCTCATGGCCGGCGGTTGCCGGCATGTCGGATTTTTCCATGACAAAGTTCTCGTTGCTTGGATCATCGACTCCGTACGCCTCGCTTACAACCAGGACTTCTGCACCCTCATTTTTCAGCTGGGCTATCGTGTCTTGCACCTGCCGGTCTTCCAGGTACTTGCTTGTGTCCAAAAACCGGTAGCAGGTATGCAGGTACTTGTTTGGCGCCAGCTCGACGTTTCCGACGTTGGTGCGCTTTATAACGTTGGATTTTTCCAGCCCAACGCCCATGCCGATTATGCCCACCTTGACCGTATCGCCTTCCAAAAGTGCGTTGACCGCCTGGGTCGTGCTGTGGGATATTAGCTCTATCTCGGAATTCTGGATGCCGTGCCTTTGCATCAGCGTTTTTAGTGACTGGACAATGCCGGTGGAAACGCCCT
Organism: uncultured Nitrososphaera sp.; assembly: GCA_964556935.1. Taxonomy (GTDB): domain Archaea; phylum Thermoproteota; class Nitrososphaeria; order Nitrososphaerales; family Nitrososphaeraceae; genus Nitrososphaera. The sequence continues at coordinate 24,623 of CAZKXR010000033.1, forward strand.
CACTTGAAGAATGGGTGGTCGGCACGGTTACCTTGCCGATTATCTTGCCCTCAACTCGGTCGACGGCCACGGCCTTGGTGAATGTCCCGCCGACATCGATTCCGATCCTGACCATTCTTGGCTGCATAAATTGTTAGGCATGCCTAACTGTTCTGCAATGTAATTTAAACTCTGTGCGAGACAGTTCAAGTTATTTGGTAGAATTCGTCGTCTCACAGCCAACCATGATCCAAGGTCTGTGGCGAAGTATTCAAACTTCTAAAGTGAATTTCTTGCCATCGAAGACTTCTTCTAGTTTCGTCTTTTCAATATCCAGGACCAAAGACTTGAATTCCGTATCAGCAAGACTACGTTTTACAAACGCGTTTGTCTTTTCTTCGATGTCGTTCACAACAGAATTATCCTTGCGCAATGTGTAATAGCGTTCGTATCTCATTTTTTGACCAGTGAATTCACTAAGATATTCTGCAAACCTCCGAAGTTTCAATTTAATCGCATCTAGAATAGCTAGCTTATCATCATTGACGATTCGTTTTTTCTGTTCTATGAAGCTATCAAGTTTGTCAAGATGAGCCCTAAGTACAGATGCCTCCATCAGTTCATCATGGATGTTAAATTTTAGCTCAATGACTTTTTTCTGCAGCACTACGTCTATTTTTTCAACTGAAAAAGTTTCACACACCTTACTGAAATAATCTTTCCATGTCTGAATAGCTTTGCTATCCCCCGACGTCAAGGCTGAGAGTAAAGCCTTGAAACTTACTTCAAGTGCAAGAACCCATTGTTGCCTTACCAGCCCGTCCCATTGTATGTGGTCATGGATTATGCGTTCAGCCCTTGAGAGATATTCTGAATCGACTAACAATGGTAGTAATTGATGCCAATTGACTTCTTCACCACTGTGGAGGCCGTTATAATTAATCTCCTCCTTAGCCAATCCTTCCTGCAATTTCTGTAGGTAAGAATTATGAAGCAAGGGAAAGACTTTCTCGAATCGATATGACAAAGGAATTACTCTCCCATCAAGGGGCGACTGAATAACATTCGGACTATCAGGATCATAGAAGCGTAATTGTTCAAGGTAAATCTGAAACGCATTGGGGCTTATAAGAAACACTACCAGCTCTTTGTTTCTGTTTGCCGCGTCCCAGAAGATTTGTTTAATGTGTTTGTCTCTAAAAGAATATCCAACTACGATTACTACTTTCGCTTTTTCAAGCTTCTTTTTGAAAAGTAGAAGGAGTTCGATTAACGGCTCATAGTAGTCAAACTTCCGCATTGGATAAAGCATCAATGATTCGGCCTCCTCTCCAGTTATTAGATTCACCTTATTTCCCCTTGGGGAAACTATCAGCTTAACATAGTTCCCCTTGTTCGTACGATACCACATTACTGATCCGTGGAGTTTGTATAACCTAATATCCGGTCTATCAATATCAAAGAGGTCAGGATTCCAATGAACATCAAACCCGTCAACATAGTCTTTCTTGTATAGGTTACAAAACTGTTCGATGCAAGTATCATAATTCAAAGAGAAAATATTGACTGGGTAATGTGTGTTGATGAATGATAACATGGGGTTCAAATAATCAACCTTATCCTCTCCAACAATTGCAACATCTTTGATAAACTCTTTTAATTGGTCTGTAAGCAAACTAACATCATGGCCTTCCAAAAGGTATTCATTCGATCTGAAAAAATCTAAAATTACATCTGTTTCTCTGTTTCCAAGCTTTTCAAGTGCTTCAAGAAGAAATTCTACATCTACCCTATCAGCCTGCTTGTTATTTTTCCTGAGGTAATTTTGCAGAGTATCAATAACTCTGTGGAGGAGATTATAACTTTGGACATTATCTTTGACTCTCTCTTGGAATTTTTCCACCATTGTAAAAGTGTCGGGCACTCCTGCATTGACCGAGGCACCAGCGCCTAATAGAATTACAATCTCTTCTGATCTGCTCGTCTCTGACACGACGGGCTAAAGACGTGAGCTATTTAAAAACTTGAATTTTAAGTACTGTAAGATCTCGGATCGTGACCAGTTGCGAGACAACAAATTTGACTAAATAATTTGTCAGAACCTGTGGTATTACATCTGTAACTTAGACGAATTTTGACTTGACTGCCAGTTCTTTAACTTTAGTGAACAGAGTGTTGAGGTATGAGTACCATCCCTGCTTAAATGTCTGAATCGGCAAATATGAATAGCAATGAAACAGGCGCATACGATCGAGATATTCTCGGCTGGCTGTCCGCTATGCAGACATGTTATAGAGGATATCCAGATCGGCAAATGCCAAGGCTGCAATCAAATAATCTACGATGTAAACAATATGACTGACAAGGTCAAAAGGAAGATGAAAGAATACGGCATAGCATCCGTCCCTACCACCATCATCGATGGTAGCATCAAAGTCGTCGGGATGCCGAACTTTCCTTGGATATGCGGAGAAGATCTTTACCTGAAACTAAAAAGAGAATATCCATTAAAACAGCAGTCCTGATTCATTCAAATCCTGCACTGTCCATGTCTGATAGCTAGCTAAAAGCTACC
>CAZKXR010000034.1:0-25666 GCA_964556935.1 uncultured Nitrososphaera sp.
TCCCAATTCCAGCAGGAGATAATTTTTGTGATATTCATTTACATCATTAAGATCTGTTAATGTAATTCTACTGATTCAATGTAGAGCCGATATCACCATAACATGAATTACGGTTTTATCGTCATAAATTAATTTCAACACGTTGTAACAATTCCTTGCAAAAGACGGAAAAAAAGCTGGCGGATGTAAAGGATTGATTGGACTGCTGTATCAAGTGGAAAGATTACATTCAATTTCTTAAGCATGCTAATATAAACCTTGGAATGAATGCTTGACCAGTTTATTCCAAGATCATGTTTTATGCAGTAAACAACCCTTCATGGCTTGAAAAGAAGGTCTGGGGACGGGAGAAAGGCTCCACCGACAACGTGCTTTAAGTGTGCATTTATAAACAAACAGCATGATCGGTGGTTGACCCCAAAAATGATAAGTACTGGTGGTGCATCTCATGAAGTCGGTTGAATCGAACTATGATGGGATTGAAAGGTGTTCCTTCATGTATTGATCTATTGCAGAGTCCAGGGTTGAATCGAACTATGATGGGATTGAAAGGTATAATTCTGACATTATTTGTAAATAAATATGTGTGGTTGAATCGAACTATGATGGGATTGAAAGATGGCATGGTCTAGCTTTATAAATCGCAGTTATAGCGTTTGAATCGGACTATATTAGGAAAGTGTTGAGAGCTTGTCAATACGCAATCTTGTAAGCCTGCTTTCTCCTGGTCGGGTCATACCTGCCATAAAACAGCCGCAAAGTGTTGATGTCCTCCCATCCCATTGAAGCTACTGCATCATAGTTGTACCCAGTCCTTACAAGCCAAAGGTGAGCTCCGCAGTGCCTCCGCGCGTACATCGCTCTTTTGTAAAAGTAAGGATGTGTCAATCCAACTGCCCTGTAACCGTCCTTCAGTGCTGCAATAACGCGGCTTGAAAACTGTGCGAAGGTCTTGTCATCATTGCCAAACATCCTGTCCTTACGTGCAGCAAACCATTTCTTAATGGTTGAAACAGCCAAAGGATTTCTTACCTACTTGGGCCATGTTACATTGGTCTTTGATTCGTACAGTTTGCCTTCAAACACTTCTATCTCTAGCGTCTCGATGGTTATCCTGTCTTTCAAAGCCGGATAAAGCTCCATCTGCATCCTTCTGTCTGTTATCAGACGTTCATCGTAGCTCCAGTCTGAATCCCATGTTGCCTTTGTCCGTACCAGCCTTTCCTTTACCAGTCGGAAGTCTGATGTTTTTGCCAGAAAGACCCTGTTTGGCCTTCCAAACGTCTCTGTGGCAAACGCGACATATGCCGCCATCTCCAGGTCATTCCTTTCAAGAAAGTAATTCATCAAATCCTCAAATTCATTGCCATGGAATTTGCAGTCTGCATACTTGCCGGTCTCGTCCTTGCTTCCGTCAATACCGAGCTGTAATGCTTCCAGTTCTGACAATGGGTACTTCAGGCATAGCTGGTAGAATGCCCTTAATGCGGTCCTTATGTGGAGCGGGAGCCTATCTGTGTTTCTGTGTCTGAAATACTCATCCCTGAATGCAATAGTGGTATCATGGGCATGCCAGTCCTCAGGATGGCACTTGAACGATGGTACAGTCCTTCCAAGGCAGATGCTTCGAATCTGTGTGTATGCGCCCCTGGCACCATTTGACTTTATGTCCGGCCTCTTCATGTTTGCAATCATTGGCTGCATGATAGTTATCTGGCTGAAACCCTGCTTTGTCAGCTGGTTTACCCTTTCTAGCCTTACCTGATAGTCTCCAAGGCACTTCTTTTTGTATAGGTGGCCGTCCTTCTCTATCCTGTCTTCCTTTAGCAGCTGCTGGCAGTACCGCCATACGTGCATGGCTGAAAAGCCAGTTTCTTGCTGCAGCTGCTTGGGCGTCTTTGGGGATGCTGCTATGATCTCATAGACCCATTCTTTGATCTGTTCTGTGGACTCGACTTTCTTGCCGCGGACGCGTAGGCGCTTCCTCTTTATACCTTTCAAGGAATTATCTATGTTGGTAGCTCTTCCATCTACGAAGTGAACATCTTGAAAAGTCATTTCTTTTCACCATTAGATACTCTGCGAGCTATGAAGTGTTCCTTTAAATGAAAACAAACAGATTTTTTAGAGGAACTTATAGATATACAGTCACTAACAAGTTGCTTACAGGATAACATCTTGATGTCATTATGTTGGCGGTATATTGACTATAGTAACTCTAAATTCGCTTGACTTGTATGTTGAGTCTCTTTAGCACTTGCTTTTTGTTAAAGCTACGCCTTGGCCTTGTCCTGAGACGGTGGCCGCAGCAAGGACAATCTCTGCCATTCCACTTGATAAAAATAGTACATATCTGGCAGCGTTTTGCACCTTGGGCATATCTTCCGGTGAACCGATGGCTGCTGCAGATTCCTTTGCAGGGCACTCCCATTTCGATTGTTGCCGTTACCTCCTCCTGACATACTTGCTTTGGAATTAAGCTGATTATTAAGCCATGGTTTCAATCCTTTTACTTCTGCCATAGGTTCTCTCCACATCTTGTTTAGGCAATCCCATTGAATTCAAAAGAACACCGGGCGTCTCTGTCAATAGTTGTTGCGGATGTTAGCATTTCACACAAATGGGATGTAATCGAAACAGGAATTTTTCGTGCGAAAGTCAACTGGCAAGAATTTAAGAGGGTTGAAAAATGTCCGAAATTGTCAAAACTCCTTACTGCGAAAAAGTATGCAGAGACCTGCAGGTAAGGGATCGCAATCAGTGTTTACAAAATTTCAGGTTATTTGCCGCAAGTTGTATGCCCTTTGTGTTCATGCACGCCATATTCTCGCCGACAGGCTCACTCATGCAGACAGTTGAATCGCTGTAAGATCGTCCTAGGCGAATGTGCAGAATACAAGGCAATGGCAGACAGATTGTTTCTAGACGAGTTCCTTGACAACAAAGTATATGCAGATGCCATTCTTGTCTAAGAACGGTCATAGCAAGGAACGCCGGATCGTTTGTTTATTGCACATAAAGATCAATATCCAACAAGTACGAGTTTCCTGCCATCAACGAGGAAGCCACTGGCGCGCTCGTTCGTTATTTTCAGTCGTATCCCATTGCTGAAGACCGTCTCGTAGGTGACCATTCGCTGTCCCACTGTTCCACTTGGGTTTGTTCCTGTTGTCTTCGTTATCTATTATGGCACTAGTCGTTGCCTTGTTCTGTCCAACATTCACTTCCATTGTGTATCCTCATGAATAATAGCTCAATACAGAATACCTCGGTCTGGCACAGTCACCTCACAGATGGTACGAGATAATTGGTAAGCTTTTCTTCCATGAAATCGACCATCCAATACTCCACCTGTTAAAAGATCCACGTTTTATAAGCGGTGTACATAGAGCACAGAATCTTCCTCCAGTAGTCTGGCAGGAAGGCAAGACCGATTCATTTGGAAATACGGTATACTTTTTGACGCAGCAAGACCCAAGGTTAGCTATGTGAGATCCAAGAATCTTCTTGTCTGATAACGAGATGATCTATGGATTCTGATAACCCTTCGAGGTATACGACAAAGACCATGAAGGGAAAATGATAACGAACCCTATCAAGTTATGAGTCCTTTCTTGGGTTTGTGCTGCTTCAGAAACGGATACAACTCCAGTGCTCCTTCTGCAACGGTTATTCCTTCTTCTGACAGGTAAAAGCCTGTTATGGATTTTACAATTTGTCCCTGCATTACAAGCCGCTCTACAACTTCGTTTTCTTCTAGAAGAACGGATTGTTTCTCGGATTTTGCATCCTGTAAATACAGATTTATGATAACATAAGTTTCGCTTGATGGCATCGGGAAATGCTGGGCCCGGAGTATTAGTTTCTGTATTTCCGGCGGATAAGATAGCAATCCTGTCCGTCTTTCAAGGGTTATGATTTTTCTGTTATCTACTGTATGCAATGCCAGCCTGTAATCGTCAAGCCACTTTGATTCTAGATTTGACAATAATTCAATGCACTTCTCGACTGTTTTTCTGTGGAGTCTGGATTCTTTCGCTATGCCGCTTATGGAAAACGGCTTTTTCTGTTCTGCCAATATCTTCATTACAGTTTCGCAGGCCTGTGCAAATGATGTGCGGCCAGCTTCAGTGGAATTATCATCCTTCCTTTCTGAACCGTTAACCAATTCTTGTTTCAAAGGTATACACCTTTTCCAATACAAGTATTTATTAAATTGGTCACAACTGTGTTACTCGTCCTTAAATATTTGATATTGAACAGAGAGCATCGTACTTTGTCCATATGGGCATAATTGTGTATAATCCAATATATAACTGTGTCAAACCTTATATACTAACTACACAAATGCCGTAGCTAGGCTACTGGCGATGACACTAACAGACTATGAGGATGAGATCCTAAAGAGGATGTATGACGAAGGAATTATTGGCATGGATTATAGGCCTATTCAGATTGTAAGAGCAAAAATAAATTGGCTAGATCTGTCCCAACGATATGGATTGAAAAAGGGTTTTCAATCCATCATGAAAAGACTAGAGAATAAAGGATATGTAAGCTCCCATGGAAAAAGTGGCGACGTGTGCTCTTTGACCCAGATTGGTGTTATGTATGTATTGGGAAAGATAAGCAAGAAGGAAGGAGAGAGACAGAATTAACCGGATTTACAACCGTTCGTCTTATTATTCAAATTGCAGTGCTGCTCTCATCTGTAGAGACAGACTGTCAAATAGCATCGTCAAGTGAACTACTACCGGACAAGTCCGGTAGCCTCTTCCTGCTTCCTCGACCGATGTACGATCTCTACAGGCGTAACTTCCCGCAGGGACTGCGGTAGCAGCGATTCCAGCCCCCGCTGGAGGATGTTAAGAGAAGCGTTGTAGTCCCTGTCAAGTACAGCCCTGCATTCTGGACATGCATGGGTACGTACTGCAAGTGGCTTTGGCACGGGGCAACCACATCTGGAGCAGTCTATTGATGTGTATGCTGGCTCCACTTCCACAACGCGGTTGGCCTTGTACTGCAGCATATTTCTGAATGTAGACCAGCTTGCATCAAGTATCTTGCGCGCAAGCCTGTGGTTCCTGGTCATGTTCATGACTCGCAATCTCTCAAGGAATATCAGGTCGTACCGGCTGCTGTAGTACGTTGACAGATTGTGCAGGAAATCCCTTCTCTTGTTGTGGATACGCTCGTACAGCAGGGCTAGCATGTGCTTTGCTTTCTCGCGGTTGCTGCTGCCAACCTGCCTTCTTGATACCTTGCGGTGAGCTCTCCTCAGTGGCCTTAACATCCTTGTCAGGAACTGTGGATTGTCTTCAGCGTGGTCGTCGGAGTCATGACAGAACCTGGCAATGCCGACGTCTATCCCTACCGGCTTGCTATATCGGATAATGGTTGAGAAGGACCTGTGCAGCAGCTCGCATGCTGCAACCGCGTACCACCTGCCAGCCTTGCTGCGGCATATTGTTACTTGCTTGACGTTGAGTGGCTGGCGGTGCAGTACAATTCTTATTGTGCCAATTTTTGACAGGCAGAGGCCCCCATTATCTATCCTGAATCCAGACTGGTTGTAGGTAAAGGCGCTAAAATCGCCATTCTTTCTGTACGAAAGCCTGTGGTCCTTTGCTGCCTTTCTGGCTGCTGCAACCTGTTTTGCCACCATCTGGAGCATCTTGCTATGGTAATTGCGAAGCCACTGGTGCTGCTCCTTCAATTCTGTCAGGGCATGTTCATGTCGTATTCTGACATGTTTTTGTCAAGCAAGTAGTTGTACACCCATCTGCAGCCGTCGAGTGTCTGCTCCAGTACAAGCTCCTGCTCTTTCGTTGGATAGAGGCGGAACCTGTAGTTGAGCATGCCATCATTCTGTCACGCTGGCGCTACTTAAATGCGGCTATTCATCCACCGGACTTGCCCGGTGGATGAATCGCCAGATTTCTATAAAATAGCAATGAAGGTAAGCAGAATAAATTCCAAGCATGGGCTGCTAAGCTTAATAGCAGGCAAGCCCGGTTATATAGTCAAGCGAGAAAACCTTGGCTAAAGCGAAGCATGATAACCTAAAGATGCTGCGTCAGATACGCAAAGAACTATCGCTGGAATTGGAAAAGATGACGCCTGAGCAGCGTGAAGAGTTCTTCAAGGGGGCCAAAGAGTTCTACGAAGGCCTTAGAAAGATGGAAAAGGTCCGAGCAGCCATCACAAGATAATTCTGGTAAAAACAAGCTAATCCCACATAATTTAAAGACTGTTTAAAGGTAACCAGCAAATGCATTCACAACTTCTCTTGTGGGACTCTGGCAGAACTTGAAACCAACAAAGCATATTATTCGATGCTTGTCGAATGTGCACTGACGATAGAGTTTCAACTTTTCTCATTATCTTTCAAACAAGTGAACAATTTGTTCATAAGTTTTAAATACTGACTTTCATTCACTCTGAGCAACGTGGTTCATAGTATGAACACAAAGCAACTGACAAGCATGTTTATGGTGGCAATATTGGTTGCCGGTACTGTCTACTCATTTGGGTTCCAATCCCAAATGGCAGCAGCGCAGGCCGATGATGTCACTATAAGTACGTCAGCTGACAGACATGGAGGAACATTTTTTGGCGAAGGCGTCCTTCAGGTGGTCATAACTGACGATGATACAGACGACGAAGCTGATGATACAATTGATGTAGACATAGAAGTAGAGAACGAAGCAGGAGCATCTGCAACAGAATCATTCAACATCCCTAACACAAGCGCAGGCTCACAAAGATTTGAATTCTTCATTACCCACGAAGCATCGAACTGGTTTGATGGTGAAGGAACCGATGCGGGCGATGACGATGATATCGATCCAATCAACGGTGATGGCTTCAGCTTGACAGAAGCTAATACCAGTGGAGCACCGATCGTTACATTCGGTGATAGCCTTGAAGCTCTCATTAACGACCGCAACGTAGATCCAGCAGGCGATGACAAGATATACGAAGATTATACCATCACTATCAACTACAGAAATGAAGAAATCACAATAGATTATGACAGCGTTTCAGGTGAAATCATCCTTGCACCCAACGGCGTTGCAGCCAATGAAAGAGAAATCTATGGTGCAGACAGCTTGGTATACGTATCAATCATGGACCAGGATGCAAACATCAACCCAACACAAGCAGATGAATTCACTCTCACTGAAGCAGAGCTTGAAACCCTGTTTGACCTAGGGGGCGCAGACATTACCGCTGGTTTAACATTCACTGAAAGCGGTGACAACACTGCAGTCTTTGAAGGAGTCTTTACACTTGGTCCTGGTGGAGACCTTGTACAATCAAGCGAATCAGTCGAAATTACAATGAATGACCAATCTGTCTACAACACAACCCTTGATGACAACGGTAATGAAGCTCTTGGTACTCTCATCGGAATAGAAGACGATTCTATCAATGACTCCAACGACACAGACGCAGTTAGCTTCTCAATAGAGAATGACGACGGTGAATTAGAAGGAATCAGTGACATCACATTCGGAAGCGAATTGAATGTAATGCTGAACGACCAGGATCAAAACGTAGACGGTGACGACGCAGACACATTAGACGGAGTCCTCAGGGTCATCGTGGACGTGGGCGATGCTGACGGAGAGGAAGACTTTGATGCTGGAGAGGCTGACGAAGAATTAGCGGATATGGAAGAAACAGACGACAATACAGGCATATTCACTATAGACGCAGCCAACGGTGAACTGAAGATAGAAATCCTAGCAGACGGTGTAGATCCAACTCCATTCAACGGCAAACTTGAACTGAGACAGGAAGACATGGATGAAGATATTGTCATCCAGTATGAAGACAGACTTTCAGATGGTGAAGACCCAGTTGGCCTCGTAGCTGTCGACCTGATTGACTTTGACACCGTAGTAAGCCTGACAAGAGGCCTCACCTTGACAACCGGTACCGTAGAGCTGCCGGAAACAGTCGGAATCAACGATGACTTTGACCTTACAATTAACGACCCAGATCTCAACGACAACCCAAGAACTAGGGACGCATACACATTCACACTTGACGGAGCAGGTCCGGAATTCGCTCTGATGAGGGGTGGACTTCCGATAGGTGAAGCTGCCTCAGTCGAGGTAGAGATAGAAGGAGACGCTCCAGTATTTGCTGATGCTATCACATACACCCTCAGAGAAACAGGATCTAATACAGGCATCTTCGTTGCAGAGCTTGACATGGAAGAGATTCTGGAAAGCACAGGCGCAGATGTTGACGATGGCGATACACTAGAAGTCACCTACAACGATGATCAAGACACTCCGGGTCGTTCAAACTCTGACAGACTTGCAATCGGAAGAGCAGCCTCAAACCTTGACTTCTCAAGAACAGTACTACCAATCCCGCCAGGAACTGACCTGACTGAGGACACATCAGAGTTTCTCGACGATGCTACAACTGTCAGCACAACACTGATGGTAGTAGATTCAGAGCAGAATGTGGCGACCAACACTGAAGATGACCTTCCTCTTGTGCTAGGCACAGACGAGGGTGAATTTACCATCGAAATCAGAGGCGCAGACGGATCTGACATCGACGATATGTTGATAGATGATGCCGCTGAAACAGATGATGAATTCGCACCAGGCGTCTCATTAGAGACTATACTCCCAGACATTGTAGGTGGAATAACCCTTACAGAGACAGCAAATGCAAGCGGTGTCTTTGAAGAAACACTCGACTTCGATGAGGGAGGCCTTGACGCAGAAGACTGGCACAACCTAGAAATCATCTTCACATACACAGACCTTAACGGCGAGGAAGAAAGCCAGGGTATCACCTTTAGAGGAAACGATGGATTTGTCACTATTGACAAGAACGTTGTCTCGTCAGGTGATGTCGTAACCGTAACAGTACAGGACGAAGACCTTAACATTGACGACGGTGAAATTGAGGAATTCGATTCTGAGACTGCAGGCGCAGCTATGTTCCTTGTCATAGTAGAAACAGAAGACGATGAAATCACCGATCCACTCCCAACAATCGAAACCTTCACAGAAACAGGACCTGACACAGGCATATTCACAGCAACATGGACGGTCGGTACAGACATCCAGGTAGTATCAGACGACAGCCAGGACCAAGCATCCAACATACTGGTAACATACAACGATGAAGTTGACTCAACCGGTGGCCGTGGTGAAGAGCTTGAAGTGAACGTTCCAGTAACGTCTGCCTCAGGCGCAATACAGGTAGAGCCAGACCTTGTTGGACCGGGCACTGAAATCACTGTACGCATAATCGACTCAGACCTGAACCTTGATGCACTGTCGACTGACGACTACGACGAGGATGACGAACTAGTAGAGTTCAGGACTGACAGAAGAGAAGCAGGCGAAGCATTCCCAGACTTGGATGAAACAGGACCCAACACCGGCGTGTTTGAATTCACCATACAGCTTGTCCCAGAAGAAGGGGGCGATGATGGTGACTTTGGAGATGCAACAGGTGGCAATGATCCAGAAATCAAAGTGTTGCCAGGCGACTTGCTGTCCATCAGGTACGAAGATGAACATGATGCAAGCGGCCGCTCGACAACAGTATCAAGAGTGATTGAGATCAGAAGCTGGGACCCAGAATTCATTGCTGACAAGGACTCATACATGAGCAAGGACAGAGTCAGAATCACAATCAACGACCCAGACGCCAACACAGACGCAGACATTGCTGACACACTGACTGACATCAGAGTATTCTCCGACAGCGACGCAGTAGGAGAAGAGTTCTCGGCAATCGAGACAGGCAGGGACACAGGTGTCTTCACACTGACCTTCTCTGTAACTGACGAAACACAGAGCGGTGCAGTAACTGTAACCCAGGGAGACAATGTGACTGTCGAATACAACGACGCATATCCAGCTGACTATGCCCAGAGAATCGAAGATGTCAACGACCCAGACAAAGAATTCCAGTTCAACATCACAATCGGTGGCCCAACAGGCACAACCACAACAACACCATCTGCACCAAAGCTGCAGGACATTCGCGGCCAGGACCTGACTGAAATCACAGCAGGCTCACAGGCAATCATAACCACAACAGTCACCAACAACAACGCAACAGCACAGCCATTCGTAGCACTCGTTGAAGTCAGAGACTCTGATAGAATCACTGTATACTTGCAGTGGCAGACAGGTACGCTTAACCCGAACGGCTCGGCTAACATAGGTCTGTCATGGACACCAGATGCTCCAGGCACCTACGAGCTTAGGACGTTCGTCATAAGCAACCTGCTCAGCCCATCCGCACTCTCGCCGGTAGTAACATCGAGTGTAACTGTAAGTTAAATGGGTGCATAGCCCATCCCTAACTTTTTCTCTTTTTTTTGTTCAAAACGAAAAATCTGGTTTTTCACTGCATTTGTCTTTCTGATAATCCAATCTCAAGCAGCTTATGCCCAGACCCTCATAGTCAGGGTTAACGAGTTGATTTTTGTCCCCGGCGATGAAATGGTCCTGTTTGGAAGGGGCCAGCCAAACGCCATCCTTGTCGTAAGGCTGTACGACCCGTCCGACAACGTCATCAGGATCGATAGCATACAGACCGACAGGGCCGGCTACTTTAACACAAAGCTGTTTACCTGGCCGGACCCGTCCAGAAACCTGGTTTTTGGCAAGTACACCGTTGAAGTCCTTTCAAGCGACGGTGATGTACAGCGAATCAGTGTTGATTACACCAGCACGAGGGAGAGGGTGTTTTCAATTACACCGGCAAACGTGCTTTCGGTAAAGCTGGACTCGCCGGACCAGGCCGTAGTAGGAGAGCCGTTTAGAATATTTGTCCAGGTGACCTTTGAAGGCGCGCTTGTTAATTCCGACGAAGCGCAATTGCTTGAACTGCTTGGGTCTTCGCACGTGCATTCCGGCGAGACGACCATAAACCTTTCCGGGCAGTTCAAGAAACTTCATGAAGGGCTGTACTATGCCGACGTGATCTTGGACAGGGAAGGAACCTACATAATCCACGCCATCGGCTTTTACAGGGGATTTGAGGCCCACGACTCGCGGGTAATACCGGCCAGCAGTAGCAGCATCCAATCTATTCAAGAGTCTGTAGACGACCTGAACCAGGAGCTCAAGGTTGCAAACCAGGAACTGGCCAGACTCCAGGAGGACCTGGACAGGACTGCGGCAGAGCTGAACAGCACAAGAACTTCGCTAACGTCATCAGTGCAGGAAGCACGGAATTCCATCGGAGAAGACGTCCGGTCTGCTGAGGGGGCAGTAAACCAGCTGGTCGATGCCTCGGGGCAGCTGAACTCCATTATCCTGCCGGTGCTGGCACTGATCTCAGTCATCTTGGCGCTGCAGATATCGCTTTTTGCCAGAATCCGCGCGTCGTACAAATGAAAAACCAAGAACCTCGAACTTTATACCGTATTTGCCTTGCAGTTGAATACCATTCATATTCGTTGATGTGTCAATAGTTTCCGCTGAAACATAGCCTGCGGTATGATTGACGTTCTAGTCATCCGTATTGACAGAAACTGGTTGAGCCGCTGAATTGGAGACAGCAACATGGTAAATTTGCCAAAGCTTGCGGGTTAATCTTTTCCGTACACTTCTTTGTGATCCCCCACAGCAAGCAACAATATAATCATCTCCTCGTTTATGACTTGGTAGACAAGCCGGAACGACCTGTCAAGCTCATAATAGTATGCGGCGTATCTCTTGCCACGCTTGAAAGTTCCTAGCGTCCTTGGGTCGTCGGAATTCGCCAGCGTCTTGACGGCTTCACGGTATCGCTTCTTTTGTTGGTCGTCTAGCTTTTTAAATTGCCTTGCAACCTGATCAGTTTCTCTAACTTGCCATTTAGACGACAAAAAAGTTCCTCGTTCAGACAGTATCTAGGTACTTGAGGTATTCATCGACGTTCCTGAACGTCCTGAATTTGCCTTCCTTGATTTCCTGATATGCCTTGGCAACTGCCTTTTCTTCATCGACAGTCATCCTGTTATCGTTGCCACTAGCAGAACTTGATTTGTGTTTCGCTTTGGAGCCTTTTGGCAGCGATTTGGGGTTTAGTGTCATTGCTCTTGTACAAAGATAGGATTTTGCGAGTATATTAAACTTCTAATAGTTGGAAAACCGTAGGCTCTGAGCTGAATTAGGAAAACAACGCTCTGCAGGTACTCAAGCTACCATCCTTCTACTTCCAGTCCAGGCACTCTTTCAAAATGCTTCTTGTTTTTTGTTATTAGCACCTGTTTGTTAGAAAGAGCAATGCTAGCAATAAAGAGGTCAAGCTCGCCAACAGGGCTCGATTTTAATTTCTCTGCAAGCGCGCCCCATGTCCTGACAGAATCGTAATCCAGACTCAGAATATGGAATTTATCCAGTATTGCGGTAATGTCTGCTACAGCACGTTCTCTGTCCCGCGCATTATGTGCGCCGTGGAAAAGCTCTGCTACATTAATAGCTGTGGTAAAGATGGTTTCGTTCCTGCCTTCCAGTTCGTCGAGTTTTGCGATGGCATCTGTCTTGCCCCTGTCCAGGCTGGCAATAAAGTCTGTGTCCAGACAGACCATCAGAGCTCGACCTTTCTTGTCTTAAAGTTCCGTCTTAGGTCGCGGCTGGCCTTTTCGACAGCATCTGCAAGGTCAGGATTGGCCCCGCGCTCTTTGAGAACTGCTTTGATTGCAGCCGGGTTGCCCTTTTGGAACTTGCGCAGTATGACATCGGAAAATGATTCACCTTCCTTCTTCTCGGCTTTTAGCGCCCTGTACGCCTCGTCTGTTATGGTGATCGTAGTCGTTGCCATACCGAGATTATAATGCATGTAGATGCATTTAAACTTTGGAACAGTGGAAAACCGACAAATCGGCATGGTGCATTAATCCGAGATTTTCACAAGAGATAATTGCAATAATGAAAAGGTTTTTCCCGGATGAAAATTGATTTACTTGTACGACGCGCGGATTCTGGCAAAAAGCGATATCTGCAGCGCCAAGATGACTGAAGTTAACTCTAAACATTTACAGGTCTTCTGCAGGTTTCAAACCACTTCATGTGCTCGTGTGATTCCCGGTTGCGAGTTTCAAGGTTTAAATGCATGTATATGCATTATATTACAGTATGGGGACCACCACGATCTCTCTGAGCGACGAGGCGTACAGAGTATTGAAAGCCCAAAAAAGAGAGGGCGAGTCATTTTCAGACCTGATACTTCGCAGGTTTGGCAAAGGCAATCCGACTGCAATTCTTGCCTACCTGAAGGAAAAGGAACCAAACCTAGAATTGGCAGAAGCCGCTGAAAAAGCAAGTGAAGAGCTCCGCAAGAACCTGAGACTGCAACGAGTCGAGCTGTAAAGCAAGACATGGTCTGCGTAGATACAAGCTTTATTGTCGCGCTTGAGCGCCGGGAACCAAGCGCACTTCAAAAGATGCAAGAGCTAGAAGACAAAGATGAAGCCGTTTACACCACCTCCGTAACCGTTGCTGAACTCTACCGCGGGGCCTACGGCTCTAAAGACAGAACAAGGACACTAAAGGACGCAAAAAGTCTGCTTGACTTGTTCGCAATCTTGAGCCTTGACTACGAATCTGGCAAGGTATGGGGCGAGCTTGTACACTCTATGAAATCAGATACGATAGGCGACAGGGACCTCTTTATTGCTAGCATTGCTCTTTCTAACAAACAGGTGCTAATAACAAAAAACAAGAAGCATTTTGAAAGAGTGCCTGGACTGGAAGTAGAAGGATGGTAATACTGAAAGGCATCAGGATACCGCGGAAGTGCTGCAAAAAAGCAGAAACAAGACACGCCGCAAGCAAAAGAGGGTTTATATCAGAAACAAGAATGACCACCGACCCTTTCAATCTAGATGCTGCCATGTTGAATACGGGATCGGCACCAGTAACCTGAGTATCAAATACAACGCTCATCGATAACGATTCAGTCCTCTTCTAACAGCCGCCTCTTTTCCTGCTTGGTTTCCTCTGACCTGGCCTCTTTGACAAGCTGTTTGGATGTCTTGCCCTTGAAGAGTTCCTTCAGGGAGCCTTTCTCCATCATAGGATCTGGAACCGGTTTTAAAAGTACGCCTTCCTCCGTGTCAATGGCAAGAACCTTCTTTCCTATCTTGTGTTTTTCCCTTAACTCCTTGGGTATCGTGGCCTGACCTTTCTTTGTAACTGTGACGACCATGTCTGTCATGGTTAGTAATATTTTGTTGTTTGTAATACATAGATATGCTGTTAAGAACTAAAATGACATTTCCGGATTCTTTAACAGAGCAATACGGAAAATAACAGGCCTTGGCGACTGTAGGCAGTGTCAAGAGCCATAGAGCTTGAAGCCAGGCCAGAAGTCTTGAAATTCATAAAATCACTTTCTGCCAATTCACCGCTGCTGAAAGATATCGACGAAGCAAAGCGGTTATTGAAAGAGGATCCTGCAGCCGGCGAGCACATAGAGAAGAGCCATTGGCCAAAGCGCTACGTCAGGAATTACGGCATAAACAACCTGTTCAGGTATGACTTGTCCGGTGGCTACAGAATGCTTTACACGATAATCAGAAAGGAGGGTGTAGTAAAACCCACAATATTGGACATACTTGACCACACCGCCTACGACAGGCTGTTTGGCTATCGCACCAGCTAGTCTAGCGGGACTGATTCTGCTGCAAGTTTCTTCAGCTTAGGATTGTCTATGTCAATCCATACGACCTTGCCGGCTCTGTCTACCAGTACCTTGTTGTTACTCTCCAGCTCCTCAATGATGAGGTCGAATTCATCACGTCGAACCTTGACCTTTACGCTGTTGTAGAGTTCTTTCTTGCTCTGGTATGTTTTGGACGCCTTTATAGTGGATTCTACAAGTTTTATCTTTTCCAAGTCTGACAAAGTGTGCTTAACTACTGCCGGCATCCAACTTAAACTAAGCATAGCTGCTATATAAAATATCTAAAGCTCTTGCGATGCTCTTCGCTTGCTTGCCTTACGTTTTCTGCAAGCTCCTTGTCGGGAAAGTCCGGGCCCATTACAACAGACAGAATCCTGTCAGCGTTGCTCTCCGCAAGCTTCCTCAGTATTACATTGGAAAAGGATTCGCCCTTTCTTCTCCTTCTCCCGTGAAAATCTGCCGGTAACAGTGCTGCCATCATCATACTGACTCGCTCCCCCCCCATGGTGCCGGCCTTGTCGGATAAACTTTCTTCTCCACCGGCTTCAGGGTACATCTCCAGCACATCGACGTCATTTACGAGGCTTTTCAGCGTTGCGTATGCCTCGTCGCTTATTGTGATTGTTTTGTGACCCATCCCAAAGATGAGTACACACGCTATGCGTTTAAACTTTGAAACCCGTCAGAAACGCTATATGTCATATCTGGCCGCCGTCACGTTTGGAAACCTTTTCTACAAACTTCGAGCAAGAAATCCCGAAAACCAAGGGCCTGCCAGAACCGGTAATCCTAAAGGATTTTAAATGGCTTGCCATGCTCTGAGCCTGTATTAAAGATGGTAAGCAACAGCCAACTGTTGGAACTGGTAAAAAGGGCTCGCGAAGGGGCCGGCAAGCGCAACTTTAACCAGTCTGCAGAATTGACACTAGTTTTGAAGGATATCGACGTAAAGAAGGGTTTCAACCTTAACGAAGTGGTGGTTCTGCCGCACAAGCCTAGCAGGCAGCCCACTATCTGCGTGATTGCGTCCGGAGACATGGGCACGAGGGCCAAAAAGGCCGGCGTCGAGCGGGTTATGGAGCCAGAGGAGCTGGACAGGCTTGGAACCAACAAGCGCGAGGCTCGCAAAGTTGTCAGAGGTCATGACTTTTTCCTCTCAGACACGGCGCAGATGGCGTCGGTCGGTCGTTCACTGGGGCAGTTCCTTGGTCCCAAGGGCAAGATGCCTACCCCGTTACCTTACGGCGCCCCGGTTGAAACTATTGCCACGCGTTTTCGTGGCTCCGTCCGAGTCAAGGCCAAGAACCAGCTGAACGTCTCTGCCAAGATTGGCGACGAAAAGCTGACCGATGACCAACTGGCAGATAACGCAGGCGCGATTATAGCGGCAGTAGAAAAAAAGCTTCCACAGGGTGACAAGAACATCCGCAACGCGCTGGTCAAGTTCTCCATGGGCAAGAGCGCCAAGCTTTCAGCGCTAAAGAGCGGAGAAAAGGAGGAGTAAAAGAAATGTCGACCCAGGTTGCTCAGAGAAAAAGCTACCCAAAGAAGAAGCGGATGATGTACCAGGAGCTACAGGAGCTTCCCAAGGCTTACAACGTGATAGCGCTGTCCAAGATGACCAAGGTGCGCGCGTCGCAGCTGATGCTTCTACGCAAGAAATTCCGAAATGAGATCAGGATAAGGATAATCAAGAACAAGATCGCCAAGCGGGCCTTTGAAAACGTCAAGAATGTGGCCGGAATTGAAAGCCTGAGCAATGAACTGGAAGGCCAGTGCGCCCTGATGTTCACAAACATCAGCCCGTTCAAGCTGAACCTGATATTCTCGCAGAACAAGGTGCTTCTGCCGGCAAAGGGCGGCGACATTGCACCAAGAGAAATCGTCGTGCCAGCTGGCAACACCGGTATTGCACCGGGGCCGGTCTTGTCTGAATTCAAGGTTGCCAACGTCGCAACCAGGATAGACCAGGGAACCATCTGGATCAACAAGGATACCGTGGTGGCAAAGCCCGGCGATGTCATATCTCAGCAGCTGGCCTCGCTATTAAGCAAGCTTAACATCAAGCCGATTGAAGCAGGCATAGCCGTCAACTTTGCCATAGCAGAAGGGCTGCTGTTCAAAGAGCAGGACCTGAAACTCGATGTCCAGGCCTACAGAGACGAGCTTGTAAGATCGTTCCAAGAAGCCCTTGCTCTGGCTACAGAGGCTGGCTACATGACACCAGAAACAGTCACGCCGCTGCTGGTCAAGGCAGAGCAGCATGCCAAGTCTCTTGCAGCAGAAGCCGGCTACTTGACTCCAGACACGGCAGAGTTTGTCCTGCCAAGGGCGCAGGCCAAGGCCCAGGCGGTTGCAAGCGAAGCCAAGAAGAAGGGCTACGAGGCCCAGTAATCTTCTTTTTTCAATTTTTAAATATTCACGTTCACGTCCTAGACACTGTCACTGCAGGCCAAACAACTACAAGTTGCCGGAGCCCATTCTAGTGAGTCCAAATATAGAATAAAACAACCAATGAAATTTTGGTAGAAAATTGAAAGGTGTGAAAAAGAAAGGGAGCTTTTAACCGAACAGGGAAGACAGTCCTTCGAGAGCTTCTTCCTCTTTCTTCTCTTCCTTCTTTTCTTCTTTGGCTGGAGCCGCTCCGCCTGCTGGGGCTGCCGCTGCAGCTGGAGCTGCTGATGCCACCGCGACTGGAGCCGCCTTCAGGGCTTCTTCGATGTTTACCTCGCTGAGAGCCGCGACCAAGGCCTTGACCCTCACATCATCCGGTGTAACACCTGCAGCTTTGACAACACCCTTTACATTATCTTCAGTGATATTCTGCTTTAGCTTGTGAAGAAGTAAAGCAGCGTATACATATTCCATTGCAGACTGGTGTCTTGCCTACACCATATTTGAACCTAACGCCATGTCTTTAGCCTTGTATGCAGTCCCTCCCTTGAATCCAAGCGGCCAGACTTGCGATTGCCGTGGAATTCTAGAGGCAATCAGCCGGACAAGCTTGTCGTCTGAGCAAAGGCCGGACGACCTGTCATTAATGCTGACCAGTCTTTGTAAATCTACAACATTTGCGGCGAGCTCGTCCATTAAAAGTTGTAATGGACCGGGTGGGATTCGAACCCACGACCACCTACGTATCCTCTGCCGTTGCGGCATGCAAGGCAGGTATTCTACCGGACTAAACTACCGGCCCACGAAGATTAAAGCCTAAAATTTGATAATTTAAGTGTATTATTCAAGACCTTCTAGCAGGCCGTCGGCCTTCATCTTTTCTGCATGGGCTGAAATGTATCTCCAGATTATGTCGGCCCTGTCTGACTTAAAGTCCCATGGGGCGACAAGAACGAGATCGTTGTCCCTGATCCACATCCTGCGTTTTATCTTGCCTCTTATCCTGCACGTCCTGACCTTGCCGTCGGTGCACTTGACGATAATGTTGTCGCCGCCAACGAGTTTGATGACTCTGCCCAGTAGCTCGCCTTGCTGCGGCATCACCATCTCCTTTAACTCTGATTCAGAAAGTACCTTTTTCTTGCCTATTTTTGGTCCCGGGTTTCATGGGCGCAAATCGGGTTAAAAGTTTACCGCTAGGGTCACCACGATTAAATATAGCCGATCCCTCCAAGGATGAACGGGCCGATAGCTCAGCTTGGTGGAGCGTTCGACTGATAATCGAAAGGTCGAGGGTTCAAATCCCTTTCGGCCCACCTGACCTTTCAGGTCAATGTTTCTACCTTGTCACAAGATTCTTTATTACCAATTTCTGGTCACGGGCCCTGAGCTTTGCTTTGTATTTCAGGTTCCTTGGCTTTGTCCTTAATCTGTATCCGCAACAAGGGCACCACAGACCGTCCCACTTGATAAAGATCTCGCATATCTGACATCTTTTCTGGCCGCTTGCATAACGACCAGAACCCACTGGTTTCATCGCCTTATGTCGTACACATATCCCTTACACGTCACTGCCGTTCAACATGCATAGGCAGTTGTTAAACTATAAACAAGAAGAATACGGTGCAATGCAGTGCAAGATCCACCAACAAAGTGATAGACCATGCCGGCAAAGCCTTCGACTGATAATCGAAAGACCGGTCAGGTCAACTTGGAGAGCCGGAAATGTAATCTATCTTTCCGTTCTTTTTTCGTGATTTGCCGTAATAGACCATCAACCCAAGGCAGATAAACCCGATGATCTCTGGGACCATGAACATCCAAAACCTCTTTTCTGGTTCGGCATAATAATCCACCAGGCTTGCAACGGGCCCGCCGACAAGCCCGCCAAACAGGCCTGCTATGATAGCAGCCGTGATCACCTTTTCACGATCCAACATCCAATATACCTCAACTTTACTATTAAATTCGACTGTTCTTCAATACCTTGGACGATTTCTGTGTGGGGTGAGCCGATGATGCAACAGAACACATTGCTTCCTGTTAAAGGGAACCACCGATAACTTTGTGATAGATATAGTCAAATGGCATATTTTTAAAACATTAGAACTAATAACATCTATTTAGACAAGTTTTTAGCAATACATCCTTTTACTTAGACTGGTATGAGTGGTGACACGCCGAAACAGAAATCATTGATGGATCAATTCATAGAATTTCTAAAGACCTTTGGTGTAATTGGCCTTGCCATTGCTTTTGTCATAGGCGCAGCAGCTTCAAAACTGGTCACAGCCTTTGTCAATGATATAATCAATCCGATTGTTGGTCTGGCTTTACCATCAGGTGATCTGAAGAAGCTGGCTTACAACGTGACAAACACAGAGACCGGAGTAACATCCTCCTTCGCGTACGGAGACCTGATATCAAACATTGTCGACTTCATCATCATTGCCTTCATAGTGTTCCTGATGTACAAGATATTATCAAGGCATTCAGCTTTTGGAGTCGAAGACAAGACAGTCAAAAAATAACTACTATGCAACGGGCCTGGGAACAAACTGACCATGGCCCAAAGCCCCGGTTTCTACCTGGCCGTCTTCCATGACTATCTTACCCCTAACCATGGTCAGGGTAGGCCATCCTTTCAGTTTCCACCCGTCGTATATCGTGTAATCAGAATATGACTGCAAAAGTTCCGGAGTAACCTTCTTTTCAAGTTCAGGGTCTACTATGGTCAGGTCAGCATCAGAACCTTCCTGTATGGTGCCTTTCCTGGGGTACATCCCAAATATTCTAGCAGTATTGTAGCTGGTTACCTCTGCCACTCTCTCAATGCTGAGCCTGTCTTGATTCACTCCCTCGCTCAGCAGGACTGGAAGCATAGTGGCGATTCCCGGAAATCCTGCCAAAGACGACCAGAGGTCTTTACCCATCTTCTTTTCCAGCCTATTGGCGACATGGTCCGTGCCTATAGTGTCGATGATGCCGTTTCGAAGTGCAGACCATACACTCTGAACATCGCCCTTGGACCTTATCGGCGGAACCACCTTGCCGGTTAGACTCTCAAAATCCGTGGTATGGGTAAGGTAGTGCGGACAGGTCTCGATGTAATAGTTGGATCTGCCTTTCTCCTTTTCAGCCAGTATCGCGTCCAATGCTGCTGCAGAACCGATATGCACAAAGTAAAGGCTTGAGCCAAACTTTCTGCCGATCTCCGAGATCTTGGCTATGCTTTCTGCCTCTGAGGATGTCGGCCGGCAGTCCGACCATGCCTTTAGACTGTTCATTCCGGCCTCTTTTGCCTTCTTGATGTGCTCAGAACAGACCAACGGGTTTTCAGCATGTACTAGTATCGTGGAATTGGCTTTTGAACCGGCTTCAACTATCGATGAGAGAAGCCTGTCGTCCATGTCCACCTCGCCGTCCTGGATTTCATGCGTTCCGGGATCGAGATCCATGTAGATGCGATTCAGGTCTACCCCCAGGTTCATGTAGATTTTCAGCGAATTGATGCCTTTTTCCTTGAGGTACTGTATGTCCCTAACTTGCTGCGGCTTTAGTATCGATGCATGGATTGTGTAGTCGATGTAGTGGTTGCCGCTGCTTGCATCAAGGTGTTTGGTGATACTGCGGTAACTGTCATCGTACATCCGTAGCATCCGCATCATGGTGGTGACACCCCCCACCGCCGCAGACCTTGATTCGGTTCTGGCCGCTTCCTCTATGGGAGTAAAAACCCCGTAATGGACATGGGGATCTATCGCGCCTGGCAAGACGTACCTGCCGTTGGCATTTATCGTTCTTGAAGCCTGTACGTTTCCTGACGACCTGATAATAGATTTGATCTTGCCGTCTTCTACCATGATGTTTGCTTCAGTTACCCCTATCTTTGGAATCACCACTGAAGCATTGGTTATCAGGATATCACAAGAATTCTGCATCTATCCGCTGCTAGACAACTGGCCCTATGTTTATGCTTTGCCGCATTGGCGAGTCTTGAGGCTAATGTTATCCCGTGATGCGGTGGATACTTGCAGGCGACCTTATCTTACCGTGACCGACTTGGCCAGGTTGCGCGGATAATCCGGGTCAACGTTCTTGCCAACTGCCAGGTAGTACGCAAGCAACTGCAGTGGTACGACTTCGACAATCGGATAGAGCGACTCTTCACTGAGGGTCGGTATCGGGATCCAGTAGTCATACACGTCTTCCTTGGAGTCGGAAATTCCCACCACTGTGGCCCCTCTTGCCTTTATTTCATGTGCATTTGAAATTGTATCGTTGAAGGTAGAGTCATGAGGGTTTAGAATAATCACCACGGTGTTCTTTTCCATCAATGCCAAGGGACCATGTTTCAACTCGCCGGCTGCGATGCCCTCTGCGTGGACGTATGCCAGTTCCTTCACCTTGAGTGCACCCTCCAAGGCAATTGGGTAATGCAGAAATCTTCCAAGCATATACAGGTCCTTGTGGCTCTTGAGCTCCTGTGCAAGCCTCTCGACTGTAGACTTGTTTGAAAGCACTCTGTCTACTGCATGGATCAGCTTTTCCTTGTCTAATCCAAGTTTACCTCCACTTAACTTGTCGGCTATGGAATAAATGATAGTCAACTGAGCCGTAAAGCTCTTTGTTGCCGCAACTCCTATCTCTGGGCCACTGTTTATGCTTAGAAAAGAATCGCTCATCCTTGCTAGCGAAGACGTTGTTACATTGACAATGGACAGGATCTTGATTCCTTGGTTCTTGGCAAGCCTTACGGAGTCCAGAACATCCGCGGTCTCGCCGCTCTGCGAGATGGCAATCACGACTGAATCCTTGTCCAGAGAAGACAAGACATACTTTGACTCGCTTGACATTATCGCCTCTACTCTGATCTTGGCATATCTTCCTAGCACATGCTTGGCAACCAGAGCAGAATGGTAGCTTGTTCCGCTGCCTACAATGTACACGTTCTTTGCGACAGACAGAATCTTGCAGAACTGCTCCATCTTTTCTTCTTCTTGATTGTATGCCCTTATGATGCTGAGTTTTTGCTCGTCAATCTCTTTCAGGGTGTGATGAGCATACTTGCCTTTGTCAATATCGCCAAGTTCCCAAGCAACCTGTGTAACAGGGCGATTGACAGGATTGCCTTCAAAGTCAAAGATCTCTACTTTGTCATTATCAACAATTGTGATGTCGCCGTTGTCCAGAAAGATTGCCTTGTCTGTATGCTCCAGAAATCCAAGTACATCGCTTGAAACAAAGTACCCCTCCTTTGCGACGCCGATGATCAGCGGCTCTTCATACCTTGCCCCGCCAATAGTACCGTCCTGGAAGACTGCCACAAACGCATAGGCTCCTTGAAGCCTTTTGCATGTCTTGATCAAAGACTGCTTTATGCTCTCTGTTTCGGTAAAATAGCGGTAAAGCAAATGGGCTATCACTTCGCTGTCAGTTTCGCTAGCAAAAATATAGCCCTCCCTGATCAGCTCGGTCTTCAATTCCTTGTAATTTTCAATAATGCCGTTGTGAACTACTGCAATTTTGTTATCACCAGCTGCATGCGGGTGAGCATTTTTGTCTGTAACTCCACCATGAGTAGCCCACCTTGTGTGGCCGATTCCAATGTGGCCTGACATGTGGCTCATGTCAAGCTTGTTGTTAACTTCGGCAACCTTTCCTGTTCCTTTGCGAACTAGGAGCTCTCCTTTATCTAAGGTAGCTACGCCGACACTGTCGTAGCCCCTATACTCCATTCGCTTTAAGCTATTAACTAGAATAGGCGCGGCAAAATCCTTGCCTTTGTAACCAATAATGGAACACATTCCCTACTTCCCCATGTGTATGAAAGCAGCACTATTTAAAGCTAAATACATTTTGAGCATCATCCGTAATGATTATGTCAGTTTTCGTATATGAGCATTCTTGTCGTACACCACTATTTAATCTACCCATCAATATGATTACGCCAACACCTCTGACAATTACAACCAAGATGCTGAATTCCGGTGTTGTTACAGGAGTAATGGGCAGCTTTACCTCCCCCTTCTCAATCTGACCAGCTCTATATTTTTTGATCATATTTCCTTTATCATCTGCCAAGATTTTTGTCCCTCTCGATGGTTGTGCAGGCGGTGGATAACTGATGATCTTGGTCAATGCATACGTAGCGTTTAGTCGCAGCTTTGACAAGCCTAGATCTCCAAAAAAAGTTATCTGTGGCAAAGTGTTGGAGACCATAAAAAATAGGATCGCTCCGATTGTTACTACAGGTGTCACAAACTTGAACATTGGTGTGAGTTTCATGAAAGAAGTATTTATCCGCGAGATATTTGTTAAAATGTTTGCTAGTAGACGCTATCGGTTGCTATCAATTTTTTGATGTTAGAGATCAGGTATAAGAGTACAAAAACTCACTCTCAGGTCCGTATATGCCAAAGTCAAGCGAAATTTACAACGATGAAAAGGCATTTTTTCATCTTGATCGCTTGGTAAGATTAAGGGAGAAAAAACCAATTGTTCCTACATGTATTCAGGTTGACCTTGAGGCTTTTTGTAATGACAACTGCGGTTTTTGCACCACTAGAAAAGAAGATGGATTCAATACCGGAATGCTAAAACTAATCCAGGTTAATAAAGTCGAAAGAAAGGTAGATTTCAAGCCTATTGGAGTCCTAAATCCGAATTCGGGTTTACCCTTGGAGATGGCGCATAGACTACCACAGATGATGAAGGACGCTGGCATTCCAGCAATAGAATTGACAGGCGGTGGCGAACCTACATTATGGCGAGGATTTGATACATTAATTGAAAATCTAGTAAAAAACAATATGGAAATAGGTTTGGTTACAAATGGTTCAAACATATCCGAAGAAAGAGCAAAACTCTTGGGCAAGTCGTGTACCTGGATCCGATTTTCAATGGATGCCTCAAACAAAACATTGCATAGAAAGATCCATAGAACCCCAGAACATGATTTTGAACGAAGGATTAGTAACATAAAACGGATAATCAAATTCAGAAATAAAGATTTGATAATCGGTGTGTCTTTTATTATTCACCCCAATAATGAACATGACGTTGAGAGCGCCTGTAAATTTTATAAAAAATCGGGAGTAGATAACATCAGATTTTCATGGATGTATGACAAGACAGGAAACGCCGGTTTAGAAGAAGAGAGAATAATGACAATAAAACAGACAATCTTGAAATGCAAGCAAAAATATGAAGATGAAAATTTTGCTGTACTGCATAAAGGCGACAGAATTGACTTGTATTCTAAACCAAATGATGATTTTACAACATGCTACATGCAGAGGTTTGTCTGGGCAATAGGCGCGGACTGCAAGGTTTATCCATGCTGTATTAGGAAATATGTTTCTGGTAGCGAGATAGGCAATATCAGAGAAAAAACCTTGAAGGAAATAATCTATGATGAGTACACGATAAACAAAATGGATTCCTTAAGCCCATTAACCTGCTCTCCATGCTGGATGCGAGACAAGAATAAATTGATCGCAAAAGCAGTTGAAAAACCACCGCATGTAAATTTTGTATGATGCAGGTTCTGTTCTTCGAATCTGTAGAACCTCAGCAGCTACATTTTGCACTAGACTCCATTCATTGAGAGATAATTATAAAAGACAACTACTATCATGAAAATGATGCTATCTTGTACTACAAAAATGTTAATTACAAGACAAAATAGAATAAATCCTGTGAGAAAAAAGGAAAATCACGACGGCAATGATACACCGGATGACACATTAGACGAATCCCAAGGCAAACAGATTAACATTAGACTAACCGATGAAGAGTATGAAAAGTTGCTTAGTTTTGCTAGGGAAAGAGGAACAGAAAAAAATGCAACTGCAACTGAAGTAGCTAGAGAAATAATTATACACGCAATTAATTTCTGGGAAAAGAAACTACGGAGAGGAGATGTTACCCAATCAAGATATGTAATTCGAAAGCAGATGGAGATAATCGATCCCTCCAAGATAACAGATGAATTCATCGATTCACTATCTAGCGACATTCTTGACGAGATGGAAATTCAGGTGGATGAAAACCTCAATTTTCGCGAGGTGGAAAGGAGGCTCCTTCTATGGAACAGAGAAAACCACATGTCTGTAAAAAAGAAGGAATTTGATGGCAAGATTGTTTACTGCATAAAACATGACCTTGGAAAAAACTGGTCAAGTATTCATTCCAAGGTTTATACTGGCATGCTCAAGAAATTGAACGTAATCTTTCCACTTGATACAGCTGATGTGCAGGAGTATTTTGATGAGAACATGTTAAAAATCGTCGTACAAAAGACAGAAAATTTGATGAATTATGAGAGAGGCGTCAAGGAAGTAAACCCATAAAGCGATAGGTTCGTAAAACAACCAAGTATGAACAGTCCAATTGATCCTTTACATCAGCATGTTTTTCATTTTTATCCTTTGCAAGGAATTGATACAACCCGTTGAAATTTTTATTGATGATGATAAAACCGTAATTCACGTGAAGGTGATATTGGCCCTACATCGGATCAGTCAAAATTGCATTGCATTAACACATAGATCTTAATGATGTAAATGAATATCACAAAAATTATCTCCTGCTGGAATTGGGA
>CAZKXR010000035.1:0-25267 GCA_964556935.1 uncultured Nitrososphaera sp.
CTGCCTGGCATGCGAGAACGTCTGTCCACCGCAGGCCATAAAGATATACCAGAAGGCCGGATAACTTAACCGTATATATCACGACATTTCCTACCAGTAGCGTTGGCTAGATTCCGCGTTGTAGCCACCGGTGGAACCTTTGATGAGATCCATGCCGGCCACATCGCGCTTTTACGCAAGGCCTTTGAAGTCGGCGAGAAGGTCATAATCGGCGTTTCAAGCGACGCATTTGCTTGGAAAAACAAGGGAAAAAAACTGAACCACAGCTTTGAGCGGCGGGTTGAAAGCCTCAGAAAGGCAATCGAGGCAGAATTTGGGAACGTCGATTACGTTATTGCAAAACTTGACAACGATTTTGGACCGGCGGTCATCTCCGGAGACGTTGGCGCGCTAGTGGCAAGTTCAGAAACCCAGTCAAAGGGCAAGCTGCTCAACGAGATCCGATCAGAAAGGGGGTTGAATCCTGTCGAGGTGATTGCAGTCAACCTTGTCAAGGCGGAAGACGGCCTGCCGATTTCATCGACGCGCATCAGAGCTGGCGAGATAGACAGGCATGGCAGGTTGTTAAAAGACAGTCGCAGCGGGCTCAACAATAGTTGATTATCGGAATTTTATCCTGTTGATGAGAAAACGGTCGTGTACCCGGAAAGACCGATTGACTTTGCCGCACGAAAGATAGAAACATCGGTCAAGAACCTCAGAGAGGGGCTTGATCCCGACGTCCTTGCCTACTGGTACAAACGAGTCGAGGACAAATCAAAGGAGATGGTTCCTCCGCATCTTAAAGACAAGATCAGGTTTGAGCAGGACAGGATACTGTGGATGAAGTTCAGCATGGACGTGTCAAAACGGGCCGTCCCGTACGTCATGCAGGTCATCGAAGAATACATACCAATGATGCCGTATTCAACGGGCCTTTACTTCCGCAAGGTGCAGGAGGTCCTCACCAACGAGATGAACAAGGACCTGCGCTAGTCGCCTACTGTTATCTCGGCCACGGATCCGTCAAAGTCGCTGGCCTGAATGCTGGTTTTTCCTCTGGCCACATCCTGCAAGAGGCTCTTGAGTCGCCCGACGTTGTCCTCGTCCTTCATGATCACGGCATGCGAGGAGTTGTCCTTGAGTTTTATGACGATCTCTGTCCCAACCACTGCGGATATGCCTGCAATGTACACCGTATCGTCCTTCTGCACAGAGACAAGGCCGGCCAGCTTTTCTGCCTCGTACCTGTCCTCGCACTCAAATCTGACGGTCTTCATGTCTCAAACGGCTTTTCATCGTACATGAACATGGCCACCACGTCCTTTGCCTTCTCGCGCCGTTTCCTGAACTCGGTTATGAACGGCCTTACTCCTTTTGCCAAGTCTGACTTGCATTCGCCGCAAAGCAGGTTGCCGCTCTTGCATTTCAGCAGCCGCTCGTCTGACTGCTTTTCCGTGTCGAAAAAGTAACGCAGGTACCAAAAGACAGGGCAGCCAATAGGATTGGCGCCAAGTTGCCTCTGCAGCGCCACTGTCGGCTGGCCGCCGGTAAACGCCGAGGAGACCTTCTTGTCGGCAACCTCTGGCGCGTCGGTGGTAAAGATGGCCGTTTCAGGCTTTGAAGACGACATCTTGCCTACCATGCCCAGACCCGGCAGGAACTTGCTGTGTATCTGGGCAGGTTTGTAGTAACCCATCCTGTCGGCAACGTCCCGCGTCATCCTCCAGTACGGGTCCTGGTCTATTGCCGCCGGTATGAGGACAGGCGTCGGCCTTCCCTCTATCATGGAGGGCAGAAAGCAAGGCGCGGCCTGAATAGGCGGGAAGCCTATCATGCCAATGTTGGTTGAATTGTTAAAGCCAAAGACCGCCTTGGCTGTGGAAAACGTGATCCGCTTTGCCACTTCTGTGGCTATGGGGTAGAGGTGCTGTATATGCTTGGTATCCACTATTATCTTGGTCTTTTTGGGATCGAAACCTACGGCTATGATGTCTAGGATGTTTTCATAAGTAAAGCGCCGGACCTCCTCTCGGGTCCGCTCCTGGCTATAAAGGAACTTTTCATCGTCTGTTAGCTGGAACAGCAGTTTAGAGTCAAACTTGTCCTGCAGGTACTTTGTGAATATCCAGGGCATAATGTGCCCCATGTGTACCATGCCTGACGGCCCGCGGCCAGTGTAAAGGTAAAAGTTCTCCCCCTTTTCGCGCTTGTCTAAAATCCAGTCAAAATCCCGGTGGGAGAAGAAATACCCCAGTCTCAGCATTGGATGGATCTCGCCGGTGGCCTTTTTGACCTTCTGCAGAAGTTCTGGAGTAATGGGCTGGGTTCCAAACTTTTCTACAAGGCGGCCATAGTCTATCTCGCCTTCCACCTCCCACGGCGTGACTTTAAACTCGCCATTCTCCTCTGCAATTTCGCTGGGCTTGTCCATCGATGTTGCAGACATTGTGTTAACGTTTAAAAAGTCTTCTTCATCTGTCAACTGTAATTAATGAGTATTGACGTTTCGACTCTTCATCCCATCGAACGCTCGATTCTTGGAGAGCTTGCAAAGAATGAACCACTCTCAATAGAGAGGCTTGCTGAAACGTGCAGGATGTCTTTGGACCAAGTGCGCCGGGGAGTCGAATGGCTCAAGTTCAAAAATCTGATATCGGTAAGCGAGTTATCCACTTATTTTGTCTCGCTGGCGTCTGCAGGCCAAGCCGCCCTGCAGTCAGGCCTTCCAGAAAGAAGGCTTGTCAAGGCAATAAGGGAAGGCAAGAGCATCATGTCCGAAATTCTTGCCAGTGGCATGTTGAGCGGTCAGGAAGTAAACGCTGCCGTGGCCGGCGCAAGAAGAAACGGCTGGATCCTGTTTTCGGAGGGTAGCAGGATGTCCCCGACTGAAACGGCCGACAAGCCCTCTGCAGAAGAGGTGCTTCTTGCAAGGCTGCAGCAAGGGGCCTCGGAACTAGAAAAGCTGTCAGAGGACGAAAGGAAGGGTCTTGAGCTTTTAAAGAAACGCCCTGGCTACATCGAGATAAAGGAGCAAAAACAGATCCTCGTCCAGATTACAGAGCTAGGCATGAACTTGATTCCAGCTTTGTCTGAAGAAAAGCAGTATGAACGTCGGCTGACAAGCGAGCTCATCACATCAGGCCGGTGGAAGCAAGTCGAACTAAGTTCCTTGGACGTTGAAGCCGCTGCTCCATCGGTGTTTTCTGGAAGGAGGCACCCGCTGGCAGACATCATTGAAGAGGTAAAGGAGATCTTTGTCGGCCTGGGATTTTCAGAGATAGATGGCAACATGGTCCAGTCGGGGTTCTGGAATTTTGACGCGCTTTTCACGCCGCAGGACCATCCGGCCAGAGAGATGCAGGACACATTCTACATTTCAGGAAGAAAACATGCGATCCCGGCAAGCAAGGATCAGATAGCCAGAGTATCGCGCGTCCACAAGACGGGATGGGGCAGCTGGAATGCAGAGGAGTCTGAGCGCGTGGTCCTACGAACGCACACCACGCCGGTGACGCTGCAGCACCTTGCCAGAGCAAGACCGGAAAACGCGCGGTACTTTTCGGTAGGCAGGGTTTTCAGGAACGAAAAGGTCTCCTACAAGCATCTGGTAGAGTTCCACCAAGTAGAGGGCGTTGCAACCGCGCAGAAGGCCTCGCTTAGAGACCTGATGGGCCTGCAAAAAGAGTTCTATGCCAAGATGGGCATAAAGAAGGTCAAGTTCTGGCCAACGTTCTTTCCGTACACCGAGCCATCGTTGCAGAGCATGGTATACAACGAACGTCTAGAGAAATGGGTCGAATTATTCGGCATGGGCATCTTTAGGCCCGAAGTCACGCAGCCGCTTGGCATCAAAAACCCGGTGCTTGCCTGGGGCGGCGGGCTTGAGAGGATAGCCATGCTCCGGTTCGGCTTGGACGACGTTCGCGAGCTTTACACCAACAGGCTTGGATGGTTGAGGAGTGTTCCAAAATGCCAGTTGTAAACATCTCCTTTGATCGCCTAAAAGAATTCCTTCCCGGCGTCAAGATCGACAAGGCCTTGGAAATGCTCCCGTTCATAGGCCTTGACATCGAGGGCGTTCAGGACAACATCGTTAGGGTGGAATACAACCCAAACAGGCCGGACTTTTCATCCGATTACGGCATCATAAGGGCGCTGCGCGGCCTTCTAGGCATGGAGACAGGAATGCCAAAATTCAGGCTTGCCGGCAAGAGCGATTTTTCAGTCAAGGTTGGAAGGCCGGTAAAGAAGGTCCGGCCGTACGTGGCGGCCCTTGCTGCGACGGATGGAAGGCTTGACGACGAGATTGTGAGGCAGATAATAGCCATGCAGGAGGACCTCCACAACGGAGTTGGCAGAAGAAGAAAGAAGGCATCCATTGGAATCCACAACTTGGATGCCATATCCTTTCCTGTGACGTACAGCGCGCTTTCAGAGTACTCTTTTACGCCGCTTGGAGAATCTTCGAAGATGACCACAAAACAGATCCTGTCAGATACAGAGACCGGCAGGACGTACGGCCACATCCTTAACGGCGCTGACAAATATCCGATCATATACGACAGCGCCGGCACCGTCCTTTCATTTCCGCCCATAATCAACGGTGAAGAGACCACGGTTGATACCAGTTGTCAGAACCTGTTTGTCGAAGTCACGGCCACGGAGCGAAAGGCCGCAGATGATATGCTTGCCGTGATCGCCTTTACTCTATACGATGCAGGCTTTAAGATAAAGACTGTAACCATTGAGGATGCAAAAAAGACCGAGACGCCGGTGGCTGCACCGGCACGGATGGATATAGATGTCAGCTACGTTAACGAACTGCTTGGCCTTGACCTAGATGCAGGCAAGATTGTAGACTGCCTTAAAAAAAGCCGGCTTGACGCCAAATCCAACCGCAACAGGATAACATGCTCCATCCCCCGCTATCGGGTAGACATCACACATCCTGTTGATCTAGTGGAGGAAGTGGCCATAGGATACGGCATCTACAACTTTGAGCCGACTTTTCCAGCCTCAACCACTGCAGGGCAGAAATCCGCCCTCTCTACATATTTTGAAGATATCAGGCAGACCTTGATAGGGCTTGGAATGCTCGAATCGTTCAACTTTTCTCTGACCAGCAAGCAGGTGCAGTACGACCTGCCGGGCCGGCCCGCAGAGGACGTAATTTCAGTGGATGCATCCAAAAGCGCGGAGCATGAAGTGTTGAGGAATTCGCTCATCCCGTCGCTGCTTCAGTCGCTTTCACGAAACGTGCACGAAGAGTATCCGCAAAAGCTCTTTGAAATAGGCAAAACCTTCAGAAAGGAAACTGACCGGATCGAAGAAAGATGGTATCTGGCTGCGCTAACTTCCCATGACGAGGCTGGTTTTACAGAGATCAAGTCCATCATGCAGGCCCTGTTCAGTTCGGGTTTTGGAATGACGGCTTGTACCAGGGCAGCTTCAGACCCCCTGTTCATCAAGGGAAGATGTGCCCAGATTTTGTTGCAGAACAAGCCAGTGGGTGTAATTGGTGAAGTCTCGCCCCTTGCCATACAGAACTTTAAGCTTAGGATGCCTGTTGCGGCATTTGAGATAGACCTTTCCGGCCTGTTTTCATGGCAGGATTAGCAAAAGTCAAAATACCTAGATGTGTATTGTATGGTTAGCCCCGTCAAAGAGCATGCAGAGGAGCTTCAGGCTAACCAATGAACGCATGTGAGTCAGAGGCGGGGCACACAAATTTATAACGAATTACACAGGATGGCCTTGTATATTATGTCGCAGGACAACGCGGACAAGGTAGAAAAGAAGCCAAAGGCAGTGGCGTTGTTATCCGGAGGACT
Source organism: uncultured Nitrososphaera sp. (assembly GCA_964556935.1). Classification (GTDB taxonomy): domain Archaea; phylum Thermoproteota; class Nitrososphaeria; order Nitrososphaerales; family Nitrososphaeraceae; genus Nitrososphaera. The sequence continues at coordinate 5,814 of CAZKXR010000035.1, forward strand.
GGACAGCAACCTTGCTGTTCGTATGATGCTTGAGCAGGGTGTTGACGTGGAAGCCGTGGCTATCAAGACTCCGTTCTGCGATTTTGACTGCGGCAAGGGTTGCGGCCACAGAGTCAAGGAAGTGGCCGACGAGCTTGGTGTCAATCTAAAGACAGTGTATTTTGGCGAAGAATATCTACGGATGATGAAGAACCCCAAGCACGGGTATGGGTCAGGCATGAACCCGTGCATAGATTGCAGGGGCATGATGTACGATGCGGCCAAAAAACACATGGAGAAGACAGGCGCCGACTTTATCATAACAGGCGAAGTTCTGTTTCAGAGGCCCATGAGCCAGAACAATAGAGCTTTACAAATAATCGAAAACGAATCCGGGCTGGCCGGCAAGGTACTGCGGCCGCTTTCAGCAAAGCGTTTGGCGCCCACCGACGCGGAGAAGGCAGGGCTTGTCAAGCGCGAAAATCTTGGCGATATAAAGGGTAGATCCAGAAAGGGTCAGCTGGCTCTGGCAAAGCACTTTGGAGTGCAGGAGCCGCCCAACGCTGCCGGCGGATGCCTTTTGACAGATCCTGCATTTTCAAAGCGTGTCAGCGACTTGATGGAGCATGTTGAGGACATTCCAAGCATCAACGATATCGAGCTTTTGAAGGTTGGAAGACACTTCCGCCTTACGCCCAAGGCAAAGCTGGTGGTGGGCCGAAACAAGGACGAAAACGAGATCATCTCGGCCTTGGCTGAAGAGGCGGACGTGGTTCTTGAGGCCAAGGACCATGTTGGACCGGTCTGCATACTGCGTGGAGAGCAAAACGACGCCATGCTGGCCAAGGCTGCAGGAATTGTTCTCCGCTATTCCGACGCGCCCAAGGACGCGCGGTCCAAGGTTAAAGTCGTTGCAAACGGCGTTGAAAGAGAACTGGACGCCACGCCTGAGGACAGCTCTGACATTGAAAAGCTGCGCATCTAACGGCAATCTCAAGCTAAAATCAACTATTCTGTGAACGAGTTTTGACCAGCAGGACTATTGAGTAGCCGGCGGGTTTTAGCTTTAACCTCAATAGTTGAGAAGCCCGATGACAGACAGATCCACGCAGACACACAAAACCCCGGTTTACCTGAAGGCCCTTACCCTACGGGATATCACAGACATCGCTGCGATAAAAGAAGACATCAAAAAGCACATGATCCTTATACTTCGGGTTACCCCGCTGGCACAAAAGGACGTCGAGGAACTCCGAAAAGTCATCGAGGAACTTTATGCATATGCGCAGTCCATTGGAGGCGACATTGCCCGGCTTGGCGAGGAAAGGATTGTCCTTACCCCACCAGACGTCAAGATCTGGCGCGGCGCCTACGACCTAAAGTAGTTTTACCGCTTCCTGCACAAGCGGATGCTGAGTCGGGATCTTGAATATCTTGTTTATCGAGCTGGCAAGGTTCTGCGCTTTTGGTCGCTCGCCATGGTTGACCAGAACCCTTCTTAGTTTTGGCCGCAGCCGGCTGACGTAGGCCATCAGCTGGTTGTAATCGCTGTGGCTGGTAAAGCCGTCGATTTTTTCTACCTGGCAGCGTATTGAAATGGTTTCGTTATTTACCGACACCTGCCGGGCTCCATCCTGTATCTGTCGTCCAGGCGTGTCAACTGCCTGGTACGATACCAGGATCAGCTTGCTTGAAGGATCGCCGGCTATCTGTTTAAGGTAAGATATCGACGGTCCGCCGGCAAGCATGGAGGAAGGCGCAAGTACCACCGCAGGCTCGCCCTGTTTGAGGGATGCTGGCTCGACAGAAATTGAAGGCAAGCCAAAGGGGTTTTGCTCTGACTCTGTGATAATCTGCCGGATATCCCGGGAAAGGAATTCAGGGTACGTTTCACATATGGCCGTGGCTTCTGCAATTATCTTGTCTACCAGTATCCTGACGGGAGGCATCCTGCCAGTACCAATCATCATGTTTAAGACGGCCAGCAATTCCTGGGATATTCCGACTGCAGGAACCGGTATCAGGACTCGGCCGTTGTTCGATACTGTTGAACTTATCGATGCCGCCAGGCTGGCCTCCGCCTCTTCCCTTGGGCTGACGATATCCTCCTTGCCTCCGTACGTGGCCTCTATGATCATGGTCTCGACCCTGGGGAAATTCCAGAATGCATTTTCCAGCGTTACAGTCTTGCCGAATTTCATGTCGCCAGTGTACACAAGGTTGTGGTCTCCGTTTCCGATGTGCAGGTGTGCCGATGCGGAGCCTAGTATGTGGCCGGAATTTGACAGCACCAGCTTTACGTCTGGCGAGATGTCCGTTACTATGCCGTGGGTAAGCGGGACGGCGTGTACTATGGCTTTTTCAACATCCTTGTCAGAATAAAGTGCATTCTTGCCGGTACGTTTTATGTAATCCTGCTGCAGGATCCCCATCAGCAATACTGTTGGCTCGGTGCAGTACACCGGGCCCCGGTAACCGTACTTGAAGAGGGCTGGCAGAAAACCGGTATGGTCAAGGTGTGCGTGCGTAAGAACCACCGCGTCCAGTTCAGACATGTTCAGGCCAGCAATGTCAAACCGGGGCAGAGAAGAAAGCGAGTCGCGGCCTGTTTCGTTGATGCCGCAATCAAGCAGGATTTTGCTTTCCCGAGTTGACAGAAGCATGCAGGACCGGCCGACCTCGGCAAAGCCGCCAAGTGCGATCAGGCTGGCCTCCGCCTGCTCGCTTAACTTGTCTCGGAATATCTTGTTGCCTACTTCGCGGTAAAACCTTGTGCGCTCGACAACGCTTTCGTCAAGAATCCTGTAGAAATTTTCGATGTACGACATGCTTTGCGGGGCCTTTCTTATCCTTACCCGCCAGCCGGTCTTTTCTGCCAGGTCTATGTTGTCAAATTCCTCACCAACCTGGGCAAGCATCCAGGGTCTTTTGGCAAAGACAACTGCCTCGCCCAGCACTGCGTCAAAGAACATGCCGGCCAGGCCAACTTCTTTTGGTATTGACTTGGATATTATTTCAGTTGATTCCGGCCTTGGTTTTCTGATCGATTCATCTGTCCTTATGACAATGCGCTTCTTGATGCTGTTGACCATGTTGGAGACCAGTTGGTTGTTCTGCATCAGGTACACTGGATTTTTCGTGTACAGGGCTATTCTTGGCCCCTCGTACTCTATCTTGGTCAGCGCAGCTTCTTGCGGCAGACTCTGCAGTATCACTGCCATGATGTTCTGGTTGGCAGATTCCTGGGAAGGAGGTTTACGTTGCATTTATCTAATCACTAAGACGAGCATCGTTGGCATAATGTCGATGCAGATATTATCTGGCTATCAACGATGATTGCCACAGGCCAGTATTAAATATTTGGGCAGGGTCAAAGTTGAAATAATCTTCCGTGTTACTAGAGGCGACGTAGTTTGGAAAGCGAATCAGGACGACAAGGTGGCCCAAGACGTTTTGGTGGCCCAAGACCGTTCAGGCTTTCGCCAGTCAAGGTCGGAGAAGAATACACCGTCAAGATCGAGTCCATGAGCAGACGCGGCGACAGCGGTGTTGCCAAAATTCAAGGTCTGGTGGTCTTTGTAACGAATTCTAAAGTCGGCGACGATGTGAGGGTCAGGATTTCCAAAATAGGACGCGGCTATGCAACCGCGGATGTTGTTGGACCTGCCACCGAAAAAGCCATAGAAGCCATGGAACCGGAAGCCGAGGCGGAGACTTCCGGCGACAGCGACGAGTGATGCTGTATGTTTCTGACCATGACTTCTCCAAAACACCTCATGGAACTTCCAAGGAAGATTTTGATTGGAGAAGAAGTTCTTTCAGAAATTGGCTTATTTGTAAAGTCTCTTGACGCCAACTCGTCAAACGTGGCCGTGATAACCGGCAGTGTTGTCATGGAACGAGCTGGCCAAGAATGCAAAAAGTCATTGCGAAAGTCATCTCTCAAGAGCAAATGGTACGTGGTTTCCGACGCTTCTGTTGACACTGTAAACAAACTGTACTCCAAGATTAACGAGGACGCGCCGGACATTGTGATCGGGTTTGGAGGAGGAAGATCTGTTGACGTTGCAAAAATGACAGCCCACAGACTGGAAAAGCCGTTCCTCAGCGTGCCCACTTCTGCCTCGCATGACGGCATATCAAGCCCCTTTGTGTCAGTCAGGGGGACCGAAAAGCCCTATTCCATAAAGGCCACCACCCCCATCGGGGTGCTGGCAGACATCAATCTGCTGGCGCAGGCGCCGCCCCGGCTTTTGGCAGGGGGCTGCGGCGACCTGGTGGCCAAGATAACCGCCGTCAAGGATTGGGAGCTGGCCCGCGATGAAAATGGCGAGTACTTTGGCAGCTACGCGGCCAACCTAGCATACATGAGTGCAAAGATTATTTTAGACGAGTCTGAAAGGTTGAAGAAAAAAGACAAGTTCAGCATCAGGACAATAGTCGAGGCTTTGATAAGTTCCGGCGTGGCTGCCTGCATAGCAGGCAGCAGCCGGCCCTGCTCTGGTGCAGAGCACTTGTTCAGCCATGCGCTGGAGTATGTTGCAGGCTCGGATTGCGGCCTTCATGGCGAGCGGGTTGGCCTTGGCACGATATTGATGGCCAAGCTCCACGGCCTTGACTGGGAGAGGATTGCCCACACTCTTAAGGAGATGGGTGCGCCGACCAAGGCAAAGGAGATCGGGCTTTCTGAGGATCAGGTGGTCAAGGCCCTTGTCAAGGCGCAGTCCCTCAGGCCGGACCGTTATACCATCTTAAGCAAGATAAAGATGGATGAAAAGTCCGCCTTGGCCCTGGCCAAGTCTGTCAGGATGGTCTAGCCAGCGCCCTTATCGTGGCCTGCATTCTGTGCGCAAAGATCTGCTCCAGCCTTTTGCTTGTATAGCCTTCAAACATGCGTCCAAGCAAACCGTACGGCAGCTCAAAATCAATCTCGTCGATGACTTTGGTTGCTTCGCCGGCCTCTTGAAATGCATGAAGGTGCTTCCAAATTTTGAATCTGCCAGAAAGCATTTCATCAACATACTGATACGGGGAAAGCGAGGTTATTCTGGAGTGCCATCTGCTTTTGGTTACCAGTTTTCCCTCAAGCCACACCTCCGTGCCCTGAAGCAGTTTTCTGCCGGTGGTGGTTCTTATCACTTTCAATTGCATTTCCGGGGGAGTGATGACCTCAAGATGACCGATGTCGGTATAGAAATCCCATACCCTGGCTATATCTGCATCAACAACAAATGCATGGGAAAAGCGGCGCAACTTGCGCCTAGAAAGCACCGCGCGACATTTTAGATTTTTCATGATGTTAAGGTGCGGAGGAGATTTGACTCTACGGTTCGGTCTTTTCCAAACTGTTGCCAAAAGAGTAGGCGTGTCTGCCATAAAACAGTTATAAGCAAAACAGGACAAAATTAATCTGCCCATGGCCACAAAACAAGCTGCTAAAGCAAGCTCTGACGAAGGACTCTGGCCTGAAGAGATTGAAGCCATGAAGAATATCAAGAGCGGCAAGACGAAGATGATTACAAAGACTGCCGAAGAATTCTTGGCAGATATGGACAGGATTATTCATGAGCGAGAGAAAAAGGAAATGGCACGTAAGAGAACCAAACGACTGGGAAAGGCAAACTAGGCGTCTACCACTAGATGTACTGAAAAAGTTACGTTCTGTAATTGATGAGCTAACAACCCTCGAGGATCCAACAGTATTTGGCGTATATGAAAAGAACCTAAAGTATGGTTCCGCATATGTCCTAAAGCTTAGCAAATCCCATAGGCTTTCTTACCAGGTTGATTTTACAAAAAAGATCATAATTTTGAATCGGGTTGGAGACCACAAAGCTGTGGGCTCTAAAGAATAATTTGCAGTCTTTTTGTCGTCAGTTTTGAGGAGTTTTTATAGCACAAACGATTTTCTTATGGAGTTTGTTCTTGTATCGCGGCCTGCTTTTAAAACCATAGATGAAGAGGTGGGGAGGGGATTCGAACCCCTATAAATCCGCTGACTGCACAGGCATGCTGCAGGCGAACGCATGGCCGCTCTGCCACCCCACCGCCCGGGGCATTATCTTGTCGGATCTAATTTAAAGCATTAGGGAATTGACTGACCGTGCAGCAAGTTTCGCCACGCGGACGGGCTCCGGCACTGAACCCTGCAGGGTAAAGGCATTCAGGATGGCAGTAGCGCGCCTTCTGTCTATGCCCCAGTAACGGATGTACAGGTTTTTGCCGGTCTTGAGCAGAATTCTTTCCCGCGCGCCCAGCCCCTTGTACAGGGTCATTTTGGACGACCAGCCATCCGGGAAATGGCTCATTATGGCATCTTCAAGCCCCTTCGAGTCTTCAAAGGTTACTGCAACGACTGCAAGCCCGGTCTCTTGGGCCACCCTGCCTCCGTCTATGATGTTGTACATGCTTATGACAAGGCCGTCGACAAGTATGCAGTTGATGTCATCGCGGCCAAGAGATCTGTACATGGAAATGATCTGGTCGGTGGCGTCGTCCCCCTCTACAGTTGCGGCTCCAAAGACCATGCCGTCTATTACAAGATCGCGCCGCATCACTACCCCGGCAAGGGTGGACTTGGCGGCTGGTTTTTTGAAGCTCTCGGCTATTGCCAGCACTCTTACTCCTTTCTTTTCTGAATGAACTCGGCGGATGGCAACAAGATGATGTTGGCATCAGATAAGGGTTATTGCAATGTCCCCTTGCCGATTATCCTTATGCTCTGGCTGTCCGGCTTTAGCAGTATGCAGTTTTGCCCGGCCTGATAGGCGACTGGTTTTTCAGACGTGATCTCTAAAAGCTCGCCGGCCTGCTTTACCTTTACTGGTCTTATCTGCATGCCAATGGACGCCAGGTACATCTGGTTTTCTGCAAGGTCTCCCTTGAAAAACGGGCTTTTTTCAAATTTTGCCTGCATCGCACCGGACGATACCTTGACGGCGTCTGGGGCGCAGATGACGTCGCCCCGTGATATGTCGGCTGCAGAAACTCCCTTTATCGCCAGCCCGACCCTTGCAGGGCTCGAGGAGCTTTCCACAGGATCGTCGTGCATCTGGACTGACTTTACAAGTATGTTCTTTTTGGCCGGCATGATGACCAGCTCGTCGTATGCCTTGACGGTGCCCTGCTTGACCACACCCAAGACAACGGTGCCAACGCCCTTGACATCAAACGCATGGTCAACGGGGATCACGACTGCCCCTTCTCTGCCTTTGGGCTGCAGCTTGCCTATTTCCTGCTTTAGCTGGTCAAGGCTGTCAACAAACTGGTAGTTGGCAGCAGCGGTGTTTCTGATGAGGCTTTTCAGCTTTTCGCGGTCGACCTCGTAGGAATGCATGATAAAGCCGTCCTTAAGCCCGGCCATGTCAAGGGCCACTATCTGCTCGCCAAGGAACTTGTCCAGCTTGGTCACGTTCAAGATAGCATACTCGGCAATGTTCACTGCCTGCAAAAGCGGCTGAATCTTGTCTGGAAACGTGTTTGGCATCGTCCAGGTGTAGACGATGTCAGAAGTCTTGCGGTCGTATATTGTTATGTCAGTCGATGTCCCCTTCTTTCCAAGTTCGGCTGCAACGCCATAATCGCCAAGAACCACGAAGTTGATGCTCTTCAACACGGCCTGATAGCTTTGCATACAGGTATAATGCTTTACGCCTGTAACTCGTCAATCGTGAACACGAATCGCGAGCCAGCAAATTCCTCGGTTCCCTCGCGCTCCCAGTTCACCTTGTACTCCTTGGTCACCTGCTTGCCAATGATCTTGATGGTTCTGGGCAGGTCCGAATACAGATTCTCGACCTTTTCCTTGTTTTTGGTCATCAAAAGTGACCGGCGTCTTTTCATAAGGTACTTGACTGCCACGTTTCGGTGGACGTGACCTTCTACTGGTATCTGATCTTTGCCCGTATCAATGGTGAACTGGCGTTTGGCCATCAACTAGAATCTAGAATAATCGTAGAAAAGCTTTGTGCTTAAAAAAAGAGAAAAAAGGATGATGATTTACTGCATCATCATTCCAGCGTCAGTGTTTGCATCGAGCCAAGCTCTTGAAGGTACCATTGTTCCCGCTGGGTGATCGTCAGCAGTCGAGTCATTGGTTGCCAAGACTGCGAATGCTGCGCCCTTGAGAACATGAGCCATGTTGTGGGAGACGCCCACGTAGTCGCCTTCTTCTGGGAAGACTGCCTCAACTACAGTGGCTGAACCTGGTGGGATGGTCCATGTCTCGTCGTTCTTCAGCTGGGTTCCATAGCGGTTGATGATAGAACCGTCGCGTACGTCTATCATGCCAGCAATGAAGTGGAACGCCATAGACTGGTTGGGACCTGGATTGACTAGGTACCATCTTGTCAGTTCGCCTGGCTTGACCTTAAAGATCTCTGCATCGGGGTTCAGTGGAATGCTGACCGCCTTGCCGATTGATGGTACGTACTTGTGAGCCATACCGTTGGTCAGTATGAGGTCCGGGTTGTCTGTCCACAGCTTGCCGATATCAAATGATCCTACCTTGCCGTCAGCGCCCACGAATGGACCCTGGTCAGCACCGTTGTAGATCTCACCGAATACCACGTAGAACTCCTTGGCTGGTGCCTCGTTCTCTGGGTGAACTACAATGCCACCGTACATGCCGTTGGCGATGTGCTCCCATACGCCGTTGAGACCATCAGCACCGCAGTGGTACAGGAATACACCTGCATTGACCGCCTTCATGGTCCATGTCTTGGTTTCACCTGCACCAACGTTTCCAGACAGAGCCTGGCTTGGGCCAAAGCCTGCGTGGAAGTCAAGGCTGTGGATAACCTTGCCGTTGTTCGTCAAGGTGAACTCGACTGTGTCACCCTGGTTAACAGCAACTACAGGACCCGGAATGGTATCACCGAAGACCATTGCGTTGTATTTGATTCCACCTGGATGCAAAGGATTGTCTGGAGCCACTTGGACTTCCATCTCATTTGCAGTCAGTGTAACTTTTCTTGTGACGCCGGTATCATGATCAGCTTGCGCTGAAGATAGTGGGGAAACGTTAAACAGCGGACTAAAAATCAGTCCCACTACCAGAACACCGGCAGCCAACCCTGCAATGATTGCCTTGTTCATCACCTTACTGCATGCCGGGCTGTTGTATATAAGAATTGCCAATTTTTCCTGCTTATACTTGGGATGTATATAATTGCCTGCAAGATGTCTTTAAATTGCCTTGACAACGTCTGTTCGGATGTTGCCTGCGTTAGCTGGTAAGAGGTATCCAAGGGCCGCCAGACGTGCAAGAAAGCCCCTACAAGATGACTGGGTCAAAGCTCCTAGAGGCAAGTGGCTCAAATGCACGTACGAGAAGTGCGGCTACGTATGGCAGTACTTTGGCGGCCATAGCTGGGCAGAGTGTCCGGCATGTCGGTCCACAATGAAGGTGGCTGCGGCCGTCAGAAATTACAGGGATTAGACAAAGAACGAATTCTCGTCCTTTGCTATTTGCAGTTCCACTTTATTGCTGTCATGGTCATGAATCACAAGCAGGCTTTTTTCCAGCCCGTACTTTTTGGCCAGGGTCTGCAGATGAAAGTTAAGTGTATACAGATCATCAAAGCTTTCCGATTCCAGCAGCTTCAGGTTTTCATCGTACAGACTCAGTTCTGTGCCGCCTGACGACTTGACTATCATTGCAACGTGCACAGGGCTGTCAGCAACCTAGGAGATTTTAAACGCTGCCTTGAATCGGGCAAGGGCTATGACAACGGCCGTGACTGAAGCAAGTCCCAGCATGGCAAAGGGGAATTCCGGGATTGTTCTGACTCCCTGCACCTGAACCTCGTGATCGCCGCTTGGGACGAAAAACTCTAGATGAACTGTGCGCCCATCCAGTCTGACGGTAGTCTCCTCGTATGGCTTGCCGTCCAAAAGTACTGTCACGGTCTGATCCTCGAACATTTGCGGTACCTGCAAGATTGCCGGCCCGCCGTTCGGGTTGTAGTGCTTGATGCCAAACATTATGCTGTCGGTTGCGTTGTCGTACCTCAGGCTGCTTACCTTTGCCACGGCCTGAAGGTTGTACGGGATGAATTGCCCGTCTCCTACCGGCAGGGTGGTTATCGGATCATCGGCATCAAAGCCGGCACAGCTGTAATAGTAGACCTGCGACTTGATGGCCGGGTCTGGCATGGCCGTGAAGGTGGCTTCCTCTCCGGGCTTGAGGACTGCGATAATGTTGCTTCTCACGCTGTCAAGATGGACCGTATTTTCATCATGGACCGATGCGAACACGCTGAGGTTTCGGAATTCAAATGGGCCGTTGTTGCGGACCGTGCCAACAAGCAGCCTTTCTTCGCCGACGGCCATGTTGGTGTAGTTAAAGACAAGCGTGTCAAAGTACGGCTGGCTAACCTCTTCGATGCTCAGCACGTAAGGCTTGCCTACCGCCTTGCTTTCGGGTTCTATAACAAACTTGAACGGCGCACCTTTCGACGGGAAGAGTACCCTGCCGTATGGTGTTTCCTGCAGGACCTTTGTCTGGCCGTCTTTGTCGACCACGTTCAGTCCCAGTGTGGCCTTGATTGGTGTATCGCCTTTGTTGTTGATCACACCCACAACACTTGTCATCCCATCGGAATCAACAAAAGTATAGTCAGACGTCTTGATCTCGTAGTTACTGGTGGCATAAGCATATGGAGCAAAAACAAGCAGTATTAAGGCCAAAAGCGCCAGTGTGGGCAGGACCAACATGCATTCCTACTAGTCAATTCGGCAATTATAAGCTTCCCGGCTAGCCGCCAGCGTTTTCGCCGCTTAAGGTAAGACTGTCCTGATAGACGTTGATAAGCTCGTTTATCGCGTCGCTGTAATCCACGTCATATTTTTTGGTGTGCGTCATCTCCTGCATGACTGAGGTGAGCCGCCTGTACGTCTGGTCGTCTACGGTCAGCGTTTTCATCAACAGATACTGTGTCTGCAGTTTGTTATTTAGTTTCAGATCAGAAGGGCTGTAAGGTACATCACTAGCACTCCAGCCGAGACGCCGGCGATGACGTTTCCTGAACGGAGATGCTCGCTGCTTTTTCCTGCAAACTTGAATATTGCATAGACCACCTGGAAGACCGCGCCGGCCCCCACAGAAAGGAATACCGTCGAGGCCAGCGGCGAGGGTATGAATCCGCCGATCCACGTTCCGATGATGGCAGGAACGCCGGCTATGAGCCCAAGCGCGATAACCCGTATTGCCTTTGGCCTTTCTCGTGCAAGTGGCGAGACTATTGCAAGCCCTTCCGTGGAGTTGTGGATGGTGAACCCCACTATCAGAAAGGTGCTTAGCGCCACCTCGCCTATCAGCATCGCGGAGCCTATTGCTAGACCTTCTCCGAGATTGTGGAGTCCGATGCCTATTGATATCATGGTTGCAATGGCAAAGGAGCTTGCCAGCTGCCTCTTGGTCCTGCTTACCAGCCTTTCTGAAACATAAACAAGGACCAGGAACGAGACAACGGTTACAGCGGCGATAAGCATTGGACCCTTGAAAGCGCCGGCAAGGTTCTCCATAGAGATCTCGTTTGCCTCCACCAGCGCGTCAATGCCAAGGAAGATCAGCAGCCCGGCGGTGAAGCTTATGAAGAACATGTAGCTTGAATTTGACAGTCTTTTGAGGAAGGGAAGCCAAAGCAGCCCTATGAGGACCGGAATAACCCCCACGTAGGTGCCAATAAGCGCCATCAAGGACACTTGGCCGGTGTCAGGCAGTGGCGTTGGAGCTGCGGCTGCAACTGCCCTTGAGAACCGGGTTCCATCAGACGTAGTCACGCCAACTTCGTACGGCTGGCCGGCAATCCAGTCAAAGGGTATCACCACCCTTGCTTCAGCCAGCCTTTCAATCGTCTTGGATGGTTCTATTGCCGCCGGCAGTATCCTGTCGTTTATGTCAGCCTGCGCTATCGACACCGTTTCTGGCCCAGTGTTGCGTATGTATGCGACTATCAGACTGTCGTGGAACTCTATGCGTTCTATGGTTACGTCCGGCAACGGGACGCCAATGTTTAGGATGTTGTTGCCAGGCCAAAGTACAAACGCGATCATTGCTGCCAGTATGACCAGCGGGATTATGGCGCTTGCTGCAAATCTGGCAGAACTGACGGTCTCCATTGCACCTACTCCTTGACCTGGAACAGGCCTGTCCAGCCCTTCTCCGCAAATTCAGTCTTGTGGGCATGGAACATGTACTGGCCGGGGTACTTGTACGAGAATTCCAGTATGGATCTCTCGGCTTGGCTCATGGTTATCATGTCAGTATACTCGTCAGGAGTAAGGCCTGTCCCTGTCTTGTAGACGTGGAACAGGTTTCCGTGTAGATGGAAGTTGTTTATCTGATCGAACTCTAGGATGTTGACAAGGTACACACGCACCAGCCGGTCCTTTTCAATCTGGATGGGGTGATGCATGTAATAGAACGGGATCCCGTTGACGGTGTAAAAGTTGTTCTCTGTATCAAAGTCGGTGTCGTAGCCATTCATCACCATCACCATTTCATCAGCGTCAGGCCGCGGCGTCTTGGGGTCAACGATGTAAACACCGTACAGTCCGTGCGAGATATGCTCTTCAAGCGGCTGTACGTGACAGTGGTACAGATGCAGGCCAAAAGGCTCGGCATAAAATTCGTAGGTGAATTTCCCGCCCGGTCCCACCTTTTCAAATACACCGTCCATTTCCGACTTGTGGATGCCATGGAAGTGCATGGTGTGCTCCTTTGTTCCGTTGTTGATGAAGTGGATCCGCACCAAGTCGCCTTCGGTAGCACGGATGGTTGGTCCCGGCACGGTGCCGTTGAACGTCCAGACGTTGTAAAAGACACCCGGCGAGACTTCCATAACCTGCCTGTCATCGGCGATTATGGTAAACTCGCGCAGGGTCGTGCCATCTTCCAGTTTGGAGACCGCACCGTAATCGAATTCGCGCAGGTATTTCATCGGGTCAATTTCATCAAGATTGACTCGGGCATCCTCACCCTCAGGGTTCAGAACATCCCCGGTGGTCCTGTAAACGCCGGCAGTATGGCCGACAACGGCCTTGTCCTCGTTTTGGGCCTTTACCTGCAGGTTTGACGTAACAGCAAAAGCTGTACCTGCAATGGCTACAACCACAATAGCTAATAGTAATTTGTTAAAGCGCAAATTGGAGGCTACCTCCTTTGCTAAATAGAGTGTTAGCCTGCGTAATAAATGTTAGCCTTGGCTAATATTCTTAGCCATAACTACTTTCCGTGAAGTTTATTTTACTTTCAAAACGATATCTCTGCTGATGCAGCGCTACTTTGTCCACCTTGAAAACAGGTCGTTTACGCCCAAAGATGCGACTTTCCTGCTGCTGAAGGCAAGGAATCTGGTGGAAAAGCTGGACGTGGTTGTGCGCGACTCTAGGGTTTCTAAAAAGTACCTGGAATTTGACACGAGTATCCCTGATTCTCTGAACGTCGCCGACATGGTAGGGAAATTGGCGACTATCTCCCCGCTGGCCAGCTACGAGCACATAGTGGAAAAACACATGGACAAAGATGAGGCCATCAGATATGCTGTTGAACTTTTCAACGAGGAGAAATACTGGGGCACCCACGAAGCGCTGGAAGCGGTTTGGAAGTCCATGTCCGATGGAAAGGAGCGCCGCCTGATAAACGGCATAATCCTTGTTGCTGCAGCCTTTGTTCATGACGAAAAAGACGAGCAGGAGATCTGCCTGTCCATCCTGCGGCGGGCCATGAAAAAGTTTGAAGGCGTTACAGGCGCCTACCAAGGCATAGACATGGACAGAATGATCTCCTTAGTATCCAGGATACTTGCCACCGGCAAGATAGAGCGGTTTACCGTCTGATTGCACGTGTCACCGCCAGAACAACGGTGCTTATTGCAGAAAGGACTAGAAGAGAGGTTCCAGCCATCATCAATTCATTGCTTGCCAAAATTTCGCCACAAAGCACCAGCGCAAGACTGGCAAGCCATGCAGCTGCCAAGACGTACTTTATTTTGCCAGCCTTCAAGCTTTTTTTCCTGCTTACCAGAACAAGCGCTGCCGACAATGGGGCAAAGTAAATTGCCCCGATCAAGGAGCTGGCTGTAAGGCCGGCGCCCATTATCGCGGCTTCTTTGTTAAATGAAAGCAGATCGTAAACGGCCGTGCTCAGATCCAAAATTCCAAGCAGGGGATAGACCGATGTTCTGACAAGACCTTTCAGCCATGAAGCTTCCCGTTCGTAATCGGCCACCGCCGGGCTGAAGGAATAGTACCAAGAATTGAAGACGTTCATGAAGCTGCTTCCCGCAAAGGTCTGCAATGCTATGCTATCACGGAAAGTCCTGAGTTTCTGCACCTGCGGCGCAAGCTCACTTCCAAAGGCTGCTGTGGCGATAAGACAGCCGCTTTTCTGCTGTCCGTTGTCCAGGTTGGTAGTTGAGCCAACCCCAAGACCAGCGGCCTGCAAGACTACTATGTCTGAAGCGTACTGGTCTGAATCTGCTACCAGCGAGTACCGAACAGCCTTGTAGGTTTGCAGTTTTTCAGTTACAACGATGCCAAATCCCGCCTCCTGTCCCGTCGCCAGACTGGTGCTCCCATACCCGGGCTCAGCCAGCGCCCGGCCTATGGATACCACTTTGCCGTCTTTATCATACAGTGTAGCGATCACTATCGCGTTGGTTGCAGTAACATCCCCCTCATTTCTGGCAATTACGTTGATGTAATAAGTCCCAAGAACATCAAGACGGGAATTGGATGTTACTATCTTCAGCTGCTTTGGTTTTACGTCTGCTGGCTGACCGGTTGCTGACAGCGTAAAGTTTGCCACGCGCTCAACGGTCTTTTGGTCCAGATACAAAGCTTCAAAGGGAGCAGACTCGCCGGGTCCAATAACGCGCAGCTCAGGCTGCCGCTGATATTCGTTTAGGAGGTTGCCATCCTTGTCATAGAAGGAGGCCGTGATGAGGATGTCTTTGATGGCGGTGCCTGACTCGTTTTTGATTTCACCGTAAACATGCATTATTTTGGTCTCATCCACAAACGACGACTGGTTGTGAAACGTGAATTCCTCCGCTGCGGCCTGACTTGCAGTCGCAGTAAGGAGCGCCAACATCAAAAGAACGGCCAGCACGCGGAACTGCATGACAACTGTCTTACCGTTGTCCAGAATGGATATTTAAATTTGAAAGGAATTTTGGGCAATAGATATTATAATATGTGAAATCGAAACAAGCTCCGAAAAGCATTGTCGGAGATATCGGTGATCGCCGGGCCCTCGTCGCCAGAACTTGCTGCCGGTATTGCCAAGCATCTCGATGCCGAGCTTGTCTCTGCAGAACTACGAATGTTTTCAGACGGCGAAAGCAAGATAAGGATAGGAAAACCATCCCACAAAAACTGCGTTGTCGTCCAGTCTACACACCCGCCGGTGGACATGCACCTGATGCAGGCCATGATGATGTCTATGAAATGCGCAGACGACGGCGCCAGGGTTTGCGCCGTGATACCATACCTTGCCTATGCGCGGCAGGACAAGAGCTTTCTGGAAGGAGAGGTGATAAGCGCCGCCCTTGTTGCAAGGCTGCTTGAATCATCCGGCGTTAGCAAAGTTATCACGGTAGACATCCACAGCAAGATAGCATCATCATACTTTTCAATCGATGTTCTCGATGTCTCATCCATACCGCTTCTGGCAGAACATGCGTCAAAGATGAGCCTTACAAAACCCATAGTGGTTTCTCCAGACACTGGCGGGATTCAAAGGGCCTCCGAGTTTGCCAGAATTCTTAAAACCGACATGATAGCGCTAAAAAAATCCCGTGACAGAAATACCGGCGAAGTTTCCGTCGAAGAACTGACAGGCGTTGACATTTCCGGCCGTGATGCGATCCTGGTAGACGACATGATAAGCAGCGGCGGAAGCATCGTAAAGGCAGCCGAAGTTTTACGCAAGAACAATGCAGGAAAAGTCTACGCCATGTGCGCCCACGCCCTTTTGCTTGGAGATGCGGCGCAGAAAATCTCTGCCGCCGGAGTTCAGGACATCATTGCCACGAATTCGATACCCGGCCGGTATGCCAAGGTCGACCTCAGCGCGGCTCTGGCAGGGGCAGTCCGTTCCAGCTTTTTCTGACAAGCATAAATTTGGCTCTACCCCATGGGTTTTTGCCTTGGTAAACATGCAGATGGTGTTTCTTGGAACTTCTTCCGCTGCGCCCACCATCCAGCGAGGACTCTCATCAATAGCTATAATGCGTGATGGTGAGCTTTTGCTTTTCGATGCCGGCGAGGGGATGCAGCGCAACTTCATCAAAGCAGGTTTGGGAATGAACAGGAAAATGAAGGTCTTTGTATCCCACATGCATGCGGATCACTGTGTGGGTCTGCTTGGGCTTTTGCAGACCATGGCCCTGCAGGGCAGGGAAAGAAGACTGGATATTTACGGCCAGCCGCGCCTCAGGGAATTTTTGATCGAAAACATGCGGATAATCAACTTTGGACTGACCTTTGAAGTTGCAATCCATACCATAGAGCAGGAAGGCGTTGTCGTGGAGGAAAGCGACTACCGCGTGCTTTGTTGCGAAGCCAAGCATTCGGTGCCTTCACTATCATACAGGCTTGAAGAGTCAGACAGGCCCGGCGTCTTTGATGTTGAAAAGGTAAAGAAGATGGGAATACCGCAAGGAGAGCTTTACAGCCGGCTGCAGCACGGCCAGGATGTAGAGTATATGGGCAAGGCGGTCATGTCCAGAGACGTTGTTGGACCTTCACGGCCTGGAAGGAAAATCGGGATTTCCGGCGATACCAGACCCACCGATAAGCTGGCCAAGTTTTTCAGCGGCTGCGACGTTCTTGTTTTCGAATCTACTTATGCCCATGACAAGCTTCAGAAGGCCCTTGAAACGTCCCATTCAACGGCCACAGAGGCAGCCACTCTGGCCAAGCAGGCGGGTGTGAAGAAGCTGTTCCTCACTCACTTTAGCGCAAGGTACGACGAGACGTCGCAGCTTGTCAGCGAGGCCAAAGCCATACACGATGATGTCGAGGCTGCCGAAGACCTGAAGGTAGTTGAGATCCCCTACCCTGCCTAGTCCAGGATTTTTACGTACCTGGACAGGTCTTCTGCATCCCTGATCTCCGCAAGACGGTCCGCATCTATGGTAATGTACGCGGCTTTGAAGTCTTGATAAGCTTCCCTGCTTGAAAACAAAGTCAGGATCATCCTGTCATGGTCAATTCTGAACCCCTGGCAGGGCTCGTGACCCCTGACAACGGTTCTTGTTCCGGTGGCGGCAAGCCATCTTTTAGTTACTTGGTTGCCAAAATATCTTCCAATTCCTCTACTGGACCGGTCCCAACCCAGTTTGCTGACTATTGGGCGCGGGTCGTTCCAGAGCAGTTCCTCAAGCACCCTGCTGTGAACATGATTTTCCTGCGCAAAAGCTATCGATTCTCTGAAATCCGGTACGTCGGGTTCCGTAGGCAGGCCACCGTGCACCAATAGTAGTTCGTTTCTTATCACCATCGCCAAGGTAGTCAGCCTGAAAAATTCCAGAATCCTGCGGTAGATCATCTTTGCATCGTCACCAAACCTGTCAATGAGGTTGTATGGAAGGTCGTGTGGGGAGAAAGGGAATTCAGCCGGGGCTTCATGGTTCCCCCTCATCAACAAGACAGAATCAGGATGCCTGCTTTTCAGGTAGCATACTGAATAAAGTATGCCAACCGAATCGCTTCCCCTGTCAACGTAGTCTCCCAGAAAGACCAGTTTGTTCAGTGGGTTTGAGAGGAACTTGTCGTATTCAATTTCGCCAAGGATCCGGAAAAGGGATTCCATATCGCCATGCAGGTCGCTTATTATTACCAGATTATCCAGTTTCTGGATTTCAACTAGGCCGCCCCTTACTATGCCGCCTGCCATGCTTTTTGCCTGCCTTTGCAGCTGCATCGCCTCCGCAGCCTCTCCCAGCACTTTCAGAAATTCAGATGATCCAGCGTGCGAGGCAGATTCTGCCAGCCCAGAAGTCATTGCATAGTATGTCTGCAGGCTTGCTAATTACCTCTCTGAAAGAGGAATTATAACTGGCGGCTTGCCGCCAATCCAGTAAATGCATCAGGAGGTATGGCTTGAAATAAGACCGTGCACAGAGCCGTCCAACGTCATGGAGATAAAGCCAGAAACGTTACTGAGGCTGCCGGCCCTGTCTGAAGGCCTGAAAATTGCAGAGAACGCTGGCGAAAAGGCACGTTTGAAAAACGCCGGAAACCTGTGGGATTACTCCCGGCGACTTGATGCAGGCGAGATTGCAGATATTTCGGAGATTTTTGACAACTGTGAGGTAAAAGAAGACGGCAGGTCTGCATCTCGCATTGTCAACATCACATACAATGGTGCCTGCTACAGTTTGACATTGTTTTCATACAAGACGTAGTTCATGGCCGCATGATTACGATCTGCGAGGCAAAAAAGATCATCGTGCAATTATGCAGGACTTAATGCTCACTTTTGAAATGAGCTACGATTTTCTTTATCTTCTGGGCCATCTTGAACCCGGACTTGGTTGCCTTGATGGCTTTGAAGAGCTTGAATGCAGCCTTCATGAATTTAAGGGGCATGAGGATGGGGATCAGTGCAGTCATGATGATGTCCAGCCAGTGGTTTTTCACAAGTGCCTTCAAACTGCCGACCTTCAAGTACTTGATGTAAATGTCTACAAGCAAGAGTCCGAACACTATCCATGGTATCTGTTCAAAATACAGCTCCAGTTCGTGGGGTATATGGATGGGGCTTTCATTCAAGCCAAACAGCGCATAATCAAAGGCCAAAAGGGAGACAAAGAATACCGCAAGCAGTACCACTACTGTGATGTCTATGACCTTTGAATAAACAACAAGCTGACTGGAAGGCATTAGTTTGTTTGGCAATATAATGTCAAAAATGTATATAAAAGATTGCTATCATTGAGCTATAAAAAATCATATTTCATTTTAAGGGCTGTCTCACGAGAAAAGTGCTTTTTTGTTCCAAGATCATTGCCTAATTGTTTTGCAGTTTTTCAGCGTCTAATTTTAAATTCCACCGGAAACGTATCATAACCTGTCATTTTGAGGCAAAACCAGTGCAGATGTTTTGCGGCGGCTTGGCATCTCATGCAGAATATTTCGCTGCTCCGGCGGTCATCACAAATGTAATATAATGATTGTACACAGTATTTTGCGGAGGCAGGGAGGGTCGGGGTGCTAGCCGTGCCCCATATCGGAAATCGGCTTCATGCCGGGACCAGTAACTGCTGGGTAAATCCGCTGGGAGGAGGTACCCGCTTGCCTTGCTGAAATGAAATCACGCCGTGTCGGATGGTTATGAGTAGCGATCTGCGCGAAGGCGCAGCGTCGACTATGAATCGTCGAAATGGGTGAGGTCCGGGAGGGAGCAACCCTAAGGCGGCGTAGCCATGCTAGCACGTCTACGTGGTGGATCTTGCAGGGCTTGA
>CAZKXR010000036.1:0-25076 GCA_964556935.1 uncultured Nitrososphaera sp.
TCCTTTATCTTGCCAAAGTACAGGTCTTCATAATAGTCGTATTCGTCCATCAGCGCCGGCACGTCGTCTATGCCCACATGCCTGGTGCCGGTTATGCGTTTGAACAGCAACAGCAGTATGGATTCTGGAGTCCCGTACTTTAGCCACATCTGCGGCGTCAGCACGTTTCCGGCCGACTTGCTGATCTTTTTGCCGGTTTTGTCTAGAAACATCTCATACTTTACATGCAGCGGATGCGGATGTCCGAGGATCTCGTCGCAGACCCAGTCGTTGACACGGACAGAATCCATGATATCCTTGCCGTAGGCCTCAAAGCGTATGTCAAAGGCCTGCCAGCGGGCAGCAAACTCGACCTTCCAGGCAAGCTTGCCCTCGCCTTTTGTGATGTCTGCCTCGCCTTCATGGCCGCAGCCCTTGACCTCGGATTTGCCGATGCGGCTGCCTTTGCAGCTGTAGATAACCTTCTTTTCTTCCGGCAGGTATTTTTCGGCGTTGGCCACGTACAGCCTGCCGCAGCTGGCGCAGACCGGAAAGTATGGCAAGACGTTGATGTATTTGTCCTGCCCCACAAACTCGGCTATTTTCTTGCCAAGCTTTTCGCTGTTTTGCAGTATGGTGTCTATCTGCTTGACCAGTTTGCCGGTCTTGTAGGCCTCCCTGCCGCTCTGAAACCGGTATTTTATGCCGGCCCGGTCAAGGCCGTCTAAAAGAAGGCTGCTCATGTGCGCGCCGTACGAAGGATGCGTTCCAAACGGATCTGGTATCTCTGAGACAGGCCGCGCGATGTGGTCCCTTAGCCAGTCTGGAAGGCCGGCTGGAATCTTGCGCAGGCCGTCCATGTCATCAGAATAAGCGATAAGCTCAGACTTGTATCCCATGTTCTGCAGCGCCAGGGCGATGCCATAAGCCCTGACTGCGTCTCCCATGCTGCCGATGTGGGGTATTCCGGAGGCACCAAGGCCGCTTTCGACTCGGATAAGGTCAAGGCTTCTGCCCAGCCTCTTTTCGCGTTTTACCATGGCGTCGGCCACCTTGTCCAGCCAGGTGCCCTTGCCTACAACTATCTGCTCAGACTCTTCCATTGCTATACCTCCTTTGAAACGTAGGGACCATCTTGATGGTATCCCAGTTGTTTTTTATAGTATTGCCTTGTGCCGACCGCGCTGATGACTGCGATCTTGTCCACGCCAAACTCTTCCTTGGCTATCCTTTCTGCTTCCTGCATAAGTTTCATTCCATACCCCCTGTGCTGGTACGATGACGCGTCGACGTCATGGCCGACGTTGAGGGCTTGCCCGTAGACATGGAGCTCGCGGACCACGGCCGAACATTCAAGCTCCGGCCTGTGCGTGGACTGGATTTTCCTTAAGCGCAGAAAGCCAAGGATGGTCTGACCGTCACGGCTTTCAAACGACAGGAATGCCTCCTTGCTTCCAGAAGATGAGTAGTTTATCCTCTTGAAGACCACTTCGTCTGCTTTTGGGTATTTTTTCTGCAGGCCGACTTCGCGGCATCTTATGCAGCTGCACCTGTAACCCTGCTCCTGCAGTCTATGAAGCACTATCTGCCTCAAGTTGCCGCTTTTGGGGCCAGCGATGATGTCGGCTGACTCTATCTCCCGCTGAACGCGCATTATCCTGATCCAGGGCGGCACTATCTTTTTCATCTCCACTATCACATTTACAAGATCATCATCGGAATATGCCTGGTACTTGCCAGCCGTGTACAGCCTGTGCAGGCCGGTGTGCTCTAAGACAAGGGTTGGATAAACCTTGAGCATGTCTGGTCTGAATGATTCGTCTTCAAAAAGCCGCCGGAAATCCTCGATGTCTTTTTCTGGATAAGATCCGGGAAGGCCGGGCATCATGTGTGCAACAATCTTGTAGCCAGAATTACGGGCAACCCTGAAAGCATCAATGACATCCTGCAGGGTATGGCCCCTGTTTACAAGCCGGTAGACGTGGTCGTCAAGAGACTGGACGCCTATCTCGAGCCTTGTAACTCCAAGCTCCAGCAGCAGATCGATGTGCGGCTCCTTGCAATAATCTGGCTTGGTCTCCACCGTAAAGCCAACGCACCGGTTGTCGGCAGCCTCGTTTTCCAAGATGGCCTGCCGCAGGTCCTGTGATGGAAACCCGTTTAACGCGTCGAAGCAGGATTTTGCAAAACCCCGCTGGTAGTCTGCGGGCATGAAGGTAAAGGTGCCGCCGACAATAACAATCTCGGACTTGCCCGTATCATGGCCGCGTCTTTGCAGCTGGTCGATTTTGGAGCTGACCTGCATGTACGGGTCAAAGTTGAAGCCCTGCGCGGCTCTGGTTGCCGGCTCCTTGCCAGTGTAGCTGAGGGGCGTGTTGAATTCTATGCCGCCGGGGCAGTATATGCATCTTCCATGCGGACAATCGTAGGGTTTTGGCATGACTGCAATTACTGCCACACCCGACGCGGTCTTGGCCGGCTTGACCATCAGCAGCCTGCGGTACACGCTTGTCTGGGGAAGGTATCCGATGATGTGCTCGTTTTTTGGCATCGTGGCCAGACGGTACTGCGAGGCAACTTGCCGGATGATCTTGGAGACCTGCCTAGCAGATGGGTTATTCTGATTTATCTGCAGGGCAATGTCTTTGCAGGCCTGCTGGTAGACACTGTCCGGACCGGAAGCGGCAAGCAATATCTCTCAAAACGCGCCTTGTTCGCATATTAATTTTTGGAGCTTAGAGGTTTTCCTTCTTTCCATCCAGTTTTGCAACGACGCCGCTTCCCCTCTCTATGTGGCCTATCTGCCAGCAGCGCATCCTGTGTTTCTTAAATGTGCGCATGATCTTTTCGGCGCTTGATTTTGGAGCAATAACGCAGAAGCCGACTCCCATGTTAAAGGTCCTGTACATCTCCTTGACGTCTATGTTCCCGTCCTGCTGAATCTGCTTGAATATGCCGGTTGGGGCTGGAAGGTTGTCCAGAATATACTGCACCTTGTCGTTTAGACGCGGCAGTTTTGTAAAAGAGCCCCCAGTAATGTGCGCAAGGCCGTGCACCGGGACTTTGCCAAGCAATTCCATGACCGGCCTGACGTATATCCGGGTGGGGATCAGAAGCTCCTCTCCCACCGTCTGAACAAGATGTTCGGCATTGTCATCCACGGAATATTTTGACAGCAGGACCTTGCGTGCCAGCGTGTATCCGTTAGAATGGATGCCGCTGCTTTCAACGCCAAGTATCAGATCGCCGGGCTTGATGGTGTTTCCAAGGATAGGCCGGCCTTTCACCGTGCCAAGAACCATACCTGCAAGATCAAAGGCATTCTCTTCTCCTGAAATGATCTCCGGTATGATGGCCGTCTCGCCGCCGACTATGGCCATCTGCGACTGCCTTGCGCCCTCCACAAGCCCGTTGGCTATTTCTTCAAGGAGCGCCTCGTTTGGTTGCCGCAGAGCAATGTAGTCTATGAAGGCCACAGGTCTGGCACCCACACAAATGACATCGTTGACGTTCATGGCTACGCAGTCTATGCCGACCGTGTCATAGCGGTTCATCATCTGCGCCACAAGGACTTTGGTTCCAACTCCGTCAGAATGCACCGCCAAGGTTTCTGATCCAATCTTTACAAGCCCGGCGTAATGCCCAAAGCCTGAAAGAACCCTGCCGGCGACAGGCAGTTTGTGCGTTGCCTTGATGATATCGCCGATGCTCTTTTGCGCCGCGCGTACCTTTTTCACATCAACGCCGGCGTCCCTGTACGTCATGCGTTTTGCAGTCAAACAAATCGGGTAATCCAGTAGGCATTATAATTATTGCTGGCAGAGCAGCATATTTAATATAGAAACTTTGGAGAAGAGCCTCCGTAGATGGACGCAAGAAATATCGGTTTGAGGAACATCGAGGTAGCCGATACAAAGATTTGTTCCATTGATGGCGAGAACGGAAAACTGATCTATCGTGGATTTGACATCCTGGATTTGGTTAACCATTCCACTTTTGAGGAGACTTCATACCTACTTCTTTTCGGCGAGCTGCCAAAATCCGACCAGCTGGCGGATTTTTCCAGAAGAATAAGGGAGGCCCGCTATCTTCCAGAGCCGCTTATAAAAAATCTAAAGAGCAGGCCCAAGCGTGCCCAGCCCATGGATGTGCTTCAGTCCTGCGTATCTGAACTTGCAGACTATGACCTGAACATAGATGACGCTTCAAAAGAGGCGCATATCCGGCGCGCGATCACTCTCATAGCCAAGATCCCCGCCATAGTTGCTGCCTGGAACAGGATCCGGGCAGGCCAGCACATTGTTGATCCTCTAGAAGAGGGCTCACATGCAGCGAATTTCCTGCACATGCTGCGCGGTGTCGAGCCATCGGCAGAGGAAGCCAAGATAATGGACATCTGCCTGATACTTCATGCAGAACACAGTTTCAATGCGTCAACCTTTGCAGCAAGAGAGATCGCCTCGACTAGGGCTCACATGTATGCTGCAGTCAGCGGCGCCATAGGCGCGCTATCCGGTGAGCTTCACGGCGGCGCCAACGTGCAGGTGATGAAGATGCTGCTTGAAATAGGCGACGCGGCCAACGTGGAAAAGTGGGTGGCAAGCCGGCTCCAGTCAGGAGGCCGGGTAATGGGCATGGGCCACGCTGTTTACCGCACCACCGATCCCCGTGCAGACATACTTTCCAGACTTTCAAAGGCCATCTCCAGGGAGAAGGGCAACAAATGGTACGAAATGACAGAACGCGCCGAGAGGGCCACCAAGAAATGGATGCTTGAAAACAAAAAGCAGGCCATCTACCCCAACGTGGACCTGTATAGCGCTTCGATATACTACAGCATGGGCATCCCGATGGATCTCAATACGCCGATATTTGCTATCTCAAGAATATCGGGCTGGTCGTCCCACATCATAGAGGAAAAGTTTGCCGAAGCGGCTCCAAAGCCAGCATTGTACAGGCCCAAGGCGGTGTACATAGGCAGGTACTGCGGTCCGATGGGCTGTGAGTACGTGCCCCTGCTAGAGCGGGACGGGCCGCAGACCGGCTAGAAATATTGATAGGTTGATGAAAAGGCAGTTTGGACAAGCCAGGAGAAAAGCTGTTGCATAAAACCGAGGACGATTCCAAGCAGGAGCAGCTGACAGAAAAGCGCATTGATTATCTTGGACACGAGGCCGTGCGCCTTCACAAAAAATACCGCGGCAAGATAGAGATAAGAAGCAAGTTTCCGATACGCTCAAGCCGGGACATCAGCCTTGCATACACTCCCGGAGTAGCAGAGGTCTGCCGGGCCATCGCCTCTGATAAAGACAAGGCATACGAATACACCTCCAAGTGGAATAACGTTGCCATAGTAACCGACGGAACCAGGACGCTTGGCCTTGGCAGCATAGGCGCTGAAGCAGCACTGCCGGTCATGGAAGGAAAGGCCCTGCTCTACAAGCAGTTTGGCAATGTTGATGCTTTTCCCATCTGCCTGAGGACGACTGATTTTGAGGAGATAATAAGCACTGTCAAGAACATCTCGCCCGTATTTGGCGGAATAAACATCGAAGACATTGAAACGCCAAAAGCTCTGGAGATTGTGGAGAGACTTTCTGAAGAGCTGGACATTCCGGTTTTCCATGACGACCAGCACGGAACTGCGGTAGTCACGCTGGCTGCCCTCATAAACGCGCTGCGGCTGACCAACAGGAAATTTGGTCAGATCAGTGTATTGGTGGCAGGAGCAGGCTCCGCCGGCTACGGAATAGTCAAGATACTCAAGTTCACAGGTGTACACGACATCACGGTGACCGACTCTCATGGCGTCCTAACGAAAGACAGGGACCCGGCCACCATGAACAAGTACAAGCTCGAGCTTGCTGACATCACAAATCAAAGCAGCGGCGCAACCACGCTTGCAGAAGCAATCAGGGGCAAGGACGTCTTTATCGGCGTCTCTGGTGTCAAAGACCTGCTCACGTCTGAAATGGTAAGAACAATGAACAAGAGCTGCATAATATTCCCACTTACAAACCCGGATCCAGAGATACATCCGCGTCTTGCCGCCAAGGCCGGCGCTAAAGTAATAGCCACCGGCAGTTACAAATTCGAGAACCGCGCGAACAACGCGCTTGTCTTCCCCTTCACCATGAGGGCCATACTTGACAACAGGATACGCAGGATAGATCAATCCCTGCTTGTGGCGGTTGCCAACGCGCTTGCTGATCTGATACCAAGAGAAAAGCTTACACCGTTTAACATACTTCCGGATGTCACCGATAGAAGGATTCAAGCCGCTGTCAACAGGGCAGTCCAGTCAGCCAGATGATCGTTCAGGCCGGGTTTTGTTTTTGTACCACATCTTTGCCCGAAGTTCAGCCTGATGTTTTCTGAGTATTATGAAGGTCATCTCGTAAAAACTGATTCCCTTTTTTCTGGACTGCAGGTCTATCCATTTCAGGCCATCAACCAGCTCCGGATCCTTTCCTGCGTTTACCACGAGATCATCTACCATCTTCATAAATTGATCATCCACATGGTCCCATGGCATGCGCTCAGCTAGCAAAAAAGCATTTTTAGGCCGTACTTCAAATCCTGTTGACCGGTTATGTGCATTATTTTGACAAAACCCGATTATTGGAACGTTTCTGAAAAACAGGACCCAAAACCCGCAGCAGGTTGAACCACTCTCTGTTTTCAAATACTTAAATATATCTTCACTTTGACCTAATTGACAAATGAATCAATCTGTTGTAAACGACTTGGAGGTTTTCTAGATTGAGAACAAAGTTTGGTTTTACACAAGGCCTCAACGTAGCTAGGCTTGGTCTTGACGAGATGCAGATCATTACTGCTTCTCAGATGGCAGACAGACTTGACTACGATTCGGTCTGGGCCATGGACCATTCAAACGTTCCACAATGGAAGAACGCGGTGGTCAACGATGCATGGCTGCTTCTTGCGGCTATCGGCGCCGTCACCAAAAACGTGGAGCTTGGCACCTGCGTTACCGACGCGATAAGAAGACACCCATCGGCCATCGCACTTTCAACCATTACACTGGACAGGATCACCAACGGTCGTGGAGTGTTGGGCATCGGGGCAGGTGAGGCTCAGAACGTTGTCGACTTTGGCATCGAGTTCAGCAAGCCCGTTACCAAGTTCAAAGAGCAGCTTGAAGTAATTGAAAAGCTGTTTGAATCCAGTCCTGACAATCGCGTGGACTATAACGGTGAGTACTACAAGCTTATCAATGCCTGCCTGCAGGCAAAGAGCATCAGAAGGCCGAGGCCGCCGGTCTACATCGCAGCCGGCGCTCCAAAGACATTGGAGTTGTGCGCAACCTACGGCGACGGTTGGATCCCGATTGGATACACGCCGGAGCTGTTCAAGCACCATGCCAACATAATAAGGGATCACGCCAAGAGATTGGGCAGGGACCTGGCGGACTTTCAGTTTGCCAACGACGTTGACGTGTATTTCTCCGACGACGGCGAGGAAGCTTGGCAGAAGATGAAAAATGCAGTTAAGGTAAGCCTCTACAAGCCGGAGCTTCTCAAGGTGCACAACATACAGCAGGACTCGGAGTTTGACTTCCGCAGATACTTTACAGAGTACGCCATGAACAAGCCGGAGTTGATGGAGCAGATGAAAAAGGCTGCACTCCAGATACCCGACAGCGTTGCCAGAACAGCAATAGGCGTTGGAAGCCCTGATGACGTGATTGAAATGCTTGAGCGCTTTACCAAGGCAGGCACGAACCACTTCATCATCCGCTTCTGGGGAGAAGGCTACTTCAAGAACATCGAGATGTTCGGCAAGAAGGTCATCCCCTACTTTAGGGATCAGGAAAGAAAGTAGTTACTGAAAGGAATCAAGGGACGGCACCCTTTCTTTACCTTTTTCACCTATCGTCTGCGCATCAAAGCCCATCTTTCTCAGCGACTGGGCAAATTCTGCTGCAAACCCGTGGAATGTATAGACCTGATCAGGGTTGCACTGCTTGACTGCCTGCACAAGCTCATTGTAATCGCAGTGGTCGCTCAGCGGCATAACGTAGTCAAGCCCCATCATAAACCGGTATCCGCTGCCGGCTGCCCATCCAGAAAAGCCGATGGTGATAGCACCGTATTTTTCTTTCATCTTCTTTACAAAGGCGTTCCTGCCGTGCATCAACGGGGCAACCATCACCCAGGGCCTGTGCTTTGATAGCAGGCCGTCATTTTCTACCTGCGAGCATGATACAGAGCTTTTCAGATCGATCCCCAACTCTGAATGCAGCGTGTTCATGGCAGCCACCGAATCATGAACGTAAACAGGATCCCAGTGGCCAAAGAACTTGGTCAGGAGCTGCGCCTTTCCAAGGGCATACCCCATGAGAATAACTGGAACTCCCATGTTGTACATTTCGGAGATTATCTTGTTGGTCCTGTGCACCACGTCGTCAAGCGCCGGAAAGACGTATTCCGGTCTGCCAAACGTGGACTCGATTATCAAGATAGATGCATGGGGCACCTTGGCAGGCCGCAAAAATGCGCGCTGCCGAGTCGACAGGTCGCCTGTGTAATAGACTTCATCGCCTATCAAAAGCCCGCGTGAGCCCAGAATATGGCCGGTGTCGACCAGTTCAAATCCATCCAGATGATCGGTTGCTCTGACGATTTCGTAACCCCGCGCGCCGGCCAGAAGCGAGGTTTCTTTGGATGCAATGAGCCTTGATTTTGAATCCTTTCTGCTTCTGTGAAGGTGATCCACGTGCGCATGGGAAATGAACGTGAAATCAGAATCAGAAGAACGTGAAGGATCAAGTGCAATGATGCTCCCATTCTTCTGGCGGACATTGATTCCCGATGGACTCCGGTAGACACTTGTTGGCACTTTTAGCTGTCAAGCAGAGAGGATAGTTAGTATTTTAACATTTAGCTAGAGATGTTTAAGAATGGGTTTTGTTTTCAGATAACACGCTTTTGATCAACCTAGCCATTCTGATCTCCGGACGTGGAAGCAACATGGACGCCATTCTCGCTGCAATCAAGTCTGGCAGCATCAATAACGTCAAGCCCTGTGTGGTGATCTCAAACAACCCGGACGCCGCGGGCCTGAAAACTGCTGCCAATTACGGCGTCGCCACAAGGGTTGTGCCGCCAAACGGCCTGAAGGGTTGGGATTATGATAAGAAAATCGTCTCTGTGCTGCAGGAGTTTGACGTGACGCCGGAAAACGGGCTTGTGTGTCTTGCCGGCTTTATGCGAATCATAAGCACGGAATTCGTCAGGCTGTACAGGGGCAGGATCTTGAATATCCATCCTGCGTTGCTCCCGTCTTTTCCCGGGCTTCACGCCCAGCGTCAGGCCGTGCAGTACGGCGTCAAGGTGTCTGGCTGCACGGTCCACTTTATCGATGAGGGGGTTGACTCTGGCCCCATAATACTGCAAAAGACAGTTCCGGTTCTGGACAATGATACGGAAGAGACCCTGTCGGCAAGGATTCTAGAGCAAGAGCATCTTGCCTATCCGGAGGCAGTAAAGCTCTTTTGTGAAGGCCGCCTGCAGATCGATGGAAGAAAGACTGCCACCAGATGATCACTTTTTGTTTCGTACCAGTATCGCGCCGGCAAGGCCGGCGCCTATAACCGAGAACGCCAGATACGGGCTTGCGGGGCCAAACGCGTCGGAAGATAGCCCCACGGCTACGGGCCCGGCAGTCCAGCCGGCTCCAAACAGGGTTTCATAGATTCCTAGCCGGGAGCCCATCCTTTCTGGAAGAACGTTTCTTGTCACCAGACCGAATGTGACAGGGTAAAATATGCTGGTGCCAATTCCAATCAAGATGAGGGCTGATGCAAATGACAGTATCGTGGCAGAAGCATAGGAGAGAAACATGCCAGCGGCAGTTATTATGACTGCCGCCACAAGCGCGGCGCTGCTGAATCTTGATATTTTTTGTACGAAAAACAGGGTTCCAAAACGGGCAAGTCCAAACACAAAGAAGAGGATCTCGATGTTCTGGTCTGTTATCGATGCCGTCTTCATGTAAGCAGGGAATATGGCCAGCGTTACTCCAAACGTTATGGCATAGTAGATTATTACAGCGCTGACTGTAGGCATGGCCGTGATCTCCTTTCTAACGTCGTGCATGGTCAGCATGCGATGGCGATGCTCCGTGACGGCGGGTTTGCCTGATTTTGCCAGCAGGGCGGTGGGCACAAGCGCTGCAGCTATTGTTACGGAGGAGATCTGGAAAAGTGTGCGGTAGTCAAAACTGTCCAGAACCAGCTTTCCTATCAGCGGCCCGGTCATAAAGCCGCCAACCCAGGCAGCTATAAAGATGGAGATCCACTTGACCCGCTTTTCCGGCGACGAGTTGGTGGACAGTATAACTTCTGACGACGGCCAGTAAAGGGCATGGGCAACTCCGGCCAGCCCCCTGAAAAGCATGGTTTGCGGGACGGAATCAACCATGGACAGCAGGAATATTGACAGAATGTTCAGTGATATCCCTGATGCCAGCAGGTATGCCTTGTTGACCCTGTCCAGCATCATGCCAACAAAGAACGGTGCAAACATGTACGGCAGGTAATTGACCATGCCTATCAGGCCCACCTGAGAAAAGTCAGCCGCAAGCTCTTCCTTGGCAAAAACCGGCACGATGGGCGAGTGCATGCCGTAGGTGATGCCCACTATAGCGGCGCATACTGCCACCAACGGAACTACATGGTTTTTCATAGCACCATCATTTGTAGGCGGCGATCATCACCGCGCCGCCCAGCATACCCTTGTCCATCTGCACGGTTGAGAACTTGTCCTTGAGCATGGTTTCTAGCTGGGAATTCTGCGGCCAGCGCAAAAATGTCCCGTAAAGCGT
The DNA here is from genome assembly GCA_964556935.1 of uncultured Nitrososphaera sp. GTDB lineage: Archaea > Thermoproteota > Nitrososphaeria > Nitrososphaerales > Nitrososphaeraceae > Nitrososphaera. The sequence continues at coordinate 10,828 of CAZKXR010000036.1, forward strand.
TCTGAACTTGAGGCCGGCCTTTCCCGCCGCCAGGTATGCAGAGATGCCAAGAAAATACTTCAGGTAGGCGGCAACCATCGACCGTATGACCGGGTTGTCCGGCTTGCCAAGGTCCACTATTATCAGCCGGCCCCCGGCTTTGAGTACCCGGTGCATCTCCGAGATTGCCTGCGGCAGGTTGATCGCATCCCTGAGCGAGTAGCCGCACATGACTGCATCAAAGGTATTATCCTGAAAGGGCATGTATTCAAAAACTCCTGAAGACAGCGACCGGTTGACCTCCGGCCCAAAAAAATTCCTGACGTTGGCAAGCATCTCCGGGATCGGGTCGTACATCACCACCCTTGCGTCACCGCCTGCCTCGGCCAGAGCAACTCGGGACATGTTCCCAAAACCTGACCCCGCATCCAGCACAAGGTTTCCGGGTTTTACCCTGCCTTTGATGGCCCGTTGTCGGTACTCCTCGTCCTTGCCAAGGGAGATGACCCGGTTGACCCTGTCGTATACGGGGACTATGGTTCGCAGTACTTCTATTACTTCGCCCCAGTAGCGCCGGCCAAGGCCAGACAAATCGAAACAGACAGGGACATCGCCATTATTGTATATAGCGGAAAAAATTTATCCAGCAAGGACGCGTCGGTGTTGTGGGCAACAATTTCCGCTGTCCGGTCTGCGCTGCGCCCCATTCTGTAACGGCAGACAGGATATTCGACGGCCGGTTGATATTTCGATGCTCAAAGTGCGACATATGCGCGATAACCCCGCCGGCGGGCAACCTTGATGAGGCGTACCTTGATTTTCTGGACCGCTGCGAGTCCGGCACGGCAGCCAAGGCCGGTGATTTGCGATGGCTCATGGAACAGGAAAAGATAGTCAGGCCCAGACGTGAGATCGATGCCCTCATTTCTGCCAACAAAGTCTCCGACCCGCTCATCGAAGATGCGTTGCACTCAGACCAGGATTACATCGTGGATTTTCGCACACTTGAAGAGCCGCCGCCCGAATACGGCGATCCGACTGACAAGCTGCCGGTGGATGAATCGGTGATCCGCGTTATTGCAGAGAAGGGGATTGGACGGCTTTACAAGTTCCAAGAGGAAGCCATCAAGAAGATACTGAATGGTGCAGATGTTGTTATAACGGCGCCCACTGCGTCAGGCAAGACCGAGGCTTTTTGCATCCCCATTGTACAAAAGATTGCAGAAGAGCATCATGCTGGGATCAGGGCCGTTTTTGTCTATCCAACCAAGTCCCTGGCAAGGGACCAGCTGCCAAAGATAATGGATCTGGCCAGCCCGCTTGGAATCAGGGTCGCTGTTTTGGACGGTGACACAAAAGACAAAGACAGAAAGGCAATTCTGGATTCCCCGCCGGAAATAATCGTCACCAATTTCGACGTGCTGCACTACCACATGATGCACAGGACCAGTTTTTCACGCCTGCTCAGGTCTGCAAAATTCCTGGTAGTAGACGAAGCGCATGTGTATACCGGCGTATTCGGGGCAAACGTTTTTCACATAATTGCAAGGCTTGAGCGACTTGCCGGCAAAAGACTTCAAATCGTGGCAGCCTCGGCCACACTTCCAAACGCCGGCGAGTTTTGCGAGGCTCTTTTTGGCAGGAAGATGGAGCTTGTCATCGGCAGGGGAAGGCGGAGCAAGCTGGCCCTGACCATCATCTTTCCATCGCTGAGGGCGTCCAGATCTCTTGCCATCGATCTTCTCAAAAAATCCACGAAGAGGCAGCACAGAACCCTGGCGTTTAGCAGCTCGCACATCGGCTCCGAGCTTTTGGCATTCTACGCCGCAAGGCAGGGAGTCAGCATCCGGGTTCATAGGGCGGGCCTGACAGCGGCCTCGCGAAACGAAGTCGAGCAGATGTTCAAGACCGGCAGGCTTGCCGCCATCTCCTCAACACCCACCCTTGAGCTTGGGGTCGACATCGGCGAGGTTGATACAGTCGTGTCCGACACGGTGCCTGTAAACCGCCTTGTGCAGAGGATAGGCCGTGCGGCAAGACGCGGCCAGCAGGGTTACGCCTTTCTTGTTCTTGGAAACGATCCGATAAGCCAGTACTACAAGGGGCATCCAGAGGACTATCTTGCAGACCACGAATTCGCGTACACGGACCCCACAAACCCGATAGTAAAGGAATACCAGGTTCTTGCCATGGCCTGCGACAGGCCCATTGCGATGGCAGAATCCAAGGACATCTGGCCCACGCTGCAGGGGCTTGTTTCCAAAGGCCTGCTGACAGCTGCAGGCGGCAGGTTTGTCCCGGATTTTAGAAAAGCTATGCAAACCCTCGGCAGCTACAGCATCCGGGGGATCGGCGAGAACGTCGACATCAAGCTGAACAGAAGGATCGTTGGCGACAGGGCCCTGCCACAGGCCCTTGAAGAGCTGCACAAGGATGCTGTCTACTTTCTTTCCGGAAGACGTTACCGCGTAAAGGAGCTGTTCTTTGACCAAAAGTCTGGTCGGCAGGCTTTTGCAGAACTGGAGCAGATCCCCTCAGACTACCCGTACTACACAAAGGCCCTGACCGATGAATGGCCTTCCGTGATTGAAACCCATGAGCGAAAGCGCGTCTTTGGCATCGAGGTTGCGTACTGCTCGCTAAAGATCCAGAAAAGGGTGCTTGGGTACGCCAACAGGGAGATAGGCCATGATGTGGCGCAGGGCAGAAAAGTCATGTTTGAGGATCCGCTTGAATACGAGTTTACCACCAAGGGGTTTGTCTTCCGCGCGCCACACCCGCAGCAAGCCGTTGCAGCAGCCGAGGACGGTGATTACGTGGCGACAAGCGGATTCCATGCATCGGAACACGTCATCATAGAGGGTAGCGCCATGATAACCGGCGGCGCATCCCAGGATGTGGGCGGGATCTCCCTTGGCTCTTCCGGCCTGATATTCGTCTACGACGGTAGCGCCGGCGGAAACGGCGCCAGCAGGATACTTTACGACAGGCTGGAGAAGGTGTTTGGCCGGTCGCTTAGGATTCTGTCGGAATGCCCCTGCACAAGCGAGAGCGGCTGCCCCCGCTGCACGTACTCGTATAGGTGCGGCAACAACAACGAGTACCTGCACAAGGCTTCAGCCATCGAGGTGGTAAGAAGGATAATCGACGGCGAGCATGCAGTCATAGGCGAGGACCTGCACGGCGACCGTGCCATTGTATAGGTTTCGGTGTACTATTAGCTTGTCGGCTCACCGTACGGTAACCATCCACACATAACAAACACAACATCAAGATGAATCCTCAGGTAACAGGACCCTTCATCTATAAATCAAGAGGCTATTCATTGTTTAGATTCATCTAGCTTAATAATTTTCAGTCTGGTATTCATAGTGAATTTGGAAAGTGTAGAATAAAGAAAAGAGGAGCTGTTATGTCTTTTGTGATATGTTACGCTTAATAGGCTAGCGGGTATCAAATGATAACGATTGTCAGAAAGTGAGAAGAGAGACATTGCTAAGCGGCTAGAGAACAAGATTACGAATGCAATTGAACAGTCAATCGACAATCCTTCGATAGCAAGTGCGATACTGGGCATCCCTATATTTGGTGAACCCATTTATGTGGCGCTTTCCACAATGCAATCACAGATAGTGCAACGTAGGATACAGCAACTTGTTTTATCTCTACACGAAGAAGCTTTACTCATTGAGAGAAATAAAGTCGATTTCACTTTCTTTGAGAGCGAGGAATTCTACGATCTTATTAGAAAAGTGATTGAATGCACGTTCAAAACCCATGACAATTCGAAAATCAGGTTATATGCTAGAATCCTAACGCGGTTACCGCTACTTGATAATGCAAAGTTTAGACATAATGCTGAAGATTTCCTTTCTATTCTGTTAGAACTCACACCCGCTGATTTATTGTTAGCGCGAGAAGTATACAAGCAACATGAAGATATTGCAGAAAGGATACATTCTTCTGAAAATGAGTCGAGTGTAGAACTAAAAAGTGGCTCTAAGATACAGTCGAACACTGGGCTTGACGAAACCGATTTTGAACTAGCCATAACAAAATTAGTCAGAGCTGGATTGATTAAGGAAGTGGTCACAACTGCTTATGGCTATTCTGGAGATGCCTACAAGATTACACACACCTTTAGGAAATTGATAGAATTGGTAGAGAAATTGGAGTAGATTCATTTTGTACTTAAGTTTTTCTTTACTCTCTTCCCATTCTTCTTGCATCATAATGCCTTTTATCTTCTAGAACCATTCAGTAACACGTCTTTCGAGACGTTCAGACCGGCTTTAGCGGTTCGAAAGATAACTAATAACGGTAGACAAGAATGGATTCGGTGTCAGTATTCCTAATGAAATTCTGGAAGCTAATGAATGTGAGAAAGTGGATGTTGTCAGTATAGAAATGCAGAAAGACAAGTCAGTTACCATGACAAATGTGAAATCTAACTAGAAAGTCAATCTTATTAGTTTACTTTTTCACCACCGTCTCCATTCTACCATCAACAACTTTCAGGCCCCAAGACAATTCACTGTCTGCATCAAGACCAAAGGCAATTCTTATGCTGCAAGAATGCTTGTGCGAGAAACATTTAACTTATTGACAACCTTAACGAGATATTAAGCGACTTGGGAGCCACTTCGAAGACTGAAACAAAGTACCAAGCTACCCCGAGATCTGTTCCTTAGCTTAACAGAACCTTATGGAGTTTTAGCCGCTGGCTAAGGATCATTTCTCTTCGCATATCATGAACCTGTCTTTGCGTCCTTGCCCAGCTCTCAACTGATATTGTCTGCCGGCTACATGCAACTCCTTGGTGTAGGTAGATGGAATCGATTGTCCGCCGACATCATTCGACTGGAAACGGAGAATGTCATTGGCTAGCCTTGCCATACAGGCAGGATTCCGACCATTTCAACTAACATTTGTTGTATGAGATATTGGTGAAAAATCGAGGAGTGTCGAGTGCCTTGAAAGACGATATCGTCCTCTAGGTTAACAGCGCCGTTTCGGGTAAGGTTTAAGAGTGATGGCCGACGGTCTGTCTTTAAATACATGAAGGAAGTCCAGACCGCGGCGCCTTCGCAGAAGGCACGCGCAAGATGGCAGACACTCGAACACAGAGGTGTTGCATTTCCACCGGAGTACCAGCCAAGGGGAATCACGGTCACCATCAGAGGCGAGAGGGTGGCCCTGAACCGCGACCAGGAGGAGCTGGTGTACGCTTGGGCAAAGAAGAAGGACACCCACTATGTTCAGGATCCGGTTTTCCAGCAGAACTTTATGATGGACCTAAAAAAACTGCTGCCACAAAAATACAGCGATATCACGATAAACGACATTGATTTTTCTGAAGCGTTCCGACTAGCCGATGAGGAAAAGGTGATGAAAGAGCAGGAGAAGGAAAGGATCAAGAACCTTCCAAGGGAGGAAAAAAAGAAGATGGCTCTGGCCAAAAAGGCAGAGCGAGAAAGGCTCAAGGCCCTTTACGGCAAGGCCGTAGTCGACGGTAAAGAAGTCGAGATAGCCAACTGGCTGGTCGAGCCGCCAGGCCTATTCATGGGTCGCGGCCAGCACCCATTACGGGGAAGATGGAAGCCGCGTGTTAGGCCACAGGATGTAACTCTGAACTTGGGAAGAGAGGCGCCGGTCCCCGAAGGCGAGTGGAAGGAGATCGTTCATGACCAGACCTCTACCTGGCTTGCAACATGGATGGAAAATTTGACTGAAAAAAGAAAATACGTTTGGCTTCATGATTCATCGGAGCTTCGACAGAGCAGCGACAAGGCCAAGTATGACAAGGCAAAGAAGCTGGCTGAGCATCTCGACCGCGTGGAAAAGGAGATCATCAGAAAGATGAAGGGCTCCAGCGACAAGGCTGCCACCGTTGCCTATCTTATCTTCAAGCTTGCTATGAGGGTCGGCGACGAGAAAGACCCGGAAGAGGCCGATACCGTGGGCGCAAGCACTCTTCGGGTTGAGCACATCAGGTTCCCGCAGACAGACAGCAAGCAAATGGTTGAATTCAACTTCCTTGGCAAGGACAGTGTGCCATGGCAGAAAACGCTGGAGGTAAGCTCCGACGATACAAGAGCGCTTTACGATAACCTGAAGAACTTTATGAAGGACAAAAAGCCCGACGAGCAGATCTTCGACAGCATTGATTCACGCAAGGTCAATGCCTTTCTGCAAAAGATAGTGCCAGGCCTTACGGCCAAGGTCTTTAGGACCTGCATCGCAACCAAGGTTGTGCAGGAATCCCTTTCCAACCCACCGGTCAAGGTTGACAAGGACTCTTCTGAGGCGCAAAAGATCTACGTCGCCAAGATGGCAAATCTGAAGGCAGCCATCACATGCAACCACAAAAAGGGAGTCGATCCAAAAAATCCGGCTGCCAAAAAGGCGCTGGAAAAGTTTGAAGAATCAATCGCCAAGAAGAAAGAGGCCATAGCAAGACTTGAGGCCGACATAGCGGCCAGAAAATGGAAGACAGACCTTCAGGAAAAACGTCTGCGTGAGAGGCTTGAAAAGTTGCAGGTGCAGCTGAAGCTGCAGCTTGAAACCCGGGACTACAACCTTGGGACGTCGCTGCGAAACTACATAGACCCCCGCGTTGTAAAGGCATGGCTTAACTACGTGGACCTGGACTGGACAAAGGTCTACACATCAACGCTCCAGCGCAAATTCAAGTGGGTCGAGGCCTACAAGGACAAGAACTTTGGACTCTACCCCTAGCTGTCAGAAGAATTATAAGTTTACCCAGCAATCTACCGTCTAGACAATCACCATAATGTTGTTCTCGTATCCTTGGAGACCACATAGCCTTCAGTCTCTTGTAGGGGTACTGGTCATGGCAATCATTTTCCTGTCGGCGGCCAGCGAGAGTTGGGCTCAGTCACAGAATTATCTTCCAGAATCGCTATTCATCACGTTGGATCCCTATGGCGAGGCCTTTGTGCAATACGATGTCAGGATCATCGGCCAGGACGCGATTGTTCCGCTGTTTGGAAGCATCATCGATGGGCTTGCAGTCACCGACCCCGAAGGCAACAACATGGATTTTGAAGCCGGAACCGGCGGAATAACCATCCATCCAACCGGTGTTTCAAAAATAAGGTACTCTACTCCAGACCTTGTCATCAGGGAGAACACGATTTTGACTCTCTCCGTCAACTCGCCGGCAGGATTGTCTGTCCAGCTGCCAAAGGGGAGCTCTGTCGTAGACTGGGGGCAGGTCCTTCCATCATCTGTAGACAACGGAGAGAATCTGATGGTATTTCCTTCAGGAGAGGTTCAGCTGCGGTATGTTCTTGGCCTCCTTGGCACAGAGGAGCGTGCCAACGCCATGATCGGCCTTGCCCAGCATGCAGCAAGTGTGGCTGCGAGCAGGTATCCAGATATCGTGCTGTCAAGTCCAATGGATATGCTGCAGCAGGCAATGGCTGCAGAAAGTGCAGGGAACTATCTGGCGGCAGAAAGCCTGTCTGTTCAGACCATTGATCAGACAGCCATCATCATCAGAGACTACGAAGCCGCCAAAGAGGCCATAAGGCAGGCTGACTCTAGCATCGATAACGCTTCAGGCAAGGGTCTAGACACATCAGCCGCGGCCTCGCTTCTAAGGCAGGCAGAAGATGAGTTTCAGGCAGGAAACTACCCCAAGGCAAGAGAATCAGCCATCAAGGCAGCCTCAACTATAGGAAATGCCCAGCAGTCAAACATCCTGATATTTGCGGCCGTTGGCGCCGTGGCGGCTGTAGTAGCAGCATTCTTTGTCCTAAAAAGATCCCAAAAGCTGGCGCAGGTTCCAAGCAGGCCAAAAGAAGCTGCAAAGCTCCAGCAGCCGGCTGTTTCCGAGATCCAGACAACAGATCAGGATGAAGAGACTCAAGAGATCATACCCGTCGAGACAACCGCACGGCAGACTGGCCCGATTCCTGATTCGGTTAATGACCAGCAGCATCTTTCCCAGATAGTAACTAGGATTCTTGAAGAAAAGCCGCAGCTCAGGCCTGAAGATCAGGATGTGTTAAAGTTCCTAGTCGACAAGGAAGGTGCCGCCTTTGAAAGCGAGATTCGCGGAAGGTTCCAGCTTCCAAAAACAACGGTGTGGCGGCTTGTAAAAAGGCTGGAACGCGAGGAACTGGTCGAAATCAGGAAGGCGGGAGGCCAAAACCTCATAAAATTACGGTTCGAAAACAGGCAGATTTGAGACTGCAGAATTATCACATTCTTTGCGAATTTCTTGGATTAGACTTAAATAAAACAAAAGCGGCAATCCTCTATGAGTTATCTTCCCGACAACATTACGACGCTGCTTGCAACACCGATAGAGGGTTTTATCAACATGAATGTAGTGATAATGGAAGGCGATATGTATGCCGACCAGGCCTTAAGCAAGATGAAAGAAAGGGGCGTCAGAAGTGTCCTTGTTTCCCATAGCGGAGAAGCGATTGGTCTTGTGAGCAAGACTGACATACTCTTCAAGGTAATGTCACAGGGAAGAAACCCTGGCAAGGTGCGGCTTCGTGAGATCATGACAAGCCCCGTCCTTGCGGTTGGACCAAAAAGCACCGTGCAGGAGACTCTGACCATGATGGATAAGCATGTGGTCAGGCAGCTCATTGTAAGCTCCCAGTCTGCAGTGCTTGGGATGGTTAGCAGGGACGACATCTTTGACAGGATCCACGCCACCACGCTGTCCACTGCGGAAACCGCCATGAAGGGAACGCCGGTGTGCATCATCAACCCAAAGGCCATTGCCTACATCAAGGACCTGAGCGCCGCCAAGGTCGTCTGCCCCTACTGCGAGTCACCGTTTGATACAAAGGAAGCGCTGTCCAGCCACATAGACAGGCTGCATACAGGCATGGGCGTTTTAGAAGGCGACGTCCGGAAGACGTTTGAATAGATTATATAATGTGCCGAGAAATTCCAGTTGGCAATACGCTTGCTGAGCTTGCCGGGGTAGCTCAGCTTGGTTAGAGCGTACGACTCATAATCGTAAGGTCGCGGGCTCAAATCCCGCCTCCGGCACTTTTCTTTGAACTAAAGTTCCGGCGTCTCTTTGGAGACATAGAATAGCAATATCGACCGTTCTATTTTTCCTTTTTGTCGATAATCTCTGAAGGGGATATGAATACTTCAAAGAGTTCCTGAAGCGTAGGATAATGAGCGGGGTTCCCACGATCTTAAAGCGCCCCTTTATAGAGCGCAGCTACGGGAGGAGCGGATGGCCGCCACCCTTCAACGAAGTTTCCAAGCTGGCAGAATCGAACGGGTAGTTTGCACCGAATCCGGGCCGCGTCAGATAGTCGAAATTCAGCCCTCTGCCAAGGAGATTAGACTTTACTATTGCAGTCTGAACGTCTTGGAAGAGCATATTAGGATAGACACGAAGAATTACGTCTCCTGCAACATCTCTAAAGTAACTAAGATGTCCCACCCTATTCTTCGCATTGAGGTAGTTTCCAAAGGAAGGACCTGTGAGCATTACAGCCCAGAATTTTCCATCTATTAGGGGAATCGTTATCTGTTGATATTGATGTGCCAGTCCATTTCTTACCACGTCGAACAGTGCCCATAGCAATTCATTTCCTGCGTCGCTATTCTGGTATGGTAGGGTAAATCCGCTTCCCTTCCGGATAATGGAAGGTACCTTGGTGGCATACTTGGGCTCAATTGAAAATAGCTCGTTTGAAAACGCTCTGAGCGCCGCGCCGGTCTGGTCACCATTAGCCAGTCTGCTTCCAAATTCCAGAAGAGTCATTGCCTGCTTGCCGAACATGAAATTTCCTCTACCCTTGGTTTTTGCATTCGCCGCGATAGCGTCCCAGGCTCCCTCAAAGTCTCTCACTATTGCGTTGAAGATATCCTGCGGAGACATGTTCGTAGTCATTCCGAGGTTGGGAAGATTACCTGACACTTATGTATGATCTGGGCATGGCTAAGGGTCATAGTGTAGGAAGAGGCTGAAGTCAAAAGTTCCATCAAAGTGATAGCACATTGCCGTTTCGAGCTGATATGCGTTGGCCATACGATCAGCAAACTTGCGTACTAATTTGGCCAGCGTCTCTTCTGTCATTTCAGAGGGCCTCAGGGATTCCTTCAGAGCAATGTTAGTCCTCGTTGTGGAGGGCAATGGCTGGTGCCACCACATACTATCCGTAGGGTCTGCCCAATGAGTACCTTTGTCGTTTATCTTGCCACCGAACCCATAGAGGTTCAGAGCCTTCCCATTGTGGACTGCAAGAATAAGGTCAATTTCGTTATCAAGGTTGATCTTGGAGTAATAATCTCTGCAGAAAGTCAGGAAGGTCCACCAGGCGCCCATAAGGAAGGTCAGATGAAGTCCGGTGAAACTTGTCTGGTTCCGAGTTCCCACCTTGTAAATGAGCGGATAGGTTATTCCTTGACTTACCGAGCCATTTTGATTAATCTCCAAGTAGCCGTCAACATGGTTGTCACCGTGTTTCGACCGAAAGATTATCGATTCGAGGTCAATCTGGGGTCTGTATGACTTCAGAAAAGGGGCCCGCACATGCTTTTCATGGATCAAGACTTCATTATTTGACTTGATCCAAGCGGAAACTGAAGGTGAGTTCACTTCGACCTCGGCTAACTGTCGCGGGCAAGCAAAAAAGAGAACGAAGGGCTTGATGTCACTACCCGGGGGCGCGCCAGAGTAGTCGGCGAGTTCCCGAGTGTAGTCGTTGATAGCAAATGCTTCACCGTCCACATCAACCAGCCTTCTCTTGAGAAGGAACGCTTCAGAGGTTTTTACATCGGAATTACGTTTGCGCGGGACTCCTCGTGTCAGCAAATAGTCCCTGATGACAATACAATGTTGATTAAAGTCGTCTTTTGTAAATTCCTCTGGCTCCCTACCGTGAGTCAGGACTCCCAACTTGGCCTCCTTTTCCTTCATGATTATGATCGGGATATCCCTACAGAGTGCGAAGCCGATCTCCTGATTCACAGACGCGGATTTGAGCGCGTCGGTTGTCAGGATAGCCACGAGGTAGTCGGAAGCGCTGATTTCCGCCCTTATCTTCTGATGAATGAACTGCTCGTAGTCAGGTCGACGTTGTGCCATGTACCCGTCGATGTCCTTCTCCTTGAGCACCTTCACCAGGAAACTGGCCAGATCCTCATCTGCGAAGGAATGGCTAACGAATACCTTCACGAACCAACATCAATAGATATTCCATAAAAAAGGTATCTGAAGGAGGCCAAAGATGGCACTTTTTTATGTCTTCGGTTCTTGACATTCAGGGTCTGTGCTCTAACAACCGACAACTTCACAATATCCTTCCAGATTACGAACCGCTTCCTAGTAATACGTAGCGTACGTCCCACCCCCTCCCCCGCTCGCTTTTTCAAGCCCCATATGCGACAAGCTTATTTCCGTCAACTCAAACTTTATCCAAGTGAGCCTAACAAGCTTCCTAAAGATTCCTGCCGTCAAGGCGGTATTTGCTCAGGAATTTCCACTCCCAACGATCTCGCTTTCAGGTGACATGGTGGCCCGGCCTGTAACTAGACATTACAGCTTGATTGGGACCGCCTTTGATTACCTTCTTAGGTTCTATCTGGAAAGACTGAATCCAAACTCCATCACTGCCCCAGGGGTCGCAAGACAGGGAGTGGCGTTAGCATCAGAGTTTTTTCCTAAAGAATATGAAAGAGCCAAAAAGTCTTTGGAAGAGGCAGAGCGCCTTTACGCCGATTTTATCAAGACTGGCAGAATCGAGGATGGCGGTATCCTAAGAGCCGCGATATTGCTTGCCCAACTCGACCCGATATACAGGGCGCTCGTGATGAACGAGAATATGGGCATAGTCGAAGATGGCGACATGCAAGACTTGACCAATCTCGTTAAAGCAGTCAAGCCAGAATTATTCAAGTCCGATTATCAATGCCTCCTAAACCCTACATTTGGAGAGGCGTCGCAGCTTGTAGGTGGCGCTGATGCCGACCTGATAATAGATGGTAAATTAATCGATATCAAAACGACTGTGAAATTGGAGTTTAGTAGGGAGCATTATAACCAACTTGTGGGTTATTACATCCTGTCTAGGATAGGTTCTATCCCGGGGTTTGAAGGTGGCAGGATAACTGATATGGGCATCTACTATTCACGATACGGAGTTCTCAAATCTATATCTACCAAGAGCATCGAGGAGCATCCTAGAATCGACAAGTTTACTCGCTGGTTTACAGAGTCAGCCTTGTCGGTATTCCATACGGAGAAAAAGGATGCCTAGCCAGTTTTTGAAAATGGCAGTAGTAAACCTGAGCATAGATCCCACCCACCCCCTCCCCCAGAGGTGCCCCTCATCTTATCTAGTGGCATTATCACTTCTCTTCCATGGCAACGACGGAAAAGAGCATCCTAGACCTTGAACTTGAAGACCTAGAAGGAGTCGGGTCCGCCAAGGCAAAGAAGCTGATGGAGGCAGGCATCAGCTCTGTAGTCCAGCTGGCCACCGCAAGTGCCGACGAGGTGGCCGTAGAGACCGGCTGGGCAAAAGACGTGTCGGCCAGCTTTATCATTACAGCCCAAAAGCTTCTCAGGGAGTCCAATTTCTTGGACAAAGAGTTTACGACTGCGGACCTTGCTCTTGAAAAACGCAGGGCGATTCGACGCTGCTCTACGGGCTCGCTGACCCTTGACGAGCTATTGCTTGGAGGCATCGAGACTCATGCAATAACCGAGTTCTTCGGCGAGTTTGGCTCTGGCAAGTCCCAGATTTGCCACACGCTGTGCGTGACAGCGCAGCAGGCGCCTGAACAGGGCGGCCTGGGTGGCGGAATACTGCTCCTGGACACCGAAGGCACGTTCAGGCCAGAGAGGGTCGAGCAGATATCAAGAGCCAGGGGCATTGAATCAGAAGAAATCCTCAGGCACATAGCCATATGCAAGGTCTACAATTCAAGCCACCTCGAGCTCCTCATCAAGAACCTCGGCAAGTACATCGAGCAGTTTGGCGCCAAGCTGGTCATAGTTGACAGCATCATCTCGCTCCACAGGGCCGAGTTTTCAGGGAGGGGCACGCTTGCAGACAGGCAGCAGAGGCTCAACGCAATCATGCACAAGCTGGCCAGAATAGCAGAGGTCTACGGCGTGGCTTTGATAATCACAAACCAGGTCCAGTCTACACCGGACACTTTCTTTGGGGACCCGACAAAGCCGGCAGGCGGCAACGTCATAGGCCATGCATCGACCTACAGGATCTACTTACGCAAGTCAGGAGCAGACAGGGTTGCCAAGATAATTGATAGTCCGTACCACCCGTACGGCGACGCACGCTTTACAGTCAATGAAAGAGGAGCCGATGACTTGGACGACAACTCGGGCAAAAAGACTGGAAAAAAGGCGAACGGGGAAGATAAAGAAGAGGAGTGATCTGCCCAATCTCCCGTGTTCGCTATGGTTTTCTTAGGCCGAGTTTTGCTACCTCGGGAATCGCAAGTGCAAAGTGCACGTGCTCGCAGTCAAACTTGTTGCAAAGAGCGCATTTTATCTTCTTGTCGTAGCGGTAGACCTCTGCCAGCGCCTGACGCTTGGAGTCCCTGATGAACAGGACGTTGTAGCTGTGGCTCTCAAGTGAAAGAGCAGGCGCATAGCGCTGCAGGAACTCGTCCTTTTCGATAAAGTCAGACAGCACTTCGTTTACAAACCCGTTGAATGTCTTGTTGGTCTGCGGAAGCTTCTTCTTCCTTTCGTCCCACTTGGACTTGAGTCTTACAACCAGATCGCGGTGGATCTGCACCTGCTTGTCACCCTTGGTTAATGGCATATTGAGTAGTGGTATGTAGTCTGACATATTTAAAGTATAAGGCTACTACATATTACTAGATATGTTCTAATAGCAGCTACCCCGGTATAGAAGGCATGGATGAAGGAAAAGCCTTGGAAGAAGAGCCGGAAAGGGGCATCCGGATGCAGTGCACCAACAGGAAATGCCGGCGCAAGTGGACATACACAGGAGGCAGGAAATTCTACGCCTCGTGCCCGGACTGTCATACATCCGTAAGGATTCGGACCGGTCAAGAGGAATAGGGGGATCTAAGGCATGTCTGCGAATGGTAATGAAGGTAAAATGAGGGTGGATTCGATGGTCGTAACGACTTCAGCGGAAGATGACTTTTGCCAGTATTGTGACACAAGACCTGCTGAAATATTCCAGGTTACAGGACAATACTGCCTTGAATGTTGGCAGGAGCTAACGCATCCTGAAGTTTGAGAGGGCAGCAATTAATTA
>CAZKXR010000037.1:0-24872 GCA_964556935.1 uncultured Nitrososphaera sp.
TTTTGCAGATAACCGCCATCAGGTACCTCGATTTTCACAGGGCCTATTATTAAGCATTGTTGAGCACTGACAAGTGGCATTATTCTGAATAAATCACACAAACATCCGAAAGAAATCCTCTGACGTCCATTACAAACGACCTGAATTGGCTTACAGGCACTATGGGCACACCATCGATAAACTTGACAGCCTCGGCATGCAGGGTCAGTATGGCAGGAATTGCGCGACCCATGTCTTTGTTCCGCTTGGCAATTTCTCTGGTCCTTGATACCTGTTTTCTTGCATACAGGGAAAGCGAAGAGAGGTTGTTTCTTTTCCAATGCTTGCAGTCAATTGCGATTGCAAGGCCGCTGTCAACACCCAGCACGTCTATCTCCATGCGGGGCTTGGTGAGCCTGACATTGGTCCTGGTTTTGTAACCAAACGACCTGAGGGTTTCTGAGGCCAGCCTTTCAAAATCCTGCCACCTAAGCTGCTTTGAAACCTGCTCAACGTCGCAGCCAAGCCTGATGCACAGCAGCGCTGCATCAAGTCTGTCTGAGCCGGAAAACTCTATGGATCTGCCACGTTTGCCAATGCCCTGCGAGTGCAAAAATTCCAGCACATCGTCTGCAACGGTCTTGCTTGCGATTCCAGAAAGGGACTGGAATTCTTCTACAGTGGCACAACCATCGTTTACTGCCGGCAAGGCCCTTAGCAGCAGGTCGGGATTCATCGCCGATACTGACATGATTCGCGGTATTTAACTGCAGTACAAAAGAAAATAAGTTGGGCTGTCCGCATTAACCTTGTGCTTGACTGGAGGGATATTGCGGCCTTGTTCTGCATGGCGCTTGTCGTCCTTGGGGCCGCCGCGCTTTCCATATCGGCTAACTCCTTTTCCATAGTAAGGGGCAAGGTAATCGAAAAGGGGATCGGGATACTTGATTTCGATGGAAAACCCAGAATAACAAGCACGATATCGGTGTTCATCCTTGACGACGACCGGGTTTTTGACATAAAAAGGGGGACAGTGGTCCAGTATCCTGTTTCTGAGTCTGACGCAGACTCTGTCGAGGTTGGCTCGGAGATAAAGCTGCTTGTATCGTTGCAGAGCGCCACTGTACGGATACTGGATCATCCGTCAGGCAGCTTTGTCTAGAACCTTGCTCTTTAGAAACGAGGATGTTAGCTTGGCCGTTATCATTTCATCAGGCATGGCTGCAAGTTCGCGCACATCATCCGGTTTGTCTATGTCAAACATCAGTTTCTGTGATTCAAAAACTCTTACTTGGAGTCCAAGCTCAGCTGCAGACTTGACGTGCATGTTGTAGCTGTTGTTGTCATAGTGGATCTTGATGACCGTCGGAGGCTTGCGAAGGAGTATGTTGGTTCCATCGTACCTCGTTGACGGGCAGATGACGATGCATCTTGAGTCCTGTCCTGCCGCCTCGCAGATTCTGTCGATCTCGCCGGCATCCAGCAGCGGCAGATCCTGCGGAATTACTATCGTCGCGTCTGCTTTCGCATCCACACTGTACCTGTCTGCAAGCATGATGGCAGAATTCACGCCGCTATCCTTTTCTTCACAGATGAATACTGCGTCATGTTCTTCTGAAATCTTTTTGGCGCGGCTGTCACTGGAGACCACTAGAATCTTATCAAGACGTTTTGGATTGACAAGAGTGGCAAGGGTGTCCTGCAGCATAAGTCCTGAAAGGGTGACGCGTTCGTCTGCGGTAAGGATCGAAGAAAGCCTAGTCTTGGCATTTTCAAATTTTTTTACGGGTATTATGGCAAACGTCTTCAATTCAGAGACTTCCGATATTCAGGAGGTACTGGCCGAGCCTGACTTCGTCTTCTCTGTCTGACATGGTTATGTTTGTTTCGTACACCTGCATGCCAAGCTCCTGTATCTGGCAGGCCATTTCATGATCTGTCTCAGATATGACCATCGAGCCGACAAAATCGCGGTAGAATTCTGCCACACCGACCGGCGAGTTTCTCAAACCTATCGCCTTCATGTACTTTACTGCCGGCCCGCTGACTGCAGACTGCCCTATGAGAGGGGAGACTGCCACCACCCTGCTCCTGACTTTTGACAGCTCTTTTTTTATTCCGTCAAGTGCAACGATGGGTCCTATGCTGGAGACCGGATTGGCTGGGGCAATTATTATTCTGTCGGCTTTTCTAATAGCATCTATGGCCTCCGCGCTGGGTTCTGCTTCTTCCACACCTTTGTAGCGTACTGCAGTTACCGACGGCAAGCCTTTCTCTCTGACCCAGAATTCCTGCAGGTGCATCTCGCCTTTATCTGTCAGGATCTTTGTCTCAACCTGATTGTTTGTCGCAGGAATTATTCTTGGTCTTACTGCAAGTTTCTCTCTCATCCAATCGGTGATCTCAACAAGACTTTTGCTGCTTTGCATCATGCTGGTTCTAACGACGTGCGTAGCCAGATCCCTGTCGCCAAGACTGAACCATGAAGGCTGACCCAATTTGGAAAGCTGGTCTAGGAAGGAGAAGGTATCGCCCTTTACTCCCCAACCTCTCTTTTCGTCGAGGATGCCTGCAAGTCCGTAGGTAACAGTATCGATGTCTGGACAGATGTACAGTCCATAAAGCCAGATGTTGTCGCCCGCGTTGGATATTACCGAAAGGTCGTCGGTTATTTTGGCTAGGCCCCTGACCAATTTTACAGAGCCAGTCCCGCCGGCAAGTATTACGATCAAACGGTTCAAAAGATACTTATTTTGCTATATTTGTCTAGCGTAAAGAAATTCATTCAACTTGCAGGACAACAAAGATTATAAAGAGCAGAGGCAAAATCCACCTCGTGAAGTATTTACCGACTGCAATTGCTATAACGTTTGCCGCGCTTTTGACTCTCAGTTTCGTTCCAAGAGCATTCGCTAACGACATGAACGCCGTTTTGGTCCCACAGCGTAACATCGCAGAAGGTCATTATATTGCATTTTATAATTTAGAGATTCGTTACCCTGAAGGCAGCACTTTGGCCAATGAATTTAGCGGCAAGAATGAAAGATACCAGTTTACCCTCACCGGTGATCCCAACAGCACCGATAACGGTGTAGCAAGCGCTATTGCAGCCTTTAACAATGCAATGGTAGACAAAAATAGTCCTGTTCACGTTACAAAGATGGATATTTCTTACACCGCTACAATAAAGGGCGAAGCGACCAGTACTCTGATATCATACAAGATCGAGACTAAACCGTTCCTTGAAAACTTTGTCATAGAAAAAGGTACCGAAGAAGGTAGGGCTGCCGACATTGTAGACTTGGAATGGAGATCCATTGTAGTGAAAGATCCAATCACCCTGAAATCACCAGATCTGGGTATGGTCGAGGTCAACAAGCCAATTAACCTGATAAAGGCAACACATCCTGCAGTGGCCGACAAGATCGACAGCTCTGGAGCTAACGTGATTTTTGATGAGCCGATCCTGAACTTCAATGCATTCAACCTGCCAATGGAAAGATGGCACTTTTTGTTTGATCCGTCTGGAAGTCTGGTAGAAACCTCGTCGTTCTTTAGAGAGGAAAGTGGAGCCAAAGTTACTTCAATCTACTCTCTAGGTGAGAGCAGCTTCAGGGAAGGCACGTTTGAAGCAGAAGAAAAAGACGTCAAGGCAAACATCGATGGTCAAGAAGTCCTCTTCCACTCTCAGGTCCCGGCACCAAGCGGTCAGATACAGGTTGCAGGATTCTCAATCATCCGGACATCTGAAAGCGGCGAATTCGCGATGGTAACAGTAGAAGCTCCAGAGGGAGCTCAGGCAGCCACAGGCGGATTTCCGATACAGGTGCTTCTGGTTCTGGGCGGAATGATGGGCGCAATCGCCATATTCATCCTGTTCAAAGCACGAAAGTAGGGGCTTCCTCCGCTCAATTTTATTTTACTTTATTGTGCACAAGTTGCAGATCGATAGTTCTATTATTACAAAAATGCAATATCCCTTTGATGAGATCTGAAGAGTCAAAGTGCACATTGGACGAGCAGATTCTCGAACTTTACGACTGCGGGATGTCGATTCAAACCATTTCGCAGCGCCTTGATGCCGCGCCGGAATACATCGAACATGTGTTGAAGAACATAACCCTGGAAACCACCTAGCTGTGTCTTGCCAGCTTTGATCTCTTTTCTTCGTCTTCGTCCCTCAGGTAAAGGCCTGCATCGCTGATTGTCGTAACAGTGATCCTGCCCTTCTGGAACAAAAGTCGCCCTGCAAGCCTTGTCCTTCCAACGCCTATCACTTCGCCCCGCACGTTTAGGATGGCCACAAATGAATTCTCTGCAAGGACCTCCGGCGCTTCAATTATCGAGTCGCCCATCACGTCTCTGCCATAGAGGACCAAGTTTTCCGCATTCTCGTTGATTTTGATGTAGTACTGGCTCTTTCCGCCAACCCTGAAAAACAGATCCACGCCTTGAAGGGTGGGAATGAACTGCTTGGTTATCTCGCCTATCACAAGGCCAGACAGGCAGGGATGTTTCTGTAAAACTATTGGCTCCATTTCTGGGCTGACGAGGCAGAGCTTTCTTGACGCGCCTTCCTGTCTGACCAGAAAAACATTGTGCTTGAGAGCATCAAATGCCCCCCATTTGTCTAGCGAACGGTTTACAATAGTTCTCTCTTCCCTAGTCATACTCCTGTAGGATACAGAATTCAATTTTGAACCCTCAACCTGGCCACAAAAAAGCCCGTCGTGTCATGGATGTGGGGATAGAGCCGGCGCGTGTTGCTCAAACTTGGATCAAACTCTGTATCGCCAAACACAGTAAGGCCTTCATTTCCATGTTTCATGGGTTCTAAAGTCAAGTTGTCAAACCTGCGTATTATTCTGTCAATCACCATCTCGTTTTCTTCAGGAGCAAAAGAGCACGTCGAGTAAACGATCAAGCCTCCGGGCTTTACAACTCTGATGGCAGATTCAATAAGCCTTGCCTGCCTCTGGGAGCAGTAATCGATATCCTCCGGCCTGTGGTCCGTCTTTCTTGTCGGATCCTTTGCTATGACGCCTTCGCAGCTGCAGGGGGCATCAAGGAGGGCCCTGTCAAACTTGATACCAAGGCTCTCAGACATGCCTCCGTCCATGGCGCAGACAGAGGTATTGTAAACTCCGAGCCGGTTCAGGTTGAAAGTCAAAGACTTGATCCGCCTTTCACTGGGCTCAAGGGCCATGATTACTCCCGTGTTTTTCATCCTCTGGGCCATAAAGCTGGTCTTGCCACCCGGTGCAGCTGCCATGTCAAGCACTAACTGTCCTTCACAGACGTCAAGGGCTTCTACTGCCATGCACGAACCAAGGTCCTGTATGTAATAGTGGCCCAGCAAATACTCGTTTGTGGCGCCCAACGGAAGAGGCGATTCTTTGACGGCAAGCACTTCTGGAATCACTGTTTCCTGCAGCCTGAAACCTTTTAAAAGGAGCCTGTCGACGAGGGCCTCCTTGCTTGTCTTCAATGTGTTTACCCTGATATACCTGGTGGGCGGATTTTCCATCTTTGCAAGAAATCCTGCCACGTCCGGCACATATTCTAGGAATCTGCTTACCAGCCATGAATCGTAGCCGTATTTCTTGGCCAGAGAAATTGATTTGGAGGATTCAGGGAATATTGTCGCCAAGCGGTGTTAAAATATTCTTTTCAGGATTTATACTATCTTCCAGCACCAGGGAGGCCCAGAACCTTGACGGGGGTTCTGTAATCCGTAACTATGTCTATCCCTTCGTCAGCAGTAACCCTGACCGTGGTGGTTTCGGTCTCAGGCTCTGGATAAAAGTAATACGACTGCCCTGCCTTGAGGGAGTCCTTTGTCTGCACGTCTTTGCCGCCCAGGTCGACAACGATGTTGGTTATCTCTTCAGTTCCAACGTTGGTTACCCTTATCCTGTAAAGAGTGCCGGAAATGTCGGTGGTATCTCTCGTTGCATCCACTTCAAGAGCATACTGCGGCCGATTTAAAGCCGAGTATACGAAATATCCGCCGGCCAGCGCGGCTACGGTGGCTATAGCCACAACGACAATTTTCCTTTCCATCCGTCCGGAAATTTGGACAAAGATTGTAATAAAGATCTACTTGTCTTCACTGATAAGGTTCTGGCTTTTTATATAGCGGAACAGCGATTCATAATTGCCTTCCAGTTTGTAATAACGTATCATGCTTTCTATCTTTTCATCGTCGTACAGGTGGCCTTGTTTCTTTTGTTTGTAAGAATCTTTGCTCTGTTTCGCCACTAATTTTAGTGGGGTTTTCTGGTTGATAAACTTTTTTGAAAATTGACTTGCCCAATTCGATAAATAACCCCGCCAGTTATACTTTGGATGCAAGTCCTGATGGATGATGCCTGAGCAAGCCTTGGATTCCCAGTCCCCAAAACTCGAAGCAGGTCCCTTTGTCAAGTGGGCCGGAGGCAAGACCCAGCTTTTATCGGAATTGGAGCAGCATATGCCCCGCTTTGAAAAGTATTTTGAGCCCTTTCTGGGGGGAGGGGCGTTGTTCTTTAGGATAATTTCAAAGACAAAATTGACTGCCTGTGTTTCTGACGCAAACGCCGATCTGATCAATGCCTACAAGGTTGTAAGAGACGACGTGGAAGGGCTGATAAGTTTGCTTCAAAGATACGAGCAAAATTACGGAAAGGGTCCGCATCAATTCTACTACCGTTTGCGCTCAAAGACCAACATCAAAGACGCGGTTGAAAATGCTGCTCGATTCATTGCGCTTAACAAGACCTGCTACAACGGGCTTTACCGCGTCAACAGCAAGGGAGTGTTCAACGTCCCAATCGGGAGGTACAAGAACCCGAGGATATGCGACAGCCACCAGCTGAGAAAGGCCAGCGCCGCACTTGGGCGTTCCAAGGCCCAGATGCTTGTCGGAGACTACAAGGATGTTCTGAAAAACGTCAGAAGCGGCGACTTTGTTTATCTGGATCCGCCCTTCAGCCCGCTTACCTTGACTGCGGATTTTACCCAGTATACCAACAACGGCTTTGACCAGCATGACCAGATCGAGCTGGCGAAGGTATTCCGGCAGCTTGACAGGAAGGGCTGCAAGGTGCTTTTGAGCAATTCTGACACGGAATTCACAAGGACCCTGTATTCCGGCTTCCAGTTCAAGTCCATCCCAGTCCAAAGAGCCATCAGCTGCAAGGGCAATGCCCGCACCGGATACCGCGAGCTTTTGGTCCGGAACTATGAAGTAGAATGCAGGCCGTAACCCGGCTTGCAACTAACAAACTTCTTCAACGTAATGCCATGTTATTAGAACGGCTTCTTGGCGCAACTCGCTTTTTATTTTTTCTTTGAACGTCTGTAAGTCAGTTTCAAACGATCTATCATGTTCAGTAATTATAGAAAGCACATAACTCTCTGTGATTTCGTCTTTACCCGACTTGCTGCGATAATAGCCTATGCCTGTTAACTTTGTAGCACCCTGGTACTTGGGCCAAATCTGATCTATTATGCTATTTACTTTCTCTGGGTCTATATTCTCGCCACCCTTTGTTTTTGTAGGTATGTAGAAATCGATTTTTATCGTTCGAGGGCGGTCCAATTCATGCTTGCACTTGGGTTCCGGCATAGAATGGTGGTAACTGGTCTATAAAGCTGAGCGTTTACGATTCAGCAATAATCACGTAGTGGAACACCAACTTGGGTGCGAGGGACAGAAAAACATGACAAATCTACCATCCTGATACCAGTAACGCGTGACTTTGCTTTGCCAACGCTTAGGACGTTAACACGACTCTATTACAAGCATGCGTGACACCTGTCGAATAGAAGTAGGCAATATGTGACACAATGGCTTTGTAACCCGCCACAAAAAAGTATGCGTGCCAGCCGTAACCCTCCTTCTGTTTTAGGCGGGATTCCGCTGAGCAGCCAACCTGAGCCGGTGCAGGACCTTTGCGCTCGATTTGGCCTTGCTCCACCCGGGTCGGCAGTTGCATTCCATTGCTAGGAACCTCAGGCTATGCGCCATCATCGTATATTCTAGATGGATTCCTTTTCTGTTCCGTTGCCAGCCGTCTCCGGCTAACTATCGCTAGTTCGGGTGCCTGCAGCGAGGGAGGAGTTTCCTCTCTTATCGAGTTACCCGCTCGCTGGCTCGCAGGATGTGATATCCAAATTAGGTATTTTAAGATAGGTTTGGAAAATACTGGACCACTATTTCCGGTATTTCTTGCTGTTTTTCTGCCTGCGCATAGTCCTCAAGCAGGTTGGCGTTCAGCTCAAGAAATGTGTGACCCCACTTGAACTTGTCCATCAATTCTGCCGCCAGGTCTTTTTGGCTCAGTATGTACAACGCCCCTGCCAGGGCCTCGGCGCTGGACAGCTTGCCCAGTTTTGAATAGTTGACGGGGTTTGCCGCCAGCAGGGGCGGAAGCTTTCTTCCTATTCCGCCGGCAATGATCCGCTGATGCTTGAATTCGCCGTCTGCCTTCTCCCAAGAGCAGTCGATGGCGCATATACAATCGGCTATCATGGCGTCGCTTTTCAGAAGATAGTCAGTGGCGTACGGATTTAACACAATCCAGTTGCTGCGGATGGTGCGAACAGGCTCGACCAGCCTGAACTTGACAAGCTTTGCTGCCGTGCACTTGAACGGGTCGTCCTGCCGCATCATGTAGACAAGGGGCTTCAACAAGAATCTAGCCGCAGAATAATCATTAAAGTTTTTAGTCTCTTTTCAAACACCTTATTCGTGCCGGCAATTTCAAGCCTCAGATTCCCCTTCGATTTAAAGCGGGACCAACTCGAAGCAGTGGAAGCATGGATCCAGAACAACTGTCGGGGCTCTGTGATTTTCAGCACTGGCACGGGCAAGACCGAGATAGCATTTGAATGTGCGCGAAGAGCCGCAGAGCTTTACAAAAAAGACCGGTTTGCAATCCTGTTTCTGGTACCGCGCATTGTGCTTATCAATCAAAACATTCGCAGGCTTTTGAATTACGGTGTCGACGCGGCTTTTGTCGGCGCATACTACGGCGAGCGCAAGGAAATCCGGGAGATAACCATCAGCACGTACCAAAGCGTCATCAACAACTTTGACCTTGTGCGCAGATCAGACATGGTGATTCTAGACGAAATCCACCTTGCCAGTGAAAGCGCGGTCGAGTACGACAAGATCTTCGATGTAATCGTTGAAGACCCAAGCAGGGCCCTGCTTGGACTTACTGCCACCATTGACGAAAAAGACCCGCGTTATAGGACAATCATGGTGGTCGTGCCGCCAGTCAAGAAGTACATGATAAAGGAGGCGGTAAACGACGGAAGGCTTGCCAAGCCCGTGGTGATAGAAGAAAAGGTTGCATTTACAAGTGCGGAGCAAAAGATCTACGACGAGACCACCTCTACGATAAAAGAGATCTCTCGAAAACTGCAGACATACGACCCGCAAAAGATGACAAGGATACTGATGCGGGGCGGAACAAGGGCGTCCATGGCAAAAACCTGGTTTGCGATGGTCCGCAAACGCAAGGAGGTTCTAAGCTCCAGCCAGCAGAAACTGGTCAGAACCATGGAGCTGGTAAAGAAACACCCACAGGAGCGGATAATGATCTTTAGCGAAACCGTGGATTCAATACAGCAACTACGCGATATGCTTGAAGGCAGCGGAATACCTGCCAGGACCATCCACAACGGGATCAAAAGGCAGGAAAGGGAGGAGATCCTGCAAAGCTGGGGCCAGGACTATTACCCACTGCTGTCGGTGCATACCCTGGAGATAGGCTACGACGTTCCGCAGGTGGGCATTGCCATAATCATTGCCAGCACGTCTAACATGAATCAGGTTGCGCAGAGAATCGGCAGGGTGGTCAGAAAGATAGACGGCAAGGAGCATGCCCTGGTTTACGTTGTCTATGTCAACGATACAAAGGACGACAAGGTCATCAAAACCGTCAGGGCTGCAATAGAAAAAGAGGGCGACACCGACAAGGTGCCGCGGCAAAAGGTAAGAAGGCCGACTGCCGGCCAAAAGACCATTACAAAATACTAGAGCCGGGACATTCCCCTTGAAAGCATGCCGCCGATATTCTCCAGATACGAGTCTATGTCCATCTCAACTACCCTGCCAGCATCGGTGTTGATTATGTATACCATATGCAGCCTGGCGTTTAGCACATCGTCTTCAGTAACCGGCGGATTCTTGTAGTACCTGTCGCAGAAAAGTTTGACCTCTTTGACGTCTTCTGGGTTCCTGTCGCGGGGCGGCTTTTTGAACAGGCTTGGTATGGGAAGTACGCTTACCGGCGGTGTGGCCAGAACAAACTGGTTTGCGTGCTTGCTGTACCTGGATATCTTGCTTGCAATCCTGGCAGCATAGTACGACAGCGGATCCAGTGCGTGTTCCGGCGGAATAAAGCCGGTTTCTATCTCCACGATGGCCGCTCCGTCGCCCTTGGTTGCGTAGACGTCGCAGACCAATATATCGGTCAGCTGTTTTTCCACATCCACCGTATAGCCGTACCTGATGAGGTGCTTTGCACAGACCAACTCCATGACAGAATGGTTTATCTTTACCAGGTTCTTCTGGTACAGCTCGATAAGCCTGTTCTTGACAAAGTCTAGTCTTTCCACCGTCTCAGGCGGCTCGCCGGCGGACATCTTGTCTGCAAGGTATGTGACGTCAAGAACAAAACTTTCTATGTCCAATGCTTCAGTCTTAGTTATTCCCTGAGGCTTTAAAGATTATTCGATGGCCTGCAAGAACAATCTTGCTGAAATGCTATACAGAAAATCTTATATGCTTTCCATACGTATAGAGTGTGCCGAGCGGTCCAAGGAGAACCGACTCTGTCAGCAAATGCGTCGGGTATAGGCTCGCAGCATCCTGATGGAGACTGCTGAAAATACAAAAACAAGGGCGTCTAACGGCGCAATTGTTGCTGTATCAAGGCAAGGACAGCAATCGCAGGGTTGCAACGGTGGCAGCCCTGAAGGATATGGTCCTCGACTCTTCAAGGACCAACTCGGTTTCTCAATTCTTCTTTATGCTATTAAGTATTGTCTGAATGGCCGTCCTGGCATCTTTTGCCGTCATGATGGGAACGCGGTTTCGCTCATCAAGATACTTGCCGCCGTACGAGTCTGCAGTTCCTCCGCTTCCGGATATCACGACAAGCGGCTTTTTTATCATGTAGCCCACTGAAAGCTCTATCAGTGTTCCAACCCCTCCACCGATGGCGATTATACCGTCAGCAGAGGATGCAACCACAAAGTCACGGGCAAAACCAATGCCGGTGCATACAACAATATCGCAGTACTTGTTGGCGTATGAAAAGTCATCCTGTGGTATTATGCCGATTGCAGTGCCGCCGGCATCCTTTGTGCCCTTACAGGCGGCTTCCATGACGCCGCCTAGCCCGCCGCATACCAGTGCCGCGCCGGCCTTTGCAATCTCCATGCCTGTAGAGTAAGCAACATCTCTGGCGACATCGGTGCATCTGTCGCCGTTGTAACCTATCACAGCGATCTGTATTTTGCGCACAAATCCTGCACCGACAATCCCGAATTATAGTGTTGTGCGGCAATCGAACGCCGCTCAGCGGGTTTTGGAGGCAAAAATTATAGGTCATTAGTACTTTGCCCATCCAGATGGAGTATCGTATCAAGGACATTTCCCTTGCAGAAGAGGGCAAGAGACGGATCGACTGGGCAGAATCCCACATGCCTGTGCTCGTGGCTTTAAGGAAAAAATACATTGAAACCAAGCCCCTCAAGGGAATCCGGGTGGCTGGATGTTTGCATGTCACCAAGGAGACCGGAGTGCTTGTCAGGACGCTAAAGGCTGCTGGAGCCGAGATCTCGTGGTGCGGCTGCAACCCGCTTAGCACCCAGGACGACGTGGCAGCCTCCCTAGCAAAACATGAAGAGGTTTCCGTCTTTGCAAGCAAGGGGGTGTCAACCGAGGAATACTACGATGACATTCGCTCGGCCATGAAGCTGAATCCCCATATCACCATCGACGACGGGGCAGACCTCACAGTTGAGATGCACAAGGCTCTTGAGCAGGGCAAGAAAGGCGGCCTGCCGGGACCCATTTTCGGCGGGACGGAGGAAACCACCACCGGCGTTATTAGACTCCGGGCCATGCAAAAGGCCGGCAAACTGCTCTATCCTATAATTGCGGTAAACGATGCAGAAACAAAACATGACTTTGACAACGTTTATGGTACCGGCCAGTCCGCGCTGGACGGGATAATCCGGGCCACCAACGTCCTGCTTTCGGGCAAGAACGTGGTGGTGGCCGGCTACGGTCATGTGGGCAAGGGCGTGGCGCGCAAAGCGGCGGGAATGGGCGCAAACGTCATCGTGACTGAAGTGGACCCTATTGCCGCGCTCAAGGCCAAGCTTGACGGCTTTTCTGTCACCACGATGAAAAATGCCTCAAAGACAGGTGACATATTCATAACCGCTACTGGATGCAAGGACGTGATACTGGGCGAGGATATAGCTCAGATGAAGGACGGCGCGATACTGGCAAACGCCGGTCATTTCAACGTCGAGATCTCTATTCCAGACTTGGAGAAACAATCCACTACCAAAAAATCCATCAACGACAGCACCATGCAGTACGACCTGCATACCGGCAACCGCGTCTACCTGATAGGCGAGGGGCGACTGGTAAACCTTGCTGCAGCAGAAGGCCATCCATCCGAGGTCATGGACATGAGCTTTGCAAACCAGTTCCTGTCAGTGCTCCGGCTGGCCGCGTCAAAAGGTAGCCTAAAACCGATGGTCTACAATATAGACAAGGATCAGGACCAGCAGATTGCTCTGGCCAAGCTCCAGTCCATGGGCGTGGAGATAGACCAGCTAACACCAGAGCAAAAGGCGTACCTGGAAGGATTTAGCGAAGGAACCTGAACCATCAAAACACGTGTGAATAATCTGTCCGTTACCCTAAATCGACCAAAAGAGGGCCAGAAGGCCAGATCTACTTCTTGGCTCCTAGCGTTCTATTCTTCAGCCTCATCTGGTCACTGTGGCATTTCCTGCATCTTCCTGCAGAGATCGGGTTTTTAGCTCCACACCTAAAGCAGATCTTGAAGAACAGCCGTCGCTGCTGAGCAATCTGTTTCTTGGCCGCATCAGTAATTGGCATTGTAGTCTTGGTTGCTTATAGGGAAGGATGATTTTTACCTTTCTATTCAGCAAACATGTAAAGCACGACGAGTTCTTTTTTGTTTCCGTAAAAGTGGTGGTTCATGCCTGCCGGAACAAAGATTGTCGAGCCTCGTTTTACGGGCCGGTTTTCCTCGCCCATCTCGATAAAGCCATCGCCTTCTACGACGAAGTACAGTTCATCGGCAGAATGTGGCTCCTGGGTATCCTCTTGACCCGGATAAAGGCGTAGAACGCCGGCTTCCAGATCCCTTATCTTCAGAAAATCAAAGAAATAGCCACCCTTTTCTATCTTGGACAGCAAATCCTCCAGTTCAAACATCCTGCCTTTTTCCTTCATTCCTTTCTTGTACCCCTGTTCAGAATGGACGTGACCAGCTTCATGACAAGTTCGTGGGTCTGCTGGTCGTTTTTCCTCATGTAATAGTAAAGCTCCTCGGTGGCGGCGTGGTAGTCAACGCCCAAGTTCTGGGCAATCTGCAGGGCAACATGGGCCATTATCAGCTTTCGCAGAACTATCTCCACTCCAAAGTTTGCAGCGTCTCCCAGCAGCTCGTCAAGGGAATTTTTGAGCTGCGAGTCTATGTAGCGGTCCTTTGCCTCCCTTGTCTTGATGGCAAAAACAACGCCCTGCATCCTCTGCTTCATGTGTATGTTCTCCACCATCTCGATGAACCTGTCGTTTAGGTCCGGTTTTTCCAGCAAAACCTCGGTCAGCAGATCAGCCGCATCAGACTCGCTTACTTGCATCTTGTCTGTAAGGGTAAACAGCACATGGCAGGCAGCGCAGCCGTTTTTCTTTATTCTGCTGGAATCTGCGTTGACCGCATCGATTTCATGCAAGATTATCTGCTCTGCATCTTTGTCTAGGCTCAAACGGTAAGAAATTCCAAAAGGAGTGCTAAAAACATGATGTTATGGCAGACTAGCCTGCATTTTCTTCTATTACTGTGTTGTCCTGTTCTGAGCTTGCAGCAGTGCTGTTTGCACCCGTAACTTCAATTGGGCGTTCCTGCTGCGACTGGGTTTCAAAGCTTGCGGCAAATCCAAGAAGCAGACCTAGAGTTGCGAAGACAAGTATGAAAAGCACGATGCTGGATATCATAGTGCACGGTAATATTCGAACCCTTTAAAAATATTCCACAATTACATGAAGTATCCTGTGTACCTTGCTTTGCCCATGATAAGGCCGCTGGCCTTGTCGCGTACAAAGGTAGTATCGTTCTTTGGTACCAGCCCTGTTGGCTTGACAAGGTGCGGCGTCCTGTAGATGTTTGCCAGAACGTATTCGTACCTCCAAAGCAGGTAGCGGTCCTGGTCAGTCATCAGGCTTTTCACAGGCACCATCTTTTCTTGGAATCCTCCCACAAGCTTGACGTTGTCGTACCATATGGGGTACTGGGACCATACGTCTTCAAGGGACTTTGGACGATTCTTGGCAAAAAAGAGCGATGGCTTGTAGGCAGTGATGATGCTGAAAGCAACCATTGCAAGTCCCAAGAAGAAATGCATCTGGGTGGCAACGCCGATGGATACTTCAGTTGACGGACTTGCTGTCGGATTTTGGCTGTAGAAAAATTCGGGAAACACAGGATCGGCCGGCGGAAAGAATGGAAGAATTATTGCGTTGTGCATCAGAACGATGCCCAGCACACAGATGACGGCCGGCATGATGCCCTTCCACACAACGGTGAGGAAGACAAAAGACACCATCACCACTGCAAATATCTGAACCACGTCGGCCATGGCCGGCACAACAGAAACCGTTGAGATGAAAATATGCAAGGCGGATAAAAGAACGATGTTGATTACGCTGACCAAAAGTAACGTAGAGCCGTGCCTCTGAAACCATGTCTGGATGGCACTGGGGGGCTTTTCCTTAGCAGGAGGTTTTCCTGCCATGGTGTTTTTACCCAAAACTGGGCATTAAGCATTTCTAAAACATAACAATTTATTGGAACGTATGCAGACTCAGGGTAGTGGCTCCGCCTTTTGGATTTTTCAAGAAGAGAGACAGAACAGAACCAGACAAAGATGACAAAAAAAGCTCGACTAGCCCCGCCACGGTCGGGTTAAAGGATCAGCCTGAAGCCGGAGACCTTGCGATACAGAAAGCGCAGGAGATTTTGCAGGATGTAGAAAATGCAAAGGTCCAGGTACTGTGCTCGCGTCTGGCGGAAATCCGTAATTCTGCGTCAGAGTCTTTCAGGAATCTGGCCAGAATAGCGGAGGACATGGATCGTGAAAAGTTCAAGCTTGAAAACGTTGAACAAAGGTTCGGCTCCACAGTTGAAAATTCTAAAAAGACTATTGTTTCGACTTTAAGGCGGGAAGCATCAGCTGAACTGCCAAACCCGCAATCAATAAACGATGCCAAAAAATTCCGCGAAAGGCTGGAAGCTACTATGAACCGCTTTGGAGAAGTCAGTGGCTCGCACAGCAAGGTTCTCAACTACTTTATGAACAAGTATGCAGAAAAGATGAGAGAAGAATTCGAGACCCTGTCGTCACTGCTGAAGGATACCCGATCCGTGATGGCCGAGTTTGAGCAAAACCGCTCGCCCGTAGTAAAGTGCAACAACATACTGAACACGGTTCTGCAAAAGATCTCGTCTGCGAAAGCGGCGGAGGTGTCTATGCAGAGCCTGGTTGAGCGGATCCAGGCAGATGAACGGGAATTGGAAAAAACCAAGATGGAGCACGATTCGATAAGGGGTTCTCCAGACTTTGCGCAGGCAGAGTCATCGGTTGCAAAGCTTTCTGAAGTCGAGCAGCGCATACAAGAATTCCATACACGTGTATCAGATCTCTTTTCACACGCTTCACGAGCCTTTGGAAAATACTCTTACGGCGTCACAAAGGAGACAGAGAAACGGCTCCTTGTCATGACCGATGAGCCGTGGAGGATCTTGTACGAAGATGACGTATCGCCATACACCGCGCTTCTTGCTGAAATCCAGAAATCCATCAGTTCTGGCCAGATCCAGTTGAAAGACTCTGAGCGGGTTCTCAGGCACATTGGCACCATCCTTGCATCAGTATCCGACCTTCGGGCTACGGCCAAGGCGCTTGCGGAAGAACATGCAAGCCTTAGCCGCGACAGCCGCTCCAAGGACCTGGTCATGCAGGTCAAGAAGATGGAAGATTCTGTCTCCCTCTATACGGAAGAGCTTGCCCAATACCGGCGTGAACTGGCTTTGCAGAAAAAGCAGATGCAGGAAAGAAACGAGGAGATACAATCGCAGCTGTCAGAAGCATCCCAAGCACTTTCTTTGATTGCAGGCAAGAGATATTCAATACGCCTTTAGGATACCTGGTCAAGCACCTGCTGGAAAGTCTGGTAGGGGTATGCTCCCTGCAGCAGCTGCGGCTGGCCGTTTTCGGGGATGATTATGAAGCTTGGAGTTGCGTTCAACCCGATGTTTTTGGCAAGGATGTAGTTGTCGCGTACAACACTGGCATACTTGCCGGAATCAAGGCACTGGCTAAAGGCAGCCTGGTCGGAAATGCCAACATTTGAAGCAAACTGCCTGAGGCTCTCCTTTGTGACCCATCCTGTGTTCTCTCCATTCCAGTTGTGGTAAAGCTCACTGTGGTATTCCCAGTACTTGCCCTGATCGGCAGCGCAGTAGGAAGCCTCAGCTGCAAGCGAAGAAGCCCTGTCTGAAAGGTCATTTATCGGAAAGTCCTTGAAAAGGAACCTGACCTTGCCGGTGTCTACATAGTTTGTCATGATGTCATCGCGGGTTTCCTTGTGAAAACGCATGCACCACGTGCATTGGTAGTCCCCAAACTCGACAATGGTTGTCTTGGCAGAATCACTTCCCAAAGCCGTCGCACTTGGAATCGTCGGCGTGGTCAGCTTTGCAAGTATCACGTCTGCCTGCTGGTCTCCACCGGCGGATTTTGGAGCAAATGCACCGGACATCAGGGCTGCAACTACGCCCACTACAATTACACCGGCCGCTACGGCAGCAATAACGATGCTCTTTGGCTGTCTTTTTTCCGCCATCG
Source organism: uncultured Nitrososphaera sp. (assembly GCA_964556935.1). Classification (GTDB taxonomy): domain Archaea; phylum Thermoproteota; class Nitrososphaeria; order Nitrososphaerales; family Nitrososphaeraceae; genus Nitrososphaera. Next base: position 17,152 of record CAZKXR010000037.1, read on the forward strand.
GTTGCTATCTCCAGAATATCGAAAAGATTCCAAGACCGACGATGCAGAGGCCTCCATACGAAATCTGTGGTATGTTAAGAACCAAACCCAGTATGCCTAGGCCTATTCCGCTTCCAATGGTTATTGCTTCTCCCACTCTCCTCTGGCTACGGAGAACGCGCCTCTGACGCATGGACCAAGGAATTGAACGCAGGTCTTATAAAACTACCTGTGGCTTCCTTTCCAGTATGGCTGATGCAAAGGACTTTGTCAGAATCAGCGCCAGCAGGCCGTAAAACGCATTGAACACAAGAGCCATGTACACGACGCGGTCCGTCATGGTCAGCAGCTCGCTTGTAGCAGCCCTGAACAGGTCGCCGATGGGCGCCCGCTGGCTTATCTCTGCCTGGCCGTCAAGAGACTGAAGCAGGGGTAGCATCATTCCATAGGTTACCGGCAAAAAGAGCACAAGCCAGACTGCAAATCCTGCGGCCAGCCCGTACGCCGGGGCATACTTGCCAAGCGACACATACGCCCTCTGCGAGACTGCAAAGGGGATGGACATGATGAGCCCTATTACCGAACCGGTTGCCAGATGCAGCAGCAACCCCTGGGCTATGGAAAGGAGGTTGTATTCCTGCGTCTGTGTTATGGCCGACACAAGCATCAGGTAGAATGTCCCCACAGGCAGCTGCGCTACCCTTTCTGCCAGAAGTATCAGCGCACTTACTGCCAGCGACGCGATAAGTCCGGCGGCAACCCCGGATCCAAGGATGGCCAACACGTTCTTGGCCCTGCTTTGGGAGCCTGAACCCATCTTCTCTGAAACTGTCATTGCATCGTCTCTCCTTTGGTGTGCGTAACACGGAAAGCCTTGATCCTTACCAGCGAGCTAAAGATGTAGCCAAAGATCGCGCCCCAGACGAGATGGAATGCTATTGCGCTTAGACCTATGCCCCAGACCAGCTGGCCAGTGTTGCCAGAAAGCATCGCGCTCTGGGAAGGGAAACTCTCCGCCAGAAGAAAACTAATCCTCTGTATTGAAGGCTGAACCAAAAGTGCAGTGATGGGCAGGAACAGGACCAGCCAGACTGCCATTCCCGTGGCCATGCCCATCAGCACGGCCTTGTAGGGATTCAGCACAATCTTTGTCACAAGGCGGCTCGAAACAAAGCCAATGATGATGCCCAGAATTGCCCCTGTGAGCAGGTGCAGTCCAAAACCAAGATAGGCTGCTTGCACGAAATCGCCGTAGCCAAGGCTCATCCCCATTATTGCGTAAAAGGCGCTTATCGGCAGTCCAAGCTCAAGCTCGGACGCGGCTATGGCAGTTGATATCGACCAGGTGGCTATCAGTCCAGCTATTGCTCCATACTTTATTCCAGTTCGTACTACGTCGACACCAGAGATCGATTGCGGATGCATGTAAGATATTGGTGAATGTAATATTTCTGCTTTTATTCTATGTATGGTATATTTAATAGGATAACGTTCGGCTAATGTATGATATAACAAGTTTCTTTGCTAATTTGATACAATATTTGCAATATCGCCTTATGTGCCTTAGACTGGTTTTGGAATGACGACCGGATCTTCAGTCTGGAACTCTTTAATCAGAGATTCCCGTATCTTGGCTATTAACTCGTTTGCCTGGTCCAGAGTCATGTTCCTGTCCAGTTCTATGTGGATCTGCGCAAAAAAGTCCTGCCCCACTGGGCGCAAAAGTACCTTTTCGACCTTGACGTTATATTTTGACTGGATGTGTTCAGCCATCTGCGCCTGAAGCTCGGGATTCCTGACCGCGTCTACCAACACCAGCGCAGATTCCTTGAGCGCAGAAAATGCCATGTAAAAAATGTAGCCAGCTATAATGATGCTACCCACCGCGTCCATGTATGGTACCCCAAAAAAGTAGGCCGCTGCTATGCTGGCAAGACCGACAAAAGATGCAGTTCCGTCCTTGATGGAGTTCTTGGCATCCAGGTTTAGCGATATCAAGTCGTACTTTTTTGCTATGCTTCTTACCTTGAAGGCGCGGTGAAGGGACACGCTTCCTGCGCCTGCCAGGGCTATCATGGTTACCTCGGGGTTCATAATCTCCACTGGCTTTATGAAGTGCAAGTAGGCGTTGTAAACGATTGAAGCTCCTAGGACAAGAATTATCACGGCTGACACAAAAGCCGCGAAACTCTCTATCTTGGCGTATCCAAAATGAAACAATCTGCTCCTTGGTTTGTGAAGCATCTTGATTCCAAACCAGACGACGAAGGAGACCAACGCGTCTGCAAGCGAATCAAGGCCGTCTGCAAAAAGGGTAAGGCTGCCGGTAAATGTCGATATCAGAACCTCTGCAACGCCGATGCTTACCAGTGTCCAGATGGAAACCCATGCCGCCTTTCTGGCCTCCTTAAACACCTCTGACTTGTCCAAAAAACGATTATGATCAGAGGTCTCTGAACATCTATTATACCTTTGTACAAGAATTCGATTCCTTTCTATAACCGATCACCTTTACGCGATGCAGGGATGGAAGTAGCCATAGAGCCGTGGAAAAAGTTGGTGGTGCACGAAGTGATAGAGTACGAGTTTGAAGAACTGGTGCACATTGTGCTTTCCCAATCCCGTGCTGCCGGCGGCGGAATTGCGTCCATGAACTGGTGCAACGGCATCGTATTCCAGCACACGATATTTCCGGACACCGACAGCATCGTTCAGGAAAAGCTGAAAGGTGTCATCCATTATTCGTCGGTAGTCTTTGCGGTCAAGGACAAGTTCGAAAGGAAGGTTGTAAGGGATACCGGGATGCTGAATCTTTTGGACGTGAGCGCCAACAGCGTTTTTAGAGGGCTGACCGATGTGCTGAAGCAATCAAAGATGAAGCCGTAAAACGTGATATTGATGGTCGTAAAGCCTGCAAGGCACGTAAGCAAGTCCCATTAACGGGACGCACAATTAGAATTCAGTCGGCCATTGCAGCGTATCTGTTTAGCACTAAAAATGAAGCTTGTCGCTAGCGATATCTTAATATATCGCTAGTGATATTACTAGTGATATGATAAGTGAATGGCTTTCAAGAGTCGGAAGCGCTGTCCCAAGAGGTTTTTCTAGGTTCTACATTCTAAGCCTACTCAAGGAAAAGCCCATGACCGGCAAGGAGATCATTGACACGGCAATAGCTCAGACAGAAGGCCGGTGGAAGCCGTCGCCGGGTCTCATTTACCCGCTGCTTGGCAGGCTGCTGGACGATGGTCTTGTGGCAGAAAACGACAGCGGCAAGTACACGATCACAAAAAAGGGGCTAGAGATCATGGAAGACCTTGAATCACTGAACAACGTCGTCAGAAAACAGCTGGACGTCATGCTCCGCGTTGGCAGCATCGGAGCGGCTGTCGCAACCGATCTCGTGGACCGAGTCATAACCATTGGCTCGTCTCTGACCTCCCGCCCGGACATCATGACTAAGGATGAGCGGAACAAATACCGCCAGTTCCTGCTTTCAGAGCTGAAAAAACTAGACGAGCAGGATCGAAAAAGGGAACGCAAAGAAAAAGTGGACGTTGAATAGGCTTCAAAGCCATGGCCAGTAGGGGATGCCGCGAATGGCGCACTGCTTGCGCAGTATGGCCCTAGCCTTCTTTGCAGCTTCCTCTTCATTTGAGCCGCCTTTGAGATACTGAAGCATGACCTCTTCATACAGCTTTTTTGCCCGCTCTTCTGTAAGCTCTTTGTACTTTTTTTCAACACTGGGCTCGCCGGCACCCTTCATCTCCAGGTATTCCTGACGGCAATCTTTGCAAGTGTCGTCAAAAAAGTCGGTATGCACAGGACACGGAGCCATCATCACATCTCCGGCTCATTTCTTGCTTCAAGGATGCCGTTCTTGTCCACATCAATGCCCATTATCGCAAGGATGGGTTTGGCAGTTTCTAACCCTTCCCTTTCTATTATGTTGCGGGCTACCTTCAGCCTGTAGGGCCCAGACCATTGCTGGCCTATCTTGTATTTGCCGCGCATGTCTTTTGGGATCACTTTTATCACGGCAACCTCTCTGACCACGGGCATGCTTTCATCCAATCTTTCATACCTGCCTTCTTTCTGATATTTCTCCATCAGGGCGTTGAGCGCCATTGCCTTTTCTTGATTGTCTTCCACCAAGACTGCCCTCCCCTTTATCACCACGCTGATGTACAGCGTATCAGCCTGCGAAGCGTCGGTGGGATGAAAGTAGTACGACGGCAAAAAGCAGACATGCTGGTCCACTTCAAAGCCCACGCTTGGGTTACGCAAGATGTTGTCAATCTTTTCTCCAACCCGGTGTGAGTGCATGTATATTGCCTCGTTGGCATAAACAAAATTCATCGGGATCACTTGCGGGTATCCATCCTTGTCTATGGATGCAATCCTGCCGGCAGGCTGGCTGTTGAGGAAGTCTATGATCTTTTGTTTTGACCGAATTTCGTATTTCTTGAGCAGCTGCATCCAATACAGTATTGTCTGATCGCTCATTAAAAATTATGCGCAAGTAAGGTTATACACCAGCATTGCGAAACAACTGCGATGCAGAAAAGGACAATCCGCTTTGGGATTTTTGGCTGCATAGCCGCAATGATAGCAGCGGTTGGTTACGCATTTACTCACCTGTACATCATGAATCAGCGTGTCGACCTTTCCATCCTGATTGTAAACATTGTGGTCTTTACCATCAGCGCCGGCCTGCTGGTTTACCTCACCAGAAAAGAACGCGACGTAGAAGAGGAAGAGCTGTTCAGGGATTGATTTAGTAGGGGCCTTTGACATCCTACTGCCATGCAGGATGACTCGGTAAGGTTCAAGATAACCCAGCTTACTGACACGGGAGGCAGCGTGACTTTGGCATTGTCTGAAGACGTGGAGCTTGAAATGGTCTCTCAGCAGCAGATGATGCTTGAGGCCGTGGACAGGGCCGTTGCAGACAAGGAGGTAAAGGAACAGCTAAAGCCGATACTTGAGGCAATACTTCGTTCCCAGCCGCAGACGGTGATCAAAACCTACTCGCAGACTGTTATACAGATCACCATGCCCAAGCGGCGTTATGAGAAGATAGGCAGCCCGAGGGTCGGTGAGAAGCTGACCATAGACTTCAGGAAGGCGTAGCCGGCTGGCCTATCTGCCTTGCTAGATCTTTTTGAGTCGTTAAGGGGAGCGAGCAGGTAAAGTTCCTGCACACAAAGGCCGTCTCACCGCCTTCGGCAGTGCGGCCTTTAAAGAAGGCATAGTTCTGCAAGTCTTTCAAATCTTGTTCACCCACCACGGCCGTTATGGCGTCTGGCAAGAAGACGCTGTTTAGCCATCGCGACATATCGTTGCTGGATTTCGTTACAACGGTGACCTCGACTGGTTTTTTCACGTACAGGTAGACGGCCATCAACAACTGGCCAAACCCAAACGGGTTTTCTGCTGCCGGCCTTGCGCCTGCCGTCATTATCTTTACAGACCTGTCCAGATAGTCGTTGTTCTGCGTGTAATGATACAGCCGCAGAAGGTTGGATGCAGCCATGGAATTGCCGGATGGAATCGCCAGATCGTAAAAGTTCTTTGTACGCACTATTAGCCTTTCATGGTCGTCCGATGTGAAAAAAAGCGTTCCCTCGTCTTCGTCCCAGAAGTGCTTGAGCACGAAATCCATGTACCTGGTGGCGCTGGTCAAAAGTTCTGGCTTGGAATGCACAGAAAACAGGTCAAGCAGGCCATTTACATAGAAAGTGTAGTCGTCGAGGTACGCGTTCAGTCTGGACTGGCCATCCTTAAACGTCCGTGTAAGCCTGCCGCCCTGCGAAAGTCTTGTCTCTATGAATCTGACGGCGTTTAACGCTGCCTCAAGATACTTGCTGTCGCCTGTCACTGCGTACCCCTTTGCAAAGCCGGAGATCATCAGCCCATTCCATGATGTAAGGATCTTATCGTCCCTTCCCGGCCTGATCCTTTTCTCCCTTGCCTCAAAGAGCTTGGTGGACGCGTCGGCTATCGTCTTTTCTATCTCGGCTTCACTCAGGCCGTACCTCTGGGCAAGGTTCTTGAATGTCGACCGGACATTTAGAATGTTCTTGCCCTCAAAGTTGCCGCCATCCGTCACGCCATAGTACTCGCAGAAAACATCTACCGCCGCCGGGTCCAGAATTTCGCGGATCTCTTTTTTTGACCAGACATAGAACTTGCCTTCCTCGCCTTCCGAGTCGGCATCCTGCGCGGAATAAAATCCGCCTTCTGGATGGGTCATTTCGCGGATCACAAAATCCAGAATCTTGCGCACCGTGGCCAGGTGCCTTTGTTCCTTGGTGATCTGGTACAGTTCTGCATACAGCTGGGCAAGAAGCGCGTTGTCATAGAGCATCTTTTCGAAATGCGGCACAAGCCATTTCTGGTCTGTCGAGTACCTGGCAAAGCCTCCTCCCAGCTGGTCATGTATCCCGCCGGCAGCCATCTTGTCGGCAGTAAAGATCACGAAATCCTTGAACCGGTTGATGCCAGATATATCGTAGTATCTTAGCAGGAACATCAGGTTGGATGCGTTTGGAAACTTGGGGGCCTGCCCAAACCCGCCGTAGATGGTGTCACCCATCTGCAGGAGACCAACGGCAGCCTCGTCCAGTATGGATCGCTCAAGGGCGGATTTTTTGCCTGGCAGGGCAACATCTCCTGCCGTCTGCACCAAGGCATCCATGAACTCCTTGCTGGCAGCGACTATCTCGTGCTTTTTGGTCTTGTAAGCTTCAGACAGCTGAGTTAGGACAGTGGTAAATCCCGGCATCCCGTGGTGTTTGCCGTCCTTGGGAAAGTACGTGCCCACGTAGAAGGGCTTTTGATCCGATGTCAGGAAAACAGAAAGCGGCCAGCCGCCGGTCCCTGTGGCCAGCTGGCATACGCGCTGGTAAATGTCGTCAATGTCTGGGCGCTCCTCTCGGTCGACTTTGATGTTGATAAAGTTCTCGTTCATTATCCTGGCGGTCTGCTCATCTTCAAACGACTCGTGGGCCATGACGTGGCACCAGTGGCATGAACTGTAACCGATGCTAAGAAAGATGGGCTTGTCCTCCCTCCTTGCCCGCTCAAGAGCTTCTTGCCCCCACGCGTACCAGTCCACCGGATTGTATGCGTGCTGCAAAAGATACGGGCTTGTCTCCTTTGCAAGACGGTTTGGTTTACCGAGATTAGCATGATCGTGCATCGAGAGGGATCTTGCCCTGACAGTATTTAGACTTTGTATCATTTACCTCTACGACAATTGCATAATTATAGGATGGTGAGTTTTGGCGGTTATAAATGATCCATATAAATCATGTTGCAAAAAGGAGAATCTTAGCAAAGACTTTATTAACAAGCTTTGCCAAGCTTATGGCAACACAAAATCCGGCAAGAGCATTGGGCTGTATTGATGTGTTGTCTCACGTTTTACGCTCGTTGAAAAGGTTTATATCGCTGGGCTGTAAAGGTTAGTGACGAACGTAACATCAAGGCGGCGTCAGTGATGATGTTGGTGTTGTCGCCATTTTGTGATTCACTGACCTCCAGTTGCGCTCATAACATGGGGATCTGATGTCAACATTGGATCCGACATAGGTCACACGTGCAACCCGCTAAGGGACAATAGCGATCCGCACAATAACCAAGTTGTCCGGCCGTACTCTTTATGTATTAAAAAGGATTGACTCCGGTTGATCCTGCCGGACCCGACTGCTATCAGAGTGGGACTAAGCCATGCGAGT
>CAZKXR010000038.1:0-21878 GCA_964556935.1 uncultured Nitrososphaera sp.
TGTTTTCGACTCTGCGACCAATCATACGCTCTATGTCGTCGCGACTTTCACCGCCACTCTGAACATTATTTTCTGCCATGATAAGTTATAGAATCAAAGCATATTTGAAAAGCAGTACGTTTCTAGGATCTGATTCTAAATCATGATATTCAATTCTGAAATTCGGGTACTTGTTTTATAATATTCAAGATTCCAGAAGATGATGTGCACAAGGCATACGTACTGATAAACGCCAATTTTGGGATGGAAGATTCTGTCGTAAAAGACTTGAAAAAGGTCGAGGGCGTTACCGAAGCATTCAAGGTCTACGGCGTCTACGACATCGTGGCAAAGGTTGAGGCGCAGACTTTAGAAAAGGTAAAGGAGACTGTCGCTTGGAAATTAAGAAAGATAAGCGATGTCAAGTCGACCATCACCATGCTAGTTTCAAACAAGAGTCTGGATCAGAATCACATTGCCTCTGCCCAGAATGTGGCGTAGGCTTTATTGAAGGCAGGTGATGTCCTGTCTGCTGCATGCGGGGCATTGCTTTATCTGCTGTTTTGGACTGATGCTTGATGCGCACCAAAAGCAGAACTGGCATAGCAGAAACACATTCTTGATCACTGGCTTGCATTGCGTTTGCATGGCGATGGTTTGCAAAATTTCCAATTAAACAGCTGGTCTACAAAGTATTACAATGCAAGATGAAGATCATGACAACGGTAGGTTCTTGCCAAGATTCGACGTACGTCGTTTTATACGCCATACTAGAAAATGATTCGCAGTATGAGGACGCGCGGGCAGGCTGCGAAAAAACCTGCAGGTCATTGTTCTAGGATTGCAACGCCGGGCATCTCGTCGCCGGCCAAAAAGTTCAGCGTGGCGCCACCACCCGTCGAGACATGGCTGACCTCGTTTTCTGCAACACCGGCCTTCTTCAGGGCTTCAAGGGTGTCTCCGCCGCCCACCAGCGTCTTGGCGCCGCGCCAGTAAGCCAGGGCGATGCTCTTGGCTATGGTGATGGTGCCGTTGGCAAACGCGCCCACCTCAAACATGCCCATGGGGCCGTTCCAGAAGACCATACCGCCGTTGCCGCTTCCCACCTCGGCAGAATACCTGTCAATGGTCTCGTTTCCGATATCAAAGCCGGCCATGTCGTCAGGTATGTCTCCTTTGACCATCATTACTGACTTGTCGTCCGGCGAGTATGCTGCAACATGGTCCGTTGGAAGCATGATCTTGTCGCCGTAAGTCGCCAGCGCTTTGGTGACCCAGGGCAGGTGCTCGCTGTCTATGAGGGACTTGCCGGTCCGCACGCCCTTGGCCTTGAGGAACGTGTATGCAGCTGCACCACCGATTATGACCTTGTCGGCCTTTGGCAGCAGGTGTTCCAGCGCGCCGATCTTGTCCTTTATCTTTGCGCCACCTAAAAGGACTTTAAACGGCCTGACGGGGTTGGTCACCATCATTGAAAGGTAGTCGACTTCCTTTTTCAAATTCAGTCCAGCAAGCCGCGTGTCAAACAGCCTGGCCGCCCCGTAGGTCGAGGCGTGCTTTCTGTGGGACGTGCTGAAGGCATCATTAACGTAAATGTCTGCCAGGCTGCCAAGTTTCTTGCAGAATTCTTGGTCGTTGGCCTCCTCCTCCTTGTGGAAGCGCAGGTTTTCTAAAAGCAGGATGTCGCCGGCGTTCATCTGGCTGATCTCGTTTTCAACGGCCGGCCCGATGCAGTCGTTGGCAAACCTGACGTTTATCCGGGACCGCCCGACGATCTCCTTTAGCCTCTTTGCAACCGGCTCAAGGGAATTCCTTTGGCTCGGTCCGTCAGGCCTTCCAAGGTGAGATGCCAGTATGACCTTGGCGCCGCGTTTTGCCAGGTATTCTATGGTGGGTATGGTCATCCGTATCCTATAGTCCTCACCCACTGAGCCGTTGCTGACGCTGACATTGAAATCCACCCGTACAAAGACGCGCTTGCCGACATACTTGGAATCTTCTAGATCAGAGATGGTCCTGATGGCCAACTTGTATCATGTTTGGTAGATTTACGGGAATTATTTATCTTTAGCAGAACAACTTATTTTCTACAAAGACGCTGTTTCAGGAGAAAATTGTAAACATTTGACGATGTTTAAGCAATAAAAACTAAATCCGATAACCCTCTTGATGTATGTTTTGTAATCCTGCACGGAACAGGTTGCATTCAAACTCCCATGTTGTGCAAAAAATTAATAAAATAACCCTGCTTTCCTGAGGATGTGAGCAGTTTCATTCCAAAAAAAGTATTCGGCAAGTTTATGTACATAAACGACCAGCCGCTTAAAAGGTCCAGCGGCAAATCCCTGGTTTACTTTATGGGCGCAGGCTTTTGTCCGTTCTGCGCCGCTGAAAGGTGGGCCATCGTGAGCGCGCTGTCCCGCTTTGGCAGGTGGGAAGGTTTGGCAGAAGACAAGAGCGCGGACCATGATGAAAAATACCTCAATGTGCCGACCATGAACTTTGCAAAGGCCAGTTACACCAGCGAGTATGTGGAATTCGCCGGAAAAGAGATTTCCGACAGGAACTTTGAGCCGCTGCAGGAGCTTGATGACAAGGACTACGAGATCCTGGATGTCTACAACCCGGATCAGATAATACCCTTCCTCCTGGTTGACGGCCGATTCATGCAGGTGGGCGCAGGCTACAGCCCGCAGCTGATAGAAAACATGTCCCACGACGCAGTCAGGGCCGAGCTGGACAAGCCGGACTCTGCCATAGGCAAGGCCATGCGCGCAGAAATCGACAACATCACCGCGCTCATCTGTCACAGCATTGCCGGCAAGGGCCCTTCCTGCACAGAAGAGAGCGTAAAATCGCTGGTGTCAAAAATATAGGTTTATTCTTCTACCTTTGCCACCTGCGGCTTGAGGGGCGTTACCCTGGTAGTGGTGGGGCAGCCAAGCTTGCTTGAGGCAACCTTGAAGCCTTCCTTTGCCAGATCCAGGTTGGCGGCCGTCACGTGGGCCTCAAAGATCACCTGGCCGGGCATCACGCGGGCAGCAAGACCGGTTGCCTTGCCAAAGGCCCTTCTCATGCCCTCCTGGAGACGGTCTGCACCGGCAGTGGCAATCATCTTGTTCTCTCTGAGAATGACGTGGGGGTAGACTCGGAGCATGGAAAAGAAAGTCATCTCGCCGGCGGTGGCCATGCGCTTGTTTGCTGCAAGCCTTGCAGCCTCTAGGGCGTTGTGTCTTATCTGCATCTTTTCTGTGACAATGAGTTCAAGTTTGTAATCGTAATCGCTGCTTGCCTGGCCGGAGGAGAACCTTGCAATCTTTAACTGGGGTTTGCCGGCAATGTATTCCCGTCTGACGTACGGCATGCCACGCGTCTCTCGATAATTAACTCCCTTCATATTGATGCACTAAATTTTAATGCTTAAATGTGGATTTCCGCTGTGATTTAATCGTTATGTCTTCTACTGCTCAACCGGCCCCGGAATCCGAAATGACTGCCGTCATCGAGGCGCGCCTAGCCAGCGGCGGCCGGATCCTGGTGGATGAAACCCGCACCCAGGACGAACTTAGAACCCGGGGCTTTGGAGAAAAGGAGGGCAGTGATTATGTCCTCAAGCCGTACGAGGCGCTTTACCTCATGCAGGCAAAGCGGCTGAAAATATCCGGCAAGCAGGACATGGATTTTGATTCGCTTTTTGAATTGATGATGAAATACGACAGAAACATCATGACCAAGTTCCTTGTCTACCGAGACCTCAGAAGCCGGGGGTACGTCGCCAAGGAGGGGTTTGGCTTTGGAAACGACTTCCGGGTCTACGAACGCGGCGAGTACGAGAAAAAGCCAGCCAAGTATGTGGTCTTTGACATAAGCGAGGGCTCTAACATCACCGCGCGCAGCTTTGCCAACGCCGTCGAGCAGATAGAGAAGATGGGCAAGGATGCAGTTGCAGCAGTCATAGAGCGGCGCGGCGAGGTCATCTACTACAAGGCCTCCAAGATGCGCTTTCTGCAGAACAGCTACGACACGCGCATAGTCAAGTGATCTGAAATGTCTGATGGTCGGCCCCAGCGATACAAGGAAGTTTTCTGTTCTGACTGCCAGGTTGTTCTGGGCCGGTATTCTACAAAGTACTTTTCCGACCAGGACATCAACGAGCTTGTCAGGATACACCATGCCACGCACATCAAGCAGGGACACATGATGACCATCCGGATTGCCGGCGACCTGTAAACGATTTATAGCCCCACCGTATGTTTACCATGCATGCAGGGAAATCTCTGCGACAAAGTCATGAAACTTGATCGGAACATCCGATTTGTGGGCATAGTCAACAACAAAGGCGAGGTCATCGAGGGCGGCTTCCGGCAGGGAGTCCAGCCGCTTTTAAACGGGTCATTGGAGCAGCAGATGTACGTTCAATCGCTTGCCAACGTCCTTTCTCTGCGGGAGTTCAGCGACCGGCTTGGAATGTTCCGCTACAGCCTGACGGAACATGACAACGTGACTTTGATAACTTTTCCCCTTGACGAGGGGATTTTGTGCGTATCAGCCTCGCCCAGGGCCGACGCGCTCAAGATACGCGACAGGGTGCTTGCCATCATAAAGGAAAGCAAGGCTGTTGCAAAGAAAAAGCAGAAGAAGGTTTAATAATACAATGACGTCAAGCCTTGTTATAATGCGTGCTGTATCTGAGGCACGGACGGCCAAGAGATTCTGCGAGCACTGTTTTTATCGCGGAGACGAATCTGAGTTTCTGGACGCAGCCGATTTCTGCATTGAATGCATGAGCGTGCATGCCCGCTGCCCCAAGTGCAAGGCAAGCTACCACAGCGTTCATGTCTCGGAATAAGGATTTTTTACCACCGATTTTATTTATAATTAGGCTGCAGGATGATGACGAAGTGTACAGTCCCCCTATTATCTGCCCGCAAGGGTAGAAAAATGAAGAGAATTTACCGGACTGCCGAGTCCTGCAGCGATAAACCTTGGAGGATTCCACAAAAGCTAGCAAAAACGCAAGTAGCCGTCCTTACTGAACATGACCCATCAGCCACTGTAAAGAGGTTTTAATGCAGTCCAGAGAGGACAGCATTTTTCTGCAGTTGTTGGGATGCCGTGTATTAATCAGCTTCGGTAAATAACCGCAATCTTTATACCACTTGTCAATGAAGTAATCTTGGTGACTAAGTCTCCTAAGGCAACTTAGCGAGGTCTAGCCCGAACGAATGATGCTCGTTTGGACGGGATGGGACTAGTAGGGCCAGATTTCACCAACATATTTTATCATGCCAATCCCATTTTTCATGATATTTTATCTTGTCTTTGATAACGTCGTAATACTGGCTATCGAATCTCTCTGTTTTCCTGTAAAAAGAGCTGGCGACATAGTCCGCAATCTGTAGACATATGTCGTTGTGGGAATTTTCGTGTTCTATCTCCGCAAATATGTCGTTCTTGAATCCTTCTTGTCGCTTGACAAAAGCCAGTTTTTGATCAAAGTAATCATCAAATTTCCGCCTTCCCAACTTTGACAGACTCTGGTCAATCTTGAATTTGATTCTATTAACTGGCATTGTGGACTTGAGATAATTCCTGATGATAACAGGCATGACGTAATGAACGGTCAGATAATTGTAAAGGATGTTTGGATTCTCTTTCAAGTCTTCTGAAGATATGCTGTCCTTTGCAATTGCCATAATACCAAGATCCAGGTCGGATGATTTGATTAGATTGAGAAATTTCATTCTAGTATCGTGTGTGTTGTTGGAGAACTTGAATTCACTAATCTTTGAACGCGGTTTTAGTTGCTTGTTTATTGACCTGAGCAGCCTGCAAGACCTTGTACGAACTTCAAATGGCGTAGCATTGGCTATAACATAGCCTATAACATAGGTCTTGGATGAATAGGGAGAAAAACCAAGATCGCCGGCTTCATCCATGAATACGCTGGCTACTGGCAATTTTGCTATTTATGGCAATTCTCATTATAAGGTTTGAGGCTTCATAACGGTACTGTTAATTTGATGGGCGATAAAATGTCAAGGCTACTTGCCATTTGCTGCCAACAGAGTCGTTAGGTTACACCAAGCCATGCAAAAATAGCCCCCCGCAGGGATCTGCGTATTCTTTCTATTTCATCCGCTTTCGTCAGAAATCCAGCCATACCGTTTTCAAATTTGTGTATATTCCTAGATAAATCCAGAGTGCATTTGCCGATAACATCGTTGTCAACAAGCTGCTGAATTACATCACGTTCCTCTCCGGGAATCTGCACACCCAGATTGCTTGCCATGATAGACACATAGCTCCATTTCCCGTCTTTAAGGTCCTTAATTACATCCACTATGTCATCGACGATCCATATGATCCTGCCAAGTGTCATAACATGATCGTAATAGCCACGCAGCTCTGCCAGTGATTGAACTGGCCTGTGCAGGTAAGCACTTATCGCCAGACACCACACCAGGTTTGCACTTGCAAGTTTGAGGTTTTCTTCAATCTCGCTTGAGGGCGAGGATGAATCGAAATTTGCTTTGCTTGCAGAAAAAATCTCTGCCTCGTAGCTTTGAACAAGATTATCTTTCAATTCTTGGAATATCTCGTTTCTGGAGATAAAGGCAGCCGAGCTTCTGTGAGCTTTCATGAACTCATCGTAGAATATTAATGCCAGCGTCATGTTTGTTTTGTGGGCATTTTGCATTTCGCCACTTAGGACCTTGCCAGAAAGGCTTTCCTCAAGAGAGTTTCTTGATACAATCTGCAGTAGCTTCATCAAGGACGCAGGTTCCTCGTCACAGACATCGTCAAACAACGCTGCGCCGGCATTAAGATAGGCCGCAGCTCTGGCCAGCTCTTCAGAATTGGCCTGTCTATTGCCAAATAACAGGTTCATGTACTGCCCGCATAGATACCCAAACCCAAGGTACCCGGAAATTTTTTCTGCGTCCGTCGGACCAAGAATTTCAGCGTTTTGAAAGCGATGCTTGATCAAGGGCAGAGTGCCTTCAAGGATTCTGTCTCCGATGCTGTAATTGGCTATCAAAAGTCTCCTTTCTTCCGGTCCATGTACGATGCCGTTTTCGCCAAGAATTTGAATTGCCCTTTTCCTGAACAGGTCTGTTTCAAAAGGCAAGTTTGAAACTATTGTCAAGTCGCACGCGCCTAATGACCATCTCTTGGAGGGGGCGGAGGCGGCGGTATGGTCATGTCGTCGTACGAGTAACCCAGTGACGCAATATCCAGCACATCGCGGGGCGTCCTGATGTCGCTTGGTGAGAAACTGGGCAAGAGGGATTGCAGCATGCCTGAAGGGCCTGACTGGCCGGAATCCCATGGCCACATCCTGTCGTCGATTCGGTGACCGTACCCTCCCGCTCCTGTAGGATTGTAATTTGCGGCCCCAGCGTGGTCCTGCTGCCAAATGGCCCACAGCCGGTCAATGTTGGCGTGGTGCATGAAAAAGACAGGGTCTATGGGTGAAACCATCAGCCCCATGTGCCCGGCCACCCACATGTGTATGCCGTTATGCACGCCTTCAAGGTTGATGCGAAATTGCCCAAAAGAATCTTGATTCATGGCGTTGTCAAGATCGTTTGCAGATGGAAGCGAACCGGGATTCAGCGTGCTGTTGCGCTGCAAAGCCTGGGTCCGGAGGCTGGGCGTAGGAATGAAAGGATGTAATGGAGTAGAGACCTTCCATCCGTCGGGATTGAAGCTGTTTGGGTTTTCCGCAAAATACCCCTGCATGATTTCACGGCCGGTGGCACCGCCGCTGCCCGGAGGCCCCATATAACTTTCTTGAAAAAGGGTAGTGGTTTGCGCGCTGCCGCCATAGATCCAGTTCCAGTAAGGGATTGAGACGCTGCTATCAACGGACTGCAGTGCCTGCTCGAATCGAACAAGAAACTCCCTGTGCCAGGGCAGAAAGGCAGGGCCGCCATGCCCACCGTCTATTCCTGCTGCCGGACCGCTGATTAGTTCGGTTATTCCAACATGAATGGCCACAAACTCATCGTACCTGCTAAGGCTGTGTCCAGGCTCGACTGTCCTCTTTAACGTTAAAAGCGCGTCTATAAACCGCTGCCTTTCATCAGGCGTCAGATTTGCTGCATTTTTCCTTACGCCCATGACTCAATCACATCCTACGATTGATCTATTATGGCCTTGGCCAGATCCACAAGCGACGGAAAGGTTCTGTAGGGCAAGGATGGTGAAAAGTATCTTCTGGCTTCCTCGTCAAACCGGGTGACGACCTCAGAATTATCTATAAGGAGGGTGTTTTTACCATCAGTTCTCACAATTATTTTTCTACCTCTGTAGGAAGTTTCTTCGTCTGTCAAAATATGTCCAAATTTTGTGCACGCTAGTATATATACATCTTGGACCTGTCACGACTTTTTGTGGTTACTTCCTTATTTTCCTGACAGCATATGCCCCTACTACTAACGCCATACCAGAGCCTACAAAAATTGATAGGATGACAGGGTTAAGTTCTGGTGGCGGAGATTGAACGGCGCCACTGGTTCGAGGTGCTGCCAGAATTGCGGCTTCTGAGCATTGGTCAGGATCTATTCCTAACTTTTTGCATTCTTTCAACTGTCTGGGTGTGGGGAAAGAGTCAGGCAGTTGAGCATAAGCTACAGACGTGATAATAAGAAAGATAGACCATGCGACCAACAATACAAGGAACTGGTAATACTGCAAAGAAAAACCTACTGCTTATTCTGTAAACTTGCAACGGCTGTTCAGTCACCGTGCTAAACCAAAATAGATGTGGGCATCCTATGAACGCAAATGTCCAAAAGCCTGCTGCAATGGCGATAAGTTCTTAATTTACTTCAGCTGACCCTTTCCATAGGTGCTATGAAATGACATTCAATAAAGTCGGTGCAGTGATCCTCCTTGTCTCCAACATGGAAAAATCGATCAAGTTTTACAGAGACACGCTGGGCATCCCGCTCAAGTCCAAGTCCAAAGAATGGACAGAATTCGTCAAGGACGGCACTGTTATTGCGCTTCATCCAGCCAAGAAAAAGAGCATGCTTGGCTCCGGCACTGGAATGCTTGTCGGCTTTATGGTAAGCGACATGGAAGCAGTGGTAAAGGAGCTCAAGTCAAAACGGGTCAAGTTCTTCAAGACGCCTCGGGAAGAGTCCTTTGGCAAGCACGCCATCATCGAAGACCCGGACGGCCACCTGATCTCCATTGCAGAGATCAAGTCCACGTCGACGGAAGGCTTTGACATGCTTGGCCTCATAGGGGCCGAGTAAGCCTCACTTTCTTGCAGTAACCAAGAAAAGTGATCCGCCAAAGTTCTGGAACTTGATTTTTGAAAATCCGGCAGCCAAAAGCAATGCCCGGATCTCTTTTTTGGTCAAAAACCGGTATCCCTGCAGAGCAAAATCTATCTGCATGCCCATTATCAGCTGATCCTCCACGGTATCCGAGTCAGGAAGCAGCCCTTCCACTACAGCTATCGTGCCGGTCTTCTTCAACGCGCCAAAGCAGTTTGACAGGACCTTTTGCTTGTCGGCGGCAGCATAAAGCGACTCGCCAAGGTAGACCATGTCAAATTCTTTTTCAAAGTCCATGGACTCGCCGCTCTGCTTCAGTATCCTGACTGGCTTTCCTGCCGCCAGCCTGACGGCCTTGCCTACAGCCACCGGTGAGGGCTCGACACCTACGAATTGAGAGTGCGGGTATGCACTGCACAGTTTTTCAATCAACGTTCCAGTCCCACATCCAACGTCAAGAAACTGGCAGCCCTCCGACAGCCGGCGGTGTAAATGCCGGTTGTCTTTAACTGCAGACAAAAACGCGTGATGGTCCCAGTCCGTGGCCTGCTCTATGGCATCAAAACTCGACGACATGTCAAGTGTCCTGCCGGATCTGAAAAGCTCGTCCATGCCGCCGTACTCTAGGCTTCGGCCAGCAAGGTACGAAAACTGCCCGCCCAGGTACTGGGGGCTTGACTGGTCCAAAAGGATCTCCTTCATACTTTCAGTCAGGGTCATCTTGCCCCCTCTTTGCCTTACAAATCCAAGGGACTTGGCGGCAGAGCACCACGACCTGACGGCGCTTCGGTCCAGACCTGTTGCAGAGGCCAGCTGGTCTGGCGAGAGGCTGTTTTTCGATATCCTTTCAAACAAGCCCATCCTCCTGCCTATGTGGCCAACCCAGACGCCGTAAAAGCCAACAGAGTAGCTCCACAGTCGCCGGAATTCCGCCGGCCGCGACTTCCAGTCCTGCATGCAGTAAAGCACAAACAAGATGTTCTTTATTGTTTTGTAACTGGAACCTTCTTTCCGGGATTCAAAATGTAGTTTGGATCGAAAAGCTCCTTTACTTGCCTGAACAGCCCGGCCACTTTCGCTCCGTACATCATCTCGATGTAGCCAAGCCGTACAAGCCCATCCCCATGCTCGCCGGTTATGGTGCCGCCGCTTTTGATGACCTGCTCAAATATCCTGCGGGCCAGCCGTTCTATCAGCTCCATCTCCGCCTTTGAGCCCGTGTCTATCAGCGGCCTTGTGTGCAGGTTGCCGTCGCCCACGTGGCCGTACAGCACGTAATCCAGTTTGTTTTGCCGGTATTCTTGCAGCAGGCTGGCTGTATGGCCGGCAAGCAGGCCGGGGCGCACCACCGTATCTTCAATGAGGCCTATGGGCCTTCTGCTTCCAACCGTCAGCTTCATTATTCTGTTGAGCGCACTTTTCCTTGCGGCCCAGATTCTAGACATGCTCTGCTCGTCTGAGGCGTACTCTAGCACCCGGGATCTGCTGGCCAGAGCCTGCCGGCAGCCGTTCATGGCGTCTTCAACCTGTTTTAGCGTGCTTCCGGCAAACTCAACAAGTAAAATGCACCCCTGCTTGTCTGGCCGGCTGTCGACGACGGTGCTGTCAAGCAACTCCAAGGCTACTGGCGCAAACTGCAGGATTGCCGGCGTGCTGACAATAGCGGAAAGCAGGTCTTCAAAGCCCAGCACCAAGATTGACCTGTATGCAGGGATATCCACGATATGGAATCTGGCTGACGTGACAAGGCCCAGCGTGCCTTCAGACGCGACAAAAACTTTGTGGGGATTGTCCATGGCCGCATCCAGCCGGTATCCGCACGAATTCTTGGACACCTTTGGGTAGCTTTTCTTTATCAAATCCATGTTTGATGACAGCAGGCTGCAAAGTTTGGAGAACCGCTCATCACTTTTTGTGGAGCCGTCTGCATACACGACATTTACCTGCTCGATAAAGTCGATGGTGTTTCCGTAGCCAAGGCAGTGCACCCCGCTTGAATTGTTTGCCACCATGCCGCCTATAGTGCAGTAGTTGCTGCTGGCCGGGTCTGGCGGCAGGAACTTGCCGCGCTTTTTCAGTTCCTTGTCCAGGACGGTCTTTACCATACCTGGCTGCACAAGAACATGGGTGTCTGCCAATTCCAGAATCTGGTTCATGCTTTTCGTAAAATCAAGCACGATGCCGTCCTTGGTAAGAGATTGACCCAAAAGGCCGGTGCCAGCACCCCTTGCGGTTATGGGGATTCCTTTTGCCGATGCGTACCGGCATACCTCCTGTACGTCATGCTCGTCTTTTGGGCAAACAATTGCCGCCGGCCGGATCTCGTAATGGCTGGCGTCGACTGAGTAGACCTGCCGGCTCCATTCGTCTGTCAGGACCTCCCCCTTTGCTACCCTGAGCAGATCGTCGTGGATCAACACCTGAAAATCAGTGCTTCTTGTATAACAAACTTGCTAGACAAAACCTACTTTTTCCTCAGCGGGAATCTGACGTATATTTTGATCTTCCGAAGAAAGGCATCGTCCATATCGCCTTTGTAGTCTGCCGCAAATATCAGCAGAGCATCTTGTGTTTGCAGATCATTTCCAGCATCGAATCTGCATGGGAACCGTCGATCTCGGTACGCTTGCCAAAGAGAGCGTCTGCCTCATCAAAATACAGGATGTAACCGGCCTTCTCTGCCATATCAAGGATCTGGCGCAGGTTTTTCTCGGTCTCGCCTATGTACTTGCTGACAACCTGTCCCAGATCAACTATATACACGCTTTTCTGGATGTTCTGCGCAATGAGGTCGGCAGAAGCAAGTTTTGCCTTTGAGTTTCGGCCCGTAAGAAGGATTTTCTGTGACTTGGTTGATATCTCCTTTAGCTGGGCTATCCTCCGGCTTGTCGGCCGGTAATCCAATTTTGGCATCGCCTGTTTGTTGAGGGGTAGTACCAACTAACCTTTGGGGATATGGATTAAATATAACGTGTATGGATGATGCGGGTATGCCAGACGACGGCTGCCCCGTTTGCGCAGGCAAGGGGAACATCGAGATTACCGATTCCATGTGTCCGTTCTGCAACGGTACTGGCGAGTTTACCAAGGCCGCGGAAAGTTACTTAAAGTCGCACATCTGCCAGTGCATATTCCTTGACAGAAGAACCTGCCCCATATGCGGCAAACGCTGCCACCACAACACACCCAACAGGCCCAGGATCCTCATATCTCCGATGTAACAGGTTCTGCTAACTTTCGGTGCTTGCAGGTAATTTTCATCTTACTAACTTGGTAAGTAATTACTACCAATCTTAAATACATCGCCGAAGAAAGATCATCATGGTTTCCGAATCATCGGATTTGGGAATTTTTGAGTGCATAAAACAAGAATTGGTGAGCTGGCCAGGAGTCACTTCACACCCCCACAGATTCGGTGGAACAGAGTTTCGCGTCAATGGAAGAGAGATGGGACATTTGCATGGAGACCGGCTGGCAGATCTGCCTTTTCCAAAGGATGTTGGAAGAAAACTGATACAAGAGGGCCGGGCTTCCCAGCACCACGTCTTGCCAGAGTCTGGATGGATCAGCTACTACATCCATGGCAATGAAGGTGTTCAGGATGTGGTAGAACTATTTCGACTACAGTACAATCGTATGACCAGCTACACCAAGAAGAAAAGCAGCTAAAGCAGAATGCATTCCGATAGTTAATCTCATTGTTCGATGCCGAATTTCAAACTCTTGGCAGCAGCATACATGACAGCAGTTTGGACATCTTCACAATCATCCATGTACTTTTCAGGTCGTGGAACAAACATCCAAGTATCAAACCTGGCAAAAAAATACGCATCGATTGGGGTTTTAAGACCCCAAAACGACAGTTGTTGAGAGACGCTTGAGCTTGAAAGTCCAAAACCAAGAATATTTCAGCTGATGGTCTCTAATCATGAATTAGCAAACCTTAAACACTACTTTCTTGACATCTTTGCAATGTTGTCTGTGGGTATCGTATGGGTAGGGGCTTTTCTTATAAGTAGGAAGGAATACACGACCGAGAGGGATCTATATGACAGAGATTGATTTAGCATTGAAAGGCTTCAAAATCGAACCACAATCAAAAGACCAGGCCTTGGCAAATATCAGAAAAATGCGTTCTGACCTCGGTATCGACAAGATGCAGGTAGACAAACACCAAATACAAGAAATCTTGAAGCGTGCTGGTTCGCTAGCCGACGAGATATTATCATCTAGAGAGAAAGAAAGAATGTGAAGAAGGTCTACTTAGACTCCTCTGCCTTCTTCAAGATCTTTTTTGGTGAAGCGGGGGCAGAAAATATGGAGTACATTGTAAACCTAGCCAAGCAAAAAAGAATTCAACTTGCAATATCTGAATGGGTCGTAAACGAAGCGATCTGGGCAGCAGTCAAAAAGCACATGGACAACAGGATTACAAAACAGGAAGTTTCTCTTCTGATTTATCGAATTTCCGAAGTAATAGAAGAAGGTTTAGAGGAAGGATATCTCGTATCTTATGCTGTAAACGAAAAAATTGTTATCACATCGCGTGTGATAATAGAGGAACTACACCTATATCCCTCTGATGCTTTACACGTCCTTGTTGCATTTACATCGAGTTGCGATTATTTTCTTACAGGAGATGTCGAAATGATATTTAGAATAAAATATGGCAAACTGCAGCTGACTCCCATCAACATACTTGATAGAACAGATGTCCAAAAGATCACTGAATCGCTCTAATAACTTTATAACGCATACATAATCCGGTAGAGATTATTGCTTTCACGGGTCAGCCTTATGACGGTAGTGGGTTGTAATAGATATCCTGTGCATCTAACCCCATAACACTTAAAAATCATCTTTGACATTGGCAGCATGTTGGAAACCCGGATAGAGATGGTGTGCTCATTTTGCAACGCCAAGGTTGAGTACGGCAAGAGCGTCTGCGAGGACTGCAAGAAAAAGTACCATATTGGCCTTTATGACATGAGCAACGACGGCTGCGGCTGCGACAGTTAGATCGCAGGGGTCAGATAGTGGTATATGCAATCATCGGGTATCATTCAGCCACCACGTCATCATACCCCGGTACTAATCGATGGTTATTCTGCTCATTAAATCTTTAGCCTCTTTTCTCTTGGCCTCATCTATCTTGACTACCACAAGGCCTTCCAGCGGCTGGCCGTAAAGCACCACCGAGCCTTCCGGCGCCATCACAAAGATGGGCAGCGCCAGGAGGTCTTCTTCTCCTTCGACCAGTACCCGAACCGGCTTGGCGCCTCTCAGGGATTTTTCCAGCACGTCTATGGCGGCCCTTGTTATGCTGCCGGCAGGATTTGTGCAGCGGACCTCTACTGCCTTGTATGAGGTTGGATAATCACGTCTTGAACGGCGCTCCCTGCCATCGATGACTGCAAGGTCAGGTATCACCCCGAATTCTGCCAGTCGCTGGGTGGTGGCGTCACCTACCGTTATGACCAGGTTTGCATTTTTCAAAACAGCAAGCAGCCGGACCTTTGTCACCTGATCGTCTGGTATAAGCAATCCAAACGGTTTTTTGAACGCCTTTAGATCTTCGGGGGAAAGGGGCATACTTTCAGGCCGCGGGCTTGGTGCCCTGCTCCTGCTTTTCGGCCTCTTCAATGGCTCGCAACTCGGCCGCGATGATGCTTATCCTTCCTGCCACGGTCTTGGCCGCCCTGTCAAAGGCCTGGGCCTGGAACGACTCTGGCTCTGTAAGTACCGTGGGCTTGCCGGTGTCGCTTCCAGTGCGGATTGCTGGATGCAGCGGTATCTCGCCTATGAATGGGATCTTGAAATCATCGCTGATCTTTCTGCCACCGCCCTTGCCAAAGAGGTATATCTGTTCGCTGCAGTGCGGGCAGGAAAGGTAGCTCATGTTCTCCACGACCCCGATGATGGGAACATTGAGTTTGTTGAACATGCCAACGGCCTTGACTGCCACGTTCATGGCCACGTCCTGCGGCGTCGTCACGATGAGAATTCCAGTGATAGGTATGGTTTGCGCTATTGTAAGCGGAGCATCTCCGGTTCCAGGCGGCAGGTCGATTATCAAATAGTCCAGCTCACCCCAGTTGACGTCGGTGAGAAACTGCTTGACTATTCCCGAGACTATGGGGCCGCGGTATATGCCGGCCTGCTGGGACTGCTCGTAAAAGAACCCCATGGAGATGACCTTGACTCCGGATATCTCTGGCGGCTGGATCTTGTTGTTGACAACCTCTGGCTGCGCCTTTAGCCCAAGCATCAGAGGAACTGAAGGACCGTAAACGTCGGCATCAAGAAGGCCCACCTTGGCGCCGGTCTTGGCCAGGGCCAGTGCAAGATTGACAGAGACGGTGGTTTTGCCTACGCCGCCCTTGCCGCTGGCAACGGCAACGATGTTTTTGACTCCCGGCAAAAGCTCGTCCATGCTCAGGGCGCGGCCTTCCATGACTCTGGCGGTGACCCGCATGTTCAGGTCTTTAACGCCGAGGCTGGCCATCGCTGTCCGGACATCGCGTTCAATGTCGCTGTTAAACGGGCAGGCCGGCGTTGTCAGCTCCAGCGTAAAAGCAACCTTGCCCTCGTTGATGGCAAGGTCCTTTATCATGCCCATTGAGACAATATCCTTATGAAGTTCAGGGTCAACAACCTTCTTGAGGCTGCTGATGACCTGATCGACTGTAACCATTTGAGAAAAATTTGTCTGTACCGTATTTAAACGATCGTATTCTTGGGATGCTTGTATCCAGCTTGCAAAATGAATCAGAATCTATCGGGAAGAAAGATCAAAGAATGCAAATTCGTGCAAATGTGAACAGGGAATTACAGAGATCTTGGTCGGCGGATGTAAGCACTGAAAGCAGGTGTTAATGTCTTAAGAATACCGCCTGCAACTAATTTTGGGGAAGTATGTTAGGCGACCTTGTGATCGAGGAAAAAAGTAACACTAGAGGCGCCTGATTAGCAAAACCGACGATGGGAATGTTAGAATCACCATAACATTGGCGGCAACTTGACAGACTTAGACAGGCATGCTTGGCTGCACTCTGGTTACAAATGGAGTGCGTACGTAAAGCATCCGTATATTGTACAGGATGTGCTAACATTAATTGGAATGCTTGAGAATTCGAAACATTGTACGAGCCATACTGACATAGTGTGAATACTTTTACCCATACGATGTCACTAGATATCTTTTGCACCGTTAGCAGGTAGTTTCTATAAAGCCTTCAAATTTTGAAAGCGTGAAATATCTATCATCCTAACCTTTAAATCATAAGCGCATTCAAATATATGCATACATGAATAACTTCAACATCCTCATTCTAGGTGGTGGCAGTGGTGGATTGAACGCTGCTAATCGTCTGAAAGAACTGCTGGGCGACAGGGCAACCATAACCTTGGTGGACAGAGAAAAGAAATTCACCATGGGCCTGTCGCTGCTCTGGCTAATGATGGGAGCAAAGGAAGCAGAAGAGATCACGACCTCAAAAGAGAAAATCTCAGAAAAGGGAATAAATTTTGTCAACGCAGAAGTGCAAAATATCGATATTGAAAACAAGGTTGTGAAAACAAGTGCCGGACAACTTTCATACGATTATCTGGTCGTAGCACTCGGAGCTGAACTTGCGCCTGAAAAGATTGAAGGCTTCCGTGAATCTGCACTCCACATGTATACGCTTGAAGATGCAATAAAGCTGAGAGATGCCCTGTCATCGTTTGAAGGTGGTTACATAAGGATAGTAGTCTCAAGCACACCTTTCAAGTGTCCAGCGGCTCCTTACGAGGCCGCTATGCTGCTTGATCATTATCTCAAATCCAAAGGGATAAGGGACAAATCGGACATACAGGTCTTCACACCGGAACCCTTGCCAATGCCTGTAGCTGGACCGGATGTTGGCAATGCCATAGTCTCCATGTTAAATGAGCGGAGCATAAAGTTCAACAACAACATGAAATTGTCGGCGATAGACGGAGGTTCTAAAAGCATCGTGTTCGAAAACGGTGCGAGGGAGAATTACGACCTTTTGATAGCAATCCCTCCGCACACCAGCCCCAAGGTGGTCAGAGAATCCGGACTTGCAGACCCGTCTTCAGGATGGGTACCAGTAGAACCCGGAACAATGCAGACCAGGTACGACAAGGTCTATGCCATTGGTGACGTGGCAGCAGTTAAACTCCCGTCAGGAATGATGCTTCCAAAGGCGGCGACCTTTGCATTTGGCCAGTCTGAGGTAGTTGCTCACAACATAGCATCATCCATGCTGGGACTGGAGACAAGAAGGTGGGACGGATTTGGAGAGTGCTTCATCGAGACAGGATCTGGAAAGGCAGCGTACGGTGCAGGAAGCTTTTATGCCTCACCCAAACCTGCGGTGAACATACAAAAGCCAAGCGTTAGTTTTCACGAAAGAAAAGAGGTCTGGAGCAATTACTGGACAAGGAGACTGACCTGAATGAATATAGGAATCATCATAAGTAACACCGAACCAGAACTTGTCTGGAACGCAATAAGGTTTGCAAACACCGCCCTTCTGGAAGACCATCAGGTCAAGATCTTTCTGCTTGGAAAGGGCGTTGAGATCGAGAGCATAAAGGATGAAAAGTTCAACGTGGAGGAGCAGCTAGAGAGATTCAACGAGTTGAGCGGACAGATGCTTGCCTGCGGCACATGCATAAAGTCACGTCATATGAAGTTCGAAGTCTGCCCCATATCTACAATGAAGGACATGCTAAAGCTCGTGACAGAATCTGACAGGGTTGTTACCTTCTGAATATCGTCAGTTGCATTGCACTACACTGAAGTCGTTGTTGATAAATACCAAAAACGCGCACTTTAAATGAATATGGAATCAGCCATGTCCGAAAAAAGATCCTCGACTGCATTTGCTCTGTCTCTGGCATCTGGAGTGATAATCATATTTGGTAGCATAATGCATTGGTTGTTCTTTGCAAACTTTCAGACTTCGCCCATGGGCGGGATGATGGGTGGAGGTATGATGGGCTGGTGGGCAGGTCCGGGATTTGCAGGAGGCTGGTTCTTCCCGCTGCCACTAGTTGCAGGGATAATGGTACTTGTGGGTGCAATAATGATGAACGCA
Source organism: uncultured Nitrososphaera sp. (assembly GCA_964556935.1). Classification (GTDB taxonomy): domain Archaea; phylum Thermoproteota; class Nitrososphaeria; order Nitrososphaerales; family Nitrososphaeraceae; genus Nitrososphaera. Next base: position 18,380 of record CAZKXR010000038.1, read on the forward strand.
AGGCCCCAAGCAACACGAACCTGGGGAGTAATCGTACTTGTATTCTCAATTGTAGGGTTTACAGCCATGGGCTTTTCAATCCTCGGTGCAATCCTTGGGGTAATCGGCGGCATCATTGCCTTGAGTGAGAGAAATGGCAGATAAGAAAGGTCCTGGTGGTACAAAACTCATAGCAGCTATAGCCATAGGAGTATTCCTGGCTGGTCTTGGCGTTGGATACGGAGTTTTTCTAGCAGCAACGATGCAGCAGACAACGTCTGACCAGACACAGTTGCAACAGCAATGGCAGCTGACTACGGCCGCCCAGAGTCAGATGTTGACGGCTCAGGGTTACAGGTTGATGACGCAGGGTGCAAACACAATGCTGCAGGGCCAAGATTTAATGAATCAGGGAAAGGTAGAACAGGGATATGCGACGCTGCTGGAAGGCTCCAGCACCATGGAACAGGGTCGCAACATGATGGGGCAAGGTTTTGATGGATTCAAGCAAATGCAAGGTGTGCCAGCAGGAGGTATGATGGGTGGCGGCATGATGACACAGAGCTACAGTTCCATGATGTCCTCGATGTCGGCTGCCATGAGCAGTGCCGATTCGATGATGGATGCAAGAAATACCATGATGAGCGGAGCAGAGATGGCAAGAAAAGGAGACTCGTCAAACGGCATGGAAATGCTGTCTCAGGGGGCAAGCTCGATGACGGCGGCCATGGGAGTGATGCGGCAGAACATGATGACGAGCGGAACGCCGGCACAGAATGCGGGCATGATGATGAACTCTGCCATGATGCAGCAGATGATGGGTTCTATGATGGGCAATGTTTACACTGTTAGCGGACCTCTCACGTTTGATAACATAAAGAAGGAAGCGGTCAATTTCGTAAGCTCTTTGAACAATCCTGATCTGACAGTCAGGGACGTAATGGAATTCCAGTACAACTATTACTTCATAGTCTACGAGAAGAGCACGGGTACAGGCGCGTTTGAGATTATAGTCATGAAGGACGACAATACTCAGGGAACTGGTATGATGAGTGGAATGGCAGGGGTTATGCATCCTGAACCGGGCCCCAACATGATGTGGAACACAAAATATGGGATGATGACCGGATCGTCATCAACTTCACAATCCATGAAAGTACAGGACATGCCTGTAAGTAGCGACCGTGCAAAACAGATCGCTCAGCAATATTTGGACACCTATGTACCTGGCGATAGAGCAGAGGACGTTGAAACCTTTTACGGGTATTACACCATCCACGCAGAAAGAGATGGCAAGATCACAGGAATGCTAAGCGTGAACGGCTTTTCAGGCCAGGTCTGGTTCCACAGTTGGCACGGCGAGTTCATCATGTCAGAAGAAGAACATGAATGAGTCTTGGCTGGCCTGAAATGATCTTAAATATATTCAAATATGCGAATATCTTACAGTTAATCACCAAGTATGGCAGGGAAGAGGATTTTTGAGCTGCATGCCGAAGTCTGCAAGACTTTATCCAATCCACTTAGACTTCAGATTATAAATGAACTTCAGGATGGCGAAAAGACGGTAAGTTCTCTGACAAAGGCGCTCGGAATAAGACAGGCCAACCTCTCACAGCACCTGGCGGTGCTCAGGCAGAGAGGGGTGCTTGCAACAAGAAGAGAGGGTCCAAATGTCTACTACAGAATTGCAAACCCCAAGATCATCAAGGCATGCAACCTGATAAGAGAAGTTCTGCTAGAACAGCTGCTATCAAATCAGAGCATCATAGCAGATGTAAAGAGATCCAGAAAGTAAGCTAACCTTAGCTAAGAATGGTTATTCTGGTGCACTGGCTGGAAAAGCTTCTAACTCCGCTTCGCTGGAATCCAGTTTGGGCGGTCTTGGCGGGCCAAATGATGAAGGTTCATTGGGTCCTTTTGATCCAGGTAATCCAAATTTTGTATCATTCCCTTTGACGACATCCAGTATGTAAAGGCCAAGCTCGGTCAGCTTCACTTTGCTGTTCAAAAAATGATAAAAGTAGTAATCTCCACTGACAAGAAGGCTTTTTTCGTCTATTGTTGTCGGACCTTCCTGATACGATGGCACAGTTTTGTCTATGGCAATGACTCCCTTTTGCAAAGCATTGTTAATCTGGCTGCGGGTAAAATCATATTCAAGCAACTCAAGTATGGAGAGGCTGGCCAAGTCGATGACTGTTACCAGCCTGACAATCACCTGGTCTCCTAGCAATTCTGTAAGTTGCACGAGGTCTATCGGTTTATGTTCGACCACATGAAATCAATTGTTACTTTGATAATTATACTTTCTTGGAAATAATCCAAAGCCATGAGCGTATTCATATATGTGCATAAGGTTAAAGATTGCAGGACGACCTTGAAGGCGAGAAGCACAAATGGCACGTCTAAGCCTGACGTCAGCACAGCATCACAACACCTTCCAATCACGCATGCCAGACAGATCAGTCTATGTGGATGCGGACTTGCGGCTTTGGAAATGGTGGTCAGGTACTATGGTGCAGATGTCAGTCAACTTTTAGGCTCAGACAAGAGACTCCAGAAAAAAGTTGATTTAGGAGACCCCAGGAGTTGGGTGAAGTGACGATAGATGTCTTGCACTGAGGCGAGGTTTCAAATTCGTTGTTTATGGCATGAACCCAAAGGCTAACAGGATGTTCCTCTGGCTCGGTGGGAAGAAGGTTAAACTTGGAGAATACAAGGATGAACGAGAGCATAATCTCTATTGAAAAGACACGCCGAAGGAAACCACATCTACATGGTCCTATCTCTGGTATCTGGACTGTTGAAATATGAAACGAGAACCCTCTTGGCAAGTCTTTGATAGATATGCAGATGAGTACGACTTGTGGTATACCAAACATCCAGGGGTTTTTGAATCAGAGGTTGCGGCCATCAAATCGCTAAAGCTTGAAGGATTTGGGTTGGAGCTTGGCGTCGGCTCAGGCATGTTTGCTGCGGCCCTTGGCTTAGATTTGGGCATAGACCCGTCGCTCAATATGCTGAGAATAGCCAAGGGAAAAGGCGTACCGGTTGTTCAGGCAGTGAGCGAACAGCTCCCCTTCAGAGACAAAAGCTTCGACCACGTTCTCCTCATCAACACCCTGTGCTTTCTAGAAAAACCGGATGTCACGATGAATGAAGTTTGGAGGGTGCTGAAAGACAAAGGAAGCCTAATCCTTTGCGAAGTGCCAAGAGACTCCTCCTGGGGGAAGCTCATTGAGGAGAAAGGAAGGAAAGGACATCGATTCTACAGTCATGCAAAGCTCTATGCCATCAAGGAAATACGATGTAGCCTTGAAGACGCGGGGTTCAGAGTTGTGGATGTGAAAGGCACCATCAGTTTTAACCCGCGGGAGCTGGAAATGGTAGAAGAACCGGAGAGCAATACTGAGGGGAATAGCTTTGTTTGCCTGCAAGCAATTAAGAAATTCGATGACGGCTGGCTCGGTCGAAACCATGACTAGAACAAGCAGGTTTGTCACCCGGTGCATATTGT
>CAZKXR010000039.1:0-19911 GCA_964556935.1 uncultured Nitrososphaera sp.
GTGCGGGGGGTGGGATTTACGCCTGTTTTTACTAGTAACGCATTTTAATCTGTAAAATCTTAAAAATAATCTGAATTCCCTCGCATTCCTTATGCGCGGTACCTTGAGGTCAATTTTTATAAACCAAGCCACATATGATGTACGCGAATAAGGGCTGTTATCTAATTCGTCTGGGAGCTGTTGCAGGGATATGTCGCGCTCTCATCTCATCAGGTCAGATACCAAAGATTCTAGCAGATCTGCAACCCCTACCTTTTCACCGTTTCTGATGTGTCTTGCGTACTCTTCCAGTATGTCTGCCCTGTCACGGTACTTCGGCTTCGATTCCTGACGTTCTTTTTTAATCTGTTTCTGATTTCTCCATTTCGATTTCTCCTCATTTATTTTCGCATACACAATTTTCCGGTTACCCATGATTCAATAGTAGCAAAAAATGGCCATCCGTGTCTTATAACGGTAACCTTATATACAAAGTCGCCAGAAGACTACATCTATGAAAAGCACGAGGGATCCTCGGAGCAAGCTGCTAATAGCAGTAGGGGCGGCATCGCTGCTATTAGTAATGTATGTATTGTCCGCAAGCAACCAAATACTGGCTGCTGCTCAAACAGTAATCACTGATAGACCACTTGAGGAAACAACCTCGCTGATAAAGGCTAGCAATATTTCTGCTACACAAACAATTACCAAGAATCAAGAAATAGAATTGCAAGTAAAGCCAGATGATTTGGGAATTTCTTTTGTAGCACTGAACAAAGGAACATCTGTCAACAAGCTGGGTGTTGATCAATGGACCTTTTCAATACGTGGTGAAAGGATGAGCCCACAACTGGAATTCATCAAGAATAGTAATTCAGACATCCCCGGAAATGGTTCGATCGAGATTAAGAGGCTAAACTTTGCAGATTATGGTGAGTTTTTTGAAATGTTCCCAGGGACGTATAATGTTGATCTGATCGGACTTAAATGGATAGACCCTGACCCCGACAATGGTATCAAGGGTGGCAATATTAGACAATATAGATTACAGGCAGATATCACAATAGATTATGATGTGGCCACTATAAGGGCCAGTAGTAACAAGCTACTGAAATCAGAGAATATGCAAGTAGCCATTGGCGGAACAGGCAATCCTTTTGAAATAGATGATGGGACCCCTCGAAAAGTCGATTTCTACATGGTGAACAATGGTAACACCAAGATAAGTAGCAAAGTAAAAGCAAGTGAGTTCACAATATGGAATTCAGAACAGAGATTCAAAGGAGACGGGATAACTGGAATAATGGAAAATGACAGTACCAGTTGCAGGTATCTGGAACCCAATGAAAAATATCTGGTTAGCTCGTATGAATTCTCTAAAGAAAATTGGCCTATTGCAAAGGGCGGCATTGCAAAACACCTTGGGAGCCAAGATGCAGTTCCAGGAACGTACATAGCCTTCCAAGAAGTGGAAACAGATTCATGCACCCTCCCAGATGGGGAAGAAGTGCCTGGAGGAACATACATAATCTTCGTCGCATTCGAGGTGAAACCATGATAAAAGAAACAAAAACCAGAATCAAAATCGCGTGCGCGATTGTGTTAGCCTTTGCCATAATAGGAAGCTACACGATGGTCCCAGCCATGGCTTCAAACTTTAATCCCACGCCTCCAAGCTCCTTGTTGGTCGGACCTTCAAAGAGTTACTATTACGTTACACACCAGCCACATGGTTCTCGCGATATCGATATAGATTCTACAACCGCACAAAGATGGCCCGATGGAACTACCAGTGTGAGTTATTATACAGATATGGTCAACCCTACTCCAAATCTCACTTCTGGATATGGTGTTGAAACAGCAAGATCAAAGATCGTAAGTGAGGCAGCGAGCTGGTATAATGCCTTATCTAGTAGTAGCACCATACCCAGCCTGAATCACCTGGGGCAACTTGACGTGGGTGCAAGCCTTGGTCCGTGCGGCAATGGAATGCCAGATCAAAAGAATGTAGTTACTTTCTGTTCCACTACCGCTTTCGACTTTGCAGCAACCTATACGTCCCCTTCATACACTTCGGGACAGGTAACAAGCGACATAGCTGAAAAAGACATAGTTTTCAATAACGACAGAACATGGGGCGATGGAGTGAACTCCGATCTGAATTACTACACAACTCACGAATTCGGCCACTTCTACGGCTTGGGGGATCTCTATAAGATCTACGGAACTGCATGCGATTCTGATTTTCCTGCTGGCTCAACTCCGGATGCGAATGTAATAATGTGCGGCGTCTGGTCAGATCCACAACTTGGGGATAAGGATGGTATGAGGTATCTCTACCCAAAGACATTCTCGGCATCGGTCACTCTACAAAGTGGAGGGAAAATCTCCGGGTCGGATAGTGCGATTGCCCCTACATCCGTAGACACATACGACTCAAGATTAGACTTAATTCATGTCTATGCAGACCTTAATTCGAACACTGACACAACTCTCCTCAAGGCCAAGGCATTCTGGAACATAGATTCTGCAACAGGTAGTGGAACTGCTGGCTCAACTACTACACTCAAGACTATAACAGGAGGAAGTGTCTATGATGTTGGAGCAACGCTGTATAAAGTTGATGGAGACAGCTATTATGATCTAATCGTCACCTACAGCTTCGATACAGGTACTGCTAAGTCAGTCTATTATACAATATATTGGGACATAAACAAGTCTTCATCCACCAGCACACTCGTCAAATGCAATGGAGGCGCATCAAGTTGCAGCAACAGTACTTCAACAACACCGGTTGAGGTACCTTTCAGCACAGGAGATGAAGGAACTGATGTTATGATGTTCGATGTCAATGGATCTGGCGCAAAAGAAATCGTCGTAGTCGATGCATATGATGATGGTTCTGGAGATTGGCCTATTTATTATTACTATGGGACACTATCAAGCAGTGGCTCGGTATCGGGTTGGACCATGGGGTCGACAAGTGGAACGTATATTGATCCAAAACAAGAAATAGGAACACAAGTTGTCGAAGAGGCAAAAAGAATATTGGCGTTCAATTTCAGAGCTCAAGATTCTTCATACATAGAACAACATATAGTGCATATGGCCACCAGTAACGCTCTGGATGCTGTAATACAAAATAAACACGCGCCACTGGACTATCAGGGACTTGTCCTTGACGGAGTGGGCGGTGGTGATGCTGTCAACATAGGTCAAGATGCCAACAAAGTTGATCTGGTGTACTCTTGGGGAGACGCCGGCAGCGTGTACTATACCATAGATTGGGATTCAAGGATCAATTCCCACCCCTAAATTTTATTGGCAAGTCAACAAATATGAGGCGACATTATTTGCAGATAAAAACAGTTCTCCTTGTTGTTGTCGTGGCTAATTTTATCTCGATGTTATGTGATGAAGGCTTTCGCTATGCCTATGCCCAAGAAGTAACAGGAATAACAGAATCCCCAATACTAGGATATGAGTGTGTGCGCCAACCGTGCGTATATGATTTGACGATAGACAATAAGACGATTCCGATACGGTACAGCATTCCAGGAGAAATCGAGGAAATCAAGGTCAACACTGAAAGAAAATCTTTGGTCATAACCATTAATTCCACAGTCGCCGACAGGCTACAAATCGAGCTTCCAAGAAGCGTAATTCAGGCATTGGAACAAGATCGTGATGTAAATTTCATAGCGTATACCGACGGAAACTTGGCATATTCTGAAGAGTTGGGAAGGAATGATACTGCAAGAGGACTGTTTGTGAACTATGAAAAAGGAACGAAGCAAATCGAAATTGTGGGCACATGGGTAATACCGGAATTTTCAGCAGTGACCGTCCTAATTCTGGGCGCAGCGATAACTGCCGTTATTGTATCAAGTTTCACAAAGGGCCGATTCTTCAGAAAGAATGTGGCTTGACGTTGGCAAAATATATGTCACGATAAACACACTATCTTAGTGACAAGGTTGTTGAAAGACAAAGTCTTCCACCTATTGTCCGTAACAGCTGACTCCTTGCGATTTCTGGTCCGGAACTTCCGTGCTGATTGGGACATGTCCTAAACGTAGAAGTGGATCTAGAGCCCTGATAGATGTGCGCTGGAGTCACAGAACACAAACATCACCATAGCAGAGCTGTGCCACAAGTAAAACGTAAAGCATGTATTCTACAAACGGAAACAGAAATTCATAAAGGCTGCATGCTGGTATATCGAGACGCAAAAAATCAATTAAACAAAAACTGCACAATAATGCTCAAAACCGGTCTAAAAGCCCGCATAATAAAAGGTGCAGTTCCGCGCATTTCTGTGCAGAATCCTGCAGTGGTGCAGTATCATGCATTTGCAACACCCTGCAGCTTCTCTCTAGCACTTTTGATAGATTCGTCAAGGCTACTCCCTACTTCGTTGCTATCCTCGCCAAGTATCACCGGCGTCGATATCCCCTCAAACTCGCCCACTTCTTCAGCTGATACCCAATGCATCCACCACCTTCCTGTGATCAGGTTCTTGACTGCAAGGACAAGGGGTACTTTCTTTTGTTTAGCATATAGAAATTCTGCTAAAATGTCATTTCTGTCAATCCTTCTCTGCTTTGTGCCGCCTTCTGACAGCGAAAAGGCCTTGCAAGCTATGACTACAACAAGCTTATCATTCTTTATTACCTTAAAGTCAGGTATTCCCCTGTAGTAACCAGTTCTTGCAGTCAAGCCCCAGCTTCTGATGGTATCTGCAAGCTCGTTTTGAGCCTCAAAACCCTTGTTCCTGTTTATCCGACCCTCTTCTGCGGTCAGCTTTGTGTCCTGATTTTCATAATCGGGAGTTTGTGTTACTTCCGATGACTGAAGTATCTCTCTAAGCGATTCTAATTCTATCCTAAATTCTTCCTGCATGAGGTCTGTCTTTTCTTCTTTCTCGCTTAACCTGTCTGTAGCAGCAAGGAATGTCTTTGCCGCAGAATCAAACCCATCACGAAACTTGAGTATCTCTTCTAAAAGGTAATCCCTGTCAAGAGAGAGGTTGTTGCATCTAGAAACTCCTGTTTCCAGTCTCTTGTCATAAATCCCAAGGAATTCTTTGTGGGTGCTTGTGAGAGTCGAATTAGAATCGGCAGTCTCTTCGCGTATAGTCCTTATCAAGTCTTCCTTGACTTCTTGCAATCCAAAAGCTAGCATCTGGCTGAAGCTTCTGTCTTTTTTGAGCATAACTAGCATCACCACTATGGCGGAGACTGTCGACACCATAATTGAAATCATCGTGCTACCGACACTACTGCCGGTAAGGTTGTCAAGCGAATCCCCAAATAACATCTCAACTAGTTGAAAAGATAACAGCATTACAAGAAATGACTGTACTAGTCTCAGAACCGTCAATATTGGCCCTTTCGACCTTTTTAGAATCCTGCTGATAGAATCCATCCAATACCCATGATGGAAGTCAAGTCCAATAGCAAACGCCATGGATATGGCAATTATGTATAGGATCGGGAAACCAAAGATCTCATCGTCAATCATGCTTCTGCAATCACTCCACTGAATTTCCTTATCCTGTACTGATTATTGCCGATACAGAGCAGGGCTACTTTCTTGTCAGTCAGACTCGATAGTGTATTGAATAATTCTGAAGAGAACTCGATTGTGATAACCTGTCTGAATACAAAGGTAAGATGCAACTCGCCTTGAAGCTTGTTGATGCTCTCCAGAGTGCCGCAGACCTCTTCCCATTCCTCTAGCCTTCCAGGTTTGACCTTTAACCGATTTGTATCAAACCACACATCCATCAATATGTAGTGCACATTAGCTTTATATAAACATACTGTATCAGTAGATGTGTTGTGTCATGACGCTTCCAACCAAAGTAAGGATACTGGAGCTCTGCAGTGAACCAAAGAGGTACAACGAACTAAAGAGAATACTGGAGATAAGAGACCCTGCATTACAAAAGCACCTCAAGGATCTGGCTTACTATGGGTATCTGGGGAAAAAAGATGACGGCTCGTACAATACAACAGACGATGGCCAACGCCTGCTGCAGATAGCGCAGTCAGGAATAGACGACACGGGCAAGCTTGATGAAACATTATTTGAATCTATAAACAAAAAGCTTCGATTTGCCAGACCTGCAATGGTGTTTGGAAGGACGTCTACGCCATTGCAAAGACTCTACAATGCATTTCCCATTGCGTTTAGCGCAGAGAAAGCAATCGTTAGAAAAGACCAGATTCCAGCATTAAGAAAATTGATGCTTGAAATCCTATCGAGGCTGGACATCAAGATTCAAGGTATTGACATCAACAAAATGTCTGATGAGCATAAAGAACGCATACTGAATAACATGCTTGATTCATTGAGCGTGATAATGTCGTATTACAAGAGCAGCGAGCTTGCTGGCAGCAAATACCAGGCAAGCATCGCGCTGGATGTCATGGATGTAAGGGAAGAAGACAGAAAAGCTCTTGCCAGTGCACTGTTTTGGATATTCAAGTACAAGCCATTGCTTTCTTGAATTGCAGGACTCATCCGCATAAAACAGTTATAAGCAAATATGGATAATGTTGATTGTCGATATGGCCCTAAAGCATTCATCTAAACAAAAGGAAGAGAGCGGACTCTGGCCAGAAGAGATCGAGGCTATTAAGAATATCAAAAGTGGCAAGACTGAGATGGTGACCAAAACCAGAGAAGAATTCCTGCAGGATATGGAGAGGCATCTTCGTGAGCGAAGGAAAAAAGAATTGGAAGCTAAAAGAGCCAAAAGACTGGGAAAAGCAGCTTGATTGTCTTCCTTACCACATAGAAAGGAAGCTGCTGGCCGTTCTAGCCGACCTATCCACGTTAGAAGATCCAACGGCTTTTGGAGTGTTTGAAAAGAATCTGAAATACGGCTCTGCTTATGTCCTGAGACTTGACAAATCATATAGACTCTCATACCAGGTAGACTTTAGAGAACATGTTATCATTTTGTGTAGAGTAGGCGACCACAAAGCTGTTGGATCTAAGGAGTAGTTTGCAGTATGAATCTTGTTTGAGATAGGCAAAAAATGTCAACGATAAAATGTTTACTTTTGTTGACATTCACAAGTTAGTCTATGCCAAGTTGCGGTATGAATGCAAGATAAGCCTTCCTTAGCTCTTCTTTATCAATGTGGTCGTAGATGTCAATCGCATCTCTTCTGCGGTCACCTCGCAGTTCTTTGATAAACTCCCTCGACATTCCGTTTCTTCTTAACCAAGTGGTAAACCAATGCCTGCAGTTATGCGGACCAAAATGGTCTTCTATTTTGTCGGATTTTGAGTTGTGCAAACCAACAGCTTCAGCATATTTTGTAACTAGATTATAGACGCCGTTTCTGTTCAGACGGTCACCATATTCGTTAAGAAACAAAGCTTCTGTCGCTGCATTCAATTTTTCTCTCTGTGCAATCCATCTTTTCAAAACCCTTGCACATTCATCATCAAAAAATACCGTCCTGTTGCTTCTTTTCTTGAACATCTTTTTCTTTAAGGTGATGCTCTGTTCAAGCCAATTAATATCAGAGACATCGATTGAAACCAGTTCTCTTCTTCTGATTCCAGTCTTGGCAAGCAAGGTTACAACAGCTTTATCCCTGACACTCAGGATAGAGTTGACCAGCATCGCCATCTCTTCTACTGAAATCAACTTTCTGACAGATTCATCAGCTGCAAAAGAGCTTTCGTTTTCTGATTTGTATCTCTTCAAATAGCGTTTTCTAACAGGCAAGACCGGATTAACATTGGTGTAGCCTTCAAAGCATAAAAACTCGTAGAATGTGGATAACGCGGTAAAGTTGTTCTCCAGTGTCTTTTGGTCTACACCCTGTGACCTTCTGTAGTGGATAAAGTCTCGCAAAACGTACCTATCAACATCAATTATTGTCATTTTTCGTTCTCCAAGGAATGAAAAGAAGATCTTTAGCGGTGATTTGTATCTGTTTATCGTCTCTTCTGTCAGGTGTCTGTCTTTACAATCCTGGGTAAAATCCACTAACAGATTGACAAGGTCCATCGACAATGGTTTTGATAGTTCGATAGCAGTCATGTTGCTAACCATCTCCAACCGCGTGCAGTAGGCTCTATCAGGCCAAAAGCTTGCAATGACTGCAGTTGTCTGTTTACAGCTTTGACAATGTTGGCATCTTTTGGACTGATTCCAAGTTCCTGTAATATATGATCGCTATCTATCGAACCTGTTTTCTTCAGCAGAATAACCAGTTCTTTATCGTATTTTCTAACTCCTTGAAATCCTAGATTACCTTCAGATAGGAATGGCTCTACCCTGTATCGTTTCAGCTCTTTGTCCAGATTGTCTGTAAGCATCTTTAGTAGTCTGTTATCTTGCTTTAACTTGGCAATCTCTTCGTCCTTTTCCTTCAGCTGTTTGAGCAGGTCAACCCTTGAAACATGGCTTTCATTTTCTTGTTCTTGTTTGAGCGAATTCTCAACATGTTCAATGACAAACTTGGAAATTGGAACTTTGGCCTTTTCAGCTAGACTCTTCCACTCATTGGCCATCTCTAAAGTAGGTAAATAGACATAGATAGCGCGCTTTGTCAGCTCCTTTGCCTTTACTACCACATAGTAGATATAGCAAAACGAGTTAAAAAGCATTACTAGTAAAATAGTGCGGGGGGTGGGATTTGAACCCACGAACCCCTAAGGGATGAGGTGACCCAGTCAGAATAACATCTGAGCTTCGTGTCAGATACTGATCTCACGCCGTTGACCGGGCTTGGCGACCCCCGCGCTTGTTGGGGGTGCTATGATAACGACTAGAATAATATCCTTTTTGTGGATCCTAGTCGATTTTTATGGAAACGCCGCCTTCGCCTTTCTTCTTCAGTTTGAATGTGACTTCCAGTATCCCGTTCTTGTAGGTGGATTTGGCAGTCTTGGGGTCCACAGGTTCAGGAAGGTCCACAGTTTTGTGGTAGTGCGGCTGTTCAGCTACAGATTCTATGGTTACCGAGTTTTCACTGGCCGTCAGGCGCAGATCCTCCTTGCTGACACCCGGTACCTCTGCGACGATTTTGAGATCTTCGGTGCCCTTGATCACATCTATCAGCGGTTCGCGTTCTTCCTTGACTGCAAGACCGCCGCCAAGAACGTTGGGAAATGCATTGATGTTGCCGAACTTGCGGACCTCTGGCTTGCCGTCTGGGCCTATCTTTACCGAATAGCCGTAAACAATTGGCCCCATCTCCCTTACGATAGAGCCATCGTCAAGCTTGCGCTCCCGGATAAGGTTCTTTGGCACTTGCTGTTCTACATTTTTGAACATCTCCTGCATCATTTTCTCCATTTCCTTCATCATCTCGTCGATGTCAGGAAACATTGATCGTCGCCTCTTGCCGAACCATTCATCAAATGGTGAAGACATGGAATAGGATCGTTGAAAATTCTATTAAAGCATTTAGTTGGTGTCCAGCTCCCGGTCCAGTTCCCTGAGCAGGGATTTCTGCCTGTCAGTAAGCTTGGTTGGGATCCTGACGTTTAGTTTGACTATGATGTCCCCCCTGCCGGAGGCGCCATACCTAGGAAGCCCCTTTCCCTTCAGGCGCATCAGTCCCTCAGGCTGCGCACCCTGCGGTATCTTTAGTTTTTCAGACCCGTCCAGTGTAGGTACTTTAAGCTCGGTTCCAAGCGCCAGATCGGTGAACTTGACATCAAGGTTGTAAAGGAGATGCCCGTCTTCTAGCCTTTCAAACATGGGATGCTTCTTGACATGGATTCTGACTACCAGGTCACCTGGGATTCCATACTCTGATATTTCGCCTTCCCCTCTCAACTGCATCGCCATTCCGTCTTCCACACCGGGCGGGATCTCGATCCGAATCCTTTTCTGTTTTTTAACCCTGCCTGTTCCTCTGCAGTTGCCGCATGGGTGGTCTATTACCTGGCCCTTGCCATGACATGTTCTGCAGGGCTCGACGCTGACAAAGGTAGAAAACCTGTTCTGGCTGTACACCCGCTTTGTCTGGCCTTGGCCGTCGCAGACGGAGCATCTGCGCGGCTTTGTGCCCGGTTCAGCGCCGTTGCCGCCGCACCTATCGCATCTGTCAAGTTTTGGAACTTCGACTTCCTCCTTTTTTCCGCGCAACACGTCTTCTAAAGCAAGTTCCATGTCGTAGACTATGTCACGGCCCGCCCTGCGCCCTCCAAAGCCAAAAAAGTCTCCCCCAAAACCGCCTCTGCCGCCGAATACTTGCTCAAAAATGTCCCGAAAGCCGCCAAAACCCATGTCCCGGAATACCTCTTCAAAGTTGGCCTCCGAGCCCCGGAAGACTTCCTCGCCGCCTACGTGACCGAACCTGTCGTATCTTGAGCGCTTTTCATCATCGTAGAGGACCGCGTAAGCTTCGGAGATCTCTTTGAACTTTTCTTCGGCGCCGGGATCCTTGTTGCGGTCGGGATGGTACTGCAGCGCCAGCTTGCGGTACGCGTTCTTGATCTCCTCCTTGCTGGCGTTCTTCTGGACGCCAAGGACCTCGTAATAGTCCCTTTTGCTTGTCATCGGGGATCACCCCAGCGTCTGATGTTATCGATCACTTTCATTGAGATCCGGCCGGGCCCGCAGACGGTTCTGTCGGGCTAGCAGATGCCGCACTGGCGCTCCTGTAAGCCTCGGCACTTACGTCAGCAAGTATGTTCTTGAGCTCCTGAATCTTTGTCTTGATGTTTTCAATGTTGTTGCTGGCAATTGCATCGCGCAGCTCCTGGGCTGCCTTGTTGACCTTTTCGGCCTGTTCTGGTTTGATCTTGTCCTTGAGATCCTGCTTGACTAGCTTGTCTGAAGCATAGACAAGGTTGTCTGCCTCGTTTCTCGTCTCCGCCTCTTCCTTCTTCTTCCTGTCTGCATCGGAGAACTGCTCTGATTCTTTCTTTAGCCTCTCGATCTCGTCTTTGGATAGTTTGTTGTTTGCTGTTATGGTGATTCTGGCTTCCTTTGACGTGGCCAGATCCTTTGCAGAGACGTTGAGGATGCCGTTTGCATCTATGTCAAAGGTGACTTCAATCTGTGGCACGCCCCTTGGTGCGGGCGGAATGCCGGAAAGGTTGAACATGCCCAGCGAGACGCAGTCTGAAGCCATGGGGCGCTCTCCCTGCACTATGTGGATGGTTACAGCAGTCTGGTAGTCTGCCGCTGTGGTGAAGACCTTGCCCTTTTTGGTAGGTATCGTGGTGTTCCTCTCAATGAGGGGCTCTTTGAGGCCACCTAAAACCTCGACTCCAAGTGTAAGCGGAGTAACGTCTACAAGCAGGATGTCGGTTGACACGTCTCCGGAGATAATTGCACCCTGTATGGCTGCTCCCATTGCCACAGCCTCCATCGGATCAACGCCCCGCTCGGGTTCTTTGCCCATGACGTTGGCCACAAACTGCCTCACCATCGGCATGCGCGTTGGGCCACCGATCAGGATTATCTTGTCCACTTCCTGTGGAGTCATCTTGGTGTCTTGCAAAGCCTGCAGCATGGGTGCCCTGCACCTTTCAACAATCGGCCGGAGGAGTTCTTCCAGCTTCGCCCTTGTCAGCTGTATGAGAAGGTTCTTTGGCCCGGACGTCGGATCGTAGGCAAGAAACGGCAGGTTGATCTCCGTGGTAACAACGTTTGAAAGCTCTATCTTGGCCTTCTCTGCGGCTTCTCTGACCCGCATCATCGCGGCTTTGTCGTTGTGGATGTCAAGTCCCGACTGCTTGCGGAACTCCTGAACAACGTACTCCACCAGAGTGTTGTCCATGTCCGTTCCGCCAAGCTGGGTGTCTCCGGAAGTGCTCTTGACCTGGAATACGCCGCCTCCCATCTCCATTATGGTGACGTCAAGCGTTCCGCCGCCAAGGTCAAAGACCATTATTTTCAGGTCCTTGTTGGCCTTGTCTAGCCCGTATGCAAGCGATGCGGCAGTGGGCTCGTTGATTATCCTTACAACCTGCAGGCCGGCAATCTCCCCGGCGTCCTTTGTGGCCTGACGCTGGTTATCGTTAAAGTAAGCCGGGACGGTAATGACGGCCCGGTCTACCACCTCGCCCAGAAAGGCTTCGGCATCGCGCTTGATCTTTTGCAGGATAAAAGACGAGATCTGCTGCGGAGTGTATTCCTTGTTATGCGCTCTGAATTTGAAGTCAGTTCCCATCTTGCGCTTTGCAGCAATGACGGTTCCTTCCGGGTTTGAGATCATCTGGCGTCTTGCTGGCTCGCCAACGATCAGCTGCCCGTCTTTTGTGAATGCAACAACCGACGGAAATGCCTTGCCGCCTACTGATGTGCCCTCTGCAGCCTGAATAATTGTCGGTTTGCCACCAATCATCGCAGCTGCTGCAGAGTTGCTTGTTCCAAGATCAATGCCTATAATTTTCCCCATGATGTTTCAGCCTCTGTTACTGTCTACTCATCGGAGCTATCGTTATTTTTAATTATCTTCCTTGAAATTTCCACCATGCTGGGTCTGAGGACCTTGCCGTTGAGCATGTAGCCGCGCCTTATCTCTGCGGTAACGTTGTTCTCCGGTACGTTGTCTCTTGACGAGAAGGCTATGGCATCGTGAACGTTGGGGTCAAAGGGCGTCCCCACTGCTTCGATAGGCCTCACCCCTTCGGCGGAAAGAAACGAGTCGATGTTCTTGAGAATGCTTTCAAGACCTTCAACGACCACTGGATCGCTATCCTTCTGTTTGGCCGTTTCGACGGCCCGCTGGTATTCATCACGGATATTGAGGAACTTGAGGAGAAGATCGGCTTTGATGGACTCTATCTTTATGGCTGCCTGCTTGTCCACCTGCTTGCGGTAATTATCAAAGTCTGCCATGAGGTACTTTAGCTTGTTAAGGTAGCCCTCCGCTGCTTCCTTGGCAGTTTGAAGCTCCTTTCTAAGGGCAGCTATTTGCGCGTCTTTATCTTCCACCGTGGCTTCCTTTGTCAGCGTCTCATCGACTTTTTCTGTCAAGGCGGATCACCTGCAGGAATTATCCTATCGGCAGATAATAATTACATATCGTCCAAAAGAATAATAGCGCAATTTGCATGACGTCTGTCCATGTCCGATGACGAGCTTGAGACGATAAAGCAGCGAAAGATGGCCGAATTGCAAAAGGCCGCAGCTGCAAAGGCGGCCATGTCTGCAATAAATCAGCCGGTGGTGCTGACGGATTCCAATTTCAACAGCGAGGTCTCCAAATACCCGGTAATGCTTGTTGATTTCTGGGCACCATGGTGCGGTCCTTGCAGGATGGTCGCGCCGGTCATCGACCAGCTGGCAAGAGAATATTCTGGCAGGGTCGTGTTTGGCAAACTAAACGTCGACGAGAACCAAGTCGTGGCTGGCTCCTTTGGGATCCAGAGCATCCCCACCATGATGATTCTCAAGGGCGGCAAGGTCGTGGATGTTATAATAGGTGCAATGCCAAAGGCGCAGATAGAGATGAAGATAAAACAGCAGCTATCTGGAAATACAGAAATCTACGGATAGAGAAAAAAGGAAATTCCGCACTTAGTTGATTCCTAGGTGCGGGAAGGATGCAACGCTTACGCCCAGCTCGCCTTGGATCTTGCGGATCTTGCCTGCGTATTCCCTCATCCTGTTGGCATCGCCCTGTACCTTGGCGATCCTGTATCCCTTCCATGCCTTTCTCAGCGCGCCCCAGCTCTGGCCGGTTGTAAAGTTGCTTGTCGGAGCTTCATGATGAAGCGACATTATGGCTGTCATGATGAGATAGTTCCTTATTGGTACTTAGGACCAATAGTCAACTTTATCCAATTTAGTGGTAAAAACAGTTGACATGAGGTGGATTTTGAGGCGAAATATCGTTAAATTTTAGATACGAGAAGCCCATTTTCCTTAATTTTTGTCAACTTGTAACAGTCAACGTTTTAATTCGCCCGCCTTTGTTCAATGCGCAGTGGGAATACTGAAAAAAGACGACGAGGAGAAGCAAAAGAATGTCCAGCGGTTTTACCTGCTCCTCACGGCGCTCATGAACGAGCTGTTTGAATACGCGCAAAAATCCAAGCATGTCAAGATACCAAACAACGTGTCTTTTGGACTGGTTTACGATGACAGGGACGCCGTGCTATTCACAGGTAAGGACAAGCAGACTGGGAAAAAGACGTACCTGTACAACGTGCGCATCATAGGCAAGATGTTTGAGGAAAAACGCGAGTGTATGCTGCAAGATGAGACGACTGCTTCGCTTTTTAGCTGGATAGCCGATGTCTGCACAATATACATCAACCCGTTTGTCTACGATTACGTTGTTAACGTTCAGCACAGGGGCGAGGGCACGGCAGAGAGAACTACAAGGCAGATAGTCAGAGGCTTTCTGGATAAACTGGCAAGCGACCCGGATCTAAAGTATGTCCTAGACACCATAAGCCAGCCGGCTACATCTGATCAAAAATAGCTTACGAAATTGCAAAGCTGGCTTGATTCTGCAGCAGATAACTCCTTTTCACATCCATCCAACATGGATTCAGCGGAACTACGATGTAACTGCTGTGATGAAATGATAAATTCCATGGAAGTGTCGCAGCACGTAGCGGGAAAGAGTCACGGCATCAAAAAGAGGGTGGCAGAGTTCCGCCTCATGAATGTCCAGGTAGGAGTCAGACAACAACAGGAGGAGGACATTTCGGTCATCAATGCATGGATAAGGAATCTGCATAAAGTCGATTTCCTGTCGTCTGGGCAGGCCTAGGCGTAATTGCCCTTGATAGACGATCTAGCACCACATGCCTCGCATAGCAGGAATCCCAGCTTCTTGCTCTTTTCAGTCCGGGTATCAGGGCTTCCACACACGGGGCACTGCACATAGTCCTTGACGTACCTGTCGATCAGTGCAGAGAATGACGAGGGTGTTTTACGTCCAAGAAAGATGACGCGTTCGCCCTGGATGTATCCAGCCGAGGCCAGCTCCTTGTTGAGGTAGAGCAGCAGTTTTTCTGGATCGCGCCGGAGTGCTTTTGGGAAGTCCATAAAGTTGCGGAAAATAGTGTTCTTGCCCACCCAAATGATCTGGGGGGTCGGGATCTCAAGCCTGGACTTTGCCTTGCCAGCAGTGTTGCCCAGTTTCTCCTGTAGACGTTTCAACATAGCCTCATAATCTTCTGTCTTTTGGGCGCTGCTCACATGCGAATTCATGACGCGTCTGTTTAATGTATGTTTTGGAATATGCTGTCTAGGTTATGGTACATCTGGAATTTTTTACCACTTGATCTCTGTTCCAAAGATCCATTTCACGTAGGCGTAAAGCCGCACGGCAGAATACAGCGGCCGGTAGAACATGACCATTACAGGCACCAGATAAATGTACTTCAACCTTGCCTTATCTTTGGCAAAAGCCACCGAAGTCAGGAATGCCAATACCTCGTTAAAGTGGTATAATATCAAGATGAGCATTATCGTGTAGAGGATGTGTTGCGCATTTGAGAATAAAAGTATGACAAAGCCGCCCAGCCTCAGGAACAAGAGAATGACGTCTATGCCCACCATGTCATAGAAGGACAATCTTAGATGATGCTGGTACGTCTGTCTTCCGGCATCCTTGTGCTTGGCAAGCACGGCTAACTGTCCATGTGCCCACCTTATCCTCTGTCTTATCCAAGCATGCAGGTTATTCGGACAATAAGTCCAGGCTCTGGCGTTAGGAATGAATGCTATCTTGCCTTTTATTTTATGCAGCTTGATGGCAATGTCAAAATCTTCGGTAATGGTATCCTTGTCGAAAAGTCCTACCCTGTGCGCGCCTTCCCTTGAAAATATGCTGAATGCCCCGGGAATAATAATAAGAAGGTTGAACAACGCATTGAAGCGTCTTCCTACCTCAAAGGCAATCAGATACTCAAATTCCTGTAATTTTGTGAGTAGATTATTGACACCGCCGTCTCCCCCTAACACCCTGACGACTCCAAGGCCGGCTATGACTCCCGGTTCTGAGAGATATTTTGCCATTTCCATCAAGGCAGTTCTTTCAATTACCGTATCCCCGTCAATCACTATCAGATAATCGCCTGTAGCGAAAATGGCGCCGTAGTTGACCGCGCCTGACTTTGAGCCCTTGCCTTCGGTGCGTTTTACCAATTTGATAAGGCCGCTACCAGAAAAGGAAGAAGCGATCTGATATGTGTCATCCGTGGAGTGGTCGTCTATTACAATAATCTCCTTGTTTGGATAAGGGTTGTCAAGTATTGATTGTATAGTTTTTCTGATAGCTGCTGATTCGTTGTGTGCTGGAATTAGTATTGAAATTTTTGGATAAGATAAGGTGCGGGGTATCAGAGGTCTTTGACGCCTATACAGGCTGTGAGCAGCTAAAACAACCGTCTTGGAAACGCTTCTGAACAGGTCTATGAAGATAACAAGAATAGCAAGAAGAGAAAAGCTGACAATATCTAGTGTACCTAACCATTGAAGAAATCCTTGAAAAAAGATGCCTATATCTGATATAATATCCATGACTTGGCTTCTACATACCTTTTATAACGTTCGAGTAATATCCCTTGAACTTTAGCAGCATGTCTGTTTCGTCTTCAGTAACTATTGGGAAGATATCAAATTTTTTCAGCAGATACTTTGTGACATCGGTTGGCTTGGAGAACATTAATGCGAATCTGAATATTTTGGTATCTATTGGTCCCGGCAATGTTCCCAGTTTAACCAATCTCATGAAGTTTTCTTCTATGTAAGAGCCCATTATGACACCGACAACATAAATTCCTGGTTTTTGGGCCACCAAATCGAATGACAACAATTCAGGTTGTGTAATCCCAATCTTATTGTCATAGTCAAGCTGGAAACCTTTGGAGGATAGAAATTCTTTGATCTGATCTAATGATATTGTATTCTGCTTTATCTCTGCAAACATTTCAGGTTTTAGAGAATAGCCATACAATGGAGTCCAGTTTCCTTCAGAGATTCTAAAGTCTTGGTGGTCACAATCATTACACCTGTATCTGGTGTCCGGTGTAATGGAAACATTACTGCACTTCTGGCACCGGAAAGCAGAATCCATCTTAAAGTAATCAACGCCCAGTGTTTTCAATTCTTTGTTGCATTTGGGGCAGACCAGCTTGCCATCATCTGGTTTTATGAACCGGTTTTCAAACTCGGTAAATCCACACTTGTGTTCAAGCACGGTGCCTCTTGAGAAATTGCTTTCTCCGCAATTTGGACAGCCGTATTTTGGAGTGAGATTGATGGAATTGCAATGCGGACATGACAAAGTCATTTCGGTTTGTTCTTTGCCAATGTAGCCGGCGTCAACAAGCGATTCCAAGATCTTTGTATTGGTCGCCGTTGTTTCAAGAGTCAGATTGTCATACCATATATCATGTTTTACTTGTTGTTTTGCCGGAGTATTCATGACGGTCTGCAGTACTTCTTTTACATGAGGATTATTGATTAGCCGTTTCTTGTAAGCGTAATCATCGTATTTCTTCCATTTGTCGATGGCAGTATAAAGTGAGATAATAATTCTTAATCCAGAATAAGTCTTCGCAATGAATCCTACAGCGCCGGCTTTTTCAGCCATTTTTATGCGCTCTGGATCCTCAAATGCAGAAGTTATGACAATTGGCATCCTTGCTGCATATTGTTCAATAATATAGAAAGTATCAACGTCTGGCAGAGATAATTCACACATTATAACATCAAATTTTTGACGTGTAAGTAACTCCAAGGCTTCCTTACCAGTAAAGCAGGATCTAAGTTGTATGAACCGATCTCCAACCTTTCTGATCATTTCTAGATGCGAGCTAGTATCAGCATCCACATAGAGCACGGTTATGCTTTCAGTAAGTGGAGGACTGTCAGTTGAGGAGTAATCAGACGAGACCTGTACGGAAGGATTAATTTCATTGCTAATGACGTTACTAGGATCATTTAATGACTTGATGACTTGTTTGACATCTTCAATATCGCCCATGTAGGACGACTTGTCATTGTTATTCATGATCCTAACATCCTCTGCGTAAAGCTCCTGACCTATTGCTTATAAGTATTATGGCATCAATAATTTTTAACTCCTGTGTTATCAGTTTATTGTATTTAGTAACTTTGATATATTTTCTGTAATGTTTGATCGAGGCAGCTTTTATTCTGTACATTCTCATCAGTGCCATTGCCAGAATCTGCATTTGTTTAAAAAAGCAAATTTGAATCAACCTAGATATGAAGGATGGAAAAGTCTGCAATCAATATTTGTTACAAAAAGAAAAAAGGGAAGATTTTACTCTTCCTTTGCACTCGTTAGTCTGACTACTCCTCTTCGTCGTCTACTTCCTTTATTATTGTCTTGTCAGCTGTGGTCACGTCGTTTACGCAGACGGCAACAAGTGTATCGTCCTCGAACACAGGCTCTAAAGTGAATGATACACCAGCGACAGGCGCACCGGCCTCGAAGGATATTTCACGGTCTCTGTCAAGGCTGTGGGTTCCTGTAAAGGACATCGGGACGTCACCCATTAAGGCCCTGTTGTCTCTCTCAAAATCTCTGCCAGGAGATTCCCATGTAATGTCAACTACTTCCAAGCCGTCGCAG
Organism: uncultured Nitrososphaera sp.; assembly: GCA_964556935.1. Classification (GTDB taxonomy): domain Archaea; phylum Thermoproteota; class Nitrososphaeria; order Nitrososphaerales; family Nitrososphaeraceae; genus Nitrososphaera. Next base: position 18,537 of record CAZKXR010000039.1, read on the forward strand.
TGACCATCAGTATCTGGGGCTAATCTCGCATAGTGGTTATGCCATTCTGGGTCATTGGCCTCTGATTGATCCTCACTGTCAAGAACACCGGCATGAGTTGTGGTTACAAGCACTGTACCGTCTACGTCAGTCTGAGAAGTAAGAACGCCGTATCCAAATGCTCCTCCACTTCCGTCTTTTGGTATGTCCGATTCTGTTACGAACTTGGCTTCCAGTTCCTGTTCTGTGTTGTCGACTACTATTTTCGATCGTATTACATGCAGAAATCCGTTTGTGGCCGAAGCAAGCACTGGTGCAAGCACTAGCGCTGTGACCAGAGATGCGGCAGCCATCACAACAAAGAGCTGCTTGCTGTTCATAACGTCGATAGAGGGATAGCATGTATTTAGCATCTAGGTTTGCTTTTATGGCTAATTTCACTATGAATATCTTAGTTAAGTGACATATATTATCAAATACCCTACTAAAGAGATATGATTCGACTAGATATTGGTGAACTGGTACGATATTCTTGTGTAAAACCTAGAGGCCTAGTAACAACCTGCAATAAATTCAGATTCTTTATTGTAGAACATGAAAATTTATAATCGCTTGTTATAGCCTGAGCGAGACGGGTTTATGTATTCCAAGTGACTTGGATATTCGTACTGGTTCATAAAATGCTAGATTTACGAAAAATGTTGTACACGTTGAATCTGAAATCTATTTCAATAAAAAAAGAGAGGTTTCTGGGTGGTCCTTAAGTTGGCGTCCTGGTAAGAGCGATGTAGAAAAGTTCGTATTCTACATCTTCGCCTTCAAAGCTACCTTCTATCACCCATATAGCTCCATTCTTTATGTCGATGCCGTGTGTACCGGTTAGCTGTACGTCGAATTCATCTCCGTCTTCGTTCTCGACTTGGCCAGATGCTTCAAAGGTTTCGTCCTCTTCTGATACTGCTACATCCCATGTGTCAGGGACCATGGTGTATCTTACTCTCTCATCGTCAACTTTGATCCCGAGCATACCACGAAGCAATTCATACTCTTTCTCTTCAGTATCCTCATCATCATTTGGTCGAATCAGCATGTGAAATACGCTTTTTGTACCTTCTTCAGTGTCGCTGTTAACCGCTACACCTAATCCGTGTGCTATTCCGATTCTCCTTTCACCGTCTCCGTTCTGGGCTGCTGCATAAGATGGGAACCAAACAGTTGCTGAAAGTGCAGCCACCAGAAGGACTCCAGCCATCACAGCGGTCACCTTTCTATTTGAGGCTCCTATGGACATCAACAACATATGGACACGTATTTTTAAAAAGAGTTACGGGACTTTGTTAATTAACAAGGTTACTGAAGAATTAGTCGCCCAGCTCCTTATCCACCCTTTCTTTGA
>CAZKXR010000040.1:0-18881 GCA_964556935.1 uncultured Nitrososphaera sp.
ACTTTCGTATATGTCGGGATGCTTGTCCCTCAGGTGTTTTAATGCAAACCTTACGCTATCGCCGCACAACTTGCACTTGGCTTTTCCAAACATCAAGACTGCCTATGGGTTGCTTGCTCTATAAACATTCAGACTGAAGAACGTCTGCATCGTAAGAACAGCCAGGTTTGACCAACGACAAGGCGCACCTGCCCTTTTCAGTGACGACATACGTTGTGCATGTCCCGGCAGTGGAAACTTGCTTGACAAGTCCATGGTACAGCATCTTATCAATATGCCTGTCCACCGCCTTCCAGTCGATCCCAATCTCGTTTGATACTTGCAGCTTGTTTTTTGGCGTGGCAAGCAATTCAAGCATTCTGACTCGCGTAGGCCCTCCTCTCATTTTGACCAGCAATTCAAAGACGCCGCAGCAAAGGCATTTCTCAATCCATCTCTGCTTTGTGATGCCGCGCCAGATGTCGGTTCTTCCAAACATGATGGCAGTCTCTACGCCAAACTTTCTTGTCTGAAGATATGAAATCTGGTTTGGCAGCCTGTCGTTCTGGGATGCCTTGTTCTGCGATTCAGAAATGCCAGACCTGTAATCGATAAAAGCTGCATGGGTCAGGGTAAGCGCAGTAAAAAGGAAGACTGTTATGCTTAGCGTCTTAGCGCTCATTTCAGCTGACCATGCCTCCATTGAGCAACTGATCTGTAAACCGTGCATCAAAGATATAACCGTTGATCCAAACGTTCGGACAAAACCTTAAATATTTTCAGGCAAGCAACGGCTTTGCTGTTATAACATTTTTAAAATCAACGATATACCTTCTGTCATCCATGAATTTGCAGCAATGGTGCCATATCGACGAGCAGATCTACGTGGCTGAATCTGATGAACGCTACAAGCAGTACGCCGGCCAAAAGTACAGCGAGCAGGTGATACAGCGGCTGGCCGAGATGAAATTTTACAGCGCAAAACTGTTCATAGACAATTTCTCAGAACCCCGAGAGTTGTTCCTTTCGTCTTTGGAGAATATCGCCGATTCAAGCACCAAGAAGCTGGAATTGAAACTGTACAACCTGCGCAACAGCAAGATCGTTTCAAAGCAGCACAAGTTCGGCAGGTCGCCGGTAAACTGGAGCACCTGGCGTCAGTTCAACAGCGCGCAAAAAGACTCTGAAAAAAGAAAGCAGGTGTTTGACGAGTTCATCCGAAAGACAAAACACGTATCGCCGGTAATCAGGCAGCGGTTTGACAAGATAGCCGGCGTTTACGAGAAATATTCTGACAAGAATCTGACCCCGCTGGACGGTTACCTAGAAAATGAAAAGTTCTCTTACCCAAAGCTGATGGATCTGGTAAAATCCATGGGCAGGCAGGCCAAAAAGCCGTTCCGCGAGGCGCTGGCAGAGATGTCCAAGAAGGTGCTTGGAAGAGAAGCAGAATACTTTGACGACTTTTACTTCTTTCGCAACCGTGTCTACGCGGACCTTGAAAGGCATTTTTCCAAGGTAAACCCGGTAACCGAAGTCAAGCGCGCCCTGACTGCCATGCAGTTTGACCTGACTCACATCAACATAGACACGGAAAACAGGAAGGCCAAGTACCCGTCTCCGATATGCTTCTTTGTCCAGGTTCCCACGGACATCCGCGTGCTGTACAAGGCTGAAAGCCCGTACTTTGACCTGCAGGGCTGCTATCACGAGATGGGCCATGCTGCTCACGCAACCTCTATCGATCCAAAGCTGGAATACTGGAACCGGTACAGCTTCTCCATGGGGATTGCCGAGGTATTTTCAATATTCCTTGAGCGGCTGACCAAGAACCGGAGGTACCTATCATCCCTTGGTCTTTCCGACAAACGTGTGCTTGATGAGCTGCAGCAGCGCAACAACTTTATGGAGTTGTTCTTTGTCACGTTTTACACGGCCAACTCGCTTATGAAGGCCGAATTCTGGCGCAAGAACCTGTCCATGGACAAGGCAAGCGATCTGTATGCCGATCTTATCAAGGAGTACACAGGCCTTGACATGCCCGGCGAATATTGGATGCTGCACCACATCATGCCTGACGCCATCATGTACGTGCCCAGCTACCTTGCGGCGGCTGTTCGGGCAGCGGAACTGGACAGACATCTGCAAGGCAAGTTTGGAGAAGACTGGTGGGCGCAGCCTGATTCCGGCAAGGAGATCCGGGAGATAATGAGCCCTGGCGCAAAAATAGATCTGGGTCGGTTCTCAAAGATGGACAGCAGCCTGTTCATCAGCGAGATCACAGGCAAGCGCAACTAGAAGGACAAAATCCGGGCCGTTTAAAGGTCCGGATCCGTCATTATGTGCAGGGGCTGCATGACCATCTGTTCCATCCTTTTTTCATGCTTTTTCCTTCTTGATTTCCTTCGCAAGGTCCTGTTGCAGCATGGGCAGCGGCTGTTGCCCTCCTCTGGAAGAAGGTATACTTCGCATCTTGAGCAGTACCTTAAGCCGAACATGTACGGGCTAGGATACGGAGCACGCCCTGCAAAAGTCAGCCTCTGGCAGAGATTCTTGCACGCCATCTTGCAGACTGTTCAGCCTTTTGCGTTATAATACAGCCGGCACCCAAGGGAGAGGGAGGGCCGGATTTCTGGCAGAATTCTATCTTTTATCGGATATTGGCAGTGAATCAATAATCTTGCTGCTACAATGCGGACAAACCGGAAAATAAGATCCTGCTCCAAAGCATGATGCGCACCAGAAACATGACTGACAAATTATGAATCTTGCTTTTCTTATCTTGCCACTATCAAGCCCAAGTGGGTTGGTAGACAATGGCAGCTCACCTCACGGCATCAAATCAAGGGCCAATTTCAGCTCAGCAATCTCTTTTTCGACCACCCTTCTTTCTTGTTCATTTGTTGCATACTTTAAGAGCCGTTCACATGCTTGGATTTGGGCCTCAATTATGTCCTTCTTATCAATACACAAGCTATGAAATTCTTCAGAAAATGTATAGGTCACTTTCTGTTTGCTCTCCATGGGGCCGCATGTTTTTGCAATGACCAAACTAGGTTGTGAATAAGCGATGTTCATCTCGCGTTGAGATACACGTGCTGATACTTACGCAGTTTGTCTAACTCTTAAAGAATTACTTTGAACATTCTGGAGAATGTCTTTAGGCTAATTCAACGCTGTGTTACAACGCTATAACATGACAACAGAAATACTGCATTATTCGAAAAGAAGAGGAGTGGTCTATGGAATCATAGGTGGAATTGTAGGTGGCAAAGTCATGCTGGCTCCAATGATGGCCATGATGTCTATGTTTGGTTTGCCGTCGGATCTGTTTCCTACACTAGTAGGAATGATGGCAGGCCAACAAATTCAGAACGCATCAGCAGCCGGAATAGGCATACATTTCCTGGCAAGCATATCGGTCGGGGCGATCTTTGGGATACTGATATCAACAGTTGGAAAACTGCAGATACGCGGGTTTGGTAAGGGAATATCCTTGGGCATTGTCACCGGCGTAGTCGCCTTTGTCGTGCTCTTTATACCAGCAATGATGTCCATGGCTCCTCAAATGATGAGTTTGATGAAGATGATGAACCCCGGTATGGATGATCAGTCCATAATGACACAACTACAAAATATGCAGCCAGCCATATTCGCCGGCTCGTTCCTAGCACACGTAATATACGGAACAGTACTTGGTGCAGTCGCAACGCTTTTGATAGTCAGGACCGGCCGCAAGGAGTGCAAAACCTGTCGCATGCATTTTAAATCAAAAGATGAATTCTTGAAACATGCGACCAAACATCACGGCGCTGCCACCGTATAATTTTTTTAATTTTCACAATAATCGGACATGCTGCCTAACACGATTCTACCGATCTAAAGGCGTCTTGAAAGATATCTCTTAAGAAATATTCTCTGTGCTATTTGTTAAATGAAAATGACTGCGACACCATGTCGTTGAATCGTTCCACATTGCTTCGGTAAAATTGTAACCGCGTTACTCCCAGATCGCACGATGCCGATACCCATTTCATATACACATCTATAATGCTGCTGTAAATTCGTAAAGGCAATTCCAGATGGGCAGCATTGTGGTTCGACTTTGAGTACTCTTCAAGTGCAGATATCTGCTTTGCAACCATACTATCGCACGATGCCCATACGGCCTGCTGAAAATCCGAAAAAGCCTGAATGTATTTAAGTTGAGATTGGCTAGCTTTTCCAAATATCGCTGAACAAGTTTTTCTGTAATCCTCAAAAATGTTCTTTTCCTCAGAATCATTTTGAGTGCCACGTGAGTTCGATTCTGACATACAGGCGTTAACTCGTTGCCAGTATTAGAATATGTTCTTGGAACGTTAAACCTATTCTTTGACTCTGGAATAAGCATTTAGTTCCGGTCCAGTCGTTAGTAGTTTTATCCCGGATTTCATGAATTCCAGCCTTTTTCAAAACCCCGCTAAAATACAACCAATCATTTCTGGATGTTTGGCTTGTACTACCCTAAAAATACGACATTATCTGTTGCACCATTTCTTTGATGATTCAAGGTCACCTTCTTTAACCAGAATGCGGACAGGATTTATGCCTGCGATTACAGCCTTGTTCATCAACTGGTTCGCATCACGCAGCTGGCAAGCCAAATACGGGCTTGCCATATTTTTTCAAATAGTCAGCGTCGATCTGTACTTGTGAGCCACTAACGTAGTTGAGCCTGCCAATGCTGCATACATTCAATTTTTTCTTTGACCATTCCGGGATATTGTTTTATTGATTGCTAACCACTAACTGGACATGGGATTATTCGGAAAGAAATTCGAATGCAAAGCGTGTGGTGCAAAGTTCAAGTCGGAAGATGAACTTATGGAGCATGGCAGGATGCACATGGCAGAAGACAGTCATTCAGGCCATGAGCATTTTACCTGCAAGGCATGCGGTACGACGTTTCATAGCCCGGCAGAATTACAAGAACACGGGCAGAAATACCATATGTAGTTTCTAGAGCGCGTACTGGCAGAACAACCTGTCAGCCTAGAAAATGAAAAGGGGGTCAGGCGTTAATACACGACGCCGACTGCTGCCTTTTGTTCTTTTGACAGCTCGCGGTAGCCGTCCTTATCGATGATGGCCACGTTGATGTTGTCGCCGGTGCCGGCGTTTCTTCTGATGGCCGCGGCAATTGCGTGCATGGCCACCTTGTACGCTTCATCCACTGTCATGTCCGGCTTGTATTCGGATTCAAGGTAACCATAAGCCACAGGGGATCCGCTTCCCGTTGAAATGAACTTTTCAGTAGACATGGAACCAAAGAGATCGATGTTGTGGATCTGCCCGCCCTCGGCCTTGGTGAAGCCGGCCATGATTATCTGGACGTAATACGGGAAGTATCGGTTGTTGAAAAGGACGTTTGAGCACAGCCTTGCCGCAGACTTGACTGGCATCAGCTCCTTGTTCTGCAGCCTGTAAAGGTTTGCATTGTACCTCATGATGTCAACAAGGTTCTGCGCATCGGCTACACCGCCGGCGATGGTCATGGCCAGGTGCCTGTCGACCTGCTGGATCTTCATGACATGCCTGTCGGCAATGAACAATCCTGCACTGGCCCTTGTATCGGCGGCCAGCACAACGCCGTCTTTGCAGGTAAGGGCGCAAGTTGTAGTACCTTTCTTTATCTGCTCAGCGATATACTCCGGATAACGGCTATCCTTGGGATGCATTTACAGCCATCAAAGCTGGATTACCTGATTTAAAACTATCTGCTCATTGTTTTATATTCCCCTTATGCCCATTTCCAGCAGTTTGGGTCAGCCGCAGACCATATTTGAGAAGATCTGGGACAGCCACGTGGTTTATGCCAAGGAAAACGCCCCGTCCCTGCTGTACATTGACAGGCACCTTGTCCACGAGGTTACCTCGCCTCAGGCCTTTGACGGCCTGCGCATCAACAACCGGAAGGTAAGGAGGCCGGATCTGACTTTTGCTACCATGGATCACAACGTGCCAACGACGGCAAGGTCGCTTCCAATTGTAGACCAGATTTCAGCTACCCAGATACGCACGCTGGCGCAAAACTGCCAGGAATTTGGAATCACGCTTTTTGACATGCAAAGCCCGGATCAGGGCATCGTCCATGTTATCGGGCCTGAACTTGGCCTGACGCTACCGGGCACGACTATTGTCTGCGGAGACAGCCATACCTCTACCCATGGAGCGTTTGGTGCGCTCGCGCTGGGCATAGGCACAAGCGAGGTGGAGCATGTCCTGGCAACCCAGACGCTCTGGCTTGACAAACCAAAGACTTTTGCGATAAACCTTGAAGGAAGGCGAAAGAGCCCCCATGCCGTGACGGCCAAGGACATGATCCTCTACATAATCAGGACCATAGGCACGGCCGGCGGCACTGGCTATGTCTTTGAATACCGTGGGCAGGCCGTCTCCGAGCTTTCGATGGAGCAGCGCATGACCATATGCAACATGTCAATAGAGGGCGGCGCCCGGGCCGGGCTTGTGGCGCCTGACCAGGCCACTTTTGATTATATCCAAGGCCGCCGGTATGCGCCCAAAAACGAACAGTTTGAAAAAGCATTGGAATACTGGCAAGGCCTCCGGACTGATGCAAATGCTACCTTTGACAGGTCCGTGACATTTGACGTTGGCACGCTGGCTCCGCAGGTCAGCTGGGGCACAAATCCCGGCATGGTGGTAAGCGTTACTGACAGCATACCGCATCCTGACGAGTACTCGAAGGGAAATGAAAATGAACGAAAGGCCGCGCTGCGTGCACTTGAGTACATGGCCCTTGAACCTGGAACGCCCATAACCGAGATCAAGCTTGACAGGGTCTTTATTGGATCCTGCACGAACTCGAGGATTGAAGACCTGGTGGAGGCCGCCATGGTGGTCAAAGGCCGCAGGGTCTCACCGCACGTCCGGGCCATGGTTGTGCCCGGTTCGCAGCAGGTCAAGACTGCGGCAGAAAAGATGGGCCTTGATAGGGTATTTACCGAGGCCGGCTTTGAGTGGCGCGAGTCGGGCTGCAGCATGTGCCTTGGAATGAATCCAGACATACTTTCTCCCGGTGAGCGCTGCGCTAGCACATCCAACCGCAACTTTGAAGGCCGGCAAGGTGCAGGTGGAAGGACGCACCTGGTCAGCCCTGTGATGGCTGCAGCGGCCGCCATCGAGGGGCATTTTGTCGACGTGAGGGAATGGCTGTAAACGTCTTATGGTGCGTCAAATACCTGCTTTCTGCAAACGATGTCTTGCTGGTTTTGGCCGTGACCTTTCTGATCAGTCTGACGTGCCCTTTGCAAGCCACGACTGCATACTTAAATGCGATAAAGTCGCATAATACCCATGTTACAAATGTTCACTTTAAAATTCAAATGTAAAGACATAGGTTTTGACTGTGGTTTTGTGGCCAAAGGTAAAAATCTGGATGAAATATTGGCCCAGTGCGCAATGCACGCGCAGAGGGATCATGGAATGAGACCAGAAGATATGACTGAAGAGCTCAAAAATAAAATCAAAGTAAACACCCACAGGACTCTGTTCTGATTAACACTTGATCTCAACCTGCTGTCTGTGTTCCAAACCCATAGATCCGCTTTTACTGTCATTTGAGCAGTTGCTTGTTGAAGACCATGATTTTTGCAGAAATTGCTGGGATGAGATCATGAATACCATTTACCCCAGCGATTTTATCTTTCTGCGGTCATCGGAGGCAGCCTAGAATGAAACATCTTTTCGCTAAAAAGTTCTAGATGGATCTTGCAGGCCAAATCCTGATGCGCATGATGTCCTGCAATGCACTTTCCATATTCTGAATTGCTTATTAATTTCGGCATGACAACTTTTCTATGGGTTCTGCTACCGAACTTCGTGATATAGCTGGCGCTAGGATCACTAACAGATTTCTTTCTGTATCATCTGATGAATTGGTAGGTGATGTCAAGAGAACGATAACCAAGAAAGCAAAGGATCTGGAGATTGTAGATTATGCCTATGTTGTTGACGAACAAAACAAGCTATTCGGCGTAACCTCTCTAAAAGAAATCCTGCAAGCGCCCGATGAGTCGAAAATAATCACCATAATGAAAAAACATCCAGTAACCGTCGACTTTCACACCGACCAGGAAAGGCTGATCTACCTGGTTCTAAAACACGACCTGAAAGCAATACCTGTCGTCGATGGGCAGAACCGCTTGAAAGGTGTTGTTCCCTACCACACGATTCTAAAAGTATTCCATCATGAATTTCGTGAGGATATTCTCAGATCGGGAGGCATTCACCACCACGCAAAGGAAATCGAAGAAATAACAACACCTGCATCAAGGTTAGTACAAGCCAGGTTGCCATCTCTGGTTTTGGGCCTTCTGGGTGGTTTGCTGGCAGCCTACATTGTCACGAGTTTTGAACAGGTTTTAGATTCCTATCTTGCTCTTGCTGCTTTCATACCCGTTGTGGTCTATCTGAGTGACGCTGTTGGTACCCAGTCTCAAACTCTTATCGTCAGAATGATAGCACTGGAGCCACAGTTCTCGGTAAGAAAATACCTGACAAGGGAGCTGAAGATAGGTGGCGTTCTGGGAATAATCTTTGCAATCTTGCTTTTTGCAGCCGGCACCTTGGGCTGGGGCGGATTGCACATTGGCTTTGTCATCGGCTCGTCGATATTTCTGAGCATAATTTTTCAAGCTTTCATGGCAACCTACCTTTCGGCTTTTCTGGCAAAGCTCAAGATAGACCCGGCCTTAGCTTCAGGACCGCTGACAACGATCATAAGCGATATTACAAGTCTGGCTATGTACTTCGCCATAGCATCTGTCCTGCTGAAATACTTCCAATGACCTGATTGAAAAGATGCGAGCTGGTAAACTACATGCTGTGCTTGATTTACCGCACAAGCGATGTTCTCTGACCATTATAGAACACCTGTCTCCGCCTGAGATGGAATTGGAAGAAAATAAGTTAATTTGCGATGAACCGGTCCAACGGAGTTCAGATCAAAGGATTTTACAAGTGCCGATCCTCTTTTAAATTATTGATGGTATATTATCACACCGAACACGTTTCGCGCAACAACCCCACGAGGCCCTGCCTCCACCTATGCCACGTCGGGATCATCGGGGGCGGGCCTCCATCTTAACTCTTTTTAACTATTTATGTGAAAATATTTTACGGAAGGCATCTCAGGGGTGTGACGACGACCTTGCTCCCTAATCTGCGCTTGTCTTCATGGGGGCAGGGTCATTTTCCTAACTCTTTTTAATTATTGTTGGGATCTGATACTTGGAACACATTTCACGCAAGCAACCCTCGGCCCTGTTCCTGTTCATAAGACCCAGTTCATACCGGGACAGGGCTTTTACACTGAAACTGCTATTGTGGCACCAATGATGGCAATGTCATGGATTTCCCTGTCCGTATAGATGCTGACGATTTTCTCTCCCATGGAAACACCTTGGAGTTTCTTGCCGGCGCACCATCCACCAACATTTATCGGATCTTCGGAGGAATTATAGAACTCCGCCTGCTCGGCTTGCTCACTATCATAAGGGTTCAGCTCGACTTCGTTGATTATAACTTTGGATTGCCAGTCTGGTGGATTAGGAGAAAGGTGATAATACCTATAATGCTGGCATAGACTAATCGCATAGCCAACATACAGTGATTGTCATCCAGGATTTGTACTGAATTATACCATACCTATGTTCCGCCAATATCGGGAACAACATATTGGATCATAGCTGGGCCTTGTTCTTGTGCCGGCATCAAATGACCCTCGTCCTAACTCTTTTTAATTATTTTTACGATAATAATGATACGAAACACTCGCACGTTTGTCTAGCAAAGTGTGGAGAACAAAATGACATACAGGAGTCTGAAATGCAGGGTAAATCTGAGCGATGGACTACAACGATTTTATCCAATCGTCAATGTCGCTCAGACGGTGTTACTGGACAGTAGGAGAGAGTGATCTTATCATGATTGATGTGCATAAAGATGACACTAGCAATGTATCAAATTCTTTGGCTGAAGGGAAAATCGTCTTCCTCACAGACGACATAACCTTTGATGAAATTCAAAAGCTCACTGCGCTGGTTCTTACTGCAAAAAAGATGGTAGAGGAGTACTTTGGCGTCAAGACAACCTTTGATATCCTGATATGCAAGGGAAGGTGGGAGATGGAAGTCCAGGTAATGTCCAGAAGAGAGGGAAGGAGGGGGCCAATCAATGGGAACAGAAGGAGCAGCACCAACCTTAGAGGGGAGTACTATGATCTAGCAGGCTCTGTTGGAATCACAGACTACCGACTGGAAGAGATCATCATCCGATACGACATTGCAAAGTTTGGACACTACCTTCATGAGATGATACATGCGGTCATAAGCAAGGAATACCCGCAGCAGCTAAGAGAAGGTCTGGCATGGTACTTTACTTTGAAACTTACAGAAAAGCACCGGTACTTAAGGCAGTCGTACCCTACATGGGTTGACCGGCTGTACATCTCACCTGTAAGAAAGCTGGCACAGATCCTTGGAGACGATGACTTTCTAAGGGATTTTGCAGTAGGCAGAGCGTCTCTAGATGAGGAAAGCATCGATGATGAAGAGATACAGGACATGTTCCTGCCGGCAGGGCTGTTTTATTCAAAGAAACAGAACCAGCGCGAATAGTTTCAACCATCAAGAAAAAATAGTATATAGATTCAGATAAGATCTGAATCATCCAGGTTTTTCTTTATCTCTTCTACTTTAACGGTTACTTTGTACAATTTTCCTTTGTGTTCAAATACGTGGGTTGAAGTCGGTTGCTTTTCTGCTTTTTTGTAATAGCCGGAAACCTCACGGCCAAACCCGGAAGCTTTGTCCAATAGCCTTGACCGCAGCCTGTCCACCTGGTACTCTGCAACCATCAGGTTTCCGATGATATTTTCTAGTTCCAGATCCCGCTGCTCATAAAATGGAGCATCGATGTCGCTTTTATCAGTCTGCGTTTTCAATGTACAGCTTGCTCCCTATTGTGTAGCGTACTTCATCGATGTACCGAGCTGTATCGATGACCGGGGTTTCCAGATTCCCGCCACATACCGGAATTCCTTCTGTGCAAACCTGCACTTCTTGTTCTTTTTGGATTATTATGAGACGTTCTTTCATGCATATGTAATTAGCACTTTAAAATTTAAAAAAGTTAGGACATTCTCGGTCCCAAGGAATTCAGTTACCTTTTTTACGACAGAAGCGGCATCGGCATAACCAAATATTGCTCCTCGAAATATATGAAAGCATTAAAACAGGATGGTTATAGATGGAGCCGTTCACTGTATTAACAAGCAGGGCAACCCCCCTTGACCGGGTCAACGTGGATACAGACCAGATAGTGCCAAAGCAATTTCTGAAACTTGTCAGCCGAACCGGTTTTGGAAAATACTTGTTCTACGACTGGCGGTTTGACAGCAGTGGAAACCCAAGGAAGGAATTTGTGCTCAACGATCCCAAGTATACTGGCCGGCAGATCCTGCTTGCAAGGGATAATTTTGGCAGCGGCAGTTCCAGAGAACATGCCGCCTGGGCCCTTCAGGATTATGGATTTCGCGCCGTAATCGCACCTTCCTTTGCTGACATCTTTTACAACAACTGCTTCAAAAACGGGCTCCTGCCTGTCCGGCTTTCATCAGAAGAGGTGGATTTCCTGTTCAAAAACGATGTGGAGATAACCATAGACCTTGCCAGGCAGACTGTAAGCGCCGGTTCTAGAACCATGCATTTTGAGATCGACGAGTTCCGCAAAAAGCTGCTGCTGGAAGGACTGGACAGCATCGGGCTGACCCTGCAGTTTGAGGACCACATACGCAGGTACGAAAGGGAAAAACAGATGTTCCAACCTTCTGACAAGATTTTTATCTGAACACATCAAAAGTGACAGTTGCATGGCCGGCATAGTTGCCCTCTACAACCACGGTCCTGAATCCAGCAGGACTTCTGTGTACTACCTTACCCATGCCATGAGGATGCTGCAGCATCGAGGCAAGGCATACTGGAAGATAATGGTAGGCAGCAGCTCGGCTGGCGCTGAAGGCTACCTGCCATCAGACGATGCCATACTTCGTACAGCCCACAAGCAAAAATTGCAGGGCCCATCTGGAATTGGATATCTTTCAAAGAAGGCGCCGCCGTTTCCAAGCATGAGCAACATCCAGCTGGCCTTTGACGGTTTTTTCGTTGACACGGAAAAACTACACCTGCATCCCTTTGTCGGTTCAGCCAGGGATTCCGACTCGCTTTTCAAGATTTACCACATCTTTACTACGCTTTTGATAGATAGGCAGAATCCGGAACGTGCCGTGGAATTTCTAGACAGGCATCTGCGCGGCAACCTGATGGTAAAGAAGGGCGACGAGATCTACGCCTACCGCGACAGCACAGGATTCAAGCCGCTGGTTACAGCTTCGCGCAAAGACAGGACGCTTAACATCATTGCATCGGAAAACTCGCTTCGCACCTCCCTGATAGACATGGAGTTTAACGATGTTAAACCCGGCCATCTTCTAAAGATGAGCAGAAAGGGGCTTGAAGTCGTGGCGGCAAGAAACGATTCGCGGCTGATGATGGACCCGTTTGAATTCATCCGCGAGTCCAACGTGGTAGCGACGCTGAACGGGAAAAGCATCTATGAAATCCGAAAGAACATCGGAAAAAAGCAGGCAGACTTTCTTTCGACAGAGGTCAAACTGGATTATCTGGATTCAGCGTACGCTGAGCCCGACTATACAAGGCCAATGGCGCTTGGATTTGGCCTTGCATACAGAACTCATTTCGGGTCTTTTGACATGGCAGAAGGCGTTATAAAAGACAGGTACGACGACTCGGACAACATGATCGATTTTTCAGAGCAGGATAGCAGAAACAAGCTCTTGACCACTGGCAAGTCGCTCAAGTTCGTGATGCAGCCGCTGGTGCAGGGCAAGAATATCGCCACGCTGCAGGGAACTATACAGACCAGCGCCACCGTAAGGGAGACGATATACTACCTTAGAAAGGCAGGTGCAAAACGCATAGACGTCATTGTAAGTTATGTCCCCACTGTTGACGGGCGGCAGGTCGGTCTGTACACACACAACCGTGATCTGGTGGCAAACAAGTACGTCGGCGAGGTGTCATCCATCAATGAGCTTAACTTCAACATATCAAAGGAGCTTGGGGCCGACGCCGTCTATTACAACTCTCCTGCAGTCCTGGCAGAGGGGATAGGCATGCCAGAGCAGAACCTGTGGTTCCCTGAGTGGGTACGCTTTCTTGATTACCAATGAAAACTGACATCGAGGCAGGCCGGATAAAGGGGCCGCCAGCCAAAATAAAAACACTTCTTTCGGGCATGGAGAACCAAGGGTTCTGGATAGCCAGGGTGGAACTCCGGCAGTACATGGAACGGGCAGATGAAAGGCTGGGCGATTACTCGCTTTTGACTGTTTTTGTAGAGACCGACAGAGGTTCGGTAGAAATGAAATACGATGAGGGCTTCCGCGGACCGGATGCCTTTGAATCCGCGGTTACGATGCTGACTCAGTTCACCGGGCTTGCAGCGCTCATCAACCGCGCCCTGATAGAGCTGGGCTCATAGCAACTTTTCTGCCTCGCTTAGCTTGTCTACACGCACGGGCCAGTGGAAATCTCTGTTCCAGGGCTGGTTGAACAAAATCGCGGTCTTGGGTGCAGCGACATCTATCAGGTTTCTGGGTGCGTCATCGATAAGCACGTCAAAGGGGTAGTTGGCCTTTGGCACAGCGTCGTAGATGAACAGCAGATCGTCCGTGTAGATGTCGTACAAGTCCAGCCATCTTGCCACGTACGCCGCGGTGGGCCGCTCGCGTTTTGTGATGACGGAAATCCTGTAACCTTTTCTGTGAAGCCTTTCAGTAACGTCGCCTATTGCCGGCTCTGTCGGCGGTATCTCTTTCCACCGCTCCCTCCAGACGTGGCTAAAGTACTCGTAAACTTCTTCCGGCGTTATAGGCAGGACGGTGGGTATGTCCCACTTCGTTATGTCCTGCTTTGTTATCTTGGTGTTTCTGCGCTTGTTGTATTCATCTACCCAGACAAGCATCACGTCGGCAAGGACAGAATCGACGTCAATGCCCACTGTCTTGACTGCTTCAGAAACACCGCCGGACATAATAACATCATAACTTTTCAAATTCTATATTTATTTCAATAGCAATGTCCAAATTTTCACATCATGCTGCCTCCAATGGCAGACCCCGGAGTACCTTTTGCAAAATCGGCCATTTCGTATCCTATTTTTACTTCGGCGTTGCAACCCTGCTCTTTAAGCTTGGAGTTGATCCAGGTCGAAAGCACGACTAGAAACGGATCGCCCGTGTACACCTTGCCTCTTACTTTGGGTTTTTGATTGGGATCTATGAGGCCAAATTCATAGGAGTTCCTGTCATGAATTTTTCTGACAAACTCGGATTTGAGGTAAAGCTTGGCAAAATACCAGCCTGCAACGAATTCTGGCTGGCTTAAGCCAAACATCTCGTTTGTCTTCTCGTCTGAGTCTGGAAAGTATCCTCTGACCAGTTCTGAGAAGAATCTGACTGCTGTTTTGGAGTCGGATTCAAAGTCTGTGCTGGAAAAATCAAGCACATAATCGGTAGATAGCGGCAAAGTCATCGGCTATTCAATGATGGTCTATACACTGTTAAGAATATTGTCCTGGGTCCGAACCAATGGAGACGAGCAAATGTCGATATCGATGGCTGCCGATGGTGGCTGCCATGAAACTCTTTCCGGTTTGGACGTTGGTATTCGCCAACTTTTCCTTCCTAAAGCCAATTGTTTCAAAATCGATTCTATCGGGGTGGTAGAGTTTGTATGAAAAATTGCAGGTAAAACGCGATATAGTACGCAGTGCAATGCAGAGGATACCCCAATAATAAATAATATCATGTCCTGCATAATAGGGGATATGAGTTACTGGGACGATGAATTCGAAGAGTGGTTAAAAAAGTTCATGGGCAGACCGCGATTTGGAATCGGCACCCGGGATATTCTGTGGGAGCTTGAACAGATGAGAAAAGAGATGGAAAGGCGGTTCAAAGAACAGTTCTCGATCCCTGAAATACCAAAAGAGCTGACAAAGGAGTATGAAACTCCCGAAGGGGTTCGGGTCAGAGAAATAGGCCCCATAGTATACGGTTATTCAGTGACTATCGGACCTGACGGCAAGCCACGCGTACGCGAGTTTGGAAACGTGAGGCGGCTTGGGATTACCGGGCCCCAGCTGACGGCAGAAAGGGAGCCCATGTCAGATACAATAGTTTCGGACAATGAAATAAAGGTCGTTGTCGAGCTGCCCGGCGTTGAAAAGGACAAGATAAACGTGAACGCCAGTGAAGGCTCGGTAGAGATCTCGGCAGAATCTTCTGACAGAAAATACCGCCGCGTCATAGACATCCCGTACGATGTCGATATCAGTTCAGCCAAGTCAACCTACAAGAACGGGATACTGGAAATAGTCTTCAAAAGAAAAGAAGAGTCTAAAGGAACAAGCATAAAGATAGAGTAGGCAGAAAATCCCCGGCTACCTTGTTTAGAGCGGATGGCTGCAATCAGCTTCTAAAGAAGACTACCAGTCCGTAAAGGGAACATGCGAAAGTCGTGAAATAGAATTTTGTTGCCACCACCAGGTTTACCTTGTACTTGTCGGTTGGAAATGCGTTGAATGCCTTGTCCGGATCAAGGGCTGCAGGATCTTGGTGGCTAAGGATCACGCCCCAGAGCATGAAGTTGAAAAAGACTTCGTAGAGGCTGAAAATCGAAATGAGGAGCAGTAACAGCAGGATTATGGATCGCTGGCCGTATTCCTTAGACCTGACACGGTCCTTTACCATTTCAACAAGGGAAAACCATCCTATGATGGACACGATCATCAGCCAGGTTATGGGTTTGAAGAAAATTGGAGATGTGCTGGGAGGCGGAAACTCTGTATCTATCAGGCTCTCCCCTACCACGTCCGTCTTCTGGATGTATGATAGAACCAGCGCGTAAACAAGTATCAGGGATGCAATCGCCACTGATCCTATAAACAACTGGTAGTAGGGTCGTCTCTTTGAGATCAGGTAGCCCAATGACACCAATCTGTATAGGTAGCAAATTAATATTTATTGGGGTCAGTTGGCCCGCGAACCTCTGGCCACAAGCTTTTGCCGCCAGGAAATGTGGGACCATGCAGAAAAGGCGTCAGAATACTGTTGCGTCTGTTTAAACGAAATAAAAAAGAAGAAAAAGGTGGAAGGCTTAATCCCACTTACTCCACGCGGCCATCCATCTGTATGTCCACGTGTTGAGTTTTGCTCCCAACGCAGCTATGGGCACTGTCAGCACTGCTCCTGCGCCCGACCCTAGAGCTACAGGACTGTTGTAGAACTTACCTACCTGGGGTTCTATTGGTGTCATGTACGCCGGCAATGTCGGTCTTGGATACTTGAAGGATACCTCCAGCGGGTCTCTGACAAGCAGCAAGTTGACCATGTTGAACAGCGGTAGTGACAGGCCAACCAAGCTACCACCAATCAGTATGGCAGCGTGTTTGTTGCGTCTTGTAGCCCAGTACGAGAGGTCCAAAAGCATTGCCGATGGGATCCACACTGGCGTTACGATGAAGTCGTACGGATAGCCTAGTGCGAACCATGCACCCTTTGCAACCCATGTGTAGATGGTTATGATTGTGGCGTAGTATGTGGCTGTTCCTGGAACTCCTGTGAAGAGCATGTAGTATATCATACCGACCACGAGCATCGTTGATTGGCCGATCGAAAATACCACATAGGAAGTCCACATCCAGTCTGTGTAGAACAGGTAGTCTCCTGTGTTGATGGTTAGCAGCGTGCCGTTGACGGCAACCACTACTATGAATAAGTAGTGGGTAGTACGTCTTAGCCAAACCATAACCACTAACTTATGGCGGTAGTATATAAAATTTTATTTTTGATTTTCGGAGGTTGCAAAATTGCAATGCATTGTACACGTAGTGAATATATGAATGAGGGGATACTCTGCCTTAGCCTAAGCCAGGCCGCCGGGCCCTTTCTGATTTAGTGGTTTGGCTAAGACAGAACAGGGCCCAGCTAAACATGGCACGATACGGTATCGTATCTCAGTTATTTAAATTATTATCGAGGCAAAGCTTGAGCGTTGTAACCTCAAGATGCAATGCAGTGTATACATCCAGTTAAAATAGGCAGCAAGAATCTGGCGTAACTAAATTGGATCAGGAAGTTGCAGGATTGAACGGGGAAGTGCTGTTACCGCTTTTGCATCTGGGTCTAAAGCAGTATGTCACAGCTGAGCAAAGGGCAAGAGAATAACCTTGGCATGCAACAATATCTGTGTAAAATATCAAACCCAGGGCATATCTCCGGGTAAAAGATGGTATACCGATGGACGGAAAAGGTGCACTGACTGTGAAGTGTACATGATATGGCCAGGCTCCCGATGTCCATGCTGCGGAAGAATTCTAAGGACAAGACCGCGTAACCGGTTTGGAGTCTACAAGCGGGAGACTTGAAGAAGAAGAAAACGGACTATGCTACCCTGAATTGGAGAGAAGAAACAATGAGCTGCAAGAACATCTGCGAGCGCTATAAGGCAAAGAAACCTCACCTGGTGGGTCGATACACCTGCGGCCAGAAAAGATGCCAGACATGTGAGATATTCATCCTGTGGGGCGGCAAGAGGTGTCCATGCTGCAACTGCCAGCTTAGGACGCGACCGCGGATCCAGCAATCAAAATGAATCGTATGATCTGAAAATGATTTTTGATAACAATCTGCTTCTTAAAGTTCCCTAGATCTAGTTTCAATCTTTTCTTATCTTTACTACCGTCATTTGTTAGAAAGACTATTGTAAGACAGTATTTCCAAAAGGTTTTAAGATTTTTGAAGAAGATGAAAGACCCAACTTGCCAAAAGAACCTGAAGAACCTTCTCCTACAACTCCTCTCGGCAGAATAATGAAAAGATGTCGATCTCCAGATTTAACATCAGTTTCATCTCTATTGTTTTCTCGGCAAAATTCAGTTTACGATAGATCAAAAATAGATATCGAATCTAACATTGTAGAAATTACAAAGAAGACAATGCAACACGGTTTTTGTTTTGAAGTTGAAAAGCTTTTCGTTCAGTTACCTTCCATAAAGTCTGTAAAACCCTTTGAAATAAACTATGAAATCCACGCGTCAAATCTCCCAGTTCCTGTTAAAAGCAAAATACCTGTGGTAATAGAAAGGGAAACATAACGTGATGGGATTTGGCTGAAAAGAGACAAGGCCGGATTTCTCTAACTACTTCCATTAACATTTAGGTTGTTCGCTCTATCTAGAAAATAGAGTCTCAGCTTTGACAGTATATGCCATTCCCATAATTGAGGCTGGCCGTATTCGAATTGTAGATTCATTGTCCTTTTATAAAACAGCAAGAGACTATAGGTACTACTATTGGCTCTAAAGGATAAGAAACGCATCGATAACCAGAATAAATTGACCAAAGAAGAATTAAGGATAATCGCGGAATCGGAAGCTGACATAAAAGCTGGAAGGTACAAGACATTCAAGACTGCCAAAGAACTTGTTGCTGATTTGCAAAAAGAAGAAAGGCGATAGTCTCAATGGCGAAGACTACAATATGGCTTCATTACTTGTTCATTGGACTATTACAAAATTATTAGAGATGCTAGATAACGGGATAACACATCTTGCAAAGCAAACGAAAATGGACAATCAGAGCTTGGATTATGAGCTAGAAAAACTGAAGTATAATTGATTATTCAAAATGTAGAATTAGTGGGGCCGGCCGGATTCGAACCAGCGACCTCCAGCGCCCGAGGCTGGCATCCTAC
>CAZKXR010000041.1:0-17239 GCA_964556935.1 uncultured Nitrososphaera sp.
TATGAGAGTTTCATAAAACCAACTTATAATCGGTTTATTGGTGACAAAGAATTAACCGATGAATCTTTACAGCATTTTTTCGATGGTTGTTTCAAGGATATCGAAAGGCTTGTGCCACTAGCCAAAATCTGGATATGTGTCAAGTGTCTTGGTGGCGGTCCTGATAGGTTGATTATTGACATGAACTATGGGTGGGGCGATAAGAAGGGAGGATGCCAAGTCTGCGGCAGTCGTATCTATGAAGTGGGAACATTTCAAGCAAGGTCAAGTTATGTAGGAGCAACTTTCGAGTACGCATGTTACTACCTACTCACAACGAAGTTTGGCATCAAATTGACTTTTTCTAGGTCAAGAAACAGATTGTATGACCTACTTCTAAGGAATGACGTTGTGATGGAGGTAAAAGGTTCTCCACGGTATGTCATAAATCCTGATGGTTCAAAGTCTAAAATAGACAGGATCGGCATGGAACGAAGTGATACTGCAAAGAAAGCCTTTGAAAATGCTACAAAATGGCGAAAGAATTTCCCACAAGGTCATTTCTACATCTTGACTAATGCTATTCCAAATAATTTGTGGGATTACCATGATGATAAGGTCACAGCGATCTATAACGTCACTAAATCTAAAGTTAGAAAATTCGTAGAGGAGTTAAAGTCACTCTGAAACGTTCTCAATTTGACTAAGCGTAGTCTCCAAACTCGTAACTTTGTCATTAGAAAAGAAGTTGTCTATAGGTATGGCCAATTCTGATGCTTGAGAAATCTTCTTTTGTATCTCGTATTTGTAGCTCTTATCTATCTCATAACCTATTGATTTTCTTCCCCATGCTTTGGCAACTTTGCATGTCGTTCCTGAGCCTAAGAATGGGTCTAACACTGTATCACCAAGATACGTATAGAACTTGATCAATCTTTTTGGCAATTCTTCTGGAAAGGGGGCAGGATGGCCTTTCTTTACGCCGTTAGTAGTAGCAAACGTCCAGACCGACTTAGTATAGTCCGTAAATTCCTTTGAGGTTATTGTCGGTATCTTATTAGGAGATTCTAATTTGAATGAATCCTTACAGAATATTAGGACATACTCTCCCACATCACGAATAGTAGGATTGGAAGGTGATTTCCAAGAACCCCATGCTGTTGAAATACCAACACTAGCTCCCTTATTCCAATAAATTATACCCCGCATCAAGAAACCGAGTAATAATATACGTTCTGTTATGTGTGCATGCAACGGTACGTACGGCTGTCGCCAAGTGTCTGCAACATTGATTGCAATTCTTCCGCCCTTACATAATACTCGTTTGCATTCTCGCCAAACTCCATCGAGAAAGTCTAGATACTCGTCGAGTTCCTTTGTATCATCATAGTTGACGTAATCTTTACCAACGTTGTATGGTGGAGAAGTTACAATGAGCTGAACAGAGTTAGATTCAACCTCAGCCATGTTTTCACTGCTTTTGAAGTAAATCTGTGGTTCGTAAACTGGAGAGTTATTGATGATTTCAAGGGCAGATAGCTGGTCGGTGGTAGTATACCGTTGAACTGTAAGGTCTTTCAACCTCTTATCTACTTGATTTTTCTCCTCCGCTAGTTGTTGAGAGCGATTTTCCAGATATTCTCTTTCAAGTTCTCTTGCCTTGGCAAGTGATTCGGGATCGCTCTTGGCACCACAGTAAATTTCCTTCTTCTTACGCGTGTGGGAATCATAGTAAGTGAAGTACAGATAATCTTCTCCCTTTACTTTCTTAGTCGCCATAGACAAATTTGAGGCCAGCTCCCAAGCTATTCACGTTATCCTATATACTGGTATAACTACTTTTAAAGTTATACCATATACTGGTATAACGTATAAGTCACCTGCCCTGTGAACAAAAGGCCTAACAAATCGCTCTGATGCAAGGCGCAGTAACAAGTATTAACGAAAGCGGTTTAATCGGCCTCGCAAGATCACCCACATGAATTATTCGTTAGATGGGATTTACCACTAAATAGATGTAGAGAAAAACGCAGGGGTAGTTAATTGGCTCTCAGATGAAATCAGAAGATATGATGATGACGGAAAAATGATTTGGAAAAATCAATGAAATCATATCAAAAGAAGTTCAAACTATGGATATTGTAAATGCTCTAAAATGGTGCAATACTCGGGAATTTTGAGTGGAATAGTTAATCGACGACTTGTTACAGCCCTACGGGAACCCCTCACCCGACGCCAACGCTACAGAACCCGGACACAATAACCTTTTACGCCAGTTTATCCATGGTTATACCATGACCTTGTGCTACATTTGTGACAAGAGAACCGCAGCTTTGGAATGCCCTGACTGCCATAAGCCTGTATGCAAGAAATGCACAAAGGACTTTCCGTTCTCTGCAAGCGTATGCCTTGAATGCGCAGCGGGAGTCAAAACAGGACTTGGCGGCGTCAGGAAGGACTCCGGCGAGATCTTTTAAACTGACTGCTGTTACCCATGCACTGTGTTCAAGAACGCCCCGCAGGGCTGGCAGCTGAAATCCACCAAAAAAGTGTACGACAACTATTACCTCGCAGTGTACGAGGACATGCTGGACCTGGCCGGCAAGGAAAAAAAGTACATACGCGCAAAACGCCGCGATTATTCGACCATCGTGCCTTTTTCTGCTGACGGCAGGATACTTACGATAAAAAGCTACAGGCACCTCGTAGATTCATACCAGGTAGAGGTTCCTTCCGGCTACATCGACAAAGGCGAGACACCCGAAGGCGCGGCAGTCCGCGAACTGGAAGAGGAGACAGGCTACGCCGCGCAAAATATGGTGCCCGTGGGCAGCTACACGCTTGACTATTCCATGTTCATACAGACCGGCCACATTTTTGCAGCATACGGGCTTGAGAAAAAGGGCCAGCAGCGCCTTGGGAACATGGAAAAGATATCAGAGATGGAATTCCTGTCGGTTCAGCAAATCAAAGACCTGCTGCTTGAAGGCAAGATCCTGAACGCGGCATCTATAGTGGCACTGTACCGCGCCATAGAATACAACGAAAGATCCGGGAAATAATTTAAATCCTGTTCACGTTAAAGTTATCGCATGTCTTCAAACGTCAGGGTCAACGATAGCCCCAACCACTTTATGGTACTGGACGCCATATCAAGAGGAGTAAAGTCAATAGGCAAGCTTGCCGGCGTTACCAAGCTGAGCAAGGCCCAGATAGAGATGATAGTAAACGACCTGGCAGCCCAACGCCTCATAATAAAGAGCGAGAAGAAGGGATTCTTTGGCAACAAGAAGGAAGAGTTCACCATCACCGAGACCGGCATGAGGTTGCTCATGGCCAAAAAGCAGGAGCTGGAACAAAAGTTTCAGCAGATCCAGCAGTGGTACTCCAACGGCCAGATGGGCCAGCTCCAGAACTCCATGCAGTCCGACAGGATGTGGTTCCCGTTCATGCTCTTCTCCGGGATAATGAACATCATGTTCTTTGCTTCCATGATGTCCCTCATGGGGGCAGCAATGAGCCCGGCTGAAAGTGCGTTTGCTGGCGACGCCGGAGAAGCCGGAGCTGCAGGCGATGGTGGTGCCATGGACGATGGTGGAGCCGGCGGCGACTTTGGTGGCGACATGGGCGGAGATTTCAGCTTCTAGCCCATTTTTGACTTTCTGTAAGCCTGCGGGGCCACGACTGTAAAGGCGCCTGCCGCAAGTGCCAGCGGGATTGATAGCAGTATGGAATACTGGTAGAGCAGCAGGTCAACCGTCTCGGCAGTCAGTATGCACGCACTTTCTGCCGTAACCAGTATGACAAGGCTTGACTTCAAGATAGATTTGAGGTCTGGTTGCCTGTGCAGGCCCGACAGCTTTTTGATGCCAGCGATAAAGTCTGACATGGTTCCCTTGAAGTTGGGAAGAAAGCCCTTCCTGCCGCCGTGCTCAAGCACTGAGCAGCAGCCGCAGGCGTCGTCGGTGCCGCTGTGCCGGCCAAGTATCGTGAGAAAAGTCGACAGGCCCGCCAGCCCGTAGCCCATCGCATAGGATATGGCTATGCCTGCAGGATTTAAGCCAAAGATGTAAAACCCGGTATTTTCGCCGATTTCTGCAAAGGAGATGCACAGGATTTCAATACCAAGGGCAGCGGCAAACATGCCCCTTGCATTGGAGAAAAACTCCAATACCGCTGAAAGCCGCGAATGTTTAGCGTGAGCGCTGGCGCAGCACTTTTCACTGCTGCACACAAGGCAGGTTGTGCTGCATTCTACTGGAATGCAAAGGCACTGGGGGCATCTGGTCCCCATCGTAAATTACAATACTCGCTTCAGATATTTTAGATATCAGTATCAGATTTTGATCTCAGCTTCCATATCCTTCTGCTTTGAATATTTGACGGCCAGCGCTGCTACAAAGGTAGCGGCAGAGATGAGCACGATAGTTCCAGCCGGTGCCAAGTTGAGCGCGTACGAAAGCATTATGCCGGCCACCACTGAAAATATGGAGACTGATATGGAAATAAGCATGGTCTTCTTGAAGCCCCTGCCAATGAGCAGCGCCGTTACGTTGGGGATGACTATCAGTGCCGAGACCAAAAGAATGCCTACAAGACGCATCGAAACGACTGCTGCCACGCTGGCAAGCACGACAAACAGGTAGTTGAGCCTAGAGATGGCCAGCCCGCTGACCTGGGCCTGCTCCTCGTCAAAGGTAATGTAGACGAATTTCTTATAAAGCAGGATCATAATGGCCAGGATGATTCCCGTAAGCGCGAGTATGGCCAGTGTGTCGTTGATGCTGACAAGCAGTATGCTTCCAAAAAGGAAGCTGAACAGATCAAGAGTAAAGCCGCCGGAAATGCTTACGAGCACGATGCCAAGGGCAAGGCCCGACGACAGGAGTATGGCAACCGTCGCATCCGCAGGGATCTTGGTGGACTGGCGCAGCTTTGTGATGCCAAGGGCCCCCAGCACTGACAACCCCAGCCCCGTCCAGAGCGGGTAAATGTTTGCCATCAAACCCACTGCAATTCCTCCAAACGCGACATGGGAAAGAGCATCCCCAAACAGCGAGTTGCGCCGCAGCACAAGGAACAGCCCGATCACAGATGAGGTGATGGCGACCGCGATGCCGGCTATGAGCGCGCGTTGCATGAATCCAAATTCTAGAACTTCGAGAACCATATCTTCCACCTAGTGCGAATGTTCATGGTCATGCATGTGCATGTGCGCCTGCATGCTGGATTCGGAGTATGCCTTGAGCAGGTCGGGATTCTCGAAAAACTCATGGGTCTGGCCGTGGAAGAACATGCTGCGGTTTATACACGCCACGCTGGTGGCAAGCCTGTTGACTGCATCAAGATCATGCGAAGACCAGATCATGGTGAGCCTGTTCTCCTGATTGAGCTGCTTTAGCAATGAATAGAACTTGTTCTGCGTTTCAAGGTCAATTCCGGTGGCCGGTTCGTCCAGTATCAAAAGCTCCGGCTCGTTTACTACGGCCTTGGCTATCAGCACCCTTTGCTGCTGGCCGCCGGAGAGCTCTCCGATCTTCCTGTCATGCAGGGCGGAAATGCCCACCGTTTTTAGCGCGGAGGCTATCCTTTCTCTGTCGCTTCGGTCATTCCGGCTGCTGGTTATGCCAAGAGAGACTATTTCCTCGACCGTTGCCGGGAAATTCCGGTCTATGCTTTTCCTCTGCGGGATGTAGCCCACTTTGGACAGTGCCTTTCTGTTCTTCCTTATGTCCTCACCAAAGATCCTGATGCTGCCACGGTACCCGCCAAGCAGGCCAAGCATGCAGCTGAAAAGCGTCGTTTTTCCTGCCCCGTTTGGCCCGATCATGCCAAGCAGGTCGCCTTTGCTGACTGTAAAAGAGATATTGTCCAGCACCAGGGCGCCGCCATACGAAAACGAAACGTTTTCAAGCTCCACTACGTGCATTTCAGACCCTCCTTCAGGTTGGCAACGTTCTGCTGCATCTTTTCGATGTATCCAATCCCGCTGGCCGCTTCGTCCCTGTCGATGCCCTCAAGCGGGCTTAGGACCAGCACCCTGCCTTGCGGGATTTCGCTGGCTATGACTTCGGCCAGCCGGTTGTCTACAAGTTCTTCAGAATAGATGGTGTTTATGCCCAGACTGTTGGCCAGCTCGATGACCTCCTGTATCCTCTGCGGCAGTATCTCGCCTTCAGGGGAGATGCCGTGCACGCCGTGCTGTACAAGCCCGTACCTAGCAGCAAATCTGCTAAAAGCATCGTGGAAGGCAATAAAGTCGGTTTTTTCACAACTTGAAAGCTCGGATCTTATGAACTGGTCAAGGGAATCCAGCCTTGCAGTAAATTTGGCGGCGTTTTCATTGTAGTACGCCGCATTTTCTGGATCCACCTGCGCTAGGGCAGCCCGAATACTTTCAACCTGATGCTTTGCCAAAACCGGATCAAGCCATACGTGGGGATCGACTCCATCATGGTCTGGCTCTTCGTCATTGTCCACATCCAATTCCAGACCCTCGCTGGTGTTGATCACCATCCTTGCACCGATGCTGTCTGCCCAGCTTTCAAATCCCGCGCCGTTTATGACCAGAAGGTCTGCTGACTTGGCCCTCAGCACGTCTGCGGTGGTTGGCTCCCAGTCATGGGGTTCTACACCAGCTGGAACCAGACTTGATACATCGGCTTTATCGCCGGCCACATGCGACGCAAAATCATAGAGCGGATAGAACGACGCGATGATCCTGACCTTTTTTCCTGCGGCGGCGCCCACTTCCTGCGACGCGGTCTTGCCCGTGTATGCTGTGGCAACCATTGCCAAAGGAATGATTACCGCAATGGCCACAAGGGCCGCCCTGCTCTGATTCAACAACTATCTTTCGGTTATTAAGAATATATACTTTTATTAATAACAAATACGGAAGTATTTATAAAGTTCTTAATAACATTGATATTCATTGCCTATAGTAAGCGTGTCTTTAAACGATGAGATACTGGCGGAAATGGATGCCCTCCAAAGGTTGCTTGGATTCTCAGGCAGGTCTGAGATAGTGCGGGCCGGCATAAGGCAGCTGGCCGCGGAGGAAAAAGACCGGCAGACGCTTATAGGGTTCGTGCACGCGCTTTTGATGGTGGTCCACAACGAAGAGTCTGAAAAGCAGGTGACTGACATGAAACACAACTACGATGAGCTCGTGCAGACTCATTTGCACAGCAAGATCCACGGAGACAGATGCCTTGAGCTGTTCCTGCTCAAAGGCGATGCCGAAGAAGTAAAGAAGATGACCAAGGAGTTCCAGTCAAACAAAAAGATGGACCATGTAAAGCTCATCTCCATGTAGGAACAACAATGGCAATATTTTTCACAAGCCCCATCGGTCTGGGACACGCCACCAGGGACATCGCAATTGCAGAGAAGCTGGTCGTCCCCAAAAGCGATATCCTCTTTGTGAGCGGAGAAGGCGCGCCCAAGCTCATCGAGAAAAGGGGTTTTGGCGTGCTTGACGTATACCGGCCGGAAAAGTTCAACGTGCAGGACGGCCAGCTCCAGAAATCCTTCAAGTGGCTGATGGGCTACTATTCATACTACAAGAAATGCAAGGTGATAGCAAGGGATGTCCTTGACAAGAATGAGGGCCTTGTAATAAGCGACGAGGATTTCGCCTCCATTGCAGTAGCAGAAGAGCTTGGGCGAAAACGCGCGCTTGTAACCGATATCACTGAGACTCATTTTACCACCGGCGCGGCTTCGATAATCGAGCGCAAGATGAACGACGCGATGCGCAGGATGATGGCGGCCTGCGATTGCGTTATCATCCCGGATACTGGCCAGGACCACGACAATATCGCATACGTCGGCCCCATAGTCAGGGATGTGACTGCAGACCGGGATACCCTGCGCAAGCGCTTCAACTTCACAAGAAACACGATTCTTGTCAGCGTGGGAGGCACCGACGCCGGGCGTTACCTCATAGAAAAGTCACTTGAGGCATACAAGCGACTGCAGCAAAAGCTGGACGCGGATCTGGTTATTGTATCAGGACCCTCGCTTAAGCTTCCTGACTCTGCGGACTACCGCAACCCTGGCTTTGTGGAAAACCTGCACGAGATGATATACGCAGCCGACCTTGTTATCTCGCTTGCCGGCAGGTCCACCATGGACGAATCGATAGCTTACGGCACGCCGGGGATCTTTATTCCAATAAAGGGTCACTTTGAACAGGAGCAGGGAGCCGCGCGCCTCGGCTACAGGTATGAGGACATTTTCCGGCTCGAATCACTGGTAGAAGAAAAACTGGGCCGCCGCAGCAGCGCAATGGATGCAGGGGGCGCGGAAAGGGCAGCAAAAATAATCTCCAATCTTTTACATTAGGTCTTCGGGCTTTTCTTCGTGCCCACATGTCTGGCAGCGGTATATCTTGAAGCCGATGTGGACCATCTGGCCGCCGCACCGGATGCATTCATCGTCCTTTTCACGCACGGTATCCTGATCATAACTGCCCATATTTACAGTGATTCTGCCGGGCTTCTGTTAACTTGCTAGGTATGACCACTCTCCCTCCCTCTAAAGTGCTGCTGGTATTTTGAATGTCTAGAAATAATACAATTTTTGGAGTAATTTTGGCTAGAAACGAACGATCTCCTGTGACGGAAGGTACAAATCCTAGGCAAATTAACAAGCTTTGTAGTGCTACTGTCGTTGGATATGGTTGAGAATGAACGAACAAAGAGAAAAATATATCATACTATTGCTGGGCTCTTCAGATAAGCCTATTCCTACCATGTGGCATGTACAGAAAGAACTGTTCGTTTTATCACAGTTTTATCCCAAAGTTCAGGAATTTTTCAAGTTTGAAAAGCACTATCAGGGACCATATTCCCAAGTTCTTCAGGATTTGGTCGTAGAACCAGCATACCATGTAAATGCGTACACCTACGACCAACATGGCTATCATCTAACCCCAACCGGGAAAAAGATATTCCAGCAGTTAGTAAGTCAATATGCAGATAATGAGAAATTTACTCAGTTGTTAAAGGCATCAGAGCTGATAAGACGTCTCTATGATAAGCTAACCAAAGATGAATTGCTATTTTTAATATACATCACCTATCCGGCATATACTGAATTTTCTGACCAATATCAAAGATTGGTGGAAAACAAAGCAAACCGCAAAAAATTGGCAGAGAGTCTTTACAAACTAGGGCTAGTGACTGAAGAAAGATACAAAGAATTGGCAGGAAACGTAATTGCCTAGGCTTCTTTCAATAGTGGCAGATAGTAGCTTTTATCTTTGTTTCCTAGATGATATTAAGAGAGACGATATACTTTCTGTTATCCTGAACCAATTTCTCTTCCACCTTCCTCCAAAGGTATTTGACGAAGTTAGTGCATCCCAAAACTTTTCACAGGTAAGGAGTAATGGTAATCTTATCAAAGTGAACGAACGATACAATTATGGAGAAATTCTCAAACCATTCTTTAGTAAGAAGCAGGTGGAGAAGGGGGAGGCAGAATCGATAGCGTTAGCATATGTATGGCACAGAGCCAACAGATGCGACAAGCTCATTCTTGATGATGGAGAAGCGCGTTCATTTGTAGAAGCAAACATTTCTTCGCTAAAAGCCATCATGATAGGTACTGTAGGGTTCATAGGTGATTGCCATTGTGTATTTTCTATCTTCAATAAAGATAAGGCGCTAGAATTATTACACCTCATCAAAGGCTCGTTATTTAGGATAAAAGACAAGGATTTAAACAACGTAAAGCAAAGGATAGAAGGCTGTTAAGCGTGGGTCATGATATTTCGATTGATGAGACGATAAAGGATAAGAAATCATGGTTCAACATTAAGCGCTTCAAGATAGGGAACGCTGATTTTCAAAAGCCTGAAAAAAGCCTTGACTCCAAATCGTTAACACAAGATGTCTACAGTTTACTGGTCAATCCGAAAGATTTCAAGTTTTCAGAACTGACCAAAATAATTCCAAAATATTCTGTCGTGAGTGACATATTCAATGAAAGTGATGATACAAGGATAAATCAATTCTTTGGAAAGAGAAGTTGGTTAGCAGAAGTTCCAAGCGTAGTAAACCTTACTTTTGAATTTAACCCCTTTAGATCTATCGAAAAGATTGAAAAGATGAGTGCATTTTTTGATCTATACTATCAGTATTCCAAGCTCTTCTTGTCTATACCAAATATCCGAACCGTCAAGGGCTATTCCAAAAACAAAGTGCAGATCATAGATTTGAAAGACTATATTCGATTTGTTGACTCTGTATATGAGATACTGAATACAAAAAATAACAAACCGATCTTTGTTCCTATTTCCCTTAGACTTTCTGCACCGGAGATTGTGGAGTTGGTGAGTCATTATCTAAAAAAACAACGCTACTATTATTGGTTTGATTTTGAAGGTAAACCGATCAATGAAGCTTACCTTGGTAGGTTAAGGCATCTCTTCAGACATCTTGAAGAAAAAACAGGTTACTTTGACAAGGCGATATTCTATTTCACTAATGTCAGGAGGGAGATAACATCAAACCTGAAGTCTAACATCAGTCCTGCTTCTGATGTGCTATGTGCTCTTGCAGGAGCAAACATAGTTGGAGTGGACAGAGAGCCTAAACGGTTCAATCCAGAAGGCCCTCCTGCTCCTCCACCACCTCCTGAACACAAAGCACGATTGCTTGATAATGACTCCTACTACTATGTGAAGACGAGAGATAGAAACATGTTTGCAAAAGAAAAGTACGTTACTCATAATTCCATAGCGATATCAAAAGAACTGACTAGACAGTCTAACACATTCCTGAAAAATCGCGACCTTGAAAAATTTCTGCAACAGAAACCTATGTTAAATGAATACAAGGAAGGCTCTATTCTGAAAGAATTACTATCCAAGAACCAACCTGACCAACAAGACTTAGGCGATTGGTTTGGCTGACACCGATACCACATATCCTATAGCATCCTTAAAGATACCGTGCAAGCGGGCGAAGGGTAACCATCATAGCTACCGCTCGATTTGTACTATGATGGACTTAGAAAATAATCTCCAGTGACGGAGAACATTTCCACACGGCTAGGAGAGTTGTCCTGAAGAATATATCATGGCCGCATTTCACCCGCCGCTACTCTGCAAACCAGAGGATCAGTTTCATTCCTCAGCTCTTTTTCCTTGCCCTGCTATGGTGTTCTTGGTAAGATATCACTAACTGCTATTTTATTTGCTTTGTAGGATAGTTCAAAGGCATCCCTAGCAAGTACAGAGTCTCTGCCGGCCTATCTTTAATATAGGGAGAACCCTCGCAGTAGCCACAAGACTAGATGACCTCTATCACGGTTGCCAAATTCGGCGGAAGCGCGCTGGGTGTAGACGGCGTCCTCATCCCCAAGGTTATTGACAGGATAAAACAGATGAGGCAAGAGTCCAAGGTCGTCGCCGTGTTTTCTGCCCCGCTCATCGAGTACGAGGGCAAGAACAGCTCCATGACCGATGTTGCCATAAAGGTAGGCAGAAGCTACGCCACTTCCAATCCGGTTGAAATCGAGGTGCTGCGGGAAGTGTACGACAGGATCGCTTCCAGATATCTGGATGAGAACCTGAAAAAGGCATTCTTGGATCAGCTGGACAAATTCTACCGGCAGGTCATAATCTCCTTAAAACAGGCTGCAGAGAACCGCCGCTTCGTGGATGTCATAAGGTCAAGGACGCTTGCATACAGCGGCGAAGTTACCATGTCGTATTTGATGGGGTACGTGATGCAGAGCCAGGGAATCAAGGCAGCATACGTCCCGATAGAAAAGTGGCCCATCATCACCGACGACAATTTTGAGGCAGCCAACTTTCTGGTTAACGAATCAAGGCAGAATTCTGGCCATCTTGTAGATCTGATAGAAGGCAACGAGGTAGTATCCATGGGTGGATTTATCGGCAAGACCGTCGACGGGATCGAGACCACCTACGAGCGCGGAGGCTCTGACAGGACTGCGGCCGACATCTCGATACTGCTGCATGACAGGTACGACACCAAGGTGTCCTTTGAAAAGGACAGCGCGGTCCTAAGTGCAGACCCCAAGATAGTGAAAGAGGGGCTGGATTTCATCCAGTATCTTTCGTACAACGAGGCGCGACTGGCCGGCATGTTTGGAATGAAGATACTCGATCCTATAGCAATCAAGGAGATAGACGACAACGGTCTTGACATACCGATCGTCATAACGGATATGGCTAGGCCTGGCAACATCACCATGATCAAGAAGAACCCGCCGACGGACAACACAAGCAACCCCATCAAGATAGTGACCGGCAAGAAGAACTGCGCCATCTTGAGGATGGAAAGCATAGCCGCCTCGTACCTTGTGGCCGCGCTTGAACGTGACAAGCAGTACCATGACTTTGTGAAGCTGTCCCCCTACGTCCACGATGACACGGAGATGACACGGCTGCTTTTCCTTGACGCCGACTATGTGAAAAGGCAGGAGCGGCACTTTCGGGCGTACTACCCCAAGGCCGAGGTGGTATACGGCAGGGGCGTAGTTACATTGATCGGAGACGAGATGTGGCGCGTACCCAAGATAGCCTCGACTGCCAGCAGCACGGTAAGCGAGCATGACATAAACATACTGAACCTCGATGCGCAGGAAGAGACTTCTAGGATTCTCATAATAGTCGAGGACAAGGGCAGCAGCGTTGCCGACGCCATCAAGGCGATACACTCCACCAGAAACAGGATCCACGGAGCTGCAAAATGACCGACGGCAAGATATGGCTAAACGGCTCGCTAGTGGACTGGGACGACGCCAAGATCCATGTGCTGACCCACGGCCTGCACTACGGGACCGGCGTCTTTGAGGGGATCCGCTGCTACAAGACTGCAGCTGGCAGCGCGATATTCCGCCTGCAGGATCATATTCAAAGGTTTATCGACAGCGGCAAGATCTACTTCATGGATCTCGGCTTTTCTAAACAGCAGCTGGAACAGGCAGTGATTGACACAGTCTTGTCCAACAAGATGGAAGAATGCTACATCCGGCCTATCGCATACTATGGATACGGCAAGATGGGTGTAAATCCTATGCCCAACAAGGTGTCGGTGGCCATAGCCGTCTGGAAGTGGGACGAATACATCAAGGGCGGAGCCGAGGAGAAGGGCGCCCGGCTGATGGTGTCTTCCTGGACGCGGCTTGATCCAAGGACCATGCCTATGCGCGCCAAGGCAACGGCCAACTACGCCAACTCTGCCCTTGCCAGAGTGGAGGCAATCAAGGCAGGATTTGATGAGGCAATAATGCTCAACACGGCCGGCATGGTGGTGGAGGCCAGCGCGGAGAACATCTTTGTAGTTAAGGACGACGTCCTGGTTACGCCGCCCACATCTACCGGGGCGCTGGCCGGCATAACAAGGGACAGCGTTATCGCCATAGCAAGTGCAAACGGAATCAGATTCCAAGAACGCAACATTTCAAGGGACGAGCTGTACATCGCTGACGAGGTCTTTCTCACCGGAACCGCGGCAGAGATAAAGCCGGTCGGCGAGATTGACAACAGGGTCATCGGCAGAGATGCCGGCCGGCCCGGCAAGATGACAAAACAGCTCAAGGCCATGTTCGACGTGGCTGTTCACGGCAAGGACCCAAAGTTCAGGGCCTGGCTGACTCCCGTTCCAATCAGCGAAGCTAGGTCTTTTACCACGAAATAATGCAGCGCAAGGTGAACGGGCAGTGCTCCTGCTATGTAATAGCCTGACTTGCTTGCAGTCAGGGTTTTTGCCAAATACATGGCAATCAGGCCAGAAGAAAAAATGAATGCATGTATCGCGTCGTGCAGCAATATGGGATGGTAACTATATGCAAGGTAAAGCGCGCTTGCGGCTCCGGCGCCAACGCCTGCCAAGACATACTTGATCATTCTACCTTGCCGCCCAGCTTTGATACTTCCTTGAGAATCAGCCTAGAGATGCGGTCCAGCCTGGTTCTCACCTCAGATACATCGTCGCCGCGGCAGATAAGCTGTACCCTAATCCGCGGCGTCTTTCTCAGGTACCCCCGAGGGTGGGTCTTGAGATAAACTGCATGCCGCGGGTTTGACTGGACAACCTCGACTAGCGCCGGCGCTATCATCGCCTCAGACACGCCAGTGACGTTGTAGTTGACCTCCCTTGAGACGAACTTGCCGACGCCCTCCCTTACCAGCGGCAGTATGTGCTTGCGGAAGACGGCCGTCATCTCTGCCGGCACGCCGGGAAGGCAAAAGATTCTGGTGTCTCCGTCTACCATGACTGACGGCGCGCTACCCACCGGGTTCTGTATTGGTGTCGAGCCTTCAGGAATGGTGGCCATTTTCAGTCGCACGCTGTTTATCTCGTAATGAAGCTTGCGCCTTGCGTAGCTCTTCTTGAGCATCTCAACTGCCCTCTGGTCCAGAGATACCTTCCTGCCAAGCGCGTTTGCCACCCCTTCTAGGGTCATGTCATCATACGTGGCACCAAGGCCGCCAGTCGTGATGAGGAGGTCAGGGTTTCTTGCCAGCGCCTCCCTTACGGCGGACGAGATTGCATCCAGATCATCTCTGACCACGGTGGTCCTGCTGACGATGCCTCCTGCCTTGGTTATCTGTCCTGCAAGCCAGTGCGCGTTGGTGTTCACGGTGATCCCAGACAGCAGCTCGTTTCCGACGCACAGCAGTTCAACGATAAAAGCAGAGGCCATTTCTCATGCCTGAAATATCCTGCTCAGCATGATGAGCTCCGGCCCGCTGGTCAGGCTTCCAACAACGACAGCCTTGCTGTTGGCCACTATGCCCGACGAAAGGAACGGGATTCCGCCGTTGATGGTCAGCGCATCAGCCTGGACATGCAGCGCTTCTGACACCGACCTGATCTCGTCTTCCGTGGCCTTTGGATGAACGCCGGCTCCAGAGTTTGTTGTGACGACCATCGAGCCGGTCTGGACAAATCCTCCAACAGTCATCTGGTGCGAGGGAACTCCAAGCACGTCACGTATCTGTTTCTCAGGCTCGCCGTCAAGCAGCGGCGAGACAAGCGCGCCGTTGTCGTTGGCTGCAATAAGATTTCCTATCGCGGTGAACTTGCTTTTCAGCCGCTCGACGTTTAAATGCGATGCCTCCTTCAGGGTCTGAATCTCATCGTCGGAGGCTATCTGCGGAACGAGTATACCGTTGTTGTTCATGACCGTCATAGGCCCTATGAGGCGGGTGCCAGCGATTGAAATGTACGTCTCAGGCACCTGCAGATACTCTATCAGTTTTCCGCTTTTGGTCTCCGCAAACCCGTGCGGCAGCAGGAGTATTCTGTCATTGGCCTTGACGAATATCCCGATGTTGGGGCTCTTGTAAACGGTGTAACGGTAAATCGCCAATTGTACGGGCTGTGGTTGGAATCCAATTAATATGAACTTATTGCGCCGTCATTTTCGTAGCAGCTTGAATGCATGGTTTCCCGTGCCGGTCCTAAAGTAGTAGGTTATCCAAAGCATTGCCAGCGGTTCTAAAAGCCGCGAGCCTTCGATTCCGCCAATGTCGATGCTCTCCCATCCAAAGGATGTCAGTAGGCCGATGACTGCCTTTTTGGCGTCCTCATCGTTTCCACAGACAAACATGGTGGGCCTGCCGCCAGGAAAGTCTGGATGCACCATGTGCGGGTTACCCACTGTGTTGAATGCCTTGACCACCTTGGCGTCGGGCAGCATTCGCTGGACCGTTTCACCGGCAGAATCCGTATGGCCAACAGCCAAGGTGGGCGGCAATCCCTTGGAAAAATCAAGGGGGTTGGTAACGTCTATGACTGTCTTGCCGGCAAAGTTCTTGGGCTCAGCCATGCGGATCGCGTTTTCGGTGCCCGCCCATGACGTTGCAATCACAACGATGTCTCCATACATGGCTGCTTCTGCAAAGCTTCCGGCAGAGGCCCGGCTTCCGTGTTTTGTCACCCAGTCGGCCATCTTTTGCGGATCGCGCGTGCCTATCTTGACTTCATGCCCGGTTTCGATAAAGCCGCCGGCCAGCCTCTGGCCGACATCGCCAGAACCGATTATCCCGATCTTCATGATAGCAGATAGGGACTTTTGGTAATTAAGCTTCTCAGTCTAGGATAGACCCTTGTTCCGGTTTGCCAGCTGCCTCATGACGTAGTCGTTTATCTTCTGCTGCATCTGCGGGTCGTTTTCTATAACAGACTTTAATTTCGGATCGCTGTATTGGACGTCAACGTATTCCACGGTGTTGTCGGCGGCAAAGTACTTGTATTTGAAGACGGCCCTGGCTGGCTTGCCGTCCACCTGAAAATCAAGGGCCACCTGGCCGTAGACGAACGATGCCGGCATTTGAGACATCGTAATAGATACCTAAAATAAACTGTTTTCTCTTCTACAATACGTCGATGGAAGAGGAAGCAAACACCAGCCTGCCGGAGCTTACAGAGCTTACATACTTTTCGTTCAACATCATGAGGAACAACGGCGAATTCTCGTTCCATGTTGAATCGTCAGACTTTGGCGTCGCAGTTGACTTTGCCATGAAGTACGGCGAGTTTTACGATATCGTCAATCTCATGCAGGCAGTCCTGTACGACGAAGGGTACCGGGGCGGGCCAAAGGATCTGGACTACCTTGAATTTGAAAAGGACAACGAGGACGGCGAGTACTGCCTGGTCATTGGCAAGTACGTCTCAAGCTTTTCACTGTACTTCAAGGATGCCGGCGAGGCCAAAAAGTTCCTTTCCGAATTCCAGCGGGCCACCGGCGACTACGACAAATAATTGATCCATTGCGTAATTATTTCTGTATTTTGCAGTTTGGTGACGAAACAAGATACCTTCAATGGTTAATAATGCGATATCTGTTTGAAACGCGCTAATTTCGAGGTTTTTCTTACAAACCTACGTCTACCGATTCACGTCTATTCTGCCTAGGTAGTGCTTATGAGATGAAAGCTGATATGACTATTGCTGCAGTCCTACCGCGTCCGTAAAGTTCGCTCCCTGAATATAGGCCCCTTCAAGTTTTGCATCAGTAAGGTTTGCCCCTGTAAAATTTGTGCCCTGGAGATTTGCTCCCTTGAGGTCAACGCCGGAGAGGTCGGCACCAGAGAGGTCTAGTATTCTGAAGGGCTTTCTGCGTTTATTAAATTCCGCAATATTGCCACTTTTCAATAACGCCACCAACTCGTCCTTGTTGTATGACATGGGTGTTTCTAAAGGAATGGGATAATTAATTGCTACTCAATAGGATGGTTAAAAGGCCAATACTCTCAAATCTTGGA
>CAZKXR010000042.1:0-15420 GCA_964556935.1 uncultured Nitrososphaera sp.
TCTGAAGACGAAGTCATGCGCAGGATAAAGTCCATGAAAGAGGCAGGCCTGATAAGGCAGATAAGTGCCATTTTTGACACTAGGCGTCTTGGCTACAAGAGTGCGCTCATTGCATTTGCAATAAAGCCGGACAAGCTGGACCAGGTAGCTGAAAAGATCAATGAACATCCCGGTGTAAGTCATAACTACGAACGGAACCATGAATACAATATGTGGTTCACCCTTGCTGTCCCGCCGGATACGGACATGAAGCAAGATCTTGACAGGATGGCCTCCCTTGATGGTGTCGTAAAATACAGGCTGCTTCCCACCCTGAAAATGTACAAGATAGGCGTCAAACTGGACATGGTTAACGGCGATCAACAGAATGTAAAGCCTACCGAGGAGGTCAAGGAAATGAACCCTGAAAAGATGGACGTAACTGAGCGCGACAAGGAGTTCGTTAGAGAGTTGCAAAAAGATCTGGACATAGTCGTCGAACCATTCAAGGCAATGGCAGGCAGCCTCGGTATTTCAACGAAGGAACTTTTCGACAAGGCCAAGGAATATGAACAAAGCGGCCTGATGCGCCGATTTGCTGCAATACTCCGTCACCGCGATGCCGGTTTTGTCGCAAATGGCATGGTGGTCTGGAATGTGCCAGAAAACAGAGTCGACGAGGTAGGCTTCAAGCTTGCAGCATTTCCACAGGTAAGCCATTGCTACCGGAGGCCAGTGTACCCGGATTGGCAGTACAACGTGTTTAGCATGGTTCATGCACGAACGCTGGAGGCGGCAGAAAAGATCGCCGAAGAGATGTCAGAATCAATAGGCATCAAGGATTACAGGATACTTTTCAGTTCCCGGGAGTTCAAAAAAGAACGCGTCAAGTACTTTGTCTAGCTCGTAGCGATGGGCTGGACGAAAAAGTTCTTTTCGTACATTTCTTCTACTTGCATTGCTTCTGCCTTGTTCAGGTAATTGCCGTCTGAGATTGCTGCAAACATCTCGATTTCCTCAATGCTCACCATGGTGGGTAGGATCACAGAGATCTCTGGCTGCGAGAGGATGAACTTGATGGCCAGCTCTGTAATGTTCCATCCCTTGCTGTTTGCAACCGGCTTCATGTTTTCAATCTTTTGCATGGCTTCGAGTATGAATTCGCGTTTTCTAAAGCTGCGGTGGTCGTTCCTGTCAAAGTTTGTTTCGGCGTTGACCTTGCCGGTGAGCAGGCCGGAAGCATCTGGAACTCTGACCATTATGCCCACATTCTTTTGCGCGGCAGCCTTGATAAAGTCGCGACCAGGGTCCTGTTCAAGGAGGTTGTATACCGTCTGCAGGGACGTGATGTTTCGGTTGTTTATCGCAAGCAGACCTTCGTCCTTCCAGCCAATGGCCGGTCCAAGGGCCGCGCCGTGGCTTTTGATGACACCCTTGCTGACAAGACTGTCAAGTTCTTCAAAAAGCCGGTCATTTTTGATGGCATCCATCTTTGGATTGTGGAGGCTGTAAACATCAACGAAATCGGTTTCCAGCCTTTCCAGGCTTTGCTTGAGCGCAAATTGCAGAAACTCGGGATTGTGTTTTTGCGGAAGCTCTCTGTGCCCTACCTGCGTGGCATCGTATATGTCGTAACCCCATTTCGTGGAATACACCACTTCGTTTCGCATGTCCTTAAATGCGCGGGCCAGCAGTTTCTCGCTCCTGCCCTTGCCGTACATGTCTGCCGTTTCGTAAAAGTTTATTCCAAGGTCGTACGCGCGTTTTAGCATCCGTATGGCTTCGTCGTCCTCGATTTTGCCCCACCAGTCCAGCCCGATGGTCCAGGCGCCAAACCCGATCTCGCTGACCTTGATGCCACTTTTGCCAAGGGTTCGATATTTCATGACAAAACCTCCATCACCTCTGATGAAATCTTGCTAAAAGCTGCATCGTCTATGGCTGGCTTGCCTCCCGCCGCCTGGAGATCCAGGGGAATCCATGATTTACATCCAGCCCATTCCGGCATCACATTGACCTGTACAGGGTTATCCATTTTGTAAACACGTAACAGTATGGCACTCATTGGTTTACTGGGGTTATAATTCAGCCGGGCATTAACATAGCTTTCGTTCCAGACATGGTATTTTTCCAGCTTTTTGAGCACGGATCTGTCGCTTATTTCCCTTACATGAACCACTTCTGCATACGAAGTCAGGATATTCTGCGCTGCGGCCGGCTGGTTTTTCAGCACATCATCGAGTTTGTCTTGGTAGTCTGGCTGCAGGTGATCCTTTGATTGATGCTCAAAAGTAGGGAACAATGCAAACCTGTCGTGCTTTACTTCAAAGCCCTGCCGGTATTCCAAGATGCCGCCTTTTCTCAGAAGGACGACCTGACGCCCATCCTCAAGGGCTTTGCAGACAACGGCCCATTCCTTAAGCGCCTGCATGATCCTAACCTAGACTCTTGATTATTTCATCGATGGCCTTATTAACGCAAACGATCATGGGGGTATCCCTTACAACGTACTTGCTTACCTGGGTCTCGCGAAGCGCCATTATCAGGTCCTGGAAGATCATCAGGTCCGGCGATTCAAAGGCCAGCATAAAGTCCTGGTCGTCGAGCCCAAACGAAGACGTGGTGTTCAGCCTCACCTGGGGGAATCGTCTGCCAACCACGATGTGCTCTTCCATCATCTTCTTTCGCTCTTCAAACGGCAGCAGGTACCAGTCCCGCGACTTGACAAATGGATATACTATGACATACTTGAGCGGCTGCTCGTCGGTCATAAAGCCGGGGGTAATCTTGCTTGAGTAGACGGACGGCCTTGCCGCTGACAGGAAAACATAGGACGGCGTTACATACTTGCCAAAAACCGTGCTGTAGATCTTGGACGTCAGGATCTGGGTCTTTTCTACCGAATCGGAGATCATCCAGATCATAAGATCCGCGTCCTCCCGCAGACCCACGGTACTGTAGGTGCGCACCTTCATCTTGGTGTTGGCAACTTCAATCAGGCTGGCAAATTCTTTGGCCGCTTCCTCCTTTCCGATCTCGTTGAGCCATCGCCACTTGGGATCGACTTTGAAGAAAGAGAAATTGAGAAATGTCGGTGTTGGTTTTTGTTGGTTGCTGTCGTTGGTAGCTTCCGACATCTAGCAGGGTGAGAATACAATACCCTATTTAAAATTAGGTGGCGGAGGGTTATGATTACTACTACTTGTCTTCTAGCCCCAGCCAGCCGTAACCCTTGGCTTCAAGTTCTTCTGACAGTTCTTTGCCGCCGGACTTGATGACCTTGCCCTTGGCGACAACATGGACGTAGTCAAGCTTCTTTAGATAGCGCAGGATTCTAGCATAGTGCGTTATAACAAGCACGCCGGCTCCAGTATCGATAAGCTTGTTTATTGCCTCGGCCACTGCCTTGACTGCGTCGATGTCCAGACCAGAGTCCGGTTCGTCCAAAATGGCGATGTTGGGCTTTAGTACGAGCATCTGCATTACCTCTGAGCGTTTTTTCTCGCCGCCTGAAAAGCCCTCGTTTAGGTATCGCCCCAGAAAGGATGGATCAAGGCCCACCGCGTCCAGGTTCTTCTTTACATACTCGTGGAATTCCCTGACGGTAAGAAAGACCTCGCGGTTCTGCTCTTCAGCAAGGGATTTGTTAAGCTGGTTGTATGCGTTCCTCAAAAAGTGGCTGTAGCCCACACCGGAAATTTCAGTTGGATACTGGAATCCAAGGAAAATGCCCTTCCTTGCACGAAGATCGGTGGAAAGTGCGTTTATTGGTTCGCCTTTTACCAGTATCTGGCCAGAGTTAAGGGTATATTTCGGATGGCCCATTATCGCGTTTGCAAGCGTGCTCTTGCCAGAGCCGTTTGGGCCCATGATGGCATGGACTTCGCCCTTGTCAATACTCAGGTTGAGTCCCGAAAGGATCTCCTTTCCGTCTATGCTTACGCGCAGGTCTTTTACCTCTAAAAATGCCATTTGAATAACCATTCATTCCAACTTTATATAAGTATTCTGGCTTAACGCCGTTATATTTCAAATATTCGCAAGGATATGGTTATTCGACGATTATGGTGCTGGTCATGTACGGGTGCACTATGCAGAAGTACGGGTGCTCGCCTTTTCCCAGATCGGATGCAGGTATGCTGTACTCCTTGCCTGTTTCAAGGATGCCGCTGTCGAAAAGCTGGCCGAAATCCGGGTCGTCAAAACCCTTGCCGCTGGTAGCGCTGTGAGGAGCAGAGTCCCTGTTGACCCAGGTTATCAGCGCGTCGCTAGACACCTTTGCTGGTTCAGGCCCGTAATCAGGGTTTCCTTGGGTTACAGCCCCCGCAAGTATGTCTATTGTCATGGCATTGCTGAATTTGGATTTATCCACTTCTGCCGCTACAGGCTTCTCTGTGGTTGAACCAGCCACCGGAAGATCCTTGCGGTATGGCGATTGCACTTCGCCGGCCTTTGGTGTCGCCTCGATAATAAGCATGTTGTACGCGATAAAACCGGTTATCGCTCCTAATACAAGCAAGACTGGAAAGGCAATGACTCCAGGTTTCCTCATGTTCAGCGCCTAGTTCATTTGCACCTATATTAATTCCTTTTACAGATCAAGTTAGCAAATGTCGTGCACTGCAATTAGTTTGGAATGACTTTTATTTTGGCGTTATTTACACGGTAGACAGCTATTGACCAAACAAGCTGGCAAGTGCTCCCTTTGCGGCGCAGACCTTGCATTCAAGTACAGGCCAATGCCCCAATGGAATGTGTCAGGCTTTATCTGCAGTAAATGCTACAGCCAGAAGCTGTTGGAGCACTATATCGCACCGGACAGGCAGAATATAACCAAAAAGTAGGAAAAGACTAAATACTAAATTTTGCATCCCTTTGATATGCCAACAGCGTACATCCTTGTGAACTGCACTCTGGGCTCCGAAGAAAAGATCATCAGCGAGATAGCAAAGCTTCCCGATGTCAAGGAAGTAAGGGGAACATATGGAGTTCATGACATTTTCGTCAAGGTCAAGTCCGAGAATACCGAGGCGATGAACCACACGATCACCAACAAGGTACGCAAGATACCAGGAATCACGTCCACCGTGACGCTGGTGGTGATCGAAGAGCAGGGCGGCAAGGGTTAACCGTTCTGAATTTCCTTCTTTCTGTCCTCGGCCTTTATCCTTCGGATTTCGTAGGCTATTAGCCCGCTGCTCACTGCTATCGTAGACCACCCAACAATTCCAACGATAAAGAAATGGCTATAGTTTGGGAAGAACAGCGCAAGGCTTGCCAGTGCTGCCCCTATCCACCAGACAATGATAAGAGTAGCAAGATAGTTGTATTTCATCCCCGCATGTCCTCGTCAAAGCCTCTGAACGATTTTAACACCTTGCCGCACTTTTGACAGCGGCAGTACTCGACAAAATCAAAATCATCGTACTTGCGGTAGGCAAACGACTCCGGATGGTCGCAAAATATCTGCCTTATTCCAAACAATACTGAATAAAATACAGGAAGGGGGTTCTTTACTATTTCGGCAGGGCTTGCTTTGATATAGAACCTGTTTTCAAGGATTTGCAAGGGCCCGTAGCGTAGTCAGGATATCGCGGCGGTCTTCGGAACCGCAGGTCAAGGGATCGAAGCC
Organism: uncultured Nitrososphaera sp.; assembly: GCA_964556935.1. GTDB lineage: Archaea > Thermoproteota > Nitrososphaeria > Nitrososphaerales > Nitrososphaeraceae > Nitrososphaera. The sequence goes on from CAZKXR010000042.1 coordinate 5,612, forward strand.
CTTCGGGCCCGCTTGTATTTATGCGCCTTTGATCCGCTTCATTACTACTCCAAACTCGTTCAGTGGCACTATCTTTACAGTGTTGTAGAAAGATATGCCAACCTCTATGCAGAACATCTCGATTTCATGCGCGCTCTCTGCTTCAAGAATTAGTATCCACTGATGTTCCAGAACTGAAAAGTAAAAGCCAACAACTTTTGATATCTTGTGCTTGGTGGCTATTTCCTGGAGTTTGTCGTCTATCTGAATCAGTACGTCTTTGCTGGTCTTGTTGTTAAGAGGGCATGATTCCGGGCTATGTACGGCAAAAACACCGAACAGCTGTTGCATGGTCTTTTCGTCACTACCCACGATATTTAACAGCTCTTGTCAGGACAAATTCTTAAGTGCACGTAATAGAGTCTATGACCATGACAGAAAAGAAGGTTCAGCTTGTTTTTGGCGAAGAAGAAAAGGTTGCTACAAGGGGCGCGGGCAGCAGGACCATTGGCGCCTTTGCTGCAAGTATAGACCAGATAGCAGACTGGTTCAAACAGTTCCAGATCGACTCCATTGAACTGTGGATCAGTGGTGGCGCAGAGACTGGAGAAGTCTTGAAGCTGTTCGTCTCCGCAAAAGGAGAGGGCGGAATGAGGGTGGTCCTAAAGCCCAAGGGCGCCTGACTATATTTCGTTCTCGAAGTCCTTAGGCACCGTCGTCAGCGTTGATTCTATCTGGGCAGTACCCTTTACTCCCCATCGGACATTCTGGGTGTCGTTTTCTATCTTGTCATAGAGGGCGGCCAGATCATCAGAGTATTCCACTACGAACGGATCTGAAATGTCTACAGATCCATTTCCAAAGATTGCCGGCCTTCCGTTGGGAGGTATGTCCTCGTAGGATATGGTGTCTTGGCCAAGCAAGACGCCGTCTGCAAAGAGCTCGTATTCAATCTTGGATGTCGTGGCGGTTTGTTCTGTGGGGTTGGCAAGGGTAAATACCACTTTAAGGTTAATCTTCTCCTCATCTGCCTTAGTCACGCTTACCTTGGACAGGCGTACATCTACTTTATTCAAGTCCGGCGCGGTCTGGGCAAATATAATAGGCAGAAGAATTATGGTGGCCGCGATAGCCGCTATGGCTCCGATCAGAATGATTCGACGTGGACCTATGATCACTACAATTGCTGCCCCTGGAAGCGGATTAAAACCTTTCTGGCAGCATCGATAATATAATGCCAGAACGTGATTCAGGCGATGGCTGTTGCTGACGGCCTGGTCACTTGGGTGCATCTTATATGCGCTTCAATATGGGTCGGCGGCTCGATCTTTATAGCTGCAGTGGCCGTTCCGGTGCTGAGGTCTTATACCAAGTCAACAGAAGAGCTCGTCGGCCTGATGGTAAAGTTAGGCCGCCAGTTCAACAAGATAACCATGCCGGCGTTTGCCATCCTGATTGCCAGCGGAATATACAATTCCCGGGCATTCATCTCGCAGCCTGCGGCACTCCTTGAATCAGGCTACGGGATCTTGCTTCTTATCAAGATAATTCTGGTCCTTGCCACGGTAGGCGCATACATAGTCCACGTCAAGACTCTGAATGCAGAAATGGAACGCAAGATACTTTCCGGCAACGCCGGCAATCTCTACATACAGTCTGTGCGCTCCAAGATAATCCACCTTGGAAGGGTAATCGTTATCCTATCCGTCATCATATTGCTTATTGCGGCCCTACTTGACAGCGGGGGAGTCTAGCCCTCCTGTTATTGTTACCAGAAAGCCTTTTTCCGATGTCTGCTGTATGTCGTATTTGCAGCCAACAATCTTGCTGGCGACTTCAAGGTTGGTCCGCAGATGCTCTGTAACTCGCGGTATCCTGTACCTTGATGTCCCCTTGGCCAGGCTTAATGGCAGAACCAGCATGTCTGCAAGATGCGGATCTACGGCTGCGCCAGCGAGGCTGCTTTCAAGGAACCTCTCTGCCGCCTCTTGGCCCACGGCTTCTGCCCGCTTGCCTATCTCTCCGATGCTGTCGCCGCCGATGTACGGACCGCCGAATTCAGAAACAGAGTATACCAGTATTGAAGAGCCGGGAGACAAAGACTGCTCAAGTGACCTAGAATAGTTGTGGCACCGTATGCCGTTTTTTTCCAGAACAAGCAGGGCAGAAGATACCTGCCTTTCTGCCACGTGTTTTGGCAGCATGCTGCATACGCTGATGATTTTCGGCTCGACGAGCCTGTTGTTCAGGTACTCGACTGGGGCTGCAGTCTTGCACGGTTCTATTACACAACTAACTCTGCCTCCGCCCTTGGGATAGTATCCTCTTTTCAATACTTCAACAGTGAACTTGATTCCAGCCTCCCGGTAGGCTCTGGAAACAACATTCCCCACATAGTCAATGGTGGGACTTGCCTTGACATCGGTTCCGCCCGTGATCTCGATCTCCACGCCGTTGTTGGACAACGATACCGCCGGCACTACGGCCATCAGGGTTAGCGGTATGCTTCCTGCAGTTCCAATGTCCACCTTGATTGAGCCGCCGGCAAATCTACCGGATGGATGAAATCTGACCCAGTCGGACCCTACCCCCAGATTCTCAACCTTGGCGTGAAAGAGGTCTGCCATCACCTTAATGGCAGTCATGTGGGACGGCCGAAGGCCGGGATTCGGCCTCTTGGAGCGTATGTTGACTATTTCTACAGGCCTGCCGGTTATGGCTGAAAGCGATATGCTGGTTCTAAGTATCTGGCCGCCACCTTCGCCCTGAGAACCATCTATCATTATAGGGTCTGCCATCGCGTACGTGGCTGAGCTCTGTGCTGCTCTTATATGTTAACCGACAAAATTGCTTTAAATAAGCGGCTGGGAAGCGTTCAATAGTTGACCAGAGGACTTTTCGTCGGCCGGTTCCAGCCGTTCCACAAGGGGCACCTTGCCACCGTCAAGTATGCGCTACAGTCAGTGGATCAATTGATCATAGCTGTTGGAAGCGCGCAGAAAAGTCATGAGGCAGAAAACCCGTTTACTGCCGGCGAGCGCATAGAGATGATCAAGTCAGCCCTTGACAATGATGGCCAGGTCGATCTCAGAAAGATACTCATAATACCGGTCCCAGATGTAGAGGTTCATTCCCTATGGACGCGGCAGGTGGACATGCTGGTGCCCGCATACGACGTGGTTTTTGCAAACGACCCGTTCACGCTTCTTCTTTTCCGTGAAAGAAATGTCAAGACAGTGGAAGCACCGCTGTACAACCGTGAAGAGATGTCAGCCACAGAAGTAAGAAGAAGAATGATCATGGGCAATGACTGGAAGGAGCTTGTACCAGGCCCAGTTGCTGACTTTATAGGCAGGATTGGTGGGCAAGCAAGGCTCAAGGCCATCGCGGCAAAGGACAGCAGGCACGTCCATCACTAGAAAGTATATTTTTATCCCATTTGCAGAATACAGTGTGTTTGGCAAGGACAACGCAAAACCCACCAGGATTTCAGACATGGAAGGCCAGCCATGGTTCTCTGACATGCAAAAACTGACCAACGAGGAATTGATTCGTATGTACAACGTGATAAACGACGGCCGCTATGAATTTGCCAAGAACGCGTGGTACATACCCATCGGCGGCGACCAGCGGTGCCCGATAATGGTGGCCAAGGGATACAGATCTCCAGACACGCTGGCCAAGATGGCCGAGTTTCAGGATACTGCCAAGTTCCTGGAGCAGGAATTCCGTAACTTTATCGATGCCTGGGATTTTGGCCTCATTTCAATCAAAGACATAGAACAAGCGCTCCTCAAGATTCTGGAATCCAGGAACATCGAAATCAAAGAGCACTCCTAATGACGAAAGTTAAACAATAAGTACTGTTGAACTTTTCATAGTTGTTAGAGGTTGGACTGGATACTGTCCCTGATCTTGTTCCAATCATCGGCACTGATTCGATTACCTGAAGGGTGAAGGATGGCTATTACTCGAATACCATTCCATCTAGCACATTGTACTAAAATCCTTGACCTTTTTCCCCTCACCAATTCTGATTCTAGCTTCCCGATAATGTTTTGTAATTGCCGATATGTCTCGAATCCAAGAACTAAAAGTATGTTCGGTTTTATCATTGTCAAGATTTGCTCTACTTTATCATAACAAAATGCCTCCATCTCATCTCGCATTTTGTTAGAATGCCAAAGTCTGCTACTACGACTCCTAAAGAAAATGAGCTGAAAGGCTACACTTTCACGAAGCTCAGTCTCTTTCCCTCTGAATAGAGATTGCAATCGTTTGGCCAAAGTAAAATCCTTACTCCAATAGAGGTTTTCTGACGGCAAGCTAAAATCCAACCTTTCAAATGGATACTTATCTTCAGCTGCAAAGTGAGTCTCATCCCCGCCCGGCTGATAGCCAATTATTAGCAAATGGGGATTGCTCTTGATCGGGCTGTAGAATACTTTAAAGCCACTTTTCCAAAAACAATATTTCGATTTCCAAGTCGAATATACATCATTAGTTAATTTCTCTGCCCAAAGTGTAATATCGTTCATTAAACGTACTCTATAAGTGTATTATTTAACCTTCAGAAAAGGAGTCATAGAATGCCCAAACAAACTTCTGGGCTGTTTTGAACTGTTCCAGGGTTACGGCCATTATAGTCTGCCTCTCATTAGTGGAGCTCGATTTAATATATTTAGCATCCCTTGGGACAATTTGTTAATATATGATTTGCTAGAATCCCGAAGCATTGTCTGTGGATACCGGCGGCTACAAGGACGCCAGCAACGAACTTTTGTCTAGATACGGCGTGACGGTAGGTGATAGCATAACAGTCACCACTGCTGATGGTGAAATTTCCGGGATTTTGATGCCCCGCTATGAATCGGCCAGCCGGAACTATATCGTCATAAAGATGAAAAGCGGATACAATACTGGAGTAGAGATATCTAGGATAAGATCCATCGCCAAGATCGATGCAAAAAAGTCTCCGCCGGTTCAGGCAGAGGCCAGAATTGAGGAGAACAGCACAAAGCCAAGGATCGCCCTTATCAGCACCGGAGGAACCATAGCCAGCAAGATCGACTATCGGACTGGAGGAGTCAGGGCGGCCCTTACCGCATCGGAATTGTACGCGTCGGTTCCCGAGCTGGCCAGTTATGCCGCAGTTGACCCCGAAGTACTCATGAGTGAGTACAGTGAAAACCTCAGGCAGGATCACTGGACAGCGATAGCAGAAAAAGTGGCCAGCAAGATAAGAACCGGGAAATATGACGGAATAATTATCTCACATGGCACCGACACCATGCATTACACCGCTGCTGCGCTCAGCTTTGCATTGCAGGACCTGCCTGTCCCCGTAGTGTTTGTGGGGGCACAACGCTCGTCAGACAGGCCGTCTTCAGATGCAGCGCTTAACCTGCTTGGCGCCACGATATTTGCAGCCAAATCAGAGACTGCGGGAGTATTTGTGGCAATGCATGCAGGCAGCTCCGATGATGCGATAGCATGTCATATCGGAACGCGGGTAAGGAAAAACCACACAAGCAGACGCGATGCCTTTGAGTCCATAGGCATTAACCCCGTTGCCATCATCAGGAATGGTGAGATAGAAATGCAGGCAAACGAGATCAAGATGATTCCAAGGGACAGCCGGCAATTGGTTCTTAGACCTTCTTTTGACGGCAGAGTCATGCTGTTAAAATACTATCCGGGTTTCAACCCTGCGCTGATAGACAATGCAGTTGATTCTGGCTACAGAGCAATAATACTGGAAGGCACCGGATTGGGCCATGTAAGCCGCGACTGCTTTTCCAGCCTGAAAAAGGCCGTAAACGCGGGATTGATGGTGTGTATGACGTCGCAGTGTATCTGGGGCAGGGTCAGGATGACTGTGTACGATACCGGAAGAGACCTTCTGGATATTGGTGTGTTGCCGTTATCAGACATGATATCTGAAACGGCAACTGTAAAGGCAATGTGGGCCCTTGCCAATTCAGATAGCATACAAGACGCAAAGAAACTGATGCAGCAGAACATTGCCAGCGAGATCTCTTCTGCAACGGCCATCTAGGCAAGGCTTAATACATCCGACCGACTCTTTTCTGAAATGCCGTGACAGTCGAGACAGTTCCAGACCTGGATCTCAAGGTCGGCTTTGAGATCCATCAGCAGCTGGCCACGAAAAGCAAACTGTTCTGCAACTGCAGCTGCCAAGAAGCTGAAAAGTATGACCGTGTTTTTACGCGAAGGCTTCGCCCCACTCAAAGCGAGCTTGGCGCCTACGACGCGGCAGCAATGTTTGAATTCAGCAAGATGAAGTTGGTCGAGTACCACGCGGCCTCTGGTTCCAGCTGCCTGGTAGAGGCCGATGAGGAGCCACCCCACGAGGTCAATCACGAGGCTTTGGAGACTGCCCTCATTTTTGCCCTGGCACTTCACTCACGTATCATGGACGAGATACACGTCATGCGCAAGATAGTCATCGACGGTTCTAACACCAGCGGCTTTCAGCGTACCATGCTTGTGGCCACCGGCGGTTATATCGAGGTGGCCGGCAAGCAGGTAGGCGTTCAGAGCATATGCCTTGAAGAGGACGCATCGAAGCTGCTCTCAGATGAAAGCGGCGTAAGGAGGTACGGCCTTGATAGGCTTGGTGTCCCACTTGTAGAGATCGCCTTGGAGCCGGTGAGCGGAAAACCGGAAGAGATAATGCAGGTTGCCCTTACCCTTGGCAGACTGCTTCGTGCCAGCAAACGGGTTGCACGGGGTCTTGGCAGCATCAGGCAGGACGTCAACGTCTCCATCATGGGCGGCGCAGTAGTCGAGGTCAAAGGCGTACAGCAGCTTGATCAACTGGTCAAGGTCATCGAGCATGAAAAGCTCCGGCAGCATGGCCTGGTCATTATTGCAGACAAACTCAAAAAGATAGACGAGAGAACCATTGGTGACGGGATCGAGGAAGTTACAGACATACTTGCCAGGTCCTCGTCTAAGATGGCAAAAAAGATCATAGAGTCTTCCGGTTCATTTAGAGCAATTAGGCTGCCAGGTTTTGCAGGATTGATTGGATTTGAGCCGTACCCCGGAATCAGGCTGGGCAAGGAGCTTGGTGAGCTTGTCAGGTTCTATGGCCTTGGCGGGGTATTTCATTCAGACGAGCTCCCCAATTACGGCATCTCAAAGGAAGAGGTCGAAGCGGTCAGAGAAAGACTTGGTCTGGGTGACAGCGATGCGTTTGTAATGGTCGGCGGTCCAGACGACAAGATCGGTTTTGCCATCGACGCCATCATCCGGCGACTGAAGGCAGCGCATGCCGGCGTTCCTGCAGAAACGCGGGCCGCTACCATCGACGGCAGGACAGTTTTCAGCAGACCCCGCCCCGGGGCCGCCAGAATGTACCCTGAAACCGACATACCGACGTTTCCGGTGACCGGATCCCTGCTTGCCTCGCTTGCCGACAAGGTTCCGAAATCTTGGGATGAGGTCATAGACGGAATTGCAGGCAAGTATGATATTAACAAAAAGCTGGCAACCCAGATCTTTGACTCGAACTATCTTTCAGTGTTTGAAGAAATTGTAAGCAGGACGAAGGTGCAGCCAACCTTCATCGCGTCAAAACTTACCGAGGACCTGACAAGCCTGCAGCGGCAGGGTCTTGATCCTGTTGTCCTGACCGACAGCGTTCTTGTGGATATCTTTAGCAGGTTGGATAAGGGTGCAATAGCAAAGGAATCCGTGGTATTGATTTTTGAGAAGCTCATGAAAAGGGAAGGCAGGACCGTTGACGAAGTCATCAAGGTTCTGGGAGTCTCCTCAATAAGTGACGAGGAGTTGAGTGCTGTGCTTGACAAGGTCATATCGGACAACATGGCAGCCGTGCAAGAAAAGGGCATGAATGCACTTGGCATGCTCATGGGAAGAAGCATGGCTGTCCTCAGAGGCAAGGCCGACGGCCAAAAGATCAACGCGGCCCTCAAGGACAAGCTGGAAAAGATAGTCAAAACATAGCCTGCCAGAGTATTGGCGATGACCGTTTAACAGTAACAGCCTAGAAACGTTCTTTTGTAACAGATTCTTGCCAGTGGGTGTGGCAGAAGAAAGATTCGCCAATGAGCGGGCGGACTTTAACCCGAGATCATGGCTTTCAAAGTACCGGCGTACCTCTATCGGTTACTTGGTAAAGATGCTGATATTCTACCACGGAGTAGGAGTCGGCCTTTTGCTTGCGGGCACTGCCATACTTGAAGTGTTGATTCCAGATTATGAAGAGCCAAGTGTCCCCAGATCACTTTTGACGGTTTTGGTTGCAGGGCCGATAGAAGAGACGTTGTTCTTTGGGCTCCCGTTTTACGTGTTTGGCAATGCTTATTCTGTTCTTCTGACAGGCTCCATATGGGCTGTATTGCACATATTCAATACACCAACCTTTGAGCTGACCAGCCTGGCGTTTGGAAACTGGCTGTTCGTTGTTCCTTCGCTATTTTTCAGCCTCAGAACTTGGGTCAGCGGCAAAGGCTGGTTTTCAGTGCTGGTCCATTCCGCCTGGAATGGGGTGTTTTTCGGCGCCGGATGTGCTACAGAAGAAATGACGTGCTCTGTTGCAGATGAAAACATGTTTCTGAATCTTGGTGTGATCGCATTATCCGCAGGCCTGCTCGCTGGGACATACATTCTCTACCGCGTAAAAGAGAAAAGGAAAAGGTTCCTCGTCTAGCCGAATTCAATATATATGTGGATTGGATGTTAGAACGGGAAAATGAGTCAGACCGACAAAAGCATCGTCAACGTCTCCGTAACTTTGGGCGACGTCAGCGTGCAATTCAACGGCACGGCAGAATCGGTCATGACCTCCGTGTTCAACTTTCTTTCAAAACAGGTCCCGGCGATGGATCTGGCCAGAAAGATATCACTAAACTATCCAGTGACAGAGCTAATCGAGGCTTACTCGCACCTGATCAAGATAACTCCTGAAGGCCCACGAGTGATTCCAGATTCCGATGTCAGACTGTCCGACAAAGACATGGTGGCGCTCCAACTGGTTGCTGCCAGAATAGCCAAGGAACTGGGCAAGATCAGTGATGACGCCATTCAGGTGTCCGAGATACACGCCATGACTGCGCTCAACCCCAAGTCGGTAAGCTCCAGAATATCAGAGATGGTCAAGGCTGGCCACGTTGCTCGAGACGAGACTGAAGCAAGCAAGTACAGGATAACCACCGCAGGAATACACTGGCTGAATTCTACAATTGCGAAGAAGGCTGGACGTCAGCAGTAAAGGATTGTTCGCCGGCTGGTCTTTTTTGGATGTAGCGGTAATTTCTCATGGTGCCTATCCTTGTTAGAATGGTCTCCCGGACCATGTCTGTCAAGGAATGTGATACCGCGGTCCGGTCATAGTTGTAGCCTCTTCTGGACAATTCTTCATGAACGTCAGCAAGGGATCTTTCTCTGACAAAGTACCCTTCATACCAGAGGGATTCAAGAAGCCCCCGGCATGTCGTGCCGCCTTTGACTGCAGACTTCTCTACTTTTGGTATGGAGAGTTCCGCTGGTCTTGACTTGAGAGATTCTACTTCGCGCTTTAATTCTTCAAGCTGACCCTTTATTGCAGAGTCAAGGAATTTGGTGGAATCTACGCTGGAAAGGACGGTTTCTACCATCTGTTTGACCTTGCTTTCTGAGCAGGTTATTTCAACTTCCCAATCGCCGTGTTTTAGCTTGATCTTGACCTCGTCTGCGGGCCGGCCAGAGCTCACAACCATCTCGTTTACAAAGCTATTGATAAACCTGTTGCTGGCCATATTGTTCATGTTGCGCAATATTAATATAATTGTGCCCGCATT
>CAZKXR010000043.1:0-14999 GCA_964556935.1 uncultured Nitrososphaera sp.
AGCAGGAAGGTACATTCCTGCTGGGTGCACTGGCTGCCATGATGAGCAAGACAGGCACCATAGCGTATGTGGGGGGAGACCAGTATCCAAACCTGATAAATATCTTTGAAGGTTACAGACAGGGGGCCAAGTACGTCAATCCGGAAATCAAGGTCATCGGAACCTACCTTGGTGACTGGGACAACCCCTCGAAAGGAAAGGAAGCAGGACTAGCGCAAACCAACGCCGGCGCTGACTTTCTGTTTCATGTAGCAGATACGTCTGGCCATGGCGTTATAGAGGCTGCCAAGGAAAAGGGCATCTTTGCCTTTGGTGCCGTCGCTGACCAGAACGGATTGGCACCGGACACAGTGCTCACTTCATTTGTACTGGACATCGACAAGGCATTTGACCAATCTGTTCAGATGGTGGTCGAAAACAGGTTTGAGGGCAAGCTGTACAAACCAGGCATTGAAGCCAGCAAGGGAGCTTCCGGGGATGGCATAGTCTACCTGGCCCCATTCCACGATCTTGATAGCAGCGTGCCAGTTGATGTAAAGGAAAGGCTTTCCCAGCTTACACAGGATATAATTGACAAGAAGATAGCGGTGCCTGAAAGATACAAGGCAACTGTTGACATCATGGGCAATACAGAGTTCGGTGGCCAAAGCTACACTGTAACTGGCACTTCTACCGATGGCAAGGTAACAGCTGTCACCATCAATTCTGGCAGGTCTGTGATGCTTCAATTCGATAAGGCCGGTGATGTAGAGCTAACACTGCCAAAGAGCATGATCGATGGCATTTCCATGGTGAAGGCTGGTGACAACGAATTGACATTTGAGACCCTAAGCTCGACAGAGACGCAGACAACCATCAAGTTCACCGTGCCAGATGGTGGCAATTCAGTAGAGATCTATGGCGCGTCCGTGGTACCTGAATTTGGTGTGATAGCTACTCTGCTCCTTGCAGCGCTCCTAGTCGCAGTAATAGGACTTGCTCGATTCAAGGGAATTTTGCCAGGCCTTGGAAGGCTCTGACCCTCACTTTTTTTGCTCATGGTTGCTTTATTGGAGCTTGGAAAGTATAAACACCATAAAAGACAACGGCATTAACTGCAGAAAATTCAACGTAATAATCCAGCCTTAAAACTGCCATTGGAATAGAAAACCACTGACTGTGAACCCACAAATTGATAATTCATTGCAACAAATGGGTATGTTAGTCTCTTAAGAAATTGATGATGAATCCGACCCCTCCAGCTACCGCACCTGTTACAGTTACAAGCAACAACGAGGCAACGGGCACGATGAACGAATTGAGAATCTGTTCTGCCGTTTGCTCCACAGTCATACCAAATCCACCTACTTCTTTTGGAGTCGCTGCAACGTCTCCTAGATAACCGGCATATATCATCAACACACTAGCAGCGGCAACTCCGACATTTACTAGCACAAGATGTGTCCAGGCAAGCGCGTTGCTGGCCAGACCGCGGTAAGGTTTACCCACTCTGACTTCAAAGTGATGGTAGAACTGTGCAATGAGCCCTGTACCGATTACGCCGACAACAAGATACAATCCTAGACCTGCCAACGCTGTAACTTCACTAAATCCTAATGCTGGTGTTGCCAGCATCATTTCAACAAATTGTTGTGGATATTCCATTCCTATGGAGAATGCTGCAAGCATTGCAGTAAGCAAAGCCACAATTGAGCCTTGGATTATTGCAGTCCATGTAAAGCGTTCAGACCATTTACTGTATAGAACGTTGGCAGAAGGCCTGTTGCCTTCCCTCTTCTGCTTTGTCGCCCCGCCCATCTTATTCTTTCGTATAGCGAACATTTCCATGCGTTCCTTCGACATCTAGTACTTTGATCACGATAGTGTCACTTGCTTTGTTAAACAGCCTCTGCCTCTTTTCATTGGTAAATATCCAGCCAAAGAACACGTCTATTGGAAGCAGGAAGGCTTTGCCAAAGCTCTGTATAGCTACGCTCTTCACATCTGCAATGTTTCCTGCCAAGTCAGTTGTCTTGATCTTTAGCAGCCTCTTTCCTATGGATTGCCCGGTTCTCGACTCAAAGTATGTCCAATAACCAAAGAACATCAGGCTTTGCACTGCAAATCTAACTGCTCCCAGTGCAGGATTGTTAATGTCCCACCCTTGATAGAAGGCAAAGGGTGCATATGCTATTGCAAATGTCACTTCTGCTGCTGCCATCACTATTACAAAGTCAATCAGCCATGCCCAGAACCTAGAGTTCCAACTCGTTAGGGTTATTTTTTTTTGAGGTTGCTGATCTTTTACAAATTCCGAAGTCATTTTGCCTTGCCGTATCTTTGGGTTAGTCGGTATTAAGTGAGTGGAATACTCTGCAATACACCGCATTCCCACTTTTTATTATAAATCGCTGTAAATAACATGGATGATTGGCGATAAACAAGGATCAAATCTAAAGCTCTTGGCAATCGCCTTATCGGTGTATATTGCTTGGATTGCAGCTACTTATCTTCTTGAAGGCAGAATAAACTTGTTCCTCCGCATGGATCCGGTGGGCAGGATAGCCTATGTCACGGTCGCAAATATTGCAGTTGGTACAGTGGTATCTGCATTCACGATACGATATCTATTGAAATCGCGATTTGTAAAGCCAGAACAAATAGGACCGAACAAATCACGGCTAAGGGCTGTTGTTATAGCTATAGCAGCAATTGGCGGTCTTGCACTGTTCATGCTTCAGAACCCCCGTACCACAGAACCTCTTGTTGTGTTCAACACCTTCATGCAGGTCTTGCCTGTTTCCATTGCAGAAGTCATGGTATGCTGGGCATTGGTCGGGAGCAGCTTTGAATCGCTGAGCAGACACAAGGGAAGAATTGCATCAGTACTGGCTGGAGCAGCCGCCGCATCTGTGTTGTTTGGGGTCTACCATTATGCACACAGCCCGCCTTTCAACCAGACGAGTATGGTGCTGTTCCTGATGCTTCCAAGTATCGCAACTGCCATCAGTTACTTTCTGGGAAGAAGCATTTACGCGGCAATTATCGTCCAGAACTTTATGAGAATAGTTGGCGTTATGGCCGGGCTGCCGGACTTGGAACCATATAGGCACCCAATGTTTACGGTTTATGCTCTGTCTATCGCGTCTATCTCTGCACTAACCGTATCTGTCTTTATCATTAATAGGAAAGTTGTCCTACCTGCCTCGTGAATTACATGCCACGATTTAAGTTACATAGCAAGAATTTTGAGTAGGTTGCATTTTCAAGTTATCCCCACTAAAACTTCCAATAGGAATAGTGGCATACAAAAATTGTAATAAAGAGCGGCATCCCAATCCAACAAATAGACGCTGATAGAACCCAATGACAATACTGGCCATAACTGGAGACCCTGGTGTCGGGAAGAGCACGGTTGTAATGAATCTTGTCAGAGCGCTAAAGGAAAGAGGAGTCGCGGTAGGCGGAGTAGTCTCTAGGGAAGTAAGAAGCAAGAATGTGCGTATTGGTTTTGAATTCATCGATCTTATGACAAATGAAAAGGCGCCATTGGCATCCATCGTCGCTCCAGCTGGAAGTGGCCCAAGGGTCGGAAAATATTTGGTTAACCTTGACGGCTGCCGTTTTGCTTCCAAGCGACTGACGAACGCTATGAAGAACTCCGACGTGGTCATTTGCGACGAGCTTGGGCCGATGGAGTTCAAGTCAAAGGAATTCGTAGACTGTGTGGGACATTTAATCAATCTTGATAAAACGATTGTTGTTGTGGTACACAAGAGGCTGCAGCATCCTGTAATCAATCAATTCAGCAAGAAAGCGGATCTTTTCCTGAACATAGACCTGCAGAACAGAAATGACGCCCACCTCTTGCTGCTGGATAGAGTCAGATGAGCATCCTGTTAGCCTCTCCAGGACTCTGCCTGGACTTTGGGGCAAAAGAAGCGATTTTTGCAGTTGCTGCGCTACTACGTTATTGCCGTTCCTATTACCTTTGGATGATAACGCCGGCAGTGTTCTAGGTATTCATCTAGGGATGCGAAGGTCATTCCACATTCATTACACATGTAACTGTACTTGGAAACATGCGGAGACTCGCTCATGGTGCATTTATACGTCAAACCAAGAAATAAGATTAGCGCGCCGCAGAAGCCTGATCAAGGCAAACTGCGTGAATACCTAGTCGAAGAACCCGTAATTACCGCCATATGGGGTTCTTTGCATAGTATCCATCGATATCTGATTCAGTCTTGATGACGTATCCCTTGGTTTTTTCAGTCTGAGACGGGGCATGCCCCTCTTGGTAGTGCTTTTCCAGCTCCTTTATGTCGGCAAAAACTGCCAGACATTTTTCACATACGTGGCGGCTGGGTTTGTCGTCAGCAACGGCAACGGAAAACAAAGGCCTTTTGCTGAGATTGATTATTCTATTTCGCGGCAACTTTATTGCTATCATTCCGCCATCCTGCCAGCTTTTGAAATGTTTTTCAAATTGTTCGTAAAACGAAACTGTATAGCAGGCCAGTGGATCATTATCTAACTCGCAAGATTTTTTCTTTTCTGCATATTCTTTGTCTAATTTTTGGAGCCATCCATCCATGATTCCGGGGTTTTCATAAAGAATGGTTTGAACCACTTCGGGGGTGTATACAGCAATCACTGTTTCAAGAGCGGCGTTTGGGACCAAATCATATCCTTTCAACACTAGACCCAGTCGTTTATCCCTGAGGGCTTCTGACATTACATACTATTATCCAATCGTAAGAATTAAGGATAACGATCTTTTTAGACCTCGTTCTGCTGGAATGTCTAAAAGTCCGCTGGATGGTGACTTGTAGACTTTTTATCCTGCAAAGTCCTATTGTATGATGGAGCCAATGGTGGAGGTGAAACAGACTTGTCTGATTATTCTTATGAACGCGCACTGCGGCTTGGTTTGATTAGGGCGCTTTCAGCTATGGACAAGGAAGAATTCAAAGAAGAGGTTCAAAAGCAATTAGGGCTTGCACCCGGACAGGATTGTGATACTATATGCGGAGCGATGAGCGAGGAGGAATTCATGCGGTTCATAGAACAGGTAAAGAAAGCATTGCAAAACAAGAAGCGCAAACCCTTAGAACAACAAATCTATGCTTGAGCGCAGCAAGCTGGCGGCCTGAATACCAACAGACCCCACTTAAACTCGGATATCGACGAGCTCGTTTAAGTCTGCCGGCTCATTCCCTTTTCGGAAGAACTGATTTTCCCTCAACTATAGGTCACGCTGCCTTTTGAAAGAAATATCTCGTGGTTGCCTGCTGTCAAGTCTTCCCATATAACAAAGATGTCATTTCCAGAGACAGCGATGGACGGGCATTCCGATATCCCGGTATTGTTGCTTAGGTTGATGGCTTCTGCGAAAGTATGTCCGCCGTCCGAGCTTGATACCAACAGGATCTCATCGTTGCCTGAAGATAATACGACCTGACTTGCAATGTAAAAGTATGGCTGTATGCCATTGTAGACTTGCATAACTGCCAGCTCAACATTCAGCGGATTTGCCAAGGTTGCACTATCCACGCCTGCTGGACCGGTAAAGGTTTTCCCACCATCGCTACTCTTGACATAGAACAGTCTGTCTACGGCTGCGGTATCTTGACCTCCCCATATTACGTACACATCGTCTTGATATGTGCCTACCTGGGCTTCACCTACGTCCTTGCTGCCATTTAATCTGGTAATCGGAGAAAATGTGTCTCCGCGGTCAGAGCTCTTGACGTAGAAAAGCCCCGGCTTTCGATCTGTATCGCCAGTAACACTCCATACAACATACACAGCATTTCCGTATGCTGCAACTTTTGGAAATGACCTGGGATCGACATTACCGTTGCTTTCATCTGCAAGGATGACAGGGCCCTCAAAAGCATTCCCGCCGTCCTTGCTGGCTCTAAACACTATGGTGTTATTTCCCTCGTCATCCTGTTCTTGCCAAACTACGTACACGTTATTTTCAAAAGCTGCTATTTCCTGGTTGTATGAGTCGCTGCTGGAATCGCTCAGGTCCTTCGCTTTATCAAACGAGCCTCCGTTGTCTGCACTTTTGGCAAATAGTACTTCTTTGTTGCCAGAAGTATTGTCGGCCCAAACTACGTAAACACTATTTTTCGATGTCACCAGCTGAGGGTGTTCTGAAAACCCCGAGTTTTTGCTCAGGTTAGTTATGCTGTCATTTTCAAAAGTGCTTCCTTGATCTTGGCTCCTTTTGAAGAAAATGTCATAGTTTCTGCCATTTGCTGCGTCTGTTGACTCCTGCCACACCACATACACATTGTTTCCGGCCGCAGCAACTTGACCGTAAACAGAATCATTTGGATTATTGGTAAGATTTGTTACATTTTCAAACCTGGCGATGCCGCCAGCTGCAACTCGAACGGGGCTGCTGGCATTCTGTTTTTTGTTGTCTGTTACATCTGCAATGCTTGATTCGTCTGAATTTTCGGTGAACAATGCGGGTCCCAGCAGGAAGAATACTAGAACAATGCTTGCTAAAGCTGCTATTGTTGCCAACAACGCAGCACGTTTCATTGATATCAAGATCATTTTTCAGATATATTACATTAGGGATTGAAGCCATACCTTCTAACCAAAAAGACTTCTGAAATTTTTCAAAGCTACATGAATTACTAGATACGATTGCCTGTTCGAATCCTGTTGGCTGTGCAAATGACACAAAGCGAATTTGTAAACAAATGGCGGCAAAGTTATATCATATTTTTGGTAAATAGATGCAGAAGATAATAATGAATAAAGAAAGAATGGAATCAATGCTTAGCGATGTTAAAATATACTCAGACGGGCTCTTGACATCTCTTACACAGAAAAAGTTCACGGAATCTGATGAATACATCGGAAGAATACGAAACATACTGGGCACAATTTCAGAATACATTGAATCACATAGAGCGGAAGAGAAGAAATCCGATTCAGGTGAGCCGCTAGAGGTAGCACGTACCGAGGCAGACAGGGCAGCTCAAGCCGCCAGAATAGCAGAGGGAAGAGTCGTCTCCTTGGAATCTTCGCTTAAAGAAAGAAGTGAGGAGGTCAAACGGCTAAAGAGGACACTGGGTCAAGCCAGAAAGGAAGCAAAGAAGGCAATGGCGGCTTCTAAGAAGGCTATAATGGCTGAACGTAAGGCCGCCAAGCAGGCCGTAAAGGCCACTGAAGCGGCAGATAGGGCGCGAGAAGCAGCAAGATAGTCGCGGTAAGAAAGCTCGTTCATGCTTAACGGGAAATGCTGGAGTTTTTCTCCTCCTTATATACACCGGTTGCCTAGATATGATCTATTCGACCAATAAAACAATTAATGGTTGGAAAGGAGCTGTTGATATCAGTAATTGCTGCTGGAGCTATTGTCTTTGCCGCCGTAATGTTTTCTCTGACGCCCAACAATCCTGTAGAAGTTGATACCGCGCAATCGCAGGAAGAGAAGGAAATACTCCCAAAGTTACATGATGATACACTTGGGATAGAGCTGGTGACAGAGGGGTTAGAGTTTCCAACAAGCATGCGTTTTCTGGATGCCAACAATATCCTAGTTCTGCAAAAAGATGACGGAAAAGTTCTCCTTGTTCCAAGAGGTCAACCCTACAACCAGACGGTTTTGCAAGTTAGAGTAGCAAACGAAGCCGAACGCGGATTACTTGGTGTGGCCATATGGAACAATAGTCCTAATTACAATACTACGGTATTCCTGTATTTTACTGAAATTGTAGATGAATCATCAGACAGTGAAAATCTAAGAAACAGGGTCTACAAATACAGCTACGACTGGAACGAAAAGATCCTTACTAATCAGACACTAATTTTGGATCTTCCCGGCGAGCCAGGGCCATTCCATAATGGTGGCAAGATAGCCATAGGACCCTACGATGGCTACCTGTATGCCGTCATCGGGGATGTGAACGCCGGCGGAGGAATACTTGACAACGAAATTTCAGGTAGAGATCCGGATGATAAATCAGTAATACTGCGCGTGGACAAAGAAACCGGGTTACCCGCTGAAAGCAACCCTTTTATCATTATGAAAAGCTGAAACGATATTACGCGTACGGCATCCGCAACGGATTTGGCATGGATTTTGATCCTGTTTCACATAACATGTGGATAACAGAAAACGGACCAGACACATACGATGAAATAAACATCGTCAGGCCCGGCTTTAACAGCGGCTGGCACAAGGTCATCGGCCCGATTTCAAGAAACAATGCTACAATAGATGAACTTGTTATCTTTGATGGTGCAAAATACGAAGATCCTGTTTTTAGCTGGTATGCCACTATCGGCGTTACCGATATCGAATTTTTTGATTCAGAAAAACTTGGAGAGAAATATGAAAATAATGTTTTTGTCGGAGATATCAACAATGGAAACCTGTATTTCTTTGAGGTAAACGAGGAAAGAACCGGACTTGTATTTCACGATTCAAGATTGTCTGATCTGGTGGCAGATCCGGTTCAGGACGATGAACAACCCGAGATCACCTCCATACTTCTTGGCGAAGGTTTTGGGAGGATTACTGACATCGAGACAGGTCCTGATGGCTTTTTGTATATACTGACATATGAGGATGGTAAGATTTACAGAATAGTGAATAACAGCGGCGGTTAGAACCGCGTAAAGGGGATGTCACCATGTATGAACAACCTTTCAACGTACTGTTTATTTGAATAGTAAATACGTGCAGACAGCTAATGACGATTAATCCCATGACAGGCTTTGACGGCCATAATACAAAACATGGCTTTAAGATGCAAGGGTGGTGTTAAGATAATTTTTCAGTGCTTCATTCTGTTCGTATATTGATGGATACTGGGTATCTTGGAGAATCTTTTGGCCTCGCTCGCCAACTATCCATTTAACCAAGTCAATTACGGCTGCAGCTTTATCTGCAGCAGCTTGGTCGTCGGCGTCTATCGCTTCACTTGCCTCCCCATTAATTATATCGTCTTTGTTTTCAAATGCTGCATAATAGAATCCAACTACTGGATAAGAGCCGTTTCCAAGCTGTCCAACAGACGTTGTAGGTGGTAAGCTTGATGGTTGGTTTATGCAAATAATGCCAGTACAGTCGTCATCAGCCTCGATTACAGTCCCATTTTGAATGGCTCTGTCTATGGAGTCAATTGAAGGAGAAACATATTCTCCATCAGAATTTTGAAGCGCTGCATACGTCATCTTGGTTTGAATTGCATATGAAAAGTCAACATATCCTATGGAATAGGGCGTCTGCCGCACTATAGTAGAGAGGTTGTCCGCTGAATCTCCAGTCAAGCTTCCCTCCGGCCAGTCAATAGTGCGGTTGGAGGTCAAAAGAAGATACCTGTCAAGCAAATCTGAAGCGCTTCCAGCTTGTCCTTCATGCACAACGGTTATCCTTTCGTTTGGTAGATTCATGTCAGGATTCAGTTCCTTAATTTTTGGGTCGTCCCAGTGCGTGATGTTGCCGCCTAGTATCGCAGAAAGCGTGGGCGCGTCAAGTCTTAACCCCGATGGTATGTCCGGAAAGCTTGGTACATTGTAGACTATTACTATTGCCTGGGGGCTGGCTGGCAAAAACAGGGATTCAGAATCCGTGAAATTCCCGCTTGCAGGTACGGCCAGCCCGGTTATTGCAAGGTCCGCCGAATTATGTGCAAGAAAGTCAGAGACGTTGGAATACATCGTTGCAACATTGGCGTCATCTACCTCATTGGAATAATCCACCTTTGCAATACCAAGATTTCCTTCGTTGTTGTACTGAGTCACCCATTTTTCAACAAAAGGAAAGGCGGAAGGCGATGAAATGACATTGATGACAGGTTTGGGTTTGCCATCGTCCGCGGGCCCACCGGTTTTGTTCGTGATGGGGACATTGCCGGTAGAATTATCTGTGGTATTGTCGGGAACGCTCCCATCTGGTATTTGATCGATATTCCGGGAAAGGGTAATTGTAAGAGCTGTCAATGCTGCGACAGCTGCTATAACAGAAGCCACGGCGATCTTTCTTCTGTTATTCATCAAAGTACTAGACACAAGTAAAATTATTAACAACTTCGGTTTTTCATAATGCCTACACTATCTGCTGTTACATCACTTTCCGTATGTCCCTAATTGTCAAATAATACAGCAAAGATGCTACGACAAAAAGCACAGGGTACCACCACACGACGCCATAAAAAGATAGGTGGAGAGGCGTCATTACATCCTTGGGCCATTCCGCAAAAAGTACAAAGTAGAACATATCTTCAAGCCAGACAAAATTCAGGATGTTTCCTGTTCCCCACAGGAAGGCCTGCTTCCTGACTGAATTGTTGGATGAAAAAAACAGTATGTCAAAAAATGGATTGAAGCAAATGAGGCTGGCCAGCGAGAGCATCAATACATGGTAAAAGTACAGCTGGCCTACCAGGTGCAGGTTAAGCGGATAAACAAGTATACTTATTCCCAGCGGGCTTGTAAGCAGAGTATGCTCTATCACTCCGTAAACCATGGCAAAAATCAAAGTTGAAACTGCCGAGGTTAGGTTTACCGGTCTTATGATGAGCCGCCTGCCAAATATGTCCATGCTGAACATGTTCTTTCAACCACTGCGACTAGTCTTCTTACGACATTATCCCTTTTATCTCCAACTACTGTGCTGCTAAAAACAATCGTCGCTGACGTACGATAAAAAAGAGATCGCAGCATTTTCCTGACGCCGATTTTTGATGGTCAAATTGTATAAAGCGATTCTAGAATACGTGTTTGTGCAAAAGACAAGACTCTTTTAAATTATTAAGGTGAAAAAATACCCATTGGTTGACAGTCTGATAATTTCCATTGCCACACTTTTCTGGCTCTCCTATGTTCCCATTGCCGCCGTTTCGTTTTACAGAATCATAAAAAACAGAAAAGTGTTTGTTGAAAAACTTTTTCACCATACACACAACGATGCTGCAGTAATCTTTCAGATAACGACCCGCTCAGCCACAAAAACACAGGTCGTAAGACGCGGGATACTCTCAATAATAAACGCCGCACACAAGATAAATTTCTACAACTACCAGATCTCTGTTGTTACAGACGACACACAGGATATCATTACACTGAGGGGGATCAAATGTGAAGTAGTTGTCGTTGACAAAGGATTCAGGACAAATGCAATAAGAAAGGGTAGGGCCCTTCAGTATGCAGTAGAGCACCGGCGGCGGACAGGCAAAAATACTTCAAAGTACTGGATATTTCACATGGACGATGAAAGCTATGTGACGACCCAGACCATACTTGCCTTGCTAAAGTCCATCAGGGAGGGAAAGGAGGTTGCCTCAGAGGGGCCAATCTTTTACCCGCTCAAGTTTGAAGCGGCAAACAGGCTGACGGCCATAGCCGAGTCAATTCGGCCATTTGCATGCTACGACTGCGTTTCCCAGATGACAAATCCGCCTCCCCTCCACATGCATGGAAGCAACCTGCTTGTAAGATCAGACGTCGAAGACGAGATAGGGTGGAACTTTGGGCCAACTCTGGCCGAAGACCAGATGTTTGGATTCAAAATCTACGAAAAGTACGGACCGGGATCGATGGGCTGGCACGGAGGCGTTCTTCTGGAGCAACCGCCCCTCAACATCCGGGACCACTTTTTCCAGAGGCGCCGGTGGATCCTTGGCACGCTCCAGAACCTTCCAAAATTTCCCAGGTGGCACAAAATCAAGCTAATGTACAAGTCTTTGACGTACTTTCTCGGCTTTTTTTCTGCCTTATCTTCTGCAATTCTTATGATATACAACTACGTTCCCATGTTGTTCCTATCGCCGGACTACGGCACCATACGCGACCTCCTTCCTATTCCTGATAATATACCGGAGCTCTCTTTTGATTCGCTGGCACAACTGCTGGCAAGCATCGATCCAGTCGGGGTTGGTCTGGGATCGGTACTGCTCTTTACCTCGTTGGTATGGATATCATCGTACCAGCTGGGACTCTTTTTGAACCTGAAATACTCAAAAATAAGCTGGAAGAAAAGGCTAATGCTTCATGCGCAAGCCTTGCTGCTCTGTCCAATAATTGGGCTGGTTGAAACCTTCCCGGCGTTCTGGGCTACATTGGAATATTTCTTCAAGAAAAGGAATGCAGCAGAAAAGATGCCGATTTACGACTTTTACGTCATCAGCAAGTAGCGGCCAAGCTTACCTGCAATTAGAATATTACCAATTCTGTATACAAATTCGGACCCAACATTGCTACTATAAGATAAACTGCAAAGGCCATCACTAACAGATTCGCTCTGACACTTCTAGGGCGTACGTATAATCACAGTAAAGGAAATAGCGGACATCATCCCAATTTATATCGGTACAGGTTTGGTATTAAAATCGATAACGATTGTATTGATGTTACTATCGATCTTGCTTTCTGGTTTTATTGGCCAGGCTGCATCAGCTCTGTCATACGGTACTTCTGACTTGGAACTTGTGGACATTCATATGCATCCATTGAAAGTCTACGTTGGAGATTCCTTCACGATAGGGGCGACGATAATAAACAATTCTAAAGATGCCATATACTTTCACGACCTCTGTGAATCGCCATTGACTGTTCAATTTGATGCAAATGTTCAAGTTTTGCAAGGCTACTCCTGTGAAGGCTTCAATGTAGTTGAACTGAAACCCGGTGAGTCAACGGTGGTAACCGGACCGCCGTCGGGCATCATCTACAAAGCTATTTCTGCAGGCAATACAAAGGCAACAGTCACTTTTACATACACATCATCTGTAGATACTACAGATAGCATCTCAAGGTCAGTAGAATTCAGCATTTTTGAGGAGGATAATACCGAAATAGTGCCAGCAGAATTTGGAAAACCGTTTGGCATCAAGATAAATCAAACTGCATTCATTGAATCAGAAGATGTCAGAATCAAGTTTGTTGACGTTACGGAGGATTCCAGATGTCCATCAGATGTTGTTTGTGTGTGGGAAGGCCAAGCAACAATCCTTTTGGATGCCGTCTTGGGAAGCGAAGATGCTAACAGATTCCACCTTACTATCCGGGGTTCAGGCGGATCCGTTGATGGCAACGATTCAAAGATAATTGACCAGTATTCTGTTACACTAGCGAGCCTGCAGCCTTATCCCAAAGCTTCAGAAAAGATCAAGCCTTCTGATTATGTTGCAGAATTGGTTGTCGACAAACTGGAAGGAGCTTCTGTTGGCTCAAAAAGTGTACTCTTAAAAGCCGTCGCAATGGACGAGCAGGATAACATTGACAGACTGATAGCCGCATGGAATATGGAGAGGGGAGGAGGCGGCGCTTTTCTATACGTGGAGGAAACCGACACGGTAAAAAAGATAGTTCTAAAGTTTGCGCCATCGCCAGCCGGTAAATGCCTTAATGAATCAAGTGAATGTATCGACGGTTTGCTGACGTATGTTAGTGCTGACAACGCTCTATTTAGGACCGGGGAGTCTGTACACATAGAGGTGGACGGGAGCACATTGTTCCTTACAACAAGCAACAGTCGCGAATATTCCATGAATATAACAGGGATCAGAGCGCGGCCATGGGAAACTTCTGGTAGTATTGTTACTCTAAAAGAAGGTGAACGGAGCGGCCCTCTTCTTGTAGAGCAGATCTATTCCAACTACATAAAAGGTCTTAACTTTGTCGAGTATCCCATTTCCACAGGGGAAGGATTTCCAATCACTTTGCATATCGGTGAGAGTGCCAGCAATGGCTGCACTATCATGCTTACCTTGCTTAGGACTGAAAATGAGGAAAAGGCAGTATTCCTAAAGACGGTAGACTATGACAGGCCCTGTCCTATCTGCTGGCACCAGCCTTCGCCATGATGGTAAACAACATGATTGGGCAGAACCTGGAGTCCTGTCAACCATATAATTAATAATGTGAATCTAGGAATAATTGCAGCATAATTTGAGCGATGAGCACGAAGATGAGTTCAAAAGACTTTTAGAAATCGTCTCTGACCGAGGGTTAAAGGCCTTGACTGTAGAGGATCTGAACAAGCTTCGCGTTCTTTTGGAGGCAAAGGATTATGGAAATAACAAGAAGGCCGACAAGTCAAAAAGAAAGCTCTTAAAACAGATCAATTCAGAGATCTATAACAAATATTCGCCTCCGCGGCGATTTCTGTGATGTAAATTTCCGGTCCGCATCTGCTTCGGATCTCAACTAGTACATCTTCAGACTTACACTCTCAAGACCACCGCCGGGGAGAACACTACCATTCTTCCGGCACAGTTTCTGATGCGGACTAGCGCGACATATCCATGGCAAGCGAGCCTTTCAGCAGCTCATTAAAGCCTATTATTTCATCAGAATCGACTGTGAGCGCTGCCGTAACTGGTGAGACTTGAACCGGAACTGTGCGGGCGCCTGGAACAGATTTTGGACCCTCAAAAGAGGTTCCCTCCCCCTTTGGAGTCCTGACCCTTCTGTCGGTCAATGATTTCTGCTTCTTGATATCGACTTTTATCTTGAAGCCGTAATGGCCGTGGTTGCTCCACTTTTCGACTTCAACGATATCACCCTGACCTTCCAGTCTCTCGCCTTCAACGGTAACTACCATAAAGCTGGTCTTTTCGCCCTTTTTAATCGTGGATATTTTGTCGTAAAAATGGTGCCAATCGAGTGGATTTGTCACAAGTGCCTGCACGGTCAAAAGATCACCAATGCTTACATCCTTGATGTAGCTTGGCAAAATTTCTATGTTACAAAGTTTGGCGTACATATGAAGTAGATAGTATTGATGGCATATATAATTTTTGGAATGTAGCAATGTATTGCCAAAGAGATAACATAGGATTTTCATGAATCGAAAATTTTTCTATCAAATTCAACCGTTATTCATATTAATTGTATTTTGGTACTGTAGGTACTTTAGAATAAATAGGCATGATAAAACGGATAATGGTAGGGCCCGTCGCCTAGTCAGGACAGGGTGCTGATCAAAAAGAGCACAAGCCTCCGGAGCCAGTTGTCGTGGGATCGAAGCCCACCGGGCCCGC
>CAZKXR010000044.1:0-14625 GCA_964556935.1 uncultured Nitrososphaera sp.
TCTTTGCTGTCTGCAATCCAAATGGAAAGAACCCGTCCAACGTCTGGGAGATAGCGACAAAGGCCCATTTCGGCAACGAGCATTTTGCAATCTTTCCAGAGGAGCTGGTAAAAAAGGTCCTCAGGTTTTCAACCAAACCCGGCGACTGGGTGCTCGACCCCTTTGCCGGGAGGGGAACAACCGGCATCGCAGCCCTGGAACTGGGCCGCAAATTCATTGGCATTGACCTGTATTCCGAGAACGTAGAGCGGGCTATTGCCAACCTGAGCAGCAAGTCTAATAACTGGAATGGAACAAAGTAAATTGAATCTTGGATAGCGATTATCTTACAGAACCTGAAAAGGACGGCCTGTACAAGGCAATATTCTCAAGGAGAGACGTTCGTTCCCACTTTATACAAAAGGATATTCCTGATGATGCGTTGCTGAGAATACTTAACGCCGCGCACCATGCCCCGTCTGTTGGCTTTTCACAGCCCTGGAATTTCATTTTGGTAAAGGACATGCCGACGCGCCAGAAGGTCAAGGAGTCTTTTCTGCGCGAGCGTGAAAGATCCACACGGATGCTGGATGACAACAAGCCGCGACAGGACAAGTACAGGAATCTAAAGCTTGAAGGGATAATCGAGTCTGCAGTCAACATCTGCGTGACGTACGACCCCACCAGGTTCGGGCCGTTTGTCCTAGGAAGAACTTCCATCGAGGAAACGGGGGTTTACAGCGTCTGCTGCGCGATCCAGAACCTCTGGCTTGCAGCAAGGGCCGAAGGCATAGGCGTCGGCTGGGTAAGCATCCTCTCAAATCAGGACTTGGAGGAGATACTGGAAATACCACCCCATGTCAAGCCCGTGGCCTACCTGTGCCTTGGCTATGTCGACGAATTTGCATCAAAACCCGACCTTGAAACGGCCGGCTGGCTTTCCAGGATGGATCTGGCAGACGTTATATGCTTTGAAAAGTGGGGTTCTGCAAATTCTGAGAAATGGTCCAGCCTGTCAGCAGCTGTAAACAGGTTAAAGACTGAAGACAATATATACATGAAC
This sequence comes from uncultured Nitrososphaera sp., assembly GCA_964556935.1. Taxonomy (GTDB): domain Archaea; phylum Thermoproteota; class Nitrososphaeria; order Nitrososphaerales; family Nitrososphaeraceae; genus Nitrososphaera. The sequence goes on from CAZKXR010000044.1 coordinate 1,043, forward strand.
AGACCCTGATCGACAAATATACCGGTAGGCAAACGCGTTGAACTCTAAACCAGGAAAATTTCTGGAGGCAAATGCTGGCGATGGTTGCTATCCGTACGTGCAGCTCGGCGGACTGCCTTTCAGCTTGCATTACCATGACATAGCAAGATGGCTCTTCATCGTCCTTATCTTTGCAGGCCTCCTCTCCTCGGGCTGGTTTGGCATACCGCTTGTTCCGAAATACTTTGTGGACGCAAAAATAGATCTGGTGATAGAGCTCTTTGTGCTTTTCAGCGCCCTTGGGACCATATGGGGCGTAATGGCATACAGGGAATTCTCCAAGTCGGCATCTGCGGTGATAGAGGCCAGGCTGGCGGCACGCAAGCTTGACCCAATGATAGGGGATTACGAATACAAATCCTACAATCCTGTCACCAAGGAGTACGAAAACGGCTTTGTGCCTTCCGGTCCGGTGGACTTTTGGGACAAGGAGACCCATGTCCCCTCATGGCTTGACAAGGGCAAGTACTGGCACATCCTGCTGACGCTGCAAAGTGTAAACCGGGAAATAAAACTGCAGGTTGTCAGAGATAAGGATCTTCCCTTCGGAGAAGGCTTGAGAAACGTGGCCATCACGTACAGGGAGCGGGTTTCTAGCGAGATCCGCGTCAGGCGCTACCATTACGTTGTCAAGGTACCCCAGTGGCTGGTCATGAACACGGAGCGGCAGCGTTTTGTTGAATCCGGCATGGGCAGTGCTGATCTCAGTTCTTTGATCTCAGACGTCAACAGGAAGATAGTGACCGCCACAAACGAAGTGGCTGGTTGGGAAAGACTACGCGTCCGCTATCCGTGGCGGTTCATGACTTTTGTCATCTATCTCAACAAGAGCCTGCCCCTGCGCATCGTTTACTATCAGGTTATCAGAAACTTTCCGGGAGCAAAAAAGCGCAGGGTGGAGCAGACCAACGCAGACCTTGCCAACGTCAAAGATGAGGATCTTGTAGCCTCGATAATGGAGCTTGCCGTCAAAAAGGGGATCCCTGCAGATCGCCTTTCAAACCTCCATGCCCTTGTCAGGTTCCTGAAAAACTCGTACACCCGTCAGGGTCTAGGCGAGGGCTCAAGCGAATACCACAACTTTCACCATTCACTGGAAGTGTCGTACATGGCGATGCATATGCTGCCGGCTGAACTGGAAGGCTATACGTTTGACTCCAAGGACTATGAATTAATTCTGGTGGCAGGGCTTTTGCACGATTACGATCCGATGCAGGCGACAGGTCAGCAGGCGGCGTCCACGTCCAGAATAAAGGGGCCCAGCGTGGTTAGAACCATGCAGGAACTACAGAGGATCCGATTGCACGATGCATATTTTACCATGGCTCCTGAAGAGTTTGAGAACTATTTTCGGGAGTTCAAGTCAGTCACAACTCCGCCGGAAGAGTTTGCCACCACACACCCCGAATATGTCAAGGCAGAGTGGACGCCTACGGACAGCCTTCTGGTCGAGGCACTGATCTGGAGGACTGACTTTCCTTACTTTAAACAAAAGATTGCCCAGGAAAAGTTTGCCTCTCTTCTGGCAGAGCTAAAGACACGAGGCAGGCAGGATACTGGCAAGATCATGCTTTTAAGCGAGGTTCTTTGGCTTGCAGATCTTTCAGTGACGTACATGGGCTCCGATCCCATCAGGGCCTGGGACCGGGTCATCAACCTGTACGATGAGCTTTACCTGCCCAAGCTAGAAGCAGTCTCCAGAACCGACGCGTTTTTTGCGGATTTTGCAGACATTGAGCTGTTTAAAAAACTGATAAACCAAAAGAACTTCCCGGATGTCTTTAGGCAGCGCTGGAACCTTATCTACCAGTTCTTCCACGAAGGCAACCCTTCAACGCCGCTTAACAGAACCATAGAGACCGCACGCAAGATGTACTTCAAGGTCAATGTAGAGCTGGGCATGCGCAAAGGAGAAATGCTGCAGGCCATCGCGTCGGACAACTGGTCCGAGTACTTTATTGGCATAGGAAAAGATCAGGACGAGGTGTTCAAGGCCAAGTCCCGGCTGGCAGAGCTGGACCCGCAGAACGCGTCTGCGTTCTGGGGCGACGTTCAGAAACTACTTCCTTCCATAAACGACAGGTCGATAGACAACTTTTTGCTTGTCGTGCCGGAACATTCCGTGCCGCTTACCGAGCAGGAATACAGAAACTCGCTTCAATCCATGCTCGCAACAATGAGCAAGAAACTGGCGCAGGGTGGCATGGTAAAGATCCTGACCGACATTGACAAAAATGGCAGTCATTTCAGGGATCTAATGGCAGTGGCAGACCAAGCCGGCCTTGTTCCCGAGCTCAAGAATGTGGGCAAGACATACTTTCCAAAGAACTGGCGGGATCGGGACTTTGGCGCAGACAGGCAGCCGCATGTGATAGCCCTGGCCCCAAGGGCTGTCACCGGTGAAAAGAAGATGGATGCGCAGAAAGACCTAGCTAATGCTTAAATTGGCGCTGCCGAAGTTGAAGACTGACTTGCGGGCTCGTAGCTCAGCATGGACAGAGCGAACGCCTCCTAAGCGTTAGGTCGGGGGTTCGAATCCCCCCGGGCCCGCTTTTCTACGAATGTTTTTGGGAGCCTGAAAAAAATTAATTCGACTCTGTCTCTATAGTCGGCAACATTGCATTCCTGCTTTATGCAACGGAGTGCGATGCATAAGTGCATTCTCCGCTGATATACTCCACTTCCTCGTAACCTTGAATTTCTTTGATCATGTCAAGCGTCGGATACACCAGGATTACCTAGTGAGCCTCGGTTTCATAAGACGTTGGCACCCTGCCAGTCTTGGTGATAAAATATTCACGAACACTCTCAAAGTTTGTCCCTTCCTTGGCAATAACCCGGAGGGCGTACAGGAGGCCTTTGCTTTCCCTAGAACTTGATGTCTGGGATATTATTTCCTCTACGAGCTTCGGATCTACTTTTGGAAAGTATTTCTTGTATAGGTCGTGGAGCCTTGAGTATTCTGCCCTGATCGCATCAAATTCTTTTTGAGCAGATGTACTGTTCCCGGACATGTAGATAATGGCGTAAAACAGCTAATAAGCCTTCAGACTGAAGCCGTAATTGCGTCTCAGCAAAATTGAAGGGCCGAAACATTTCGATCTCAGGTGCCACAGCAGCAAGATAAACACCCGATGCTAATGACGTCATCAGGGAACTATCTTAACCTCGACGTAGCCGGTCTTTTTCGAAATGTCGTAGCTGTACCAAGTTTCAAAAGTAAAAGACGCCATTATTATGGCTGTCCTGCCGAGCATTTCGTCTGGCATGGCTTCGGGTATCAAAACCTTCATCGTTGCCGTTTCTGATGCGTTGCCCCAGAGAAATACGCTTGTAGGCGAATAGCTAACACTGGTGATCACTATCTCTTGGCCCGAGGGTGAATAGTTGGCAAACCTGTTGTAAAAGCCCTTTACAGTTACCGGCTCCCACCATACGTGGCTGTGATGAATGATGGTAAACGGTATTTCCGCAGTCTCGCCCCGCCGGATTTCCACCACGCCGCCTTCAAACCTGGTCTCGATAACATGTGTCAGCATCCTTCTTTCAAACATTTCAAGCGTGGTCAGCGACTCATCTGCTGGAAGCTCCTGCACGGCAATATTGGAAGGCCCGCTGCCTGCCTTCATTATCACAAGGACAGCTACAATCGCAATTACGGGAAACGCGATAAGCCACTTTCTGGAGACCAATGCGCACAGATACAATGCTGGAATGTGCATATAATGCAACTGCTTGCACGAGGCGGAAAAGTGTCAAGTTCGTAGATTCGCTTTTAGGTTTAAGGCCCAGACCTGTCCTTGATCTCCATCCTCTTGGGGCATCGCAGAAAATGTATGTATATGCACCACTGACAGAGGCTGTTTGCATTGCACAGCGGGCATACAGCATCGTCCGTGATGCTTCTCTTGCAGATACTGCATACCCCTATTATAGCCCCATCCCAGCCTTTCGGTACTTAATACGATGAATGGTGATAAAAGCTTAAACCCTGCGGAATTCGTCGCTCAAAAAAGGCGGTGTCGACATTTTTGCAATGCACTGTACACCAACTGGTTATAACCGATGCTGACCGGGATGCATACGGTCACCAGTCAGCCATACTGGCCCTGCTCCGGCATTCCAGACGCTAGGAATCCATTCGGGGCAGGGCTCTAAACTACCACCCTGTCAGTTCTATATCCTTTCACGCTTTGAACAAACTCAAGCTTGCTGTTTCAAAGATCAGACACGGCATACGGATAGAACTTGCAAGGCCTGCTTTTCTGATCTTGAAACCAGACTAGAGCATCCTGACCTCTGCAATGTCGCTGTACACTGTAAGGTTATGCCTGATGATATCGTTGAATTTCTGGCCGCGCTTGTCTGAATAGGAAATGTCTGCCGTGATGAGCTGTGGCTGCTTTCTTGCCACATAGGAAGAGAACCTGTCCACGAAGATGCGGATTTTCTTGCCGGGCGGCGCGAATTCCAGCATCCGGAATATCTTCATGCTGGCGATGTTTCTTCCACTTGAGTCGACTATCTCCCTGTCGAACTTGATCGATGTCCTGAATGCCGATGAGAGGCCTATGTTGGCTATCACGACGAAGAGCAGGTCGTTTTCGCATTCAAAATCCACGATGACCTCCGGGCTTCTGCAATTATCGTCATTGATTGTGGAAACAGCTCCTTTTTTGCGCATATGCAATCAGGTTTCAACCGGCTCAGTAACGCTGGTATCACGCTCCCAGCCCTCGTTTTCAAGCTTGATCATTCTTATGGCCACCTTTGGGGTGTTGGCGTCCAGTTCCGGAAGTGCCTGGTATTCAGACACCCAGCAGCGGTATATCCTGTAAGACATAACCTTTGTGCCCTGCTCGTTGTACAGATCCAAGAGGACGTCTTTTCTGAAGTTTTTAAGCGACATCTCCGGAGTCTGCAGTTTGCTTACCAAGTTTGCCCAGTCCTCAAACGTCGGGTCGTGAGTCACGCCCTCTTCCAGGATCACCGGGTCGTACTTTGTTCTGCCGGGTATTTTGTGCACGACGCTTGGGTTGCCCCCTTCCCTGAATTCTATGACTTCGGTGCTTCGTGTGAGTGGGGAGACCTTGGTTATGCCTGCCACTGTCTTACCATCGATCACAACCCTGAACTTGAAATTCTTGTACGGGTCGTACCTTGACGGATTAACGAAGAACTTTTTGGAAGCTGCCAATCCGGATATTAATTATAGAAGTATGTATTAACTATTGTGTCCGCCTAGATCTGGTACAGTCTGTATATGGCGCCTGTGGAGTCGTCAACATAGTTCCATCTCTCGATGTCTGTCTTTAGTGCCAAAAAGGCTGTTCTGTCTTCGGCTGGCAGCTGATCGTATACAGACTGGCCAACTATCGCGCTGTCCGGTTTTGCCAGAGACTTCATTTTTGCTGCCAGGCTGATGCACGGGCCAAGTATGTCAACGTACGATTTCCTTGCATCGTTGCCGTAGAGAACGACCGCGCACTGGCCGGCGTCGATACCTATTCTGACTGCAAGCTCGGGATGGTAGTACTCGTTTAGAATCGGGTTGATAACCTGCTGGATGACGGTGACTATTTCCTTGCCGCATGCCACTGCGTCGCGGATTACAGAGGTGTCTTCTGCTTTTGAGGAATCAGAGCCAATCAGCGGAAAGAACGCCAAGACCGAGTCACCGGCGTATTTCAATACATAGCCGCCATGGTCGGTTATGGTGATGGATGTCTCTTGAAAGAATATCTGGATTATAGTCGACAGGGTATCAACCGGGATGGTAAGGCTCATGTTCGTTGAGCCCACTATGTCTGCATAGAGCATGACCATGGGCACCTTGTGGTAGACATGAGCCCTCAAAAACGAATCAGCCGGCTGCGTGGCCGCCTCAAAGATCATGCCGTAGCGCAGGGATTTGAAGACCCTTGACTGCCGCTCAACCAGCAGGTTGCCGGCGTCCCTAGAACGCTGTTTTGCAAGCTCGAACACTTCGGCTGGTATGAACTGCTTTGTCAGGTTGTCATAAAAGCCGCTCTTGCCTGAGACTGTCTTTTGGACGTACCTTGCTTGTTCTACGGTCTCTGAATTCAGCGTCATTCGTAGGATTCCACCGCCAAGGTCTTTTTCAGGCTGTTTCTGCTGCAATTCTAATAACGGCAAAAGAGACGGCAAGCTGAGCAACAAGCTAAATTATTTTGCAGTTGAGCCCCTGGGAATACAGGTCATTCCAGATCTGCAACAATCAAAACCGCCCGGATTTTAGGCGCGAATGATGCAACAGCAGAATCACTTGGAAAAATTAGTGTTCATCAGTTGTCGGAGACTGACAGCTGTGCGGCATAGTAATGCGTTACCAATAACTTTAACTGTTTGCCGGACAATAAAAGACCGGGTTATGGCATTAGCCTTGGCCTAAGAGCCTAAACCGCATCTTTTGGGATGCTGATAATGCCTACCATTGGGTGAAAATTGGATGGTGGGCATAAAATTCCAAATGCTTGAATCATGGCACGGGAGAGGTCTGACTTTTTTTGAAAGCCTGCAATCGTGTAACGATCGGGGCGGTGAATGAATTACGGGCAGCCAAGAAAAGGTGTTTGCAATAATCTCGGATTACGACGGAACGTTGTGTCCTGCCAAAGACATTCGTGATACCAACCGAAACAGGATACCAAAAGAACTTGAAGAGTTGCTTTTAGAAATATCCAAGCACATACCGGTTTGCATATTGTCAAGCAAGGATTATGGATTTCTGCACGGCAAGGTCCCGTTTTCAAATATCATTTCGTGCATCATGGGCCTAGAGACCCTAGTCGTCGACAGGGACAAAACCTCACGGGTGGTTGGTATCAAAAGCCGTCATCTGATGCTTGATGAAGACCGACTGCGCTTAGGTGATAACGCCTTAAACCAGCTGGCAGATGATGTTGCCTCAAGATTTCCGCAGATTGCGGTAGAGCGAAAATTCACGTCTGATGGATTGCTGGGAGGCATTACATTTGATTGGAGACATCTAAGAGACTGGAAAGAACATTCCCGTTCGGTGGGGAGATACGTAAAAGAGATGTTGTCTAAAGAACCGTATTGCTTTTCGCCCCACCTCTTTCTTAAGACATATTCTTCTCATCCTTTTGTTGATGTGTATGCCAGCAGGTGTAACAAGGGAATGGGGCTGGATTGCATTGCAGTCGAACTTGGGTTCCATAATACTATGGGAAAGATTCTGTACCTTGGTGATTCGGAAAATGATAATCCGGCATTCATGAAAGCCGACATCTCTGTGGGCGTGCTCTCAGACTATCGGCTAAACCCCGATCTGAAATGCAAATACATGATTGATTACGGCCAGCTCTATGAATTTCTGGATCGCCTAAAGGAAGATGATTTTATATTCTCTAAGCAATTGGTAGCATCGACTAAAAGGAATTCGTATTAGAAAAAATCAGAGGAAAAAGCGCTTACTGCGCCATTCCCTCTACTCCTGTTTCCGACGGTTTTCTCTGCGATTCTGGAATGGCGGCGGATGATTTCACTGTTTCATAAGCCATACGGGTGGACTCTGCGGTTTCCATTATAGCACTGGCAGTCTCTTTAATTACACCGCGTCTTTGCAACTCAGAAGCTGTGTCGTTGATCGCCTTGGCTGTATCGCGGGAAGTTATTACTGCCTCTCTAAAAGCTTCTGTGAGCTGTTCCATAGCTCCGGTCTGGCGCATTGCCTTGACTATCTCGCGTATCTTAATGGAGGACTGCGAAATGTTCCTTGCAATGTTTCTCACACTCTCCGCCACTTCTTCCGGAGTCATCTCATGTTGTGAAGATTTATTGGAAGATGCAGATTTTTGTGCCATACGACAACTTCTCATTGATAATATTAAAGAATATTGGATTCTGCTTTCATTTTCTGAGCGTCTTGTAGGTTTTAGAAATGTTTTCTGCCGTATCCTGTAGATCTGCTATGGCGCCTGACTGCCGGGAGCTGGCCGCGGCCAATTTCAATTCACTTGCCAAATCCCGGATGGCATCAAACGTTTCCTTCAGTGAAGCTATGAGTTCCTGGTTTTTCTGGACCTCGCCTGTGATTTCAATAAACCTTCTTGTTGACCTGGTGGCATTTACCATCTCCTGCAGAATGCCTGATTCTTTCAACTCGTAAACGGTTGCAGCCATTTTCGTTGCAGCATCCTGCGCGGCTTCGGCCGCGGATTTCATTTCCTGGATGTTTTTTTGTAATTCAGGGTCTTTCAAGTATGCCAAGATGGCCAGCGCATTGTCCGTTGTTTCCTTGATGGTTGTAAGGGCATCTTTGACGTCCGGCCTGGAAAGCATGCTCACAATTTGAACTGCGTCAGAAGTCGTTTCTCTTACTTGGCGCAGCTTTTCGCCCATACATTATTTTGCACAATTCTAAATAATAAATCGCTCTGTACATGTCTCATTTTACGGCCGCGATATCATAAGTTGAAAAAAAGGCCAGATTGACTATTTACTGCGCTGCTCAGGCTTTTGCGGCAGGTGGCGGCTGAACTCATCTATGCTCATCACCAGACCGTAGTAGTCTCGCACTATTTCAAGCGTAGAGTCGAAATGCTTGCGGTTGCCCGATGCGGTAGCATCTGAAATCAGTATCACGTCGTAGCCATTGTTGAAGGCTTCTCTGAGGGAAGCCTCGACGCAGATAGAGGTGTCAATGCCGCAGAACAGGAGCGTGTCAACGTGAAGGCTCTCAAGCCATACATCGATCTCCGTGTCATGAAAGGCCGAGTCCCTCCTTTTAACCACTATGTGGTCATCGGGGCCCGGCTTGATATCATCCACTATGTCGGCATCCCACGTGCCTCTGATGCAGATGGGCCTCTTGCGTATTCTCTCCTCCCTGGCCTTGGGCAAGATCCTGTGGTAGTTGGTCAGAAGGTCTATCCCGGACTTTTCCCTGACGGCCTGGGTGTAGAACACCGGTATGCCGGCTTTCCTGCAAAGTTCGATCAACCTTGCAATGCTTGGTACGACGCTCTGGTAGTGGGAAGTATCCATGCCAAGGAGGTCGTACGAGCCGCCCTTGCTTACAAAGCCGTTCTGCACGTCTATGACCATGAGGGCAGGATTGACCTCGTGTCCCTTCAGATTCAACATGTAAGAAAGGCAAGTTTAATCTAAAAGGGTTATGTCCTGAAAAAATGTCGGCAACGAGTCTGGGATAAAAATGTGCTAAAAAATTACGCTTGTTTATCGCTCCAGTATTTCTATAGAGATTATCCTTGCATCATCGGGGTTGGCTGGCTGTTCTCTATCAGATCCAGAGCCGCCCACCCGTTGCAGGGAGGCAATCTTGTCGACGACATCCATGCCCTCGATTACCCTGCCAAACACGGTGTATCTCTCGTCGAGGCTTGCTCTGATAAGATCGCTATCCTCAAGCACGATAAAGAACTGCGAGCCGGCGCTGTTGGGGTCACTGGACCTGGCCATTGAAACTATGCCCCTTGTGTGCGGTATATCGCTGAATTCTGCCGGCAGCGAATATCCCGGATCGCCTGTTCCCCACATGCCTTTATCTGCAATGCTCTTTGACAGCGGATCGCCACCCTGGATGACAAATCCCGGAGCTATGCGGTGAAACAGCGTGCCGTCGTAAAAGCCGTCTTTTGATAGATTCAGGAAACTTTCCACATGCTTCGGTGCAGCGTTTGGAAAGAACTCTACTTTGATGGTTCCCTGCGCGGTCTTGATCTCGGCTATCTCATTGCCAGTCGTCATGTCCGCAGTAACCGGGCTTTTGGATTCTTGGCTGGATTGAGCCGGCTGATTACTAGTCTGAGGCTGCTGCGAAAATTGGTAGGCTATGACGCCGCCTGCAATGGCAACAGCCGCTGCTATGGCCGCAATAAGTACTATTGATTTCACATGCGAAGCAAGGCTCAAATGATATAATAACTAATCTAAGCAGCCTAAATGGAATAAGGGAAAAATAATTATCCATTTCTAATTGATGGAATGGAAGAGCAGCCGCACAAAGCGGACTTTTCCACCAGTTATCTTGCCAGCAAGGACATAGTTTTGATGGGAGAGAGTATTTCTGCGTCTGAGAGGCTTGAAATCGCCAGCGTTCTTATTGTGTACTTGCCCGGTTCATCAGGTTTCCATGAAAATACTACGTCTGCACTGCCTTTTGGATCGAGCGCGCCAGTCCTGTATTGCAGGTACACTGTGATGTCCTGGGCGTCCCTTATCTCAACTATCGCCGCATAAGGCTGTATGGAATCGTTGTTGCTGGCAAGAGTCATGGAAACCATGATCGGACCATCCAGGGGATACGAATCTTCAATGATCATGCCGTTTCCATCCCTTATGGAAGGCGTGATCGTAACTGTATCCACGCCTTTCCTTGGGGTCGTCACCTTCAGCTCAAAGGTAAAGCTCTTTGCAGGGTCAAGACCCTGCTCTTTTCTGGCCAGATAATCAGCCGGGTATGCGTCTGTGTATTCAATATGCACAATATCGTCATCGGAAACATCGATGGAGCTGGCCTGACCGGAATCTGATAAGTCAAGTACAACCTCAAATGTTCCGGAATTCTCCGCACTTTCAGGCACTGCAAGTGTTTTGCTGTCTATGCTTGAAATGACATCTACCGCTATGGAGTCAACCTTGTCAGAATCTGCATTGGCATCCGGGTCGGTTATGATGACAACAGCGGTTTCGCCGCGGGCATAGACCGCCCTGTCGGCGGAAAACACCGGGTCAAAAGTTCGAACTTGGCCGATCACCATCATGGTTCCTGAAACGTTGCCAACGGTGAAACTGACTTCGTCTGTAGAATTGGAGTCGTTTTCTTCTGCATCTAGGCTTTGGTTGTAGTTGGCTTTTTCATGAAGCGTGAGGGAGAGCGATTTGCTGTTGGCCACTATCGACGAGCTCAGCTGGTACCTTGCCTCAAACACTGCTGTATTGCTGCCGGTCTCCTCAAAGACAGCCGGCGCGCCAAAGTTTCCGCCCTCCAGAGTGAAAAGGTCTGTGTTTGGATCCGATTCTGGATCGAAGGTGAACTGGTCAGGCTCAAACGGATTGAGATTGGCGTCCTGATCACTCACGGATATGTACACGAAACTGTCAGAGCCGTACGAGTCCCTGTCAAGGCTCAGGCTGCCCAGAGTCTCCTTGTAGCTTATGGAAAATTCTGAATCATCAAAGACAATCCTGAATGACACTTCCTCATACAGGGAGTCTCCGGTATCAAGCTCGCTTCCGCCGCTGTCATGTCCAAACCTTATGATGGAAGCACCTATTCCGTCAAATCCGTTTATCGGATCGTCAAAGCCGCTGATATTGATCGGGTCCAGAGTCTTTTCTCCCATTCCGTCAGCGTACTGCGAGGCTGCGTGAACCAAAAAGAACTCGAATCTTTGCGAGCCGGGGCTGGTGTCGGGAATCTCAAAACTATCCGACACGCTCTGGTTGTTGCGGCTGTCAGCCTCGATTGTGACACTGATGGAGTCGTCGCTGCTGTCCGACGCGTCTGGGTCCGTTATGACTATCTGGACCGCGGCTTCTCCAAAGAATCTCGACTGATGCCCATCAACAGACGTCCTGATGGTTGGATCCTCTGAAAAAGCAGGCCTGTTGACAATAATCAACATCAAGAGCAAAGACGCTAGTAGTAAGGCAGCCTGCTTCAACTGATTATTGTGCGTTCTTTATCGATAAATACCTTGCACGGGTTTGTAATCTGCGATTCAAAACAAAGCAAGGAAGAGCACTTGCTCTACCTGTTTGGTATCTTCTCGCCGCACAGTCCCGGTTCGCAATCGGAATGTCCTACCAGCTCGATCTTGGCGTTTCCATTGCTGTCCCTTTTCAGCTGGAAGGATACCCAGGCAGTGTTGTTTGAGGTGTCTGTCTCTATGAAGGTCTTTTCTGGATTTGCTGTGCTCACCAGATAGTAAAGCCCCGGCTGCGCCCCTGTGATGTCGACCTCCATGTCTGGAAGTGTTTGATGGTACTGGTCTATCCAGCCCACACTGATGCCCTGCAGGTCGCCGTTGCATTCCCAGTATGCCCTTTCTTTGGTGGGTGAGTTGTCATCTATCTTGTACCAGTCAATGAGGCAGGAGGTGATCTTGACAGACTGATTGACAAGCGGACCGTCCACGCTTCTGGCCCTGACTTCAAACAGTGCAACGTCCGCGATGTGCCAGTGGTTGTGCTGTTCATGGAAGGTGAACTGGCTTACAAGTTTCTCATCTGCGATGTTTCCGTCTGAATCCAGTATCTGCTGTATTGCATCCTGCGTCTGGGTAGGGTCGGTTGCCGGTATCACTGCTTTTATCTGCAGCGGACCCTGCCCTGTGTTGGCCACTCCGTTTGAGAATCGCAGCCATTCTTTCTGATGATCGTTTTGTATTGAAAGGTGCAATGGAACTGCTGTCTTTAGGTCAGGCAGCAGTCCCTGGCTTGATGGCTTGGCCGCATCGACATTCTGCAGTATCACAAGAGAACTTGCCAGGAGGATCCCTGCAAGACCCATGCTCAAAAGTCTCAACATGGGCGTTTTATCGGCATACCAATGTTAAAAACATTCATCTATACAATTTTTCTGACTGCGTTACATCGTGATGAACGTAATGATTAGGCAGCTTCAGCTCTTTCTAAGTAGAGCGATGTTAGATTGATAGTAATAGTTTGTATCAAATGATTGACGGACACACTACAATATCAACCATCGTGTTTGCAATAAACAATTCTTATCATTGAGGTATCGACCAGTTATCAGTAAAGACTTTGAAAATCTGATTTGCGTATTGCATCTCTCCCTTCGGATTTGGATGGCCAGCAGAAGCACGAAGACACTTTGTATGATCGAAGTCGACAAGTCCTTTGGCTTTCGGACATACCTCTTTTCTTTCTTCCGCCATTGGATCTTCTGGATTTCCTAGAGGTGTGAGTCCATACAGGTAAGAAGTGAGTGGTACCAAAACTGCATTCTTTGCTCCGAAATTAGGATTTGCGAATGCGATTCTTTTTCCATTATCCTTAGCAACCTCGTCTACTGTGAGCTTTAGCTGGTTATTTGCTTCGGTGGCAAAAACAGCGCAATTTTCTATTATGCGATTCATCACAGCCTGTGTAATTATAGGCTCTGATAATGAAAGTAAGAGTATTAATGCGGGATTCAATGATGTCAAGTTGCTCACAATCTGATAGTATCCTGTAACTATGATGTTTGTTTTTTCTGGATACACATTCAAAATTTTGTTTAGCAGCACAGTCATACGATCATGACACATTTTTTTACAAGTAGTACGTAACCAGGCAGGAGTTGTCGCTGGGTTAAGAATATTTGCAACATCTACATCGTTGATCCCTCCATTCACCAAAACCAAATCGATACTTTCTTTCCCTTGTGCTAGGTCTACCTGTCCCAATATGGTTGGATTTGTTCTAGGGATTTCACCATTCAAACTCGCATCTCTTTTATCTGATCTTTCACCAATGATAGCTGTATAGTAGCAGAATTCGTGTCCATATAACGTAGCAGAATTAATGTCCAT
>CAZKXR010000045.1:0-13759 GCA_964556935.1 uncultured Nitrososphaera sp.
GATAAAGCTGAGCAGGGCGACGATGAAAAAGATAAAGCAGAATCTGTTCTGGGCGTTTGCGTACAACACCGGTCTCATACCTGTTGCTGGAGGTGCACTGGTACCGGTGATGGGGGTTGAAATATTCAGCTGGCTTCCGCTGCTGGCCGGCGCCGCCATGGCTTTGAGCTCCGTCACCGTGGTTGGAAACTCGGTGCTGCTTGGACGGTACAGGTCTGACTTTGCAAGGGGCAAATCTCTGAAGACAGAAAAAGAACTCCCATATCCAAAAGTGTCTCAGGCATGATACCGGACACTAGGTCTTTCTTTTTTTGTAGTCGATGCTGAAGTTGTTGCTGCATCCAATGTGGACGATATTTGGAAAATCCCTTAAATACGAAATCCCGATGACATTTTTTATGGTAGACCATGCAAAGGCAGAAGCATTTGTGGGCCGTTTTTTGGACATCTTTAACGGCGGGACGCTGTGCCTGATGATAAGCATCGGACATCAGACCCGGCTTTTTGACGTCATGGCAAGGCTGCAGGCTTGTACAAGCGAGGAGATAGCCAATGCTGCCAGCCTCAATGAACGCTACGTGAGGGAGTGGCTTGGCTCGATGGTGACAGGCCGGATAGTGGAATACGACCCTGCTACGGCAAGGTATACTCTTCCGCCAGAGCATGCGGCGTTTCTCACGCGGTCGGCAGGCATCGACAACCTGGCCGTTTTCTCGCAGTACATCGCACTCATGGGCAACGTTGAGCAGCAGATAATAGATTGCTTTCAGAAAGGCGGGGGCGTGCCGTATTCCGCTTTCCCGCGCTTTCAGCAGCTGCAGGCCGAAGAGACGGCAAGGGTTTTTGATGCCCGGCTGACAAGCCAGATAGTACCGCTTGCCGACGGGCTGGCCGGCAGGCTTCAGGCCGGAGCAGAGGCCCTTGACGTGGGGTGCGGCCAGGGCCATGCAGTCAACCTTCTTGCACAGGCTTTTCCAAACAGCCAGTTTGCAGGATACGACATCTCTGGCCAGGCCATCGATGCTGCCAGAAGCGAGGCTGAGCAGATGGGACTGAAAAACACCCGCTTTGAGGTAAGGGACGTCTCTTCCATAAACGAACACGAAAAATACGACCTTGTTACCGCGTTTGACACCATACACGACCAGGCCCGGCCAACACAGGTGCTAAAGGAGATCCACGGCGCGCTTAGAATGGGCGGCACTTTTCTGATGCAGGACATCGCTGCTTCAAGCCTGCTTCATGAAAACATCGGCAACCCGCTTTGCCCGGCCCTGTACACGTTTTCTACGATGCACTGCATGACAGTCTCGCTGGCATACAACGGCGAAGGCCTTGGCACCGTGTGGGGAAGGCAGAAGGCGGAGCAAAAGCTGGCCGAATCAGGATTTGCAAACGTCCAAGTAAAGCAGGTCGCCGGCGACATACTGAACTATTACTACATCGCCAAAAAAATTTAAGGCAGGCCCTCCTCACCATTTTGGTAAAGAAGGCTACTTGTTGCCGTACACACGCTTCCACACTGTAAAGACTATCACTGCACCGATTGCTGCAGACATGGCCAGCCATGCAACCGGGAACTCGGGGACTGCATTCGTGCCGACCACTTCTATCCTGTGAATGCTGTGGGTGTAGTTGATCTCAAAGGTCGTTTCGTCCTGGGTATTGGATTTCACTATGACGTCCTCCTGCCTTGCGATGTTCTGATCTATTAGGACGGTCATTTCGCCACTGAGCAGCGCCTTGGGGATGGTGACCTCTGTAACACCTACCGTTCCGCCGTTGCCTTCAGCTAAAAACGATATCTTTTTTTCATGCTGCTTGAATTCAAAGTTGCTTATGCCCGAGTTGCTTGCTATCTGGGTGGTGAAATCCTGGTTCTCTACATTTACCTCGTATTGGGCAGGTTCTGCAACCACAAACTGAATGGAGGACTGCAGCGCCACCGAGGTGATGGTCCTTACTATCCCAAGCGCATCGGCGTCAAGCTCGACTCTTGACTCCAGGGTGTATATGCCGCTTCCAGCGCTTTCAAGCAGGCTCAGTGTCTTGGAATATCTGCCCTCGCTGTCAACGGTTGCGTCTTGACGGGCGACGACATTTCCGTTGCTGTCCTTGACCTCGATCACTACAACATCGATGGCATCAACCTGCCTTACAAGATCTGTCCATACGGAGCCCTTTACCCTGATCTCATCGCCGCGATTGTAAAGGTGATTCTCAAGCGATACAGTCACCGGTTTTGTTACATCCGCGATCTCTTCCTCATAGGATGAACTGTACGTCGGAGTACTGCCGTCGGGCTGAGCAGCCGCATACCATGAATACGGGGCTGCAAAGAAAGACAGGTTCAGCACCAACAGTACGGCAGCTGCAATACTGACAATTCTCGCTAAACCACTTGAATACACATAAAATATAGGCAGAGAAAATTTAAAAGAGCTAGGTTTTGGTCGGCCGATGCTGCCTGCCAAGTCTGATTAAGAACGTCCATTTGCCATGATGGCTGCGCCTGTGCGTGGTAACTCTTTATAATTATTCTTGATTATTTTGCCCATGGGTCTGTTAACTTGGATCATTGTGGCCATAGTGATACTGGCCATAATAGGGCTGGGCATCGGAACATTTTTCTCCGGAGTTTTCACCGGCGCCCAGAAAGTGGCCAGCAATCCCGTGGTACGCAACACCACAGAAGAAGCAAAAGAATTCGTTAAAAATACCACCCGGGATTCAGCAAACGAAATAATCGATAAAGCCCTTCAGAAATAATACAATACGGATCTATTCTAGATTTTAAATCTTCAAAGATGGGATGGAAAAATCCAAGGTACAAGTTTTATACCTCTCACACAGTACTTTTGGTGATGGCTGACCAAGAAATGCTGCGCTGCAACATATGCAACCTTGTAGTCGAGATGAGCAAGGCAAAAGAGCATGCGTCGGCGGCAGACCACATGTCTTTGAAGTCAAGGCTTGAGCAGGACTTGGCGCAGGTTGAAAGCATGGACTACAGCAACGGCGAGTCGGTCGTCCTGCAGTGGCAGAAATCCGTCAAACCTACTTGACTACAAGCACCGAGCAGTGGGCGTGGTGGATTACCTTTCTTGACACGCTTCCAAGCATCATCTCTTTTATCTTGCCAAGGCCGCGGCTTCCAATAACTATCATGTCAAAGCCTTCCTTGTTGGCATAGTTGACAATGTTTGAGGCAGGATCCCCTTCCATGACCACAGATTCTATCTTGATGCCCTGCTTTTCTGCTGCCTCTTCAAACTGGTCCAGGATCTTGGCTGATTCCTTGCGGTAGTTTGCCAAAAGCTCGTTTAGCAGTTTCTGCGATTCCACGTAAACGGTCGGCGGGTTCTCTATCACGTGCACGGCGGTGATGCTTGCCCCCGTGCTTTTGGCCAGCGAAAGGGCCCGCTCAAACGCTCGCCGCGAGTTTTCAGATCCGTCCACCGGTACCAGTATCTTTGATGTCACGTCCCTTGTATCCGGCGTTGCGTTATTTGTTTCTATAGTAGAGGGTGATCCAGCCTTGGATGCCTGTCAATCGGCGGTATTACAGGAATTCACGCAGTATCATTTTACACATGCGCACTTGGGTTTGATAGAATAGTGCTGCTGGAACATTTCCCTCCTTGAGGGCCTTGTCCATCTGTTCGATAGCTTCTGATTTCATTTTTCGAACATTCATATCGAATGTTTCTAGGGCGTTCTTGGGAATCTTGGTTAATTCCTCTTCCAACTTCTTGTTCAGATCCTCGTATCGTTTATTCTCGTCAGGTTTATCGGACATAACTGTAATCATACTGTTCATAGATTTAAGAACTAGCTTTCTGATGGGAAAAATGCAAAGCCTCTACAGCTCTTCCAAATCTATAGGATTGTCAAATCAATCCTTGATGTATATGTCAAATCCCACACAACATGCCCCAGTCTGGTCAAAATTCCAACCGCAAAGATCGTTTGAAATCGTATTCCTTGGGCCTAAATAGTGGACCGACACTCAGTCTAGGTTATCCACCATTGCGAAATCAATGAGTTTGGCATGAACTCATCTTAAGGTTTCAATGTCAAACGGTTCCTGAATTGAATTCAACATGTACAGCATCTTCCTGATGTACTTCTGCTTTGAGGGCATTTCAATTAACTTCTGCTGGTAAAAATCAATTAAATGAGAAATGAAACATCTTATCTCTTCTTTACTCTCCGGTAGGTTGACAAGTATCAATCCATACCAGTACTCTACCAATGCGTCTTCACCATATTTTTTCTCCAGATCAAGGAGGGCTGAAAAATTGGAATGGCACCTTCTACATAGTCCGCCATGAGAATCTGCATATGATTTTACTGCAAAATGACCACAACGTGCCTTAGCGATCATCGGGAAATTTATAATACATTTTATGAAATATAAACTATCCATACAGTTGGATGCTGAACTGCCATTGCAATCATTCAACAGGAGGTTTTATTAGTCATGAATTGTATATGGTACACATGTCCGAGGCAGACTACAACGTAGAATCGGGAAAGGACTACATGGAAGGTGCCTCAAAATTTAAACCAGTAAATGTTGAAATGAAAGTTTCAAACGCAAACAAAGACCAAGTACACTACTGGGTAAACGAAATTGCAAATCAGTATGCGGACCTAGTCTTGACAAACGTCAACATTGGCAGCGACAAAATATCCTTTGACATAGGCTCGCCCAGCATGGGAGACCTGACTGCCGAAGATATCAAGTTCAGAATAGAAGAATACCTGACTATGAATATACCTCCCTTTGAGCTTAAAGAGTTAAAGGTACGCTAAGCAAGGCACCTGATTTTTTTTATTTGCGTGAATCTAAATGGACAAATAGATTGTTGGCAAGTGTCTTTTGATGAGGCGATATTGGCGTTAAAGTCTTGATGCATCAGCATGCTCTTAGGTCTTGCCCATCTCACTGCCATGTTGCATATGTTGCAGCGCAGCATTTCCTGGTCTGCTGATGCCGCAATGTATGGTGCGAGAGATAATTATGACATACAAAGTCACAATGGAATTGCTTATGTTAAAGCAATGTTGATTCGATGAAGATTTTTCAGTCGAATAGGTGATCGGAAATTTTATCCATACGTTGTGTTAATTGGTGCCAAACTAACATGCATTATTCTCCGCCATGTCTATTAACCCACGATCTGATTGCTCCTTGGCCTGCTGTTCGGCTTTTTCTCTTGCATATTTGCGTGAAACCAAAGTGAATTTGTGGTCGTCTATTGCATACATGATGTTTTCATACAAATCAATTAGGTCATCCAGAGTGTTCTTGTCTACCGGCGACGTATTGATACTTGCAGGCTTTGGCACATAGTCGAATAAGTATGATGCATCCCTGTCTACTGAACGGGATATTACCACTTTATTGCCAGCTAAAATATTGCGTCTGATCTCATCATTAGATCGCTGTTGAAAATTTTCCATTCCAAGGCCGCGAGTAAGTTGATTTGAGACTCCTGCCGACAATCCAAATCTCTGAACAATCTCTCCTAGCACCTCTTTCCATTTAGATATTCCAATTACAGGGCAACTTTGCAGATTAAGTCTAATTATCACCTTCTCGATATCATCGGATTCTTCAAGAACCTCCTTGACTCTAGTCCCATACGCTGCTGGCCATAATAGATCCGCATCTAATGGGTCAAATTCTACCTTAGACACGGAATCAAATATCTTTACAATATAATTGCCAATAGCCCTAATCGTCTTGGGCCCGTAGGTACAATAAGACTAGCCAAGTCAAAGTTTGTTGGATTTCGGTATTTTGCAGCTAATTCTAGTTCTGTCGGCGTGGCAACTCTTTGATGTTGTTCTTGGTCGGCAAATCCGCTACTGCTAAATCTATACCTTGCACTACTAGGCAACGCCACCATTTAGCTGGATTAGTATGTATTATGCTTTGTGAGATCAGGACTTGGGAATTAAGCCATGCTCCAAGGTACGGGTAATGAAGATAAGGTCTGGACACGGCATGGACAGACATAATTTCGTGGGAGGCGTGTTCTTTGGCTCAAACATACAGCAAGCCATTTAAGGGATGAGATCAATATAGGTCGTATGGAAACGGAACTTGCGTCTCAGGTAATACTTTCGCGCCTTGTGAGTGCAAATTCCGGCATGCAGGCATCCATGAGCCAGATGCGGATGTGGTTTGTGCCGCAAAAGGCCGAAAACGAGTACGACTACAGCATCAACGAAAAGTACTTTGAAGCAATGCTGCATCAAGCCATACGCTTTCTGCTTGAGAAGGGATACCTCTCATCGTCTCTTCCAGACGGGATCGAGGACGGCGACGCGCAGGTCTTCTCGCTGACAGAGCGGGGCATAAAGTACCTCGAACAGCAGGCCGCTTTGCAGCCAGAACCCCTAGTGTTCTCGGACTGAAACTCCGAGTCTTTCATGAAACCAGGCAGACAGGCGGTTAGACAAAACCTCATATGGAAATCGCTTCCCTGCGCCGCCAGATATCCGGGTCCTTTTTGACCGGGAATCCAGAAAATAAATAAAAACATTCAAAAGCAACTGGCATTAGATCAACGCTGGTTCGCTGGAGGTAGCGGAATTGACTTTGACAAAAAAAGAGCAGAAGGAAAAGGAGAACCAGGAACGTCTTGCACGCGCCGTAGAAACGCTTGATACGATAACAAAGAACGCTGACATACAGAAGAGCATCAGAAACATGATAAAGGAGGTCTTGATGACGCTCAAAGACGAAAAGGGGGGTAGCCTGTCCGTGCGTGCGGCAAATGCCATAAGCCTTCTTGACAACGCGACCCAGAGCCCGCAGATGCAGTCCCACATCCGGACCATGCTGTGGCAGGTCGTCTCAACCCTTGAAAGCATAAGAGAATAAGCTTATTTGGCTGCTGGTCCCTTGGCCGGCTTTGGAGGCGGCGGCAGTTTTTCCAGTTTGTGGGTAGGGTAAGCAAGGTAGTGCCTTGAGGCTCCCTCTCCTGAAAGAACGATGTTACAGTTAACACATTTGTACCTAATTGCCATTGGCCTCTACCACACAGGTATTGTATGAACGGGGTAAAAAACGCTGTGGCTATCTAAGGCGGACTATCTCGCGGCTGTCCGGCACGCCGGACCGGATCTTCAGCCTTGAATAGATGGCGCTGGCCACGTTCTCAGACTTGGTGCGCTCACCGTGGTTTACCAGCACCCGCTTGGGCTTTATCTTGGCCACAAAGTTCATTATCTGGTTAAAGTCGCTGTGGCCGGAAAACCCGTCGATCTTTTGCGTCTGGCAGCGTATGGGCACGACCTTTAGCTTGCCGGACTTGTCCATCATGCTCACCTCTGACACGTTGCCGTCAAGGACGCGCCGTCCAAGGGTGCCGTTTATCTGGTACGAGACAAAGATTATCTTGTTTCTTGGGTCCGGCGCCAGCTCCTTAAAGTACTCGACTGACGGACCACCCTCCAGCATGCCGGAGGTGGCCATCACTATCGCCGGGTTGGGGTCGTTTAGCACCTCGTCGCGCTTGCCGTAGCCACTTATGACTGTAAAGTATTCTGACTGGAACGGGTTTATGCCCTGCTGCACTGACCGCCTTACCTCGGAGCCCAGGTAGTGAGCATAAGACATGTGGATGGCGCTTGCCTCGGAGATCATGCCCTCTATGTAGATGGGCGATTCCATCAGCCTGCCCTCGCTCATCTCCTTGGCCATGACAAGCATTATCTCCTGCGCCCTGCCGACGGCGGGGACCGGGATCAGAACCTTGCCTCCTTCTTTCAGAGTCTGGTTTATCGAATTGCAGAAAGTCTGGTAAACAAAGGATTGGTCCGGCATGATGTCCGTAGAATTGCCGTACGTGCTTTCGGTAATCAGCGTCTCGACGCGGGGGTATGTAGAGACCGCGCTGTCCAGCAGCTGCGTCTTGGCGTACTTGTAGTCGCCGGAATAAAGTATGTTGTGCGCGCCGGATATGTTCAGGTGCACCGTCGCGCTGCCCATGATGTGGCCAGCGTTGTTAAGCGTGATGGTGATGTCCGGTGAAATGTCCGTCGGCTTGCCGTACGGAATTGTGATGGTGTGCTTGATAACCTCGTGCACGTCGCGGGCCTCATAGGGGAGGTACGAGCCATTGGCCTTGGCTATCTTGACAGAGTCCATCTGCAGAAGCGTGGTCAGCGGCAATGTGGGCTCGGTGCAGTAAACGGGACCGCGGTATCCGTACTTGAAGAGAGCCGGCAAAAAGCCCTGATGGTCGATGTGGGCGTGGCTTAGGACAACTGCATCCAGTTCATCAAGGTCAAAGTTAAACCAGTCCAGGCGCGGGTAGGCGTCAAGGCCGGACATCTCGCCAGGGTTGATGCCGCAGTCAAGCATCACCTTGCTTTCGGGGGTAACGACAACAAAGCATGACCGGCCCACTTGCTTTACGCCGCCAAGGCAGAACAGCATGACTTCTTCCTTGCTTGTGGACCATGGCTGCGGTTTTGCAGTCGGCTCTGCTGCCTCGGCTCTGCCGTTTCCGTTCTCAGAAACGTCTCGGACAACCAGCGAGTCGCGAAATATCCTTCGGCCCAGCTGCCGCAGGAACTCGGTGCGCTCTTTTGCCGAGCCCTTGAGGGTGGAGTGGATGGTGTTGATGCTCGTAGACGGTATGTGCGGCGACCGCCGTGTATGGGCTATCCAGCCAGTGGACTGAGCTATCTGCACTATCATGTTGGCGTCCACGGCCTCCTGCTTGTTGACCTCCAAAACGACTTCGCCGGTGGCGTCGTCGCAGAAAACCGCAGAAACGTTCACGTCCTTTGGCAAGAGCTTGGCCACGGTCTGCCGCGTGTCGTCTTCTGGCAGCCGCACCGACGGGTCCGTGCGGATGATGAACCTTTTTTTCAGGGTCTTGGAAAGCGATCCAAGGTAGTACGTTAATTCGGTAAGCGCAAACTTGGGGTTCTTTGAATAAAGCGCGATGTTGGGCCCCTCAAACCTGACCGTGGTGATCTTGGCGTCTGAGGGTATTGATTGCAGGATGGTCTTGGCAACAGCATCCTCGCTTTCGGCAGTCACCTTCGTAACGCCGGCATCCATCCTCGGTCTTTTTACAACAGTCGTCTGCTCAACAGATTGTTCCATCGTTTCTCTATCGTTCAACTCTTCGTCAGTCCGGCCACACCTTGATGCCATGCATTATAAACAATTAATTTACACGGCATAAACAGGCGATAAGCCATCAATACCTATCCCTTTGCAGTATAAAAGCCTACTGTTTCTAGACACCGTTCCATGTCAGGATGATTTCCGGCCGCTGTTCAATTAGGTGGCATACGCAAATTTAGAGTAGAACCCATTCTTGCCAGAGTTATCCCACTTCATTCCGTAGTCGCTATAGCTGTTCTTTTTGGACCTTGCCACTACAGCCGCAAATCCCGGCGCCACCAGCATCGGCGCATTGCTGACAGTCGATTCTTTGCTTTTATCGCCCCCTTCAATGGCTTCGATGGTGAGGTCAATTGCCGATGGAACTTGCAGCGTCCTTCTCTTTCCATCCACTTCAAACTTTATAGGAACCAAGCGAACGCCTGCGATTTCTCCAATCAACCCTGCTATAGCCACGAAAAAACCTCCGGCCTGACCGGAATATATCTTGCCCAGTGCATCTGCCTGTTCTTTGCTTGCGCTATCATCTAGATACAGAGCTGCCTTCCACTTTGGACCTGTAAACATGTTGCCCGGAGCATGGAAAACAGCAACAACATTCAGTCCATCCAGAGATGTGTTATCGAAATTTCCTTTCTGGATGTGCCACGCAACAATCACGTCGCACTCGCCTTGATCGGGATTTCCCAGGAAAACGCACGGGCAGACAACGTCGCAGTTGCAGGCTTCAAAATAGTCTCCTTCCATCTTCCAGGCAGTCATGCCGCCGGATCTCCTGTTGGAAGAATTCTCATAGTTAATGGCGGCTAATGGAAGATATAAGCATTTTATGAAGTCAAGTCACAATCTTTCTTCATAAATACTGACATAAGGTCTGCAAACACAGCAGAGTTTCTTGGCTCATGCTGAAATACTTCGCGCGATATCTACATTCTATCACCCGAATTGAACAGTGTCTGCCGGTCAGATGGAACTCGACTTGCCAGGCGGTTAACAGAGTTATCGTCTATCAACAGAACCTTAACACAAAGCATACTATTTAGTCAAAGCAACATGGAGCGATCATTCCCATAGCTTTGGAACTGCTATATTATTAGAATAGATGCAGATGTTCAGCGGCTACAACCTCGATCGTGGATGTGCTTACCGAGTTACTTCCATTTTGATTGGATGAAACCCTCTTTTTGCTAAAAATTGTCAGCGTTATTTAAATAGCCCGAATGTGTATATGCAATGACTAATACCGCTCTACTCCTATCAGTAGAGGTTAGTTCTTCATAGTAATGCAAACTTCAATCATATGTTCCGTATGTAATAACGGTCATCCGATTACAGACCTGGAATCCGGCGAGCTGATATGTAGCGATTGCGGTCTTGTCTTGTCAGATAACGCCCAAGAAAGCCGCGCAGAATGGCGAACTTTCGACTCTGAAACAAGTGATAGAGTAAGGGTAGGAGCCCCCACTTCTCTGGCCCAACACGATATGGGATTGGCGACGGTCATCGGAAAGAACAACAATGATTCCAGCGGACGCAAATTGGATGCATCAATGCATTCAACCATGCAGAGGTTAAGGACCTGGGATTTCAGAACGCGAGCGCGCACATCAACTGATAGGAATCTTATTCAGGCTTTCAGTGAGCTTGGCAGGTTAAAGGATAAACTTGGTCTATCCGATGCAATAATCGAGAAGACAGCTTACATCTATCGGAAAGCTCAGGAAAAAAGGATGATAAGGGGAAGGTCAACATCCTCCATTTTGGCTGCAGCTGTATACATTGCATGTAGGGAGATGGGCGCGTCAAGAACATTAAGAGAAGTCGCTGAAACTACCGATGTAAAACGCAAAGTTATTTCACGCAGTTACCGGCTGCTTATCCATGAACTTGGCATCATAGTGCCCTTGGTAGATCCAATGAAGTGTATCGCCAAGATAGCAAACAAGGCGAAACTGAGTGAAAAGACGAAACGCATGGCGATAGATGCTATGAACGACCTTACCGAAAAAAAGATATCTGCCGGAAAGGCGCCCATGGGGCTTGCCGCAACGGTTCTTTACTTGTCTTGCTTGAGAAATGGAGAGAACGTAACTCAGAAAAATATCGCAGAAGCAGCAGGAGTAACAGAAGTGACTATCCGAAACAGGGTCAAAGACCTGAGGGCCAGGCTTGACCTTGATTAGAATAATGGAATGCTACAATTATGGCTAATGAAGATACGCAAGAAGAAAAAGATTTCAGGGAAAGATACGCAGAAGAGCTACGCAAGAAAAAGATACAGAATTTTGTCAGTCCGCATTTTGGGTGTGACGAGTTGTCTGAGGAAATAAGACGTGTCAAACAACAGGAATTGATAACTCCGGGACGGAGAGGAGAGAAAATAAAGCACGAAGAAATTAGCAAGGAGATTATCCGGCGTCTACAGTTAAAACATCAAAGTCAAGACAACAAAGGTTAAGGGCGAATTATCTTTACGAACTTTCTTACGGAAGTTGCGTCTATATCGTAAACAGAAAAAAAGTATGTAGGTCATGTGGAAAAGAATTTCAAGACCTTGTTGAAGGTGTGCAATATTCAAGCGCTACCAAAGGCTTTCTGGCGTTCTGTTCAAACCTTTGTTGCAGGAATCATCTCAATTCAGCTATAACGTGATAACAGAAAACAAATTAAAACTGCTGCCTTGGTATTCGTCACATCCTTCTTAAATACAACGCCTTTCCATTTGTGGTAAGTATGGGAAAGATGAAGAAGAGAAGAAAAAGCTCGACAAAGAAAAGCGTAAGCACAAAATCAGACTACAGAAGAAGGTCTGCCTAGTTGCCTTTCTTTTCAAATTAGGTGACAACAACACCCGGTATACTTGACAGAAACCATTAATAGACACAAAACAACGCTGTGTTTCGTACGTCAATTCTTCACAAGCTGTTTGAAGACAGGCCGCATTGTCCTCTTTGTGGGTGTCTGATGGATAAGGAAGGAGTATCCTTCGCATCAAGCAATACTTATTTTGGGATAGAATATTTCTGCAATAACCCAATATGCTGTATCAGGCATGTTCCTTAGAAGCAATAGCAGTAGCGAATAAACGAACTTTCTCGAGCAGAACAAGCAAAAGAAATAATGCACTGCATTGCACTACAAGCCGAACACATAAATCAAAAATTTCCTTTACGATATTGTAAGCAAATGCATTTGATTAGATTAGATTCAAAAATCATGATTCTGCTCTCCTCGCTTTTCATGGTGTTTGTCATGTTAACATCAAATGGAGCGTACGCTGAAAATGATACTTACGAAATAGTCATAGAGAAAGGCGCTGCCAATCCATCTTTTGACCCGCAGTATGAGCGGCCTGAGGAATGGTACAATCCTACCAAGCTTACCATAAAACTGAATGATACGGTTTCCTGGATAAATCAGGATGCAGAGAAACACTCTGTTACCAGCGGAATGTCCAGCGGCAGAACCGGCTTTGTGAAGGGGGACCTTGGCACTCCAGATGGGTTATTTGACAGCGGCTTGTTTGAGGAAGGCAACAAATGGTCCTACAAGTTCACCCTGCCTGGCACGTTTCAGTATTTTTGTACCATTCATCCGTGGATGTTTGGCGTAATAGTAGTTGAAGGCGATCCACCTGCATACCCCCATGACATGATGGGCAACAAAGTCACATTGCCGGCCATGACGCTGACGTCTGAGGGCAAGTATCACGTTGGGGCTGCCTGGTCACCAGACGTGCTCAAAACAGGGGAGCAGGCTACTTTTATCAACGACTTTTTTGATAAAGGAGGCACCGTCAAACAACATCTGTTAAAGTACGATTTTGTACTTGTCCAGAATGGAAAAGAGATTCACCGGTCGTTTGGATTTTCCGTCCGAGGAAGCGAGACCAAGTATTTTGCGTTTTCTGAACCCGGACCGGTCCTGATCCGTTTTGAAAACATCGGTGGAAACAAGGAAAGCGTAGCAGAATTCAACACCATGGTGTATTCTGGAAGCTCAAATGAACTGGCCGATGCAATAATCTCCACCAACAAGTTTGACCCCATAATAATAGAG
Organism: uncultured Nitrososphaera sp.; assembly: GCA_964556935.1. Taxonomy (GTDB): domain Archaea; phylum Thermoproteota; class Nitrososphaeria; order Nitrososphaerales; family Nitrososphaeraceae; genus Nitrososphaera. The sequence goes on from CAZKXR010000045.1 coordinate 13,220, forward strand.
GTTGGCATATACGCCATAATCATAGGACTTCTTGTAGGGACAGGCAGTGTTGCATTATGGTACAAGAAGCACTGGAATCAAAGATGATGTTACTACAGATGCGAGAATTCAAACAATGATTGCGTACAAAAAAAGTCAGCTGATTTTGGAATCACATCAGAATGGCGGGCGAAAGCGACGTACATATGTCTGAAAATCTGTGTGCAAACATTTGCTACTATTGCCGAGCATGGGAACTGTCATGTTTTTATTGCCCGCCGTCTCAGTCTAAGCGTTGCCAAGGAAAACGGTTTATGGTAAATGTCCAAAATGCAAAACAAAAAGCGAGCTGGAAGTAGTTTCAAGTACACCGGGCAAGGAGAAGTTCAAGTGCAATCAATGCTTTCACAAATTTGGCATGGACGAGCTTTGATCAAAAGATTATCTCTTTATCTGTCTGTATAATGCTGGTCTAGTCTTTGGTATCCTTTCTATTATTTTCCTAGCTGTAGAGTAGCACAATTGACGTCCATCTTTGTTAGCAGAGATCGTGTCCATCTT
>CAZKXR010000046.1:0-12354 GCA_964556935.1 uncultured Nitrososphaera sp.
GTTTGAATCGAACTATGATAGGATTGAAAGAAAATGTTAACATGCTACTGCTTGTCCCATAATAGCAGCTAACGGGTTATGTACTTGATGTGCTGGAAGTAATAAAACGTTCCAAGGGGAGTATGAACTCCCGGTACTGGGATCTCGAGCAGAGTCTCCACAGGCTCTCTGAATACCAGCCGGTATCCTTCCTTTGTAAGCTTGTCACACTCTTCGAGGAATTCAGGCAGCCCGCCTAACTTTCTGAGAACGATGGCAAACGCTTCCGTCTTGTAAAATGTGAGATCCTTTGATTGAAATATCTTTTTGATATCCCGGGTTTCGTCTCGTAGAGCATGCAGTTGCTCCCTGCTGGCCGTCGTTAATGGAGCAAACTTTTCTGCCGTGTTTTCCTTAGCCTCTGACACCCTGTCGGCAGCCGTCTCTTTTAGGGACTCGAACTCTTCAGTTGTGGACTCTTTTGCAGAAAGGATGCTGCTCTTTATAGACTCGCCGGTGGATTCCAGGCCTTCCTCTAACGACTTTCTTGCAGTGCCAAAGATATCCTTCAAGGACTCGAAGCCTTCTATCCCTACTCCTGTATGAGACGAAGCTTTGACCGTGGCCTTCTTCAAGTGCCTATCAATAGTTGATATGCATTATTTATCTTTATTATCACAAACAGTTGAGTATTAGCAATTCTGCTCCAGAAATTCAAAATCCTGTTAAAAATTCTACAATACATAAGAGTACCGGGTAACCTGCCGCGACATCAGAAAGTCGTACAGCCTGCCGGCATGCACCGAGAAAGACGGGGAGCCGCTTCCGCCATGGCAGGGAGGCGACGACATGGAAGGTGGCGGTGAGGTAGAGCCCGGAGGGCCCGGTGAGGTCGATGCCGGCGGCTAAACCTGATGCCTGGAGTTTAACTCCAACTACAGCACGAGGGCATCCCAGAGTAGTCTACCAGCAGGAAACTTGGGCTTTTCCTCCTTCAATCGCTCCTTATGCAAATGCCCAGGAAGCCTTTGGCGACTATGTCAAAGTCTATGTCAAACTCTACTTCGCAGAGATTGTACAGCCCCGTGATGTGCTCAAACATCAGTTTCTTGTGCTCTCTGTAGTGAGCCAGTGTTATGGGGCCAAAGGGCATCGAAAGGCAGCCGCAACCAACAGGGCAGTCCTGCCCCAGGTCTGTGTTCACCCTTTCCCTTATCTTTTCTGCAGCCCCGTTCTTTATGGCAGAGTCTGTGATCAGCAGGCAGCCAAGCGGGATCTGGGCATCCTGCGTGATATTCGTGATCTGGATGTTTTCTGCGCGTATCTCGATTCTGTAGCAGGCAGTCTGCGACTTGCAGCGGAATTTCTCCAGTATGCTTCCCAGCCGTGACAGGTCTGGAACGAGTTCTGTTCCTGCAGGGCTGCCTCGCCTTGGCACGCCAAAGAATTCTGCAAATCCGTTGGGGCTTATGAAGACCTTTCCATCGGGATGGACTATCACCGAGTTCTTGCCAAGGGAACCTCTTCTTCGAATTATCTCTTCGATGATTGATGACCCGGCGTCCTTAAGACCGTTCTTTGCAAGGCCGCTACAGATCTGCTTATCGTCAGCGTCTACCAACCCAAGTGTGATGGCTTCGGTGATGTCATACTGCTGGCCTATTTTTGACTTGACGCTATCGCAGAACTTTTTGCAGTCTACGCCCCGCAGCGGAACTCTTTCGACCGCTCTGCCGCCGTACCTGTCCTGGTATGACCTTTCAACTCCGTGTGATGTTGCCTCGATCATCAATCTCTTGCCGGTCTCCTTTTCAACCTCGCAGCAGTCTATAGCGACATGCGAGTACCCGTATCCTCCAGTGATCTTGTCGATGATGCGCCCCAATTCATCGGAAGCCTCGAAGATGAGGATGGCACATTCGCAGTTCTCAACCTGCTGTACTGTGCCGGTAGGCATCGGCTCTTCTATTTCCTGACCATGTCTTTCAAGCAGGTTGTAGCTGCACATGTTGCCAAGAATAAAGTCGCGTTCCTTTGCGACATCGTTGATGGTGATGTAACTAAGCAAGCGACCCTCGGCAATGATAGGCAGATGTTTTATCGAATTAGATAGCATCTTGACAACGGCGTCCGTCACCGAATCGCTGGGCGCGCCAGCGATCAGCATCTTTTCGCCGATCGCCTTGCTTATGGATGTAGAAGGATCGATGTTTTTTCTGACCATCCTGGCAAAGTCGTTTTTGGTAACAATGGAATATCCTCCCGGCAGCCTGACAAACACTGCTTCTGATCCTGCTTTTTCTAGAGCGATGGCAGCATCAGAAACGGATACGTTATCGGCGACGACAACAGCCGGACGAGTCTCAATTTCGTGCAGTTTCCTGAAGAGGTTCGGGATTTCAGACATAAAGCCATGATCTTTGTCATAAAGTTAAGCATTTCGATTCTTGGTAGAATGCGATTTCCAGGATTCAGCATGCTAGAAAAGAATACTTTTTTGAGTCCGCTGAACAGTTAAAATAAAAACAGAAAAAAAGTTGCGTTATTGGATGTAACGTCCATCCAAGACTGCTGTCTTTACCTGCCCATCTTCCACCTCCACATATCCTTGATGAGAGATCCCGCTTGTATCCAGGATGCTCACTTCAACCCGGTATGCTCCTTTTCCTTCGTCAAGCACAACGACCATGTCTGTGTGCAGCTTCAGTTCGTCAGAGATCTCGATGCCAAGTACCTGCATCTTTGACAGAATAAAGGAACGTACAATTGCTACTGCCTGTGTCGTTCCGTCTTGGGCAGCATCAGCAGGATTGTACTCTCCGTCAATCTCAAAGACAACCTGCACGTTCATGGTGATTGTCTGCAGTCCTGGAAATACCTGTGTCTGAGCGTCTTCCGCAAGGCCCCTGTAGATCGGCGGGAAGTATACGTCACTCAGGCTTATCGACCTGACACCTGCTACGTGCATGCCGATGGCTCCGGCGGCCATCTCTGCGCGTGCCTTGGCATTCAAGACGGCTCTTTCGATAAGGCTGCTGCGGATCTCCTGCTGCCTTTCTTCAGAGACAAAGAAGTAAGCACCGCTTATGTTGTTAGCGCCTGCCTCTACCGCTGCATCGATGATCTTGCCGATATCTGCTTTGGATTCCATTGTCACTACAATGCTGTTCATTGTTCTGTAGCCAACGATCTGGTTTGTTGGCTTGCACTCTGGCGGTTGCGGGTAGATCTCTATGCATGGCGGATAGACCATCTCATAGACCGGGAAGACATTGTAATTGCTCGTTGCAATCTGGTCATCGGTTATTCCCAAGGTCCTGAGCGCGGCGAGGATTTTTTCCATCAATTTAGCATTTTCAACTGCGGCTTCTGCGGCTGTCTTGCCGTTAGTTTCTACACTTATCGTGACACTGACTTTATCCGGATCTACTTTGACTGTTGCAGAGCCGGAAGTTGATACCGTGGGTTTTTCTTTGTCCTGGTCTGTTTGCTGCGTCTGGGCAGCGGCTGTTGTCATTTGGCTGCCAGCAATTATGCTTGCCGCCAACATGCTGATTGCAAGAATACCTGCAACCAGTACAAGATTCCTTTTTTTATTCATGTTTAGAGCTGACATGACGTCCTATGTTACAGTAGCAAGATACCTAAGCCTTGGTTTCAGAACAGGCTTTCAGGGGATGTTCTACGTTTCAGAACAGCAATATTTTCGACAATCGACCAATTTTAGTAGGTATCCAAACCAAGAGTGTGTTCAACCACTAACCAGAAGTCAATTACTAGCGAAATTTCTGACGGCGATCTTTCTTCCTTTTTTATCAGAATAACAGCAATGATTATTCCTATAAAGATGATAGCAGTAATTCTTATCTTCTTTTGATCGCAATGACAATAAAACCGAATGCAAAGGGCACCGGAGGAACTAACAGCTACGTTAGTGGCGCCCCATGCATCCGGTACTTTTCTTGGGTCAAAAAAGTAATAAAAGAATTCTCACAAATTCACCTTTGGAACCGTGGGGACGCAAAATAGTATTGTTTCGATATTAGCACAAAATGAGGCCATGTTATATAGATTCGGTGGGCTGAATCAAGAAACCTAGCAGGCTGCGACACAGCCTATCTGACGTACTCCTTGAGCCTTGCCATGTAAGGCGGCACATTGGGATTCCCCTCAAGCGTTGCGAAAAAGTCCTTGTCGTCCTTGGTTGTAAGTGAATCTAATTCAGCAGGGCCTCCCTTTGTTCCGGCTATCTGGTTTCTTGCAATGAAGGCGTCAAATGTCCTGGCCATAAACAGCGGGCGAACCAGTTCTTCGTCTTCTTCCATCGGAATCAACCGGATAGGCACCTCCCCTGACTTGGCGTGTGCCATCCTGTCGAACAGATTCCTTGCGGCCTTGACTGGACTGGCCAGCGCGTTGGTCAGATTCGAAGTGGCGGATTTCAGTGTTATGTCGCCGTAAGCCACGCCTGGCTCAAGTATGTCGATATCTTTGGTTCTGCCGTCCACCGTTATTTTTTCCGGTACATCCTTCTTGCCAAGGGCCGACAGAATCTCCGGGTCACCGTACCTTGGCCTTCCGTTTATCACTGCAAGCCGGAGGTTGCCCTCGGTTGCAAGCACAAGATTGCGATACGGGTTGCCGTCTATGCGATCAAAAACGACCAGGTCTGCATAAAATCCGGGCAGGATCCGGCCTATCTTGTCGGCCCATCCGATGGCCCATGCTGGATTTATGGTGACCATCTCAACCAGTTGGCGGTAGGTAAATGCCCTGTTCAGGGATTCTTGGTTGACCAAGTCCGCGACCTTGAGTTCCCAGAGCAGGTTCTTGCTTCCGCTGGGAGACCAGTCAGAGCCAAGACAGATGAGAGCCCTGTGCTTTTTTGCTGCCGCAACATTAGTGGTTGCGCCGTACAGCAAGAAGTTGCTTAAAGGCGACCAGACTATTTTGGCCCTTTTCCTTCCCATTTCCCTAAAGTGGTCTTTTGTGAGGGCCGTGCAGTGAATTGCCACCAGCTTGTCGCGGATCAGTCCGTACCTGGCAAGCTCGTCATATTCTTCGAACAGCTTGGGAGTGGTCCCTTCTGCAAGGTGGTACAGGAATGCGTTGCCTTCATTCATCTTCCTTGCCGTGTCAAGGAGCTGCTGCTCGTCCCTTAGTTTCAGAACGCTGGTGTAGATTTTCGGCTCTTGCTCTCCAAACCTTTCAACCTCGATGTTTCGCAAAAGCCAGGCGGCATAGGACTTGTTGAACTTGGCAAAGCCGGCAATGGTCGTCACGCCACCCATAAGGGCCTTGACCTCGCAGTACTTGACCAGCTCGACAGGGTTCGTATTTGTAATAAGCTTCATGGGCGTGGTTATCTCCCTATTGTACCTGGCTATGCCGGCCCACTGGTACCGGTCAGTGAACTTTTTGCTGATCTTCCACAGGTTGAGAAAGTTGTACGCAAGATGGTTGTGAAGGTCGACAAGGCCCGGATAGATGTACCCGCCCACATCCACGACAGGGGCATTCCGGAATTCTTTTGACAGCCTGTACCATGCCGGTTTTACGAATGCAATTTTCTGCCCGTCGATGGCAACGTGACCGTCTTTTATCACACGTCGCCTTGGAGAAAGAGTGACAACTGTACCTCGTAAAACGTATTTCACAGCTTATTGGAGAATCGACTAGCTTTTAAGGTTGAAGGTAGATGCGGCAAGACTAGAATAATTGTATATGCAACAGAAACGGTGTTATGGAAGGCACCGAGTTCTGTATGTATCGAATGCATATCCCCTGTAGGTAAGATTACGCAAAAATTATCTAGGTAGCTTTCTGCAACGAAGTGTGAGTAAAAAAAAGCCATTGACATAGCCGGTAGGCTGTTTTTAGAGTAAATCTCTAAACAATAGCTGCGCACTTTCTCTGTCTAACTTGTTCTTCATCGCCTTCATGATGGTTTTCAAGTCCGATTCTTTTGTACCCACCATGCTAGACAACTCGGAAACAGATTTCGGGGATTCTTCTACTATCTTGTAAAGAATCCCTCTTTCATCCTTCTCAAAGACTTCCACGCCGATCTCATGAAGCTTGTGAAGAATTAGCTGCTTTAAAGCACGGAGGTCGTTCAAACGCGATTCCAGTCCTGAAATCTCTTGCTCGACATCAACTAGATTGCTCTGCAGCGCAGAGAGTGCCTGTCCAGCTTCTTCTGGAAGAGAATCAAATCTCTTATAGTACTCTCTTGACCTTTTTTGTCGGGATTCCATTATCTTTTGGTTTGTTATTGAAAAGTCGTCTGCCGATAATGAAACTGTTAAAACGAAAGACGTACCCAATTTATAGTATTTCCTATCAGGAGCCCCGAGATCACTTTTTTCTCCATAGGTCTTGATTATGCTGTTGCTTTCAAGCATTTGCAGATGCCTTAATATCGCCTGCTGGCCGATATCTATCTCTCTTGCAAGCTGGTTGAAGTACATAGGCTGCTGGGAAAGCACGGCAAGGATCTTCCTCCTAGTATCATTTCCCAGAATATCCAGAATAACTCCCGAGTCCATATTATTATGCTACAATCAAAATCTCCTGCCAAAATAAAAAGGGATGGACATATTTCACATGTCCATATCGCCCATGCCGCCGCTGCTACCGTGGGCACTTGGCTTGGAAATGTCCTTTGACTTTGACGCGGCTATCACATCGTCGATCCTCAGTATCATGCATGCCGCCTCGGTGGCTGCATTTATGACCTGCTCCTTTACTGCAAGTGGCTCATAGATGTCTTTGGCGGCCAAATCTGCAACCTTACCGTTTACCACATCAATCCCGTACCTTGCCTTGCTTGAGCTATTCTTGGAGCGGAGCTGCACTTGGGTGTCGAGGGGGTCCATCCCTGCGTTCTCTGCCAGAACAATTGGGATAGTCTCCATGCCGTCGGCGAATTTCTCGGCTGCCAGCTGGGCCCGGCCGGAAAGTGTAGAGGCCCACTCCCTCAGCCTTAGCGAGACTAGCGCTTCAGGTGCCCCTCCTCCAACAAGTACATGCGGATACTCGACTACATCTTTGACCGCCATTATTGCGTCATGCACTGACCTTTCTGCTTCATCTACAACTCTCTGAGAACCGCCGCGTACAAGAATGCTCACCGACTTGGGATTCCTGCATTCCTCGACAAAGACCCATTTGTCAGTCTCCACCTTGCGCTCCTCTACCTTCTTGGCGAAACCCAGATCATTTTCAGATAGCTCGTCTAGGTTGCTGACCAGTCTGGCTCCTGTCGCCCTTGATAGCTTGTACATGTCGCTTTCCTTTATCCTTCGCACTGCGAGGATTCCGGCCTTGGCGAGGTAATGCTGCGCAATCTCGTCGATGCCTTTCTGGCACAATAGGACGTTGGCGCTAGCAGCTACTACCTTGTCAACCATTGCTTTCAGCATACGGTTCTCTTCGTCGATGAACCTCTGCATCTGGTCTGGAGAGTTGATGTTTATCTTGGCGTCAAACTCGGTCTTTTCGATCTCAAGCGGACAGTTCACCAGTGCTATTTTCGCGTTCTCTATACTTTTTGGCATGCCACCGTGGACGACTTCCTTATCCAGGACTATTCCATGGATGAGCTTCGTGTCATGTATCGATCCTCCAGCCTTCTTTTCGACCTTGATGTTGTCGACATCGACCCTGTAACTGTCGCCAGATTTCTCTGCCACTGCGAGAACTGCATCTACCACGATATCTGACAGCTCTACTGCGTTTGATGAGACCATCTTGGATGCCATGGAGGTACGAGCAATCTTGTCAAGGAACTGTTTGTCTGCGGGATCCACCTTTATGGCAATCTCTCTGAGCGTTTCCACGGCTTTTTGCGATGCCTTCTTGAAGCCCTCGACTACGACCGTGGGATGTACGTTCTTTGTAATCAGTTCTTCTGCCTTTTCAAGAAGAGAGCCGGCGAGAACCACCGTGGAAGTTGTGCCGTCGCCCACTTCGTTGTCGGTAGCCTTGCTTATCTCCACCATCATCTTTGCCGCTGGATGCTGCACGTCAATCTCCTTGAGAATGGTGGCACCATCGTTGGTGATGGTAACATCGCCAAGGGTGTCGACGAGCATCTTGTCCATTCCTCTTGGTCCCAGACTTGTCCGCACTATCTCGGCGACAGTTTTCGCCGCCGTGATGTTGTTTCTTTGTGCTTGGTTACCTTTTGTCTCGGATGTCCCTTCCTTCAAAACAACTATAGGAACTTGTTGAGCTGACATAGTTGCTTCACCTATGTTAGTAACACATTGTGTGTAAGCAGATTATTTAATTTTTTCGGGGCGCTTAAGTTGCCGGTTGTTCTGGCGTCATTCTTGAGCGTCAGCAACTGAAGACTTTACAAGGTGATTTATGTATAGTTAGTTCCGGTGCGATCTATGCTGTTGTCCTCATAACGATAACTTAAAAGAACGAATCAGGCCAACCCACAAGAGAATAGCGATGAGTGCTCAGAAAGCCTACAATGACGTTTTGAGACTGATGAAGGAACACCATGAGTGGTTCAATAGATCGATACCGCTTATTGCCAGCGAGAACATTCCAAGCCCCGCTGTCAGGGAGGCCGTCATGTCTGACTTTGGCAACCGCTATGCTGAAGGATGGCCCGGCGAGCGCGTCTACGCTGGCTGTATATACATTGACCAGGTGGAGGTAATCTGCAACGACCTTGCCCGGCAGGTCTTCAGGGCTGAGTTTGCCGACTGCCGGGCCACGTCTGGAGTAGTGGCCAACCTTGCCATTTACGCCGCGTTTTCAAACCCCGGTGACTGGATGATGGCAGCCTCAATACCATCCGGCGGCCACATATCCCACGGCAAGAAGGAGCATTCCGGCACTGCCGGCCTTGTGCACGGCCTGAACATCGAGCATTACCCGTTCTCAAAGGAGGAGATGACCATCGATGTTGATGCAACCAAGAAAAAGATCGAGGAGATGGCCCGTGACGGCAAGACGCCAAGGATAGGAATGTTTGGCGGTTCGCTGTTTCTGTTCCCGCACCCAGTCAAAGAGCTGGCCGGTTTTATGCACGACCATGGAATGCATGTTAACTATGACGGCGCTCACGTTGCCGGCCTGATAGCCGGCGGGGAGTTTCAGGACCCCCTGCAGGAGGGCGCAGACTCGATGACCATGAGCTCGCACAAGACACTGTGGGGCCCGCAGGGCGGCATCATCGTATCGTATGAAAAGCATGCCGAGGCCATCAAGAAGGGTATCTTCCCCGGCAACACCAGCAGCCACCACCTCCACCATGTGGCTGGCAAGGCCATCGCGCTGGCCGAGTCACTAGAGTTTGGCAAAGACTACGCAAAGCAGGTCATCAAGAACGCAAAGGCCCTTGCCGAAGCCCTTGCATCGTACGGATTTGGCGTGCTTGGAGAAAAGCGCGGCTACACCATGTCCCACCAGATAGCCGTGGACGTGACAAAGTTTGGCGACGGCGGCACCATAGAAAAGGATCTGGAAAAGGCTGGCATCATACTCAACCGGCAGCTGCTCCCCGGCGACATCAAGGCTGGAAGGCACTACATGCACCCCGGTGGCGTCAGGATAGGCGTTCCGGAGGTCACGAGGCTTGGCATGAAGCAGGGCGAGATGAAGGACATCGCCAACTTCATCAAGCAGGTCGTTGTTGACAAGCAGGACCCGGCGCAGGTGGCCAGAAGCGTGGCTGAATTCCGCAAGCAGTTCCAGAAGGTTCAGTACGCCTTTGACAACGCGGTGGGGGCCTACGAGTACATCAGCCTGGTAAACAGAAAATAACTACAGCGGCGGGCTCTCGTTTAGCATCAGGGCCAAAAGCGCGGCCCTCAACTCCTTTCCGTACGACGCCTGCTTGAAATAGACCGCGTTCTGGGTGCCGTCGATGGAAGTGGAGACCTCTTCCAGCCTTGGGAGCGGGTGCATTATCGAGACGCCGGTCTTGGCCTTTGCTAGCGTGCTGGCGTTTATGGTGTATGTGCCCCGCACCTTTTCGTACTCTTGCAGGTCCGGGAACCGCTCCCGCTGTATCCTTGTAACATAGATGACGTCCAGCTTGGGCAGCACCTCGTCCAGCTCGCTGTGTTCTTTGATCTTCAGCTTGTCATGGATTTCGTATATAGACTCCTTTCTTACCTGCAGGGACGTAGGCGAGACAAGGTGGACGTCCACCTTATAGTTGGCAAGCCCGTACAGAAGGGAGTAGACTGTCCGGCCATATTTCAGGTCGCCCACTATGGCTATGGACAGGCCGTCTATCCTTCCCTTCTCTTTTAGGATTGTGTAAAGATCCAAAAGCGCCTGCGTTGGATGCTCTTCGCTTCCGCTCCCGGCATTGATTATTGGGTTTGTGGAAAGCTCTGCGGCAAACCTGCTGGACCCGTCCATCGGATGACGGAGAACGATGACGTCGGTGTAAAGGTCAATTATCCGTATGGTGTCTGCAAGGCTCTCGCCCTTTTCGACGGACGATGACTTGAGTTCAGATATGCCGATGGAGCTTCCACCCAGCGAGGCCATGGCTGCCTCAAAGCTCATTCTGGTCCGCGTGCTGGGCTCGTAAAATATGTATCCAAGGGTCCTGCCCTTTCCCAGCTCGCCTCTCTCGCTTGGCTTCATGGCCTGAATCTTGTCCGTGGCTGCGAAAATGTACTCCAGATCGCCTTTGGCAAAGTCCTTTATGGAGACGATGTCGCGATCGTAAAAGGGGTTGGGCATAATCCTTCCTGAAATTGCCGGTGGTAATAAAGGCTATGTCTGTAAATTAAACTTCCAGATAATGACGAGACATTCGCAGATTTAATTCAGAATGTTTTGTTTCTTCATGATATTCAATAGTATATTTGATCTGCAGTTTAACCACTTTTCAATTGATCAATATGTTTGATAATCTGTATGTGGGTCGTTTGTAGACATGAAATTGTAGATTGGTGGTGACTACCTGTCAGGATGCCGTCATTCGTGCAAGAGCATCAGGAGCATAAGTCTTTTAAATAAAAACCATACCTTACTAACAATGAACCTCAGGATACTCTCGATACCGTTAAGCTTGGTGTTCCTGATTGGAATGATTTCTATTAACAACCTAGGGCAAGCATCCGCGACCGTTTCTACCAATGCATGTAATGCATCCCTTGATGGTTCACAAGAAGTCCCTCCCATTGAGAATGAGGGTGTCGGGTCGGCAACGATGGCTTTTGATCCGTCAAATAATGAATTGTCTTGGTCTATAGAGTTTTCTGGGCTGTCAGGACCTGCCACTGCAGCGCATTTCCATGGACCTGCAGCTGCCGGAACTAACGCTGGGGTACAAGTGAATATAGGAGAAGTCTCAGGTCTTGTCTCACCAATGGAGGGGTCTGTTGAATTAACTCAAGAACAGGCGTCTTTCTTGCTCGATGGACAGCTGTACATTAACATTCACACTGCAGCTAATGCAGATGGGGAAATTAGAGGGCAAGTGTCATGCGAGCCGTCTTCTCCTCCTCCCACCGAAGAGCCAGAGACTGCAACGCTAGTAATTGGCGACAATGAATTTGATATGCAGTACACGATCAGTGGCGGTACTCTAGACGAGCTGAGTGCAGACCCAGCAATATGGACATTGTTGTTTACCATTTCCTCCACTTCAAACGGCACACTCACCGTCTGGCTGCCAAGTGACGTGATAGATGCAGATGAGGAGTTCGCTGTGTTCATTGATGGTCAATTCGGGAATTTTGTCGTTGACGAACTAGAGCCCACTGCAGATGCTAGGGTTCTTCAGATTGAATTTGAGAATGGAGCTAAGGAAATAGAGATCACAGGTACCTTCATAGTACCAGAATTTGGCGCGATAGGAATACTAGTGATGGGAATTGCGATTGTTGGAGCAGTCGTTGTGACAACAAGATTCCATAAATTCCGGGGCCTACAAACATAGCAGAGTTTTTTCTTATCTGCATCCTCTTTTTCTTTATTTCGCCAGTCCGCCAGTTCGTCTTGCGGCGATAGCGTAGATGCCCAGTGCACACCATCGACGGCAGATAGAATCTTAGGCCACATACGCCGAGTGGTAGCTGTAGCTATGTTTACTTGAGCTCAAGATATACCCTAGACGAATACGAATCGTAACATAACGAACCCATGTTGCTTATGTTAAACTGGGTTATTTCTGAACTAAATGCTTTTTTCGTAAAGTTCACGCTTGGCCACTGAATTTTCTTGGTATGAAAAATCTAGTACCCCCTATACGTAAAATTGGACTAGACTGGCAGTTTCAAACGTCGTAACCATTCAGTGTTTGAAGCAGGATTTTTGATGGTCTTAGTCGTTACTCCAAGATTTGAGAGTATTGGCCTTTTAACCATCCTATTGAGTAGCAATTAATTA
>CAZKXR010000047.1:0-9916 GCA_964556935.1 uncultured Nitrososphaera sp.
AAAGTAAGATGGTGCGGGGGGTGGGATTTGAACCCACGGACCCCTAAGGGACGGGATAACCCATTTTTCGAGATCTTAAGTCCCGCGTCTCCAATATTGTAAGCCAATTTGGCCAGGCTCTACAACCCCCGCCCGCAGACAAAGCAGGGAGCTGTCTGTAATTAAATCTTGACCGTTCGATACCTTAATCAAACCCTCAGACTTTGTTCTTGCTTGCGCCTTGGTAGCTCAGCCTGGTAGAGCGTTACCTTGGTAAGGTAGAGGTCGCGGGTCCGAATCCCGCCCAAGGCTTACAAAACCGCAATGGCACAGGGACGTTGCTGATTTGTCATAACGCTACAGGAAATCTTGCGTTGACAAACAACTGATAACAACAAAGTACAAGCAGGTTTTATGGCCATCATCTGCGAATAATTCGTCATGGAGCTGCTGGAAGCCTTCCTTTGGGTGGCGCTGGGATTTGTGACGACATACGTAGGATTAGAGGTCGCCTGGAAAGAGACCATCCTGAAGAAAAAGATGGCAGAGGCTGCTGTCCACTAGGCGGCCTCCCTTCCTTTTATTACGCTGACCGGCTTACCTGCCAAAAATTATTTTCATGTAATACGTGCCAACAAGCTTTTCCATTGACGTGACGCATGAAGCACAGTACTGACCATCCCTCAGCTTTGTCTCAAAGAGTTTGCCGCGCTTGCCACATTTGCTGCAGACTTTCAGAGATTTTGAATCTGCTGATTGCCTCACCTCCCATTCTGCAATCGTCGTAGCGATAAAGATGCCGCGCAACATTGTTTGACTGTTTTGTTTCGGCATATTCATCCTTAGATTATAGTCCGTACAATAACAGCTCTGAGCCGCGGCTTCGTTTATTTTGGAAACCCTTTATAGAGCAAATTGCTATCAAAGATCGTGTCAGCAGCCCACGAATTCAAGCTAGTGTATTCAAAGGAATTGCCGGAGCTAAAGTCGGTACCCTTCCTCGTTTGCGGGTTTCCAGGAAGCGGGTTTGTTGGCAAGCTGGCTGTTGACCATTTGATCCAGGAATTAAAAGCCAGACATCTTGCAGACATTTACTCAAGCGCATTCCCGCCTCAGGTCATGATAAGGCCAGACGGTACGGCGGACCTGATGAAAAACAGCATTTACTGGTGGGAGGAAGGCAATTCAAGCATGCTCCTGCTTACCGGAGATTCCCAGCCATCGCTTCCTGATTCAGAGTATCTGCTGTCTGAAAAAATTCTAGACCTTGCGGCCAAGTTTGGAACCCAGCAGGTGTTTACCCTTGCCGCATACATCACCGGCGTGTTTGTAGAAAAGCCGCGCGTGTTTGGCACCGCCACGGATGTGGAGACCATCAAGACCTTTGAAGAGCGAGGAATCTCTGCCATGGATGGCGGCAGCATAACCGGCATGAACGGCCTGATCATAGGCGCTGCCAAGCTACGTGGCATGAAGGGAATGTGCCTGCTTGGCGAAACCTCTGGTTACGTGGTCGATGCAAAAGCTTCCAAGTCAGTGCTAGAAGTCCTGCTGGGCATGATAAATGTCAAGGTGGACATGACCAACCTTGACAAGAGGGCAAAAGACACTGAAATGTTGATCCAGACAATAGAACAGCAGATGGCGTCAGGTAGGGGAAAGCCCCCTCTCGAAGTGCAGCAAAAGCCCCGGGACACAGGGTACATCAGTTAAAGCTTTTTCAGCTTGCCGAACTTGCCGACACTGAGGCTGTTTTCGCCCTTGAAGGTGTTGATGTAGCCGTTTTCCACCGAGACCTTGTCGCCTGCTTGAACCTTGCTGATGTCGTCGCCCCACAGCGACAGTTTTATGCTGCCACTTTCGTCAGAAATTACTGCATCGGCGACGTTGCTGGTTCCTCCGCTCTTCAGGTTGACGGTTCTTGGCTGGCCCATACTTTCTATCTTGCCAACGACACTTACGTTGCGCATACCAGCCTTGAGTTCGCTTATCTTCATGCCGATTTCTTGAGAAACAACTTGTAATAAAGGTTAGGGTCTAGACGTTGGTCACTACCTGGGTAAACCCGCAATCGGTGCAAACCACCTTGGTTCCTGCCACGGTCTTGTCCCGGATTTCATGCACGGTCTTTGTGTGACATTTGATACAGAGCCTGGTTACTGTCTGCGGCTTGGTCATACTGCAGTATCTTGGGTTGCAAAAGGGTTACAAATTAACTTTAAGGTTGTGGCCGCAACTATGAAATAAGGTTCTCAGGCCAGAACGCTTGCACGGAGGGGTAGCGAAGCCTGGTCAAACGCGCAGGACTCAAGATCGATGCGCACGACATCATTTCCTCCCGCTACATTCCAAAACGGCGAGATGAGTGATCCCGTCCCTTAGGGGTTCGTGGGTTCGAATCCCACCCCCTCCACTTCTTTCAGCGCATTATGCATCAACAGCAGTTATTGTTCAGAATGTAAAATTAGTTCTGGTGTACCGTGAATTGAGGTCAAGCTGCAGGAAAGGATGTGGCGGTTAGACAGATTTCTTCTTCCTAAAGAACACAGCTTCAGGCAAAAATAGATCCTTGGCATCTTCGGGTACGGCAGACTCTTCTATCTCTGCATTCCCTGTGGCAAAGTTCTTGATGAAATCCAGACCAAAGGTTTCAACCAGGATTCTGACAGGTCTTATGTAAATGTCGGCTATCCACATGGGATAGTTTGGTCTAAGATACGGATACGGCCTTATGATTTCTAACGTAAAGAACCAGGCAAGCCCCTCTCTCAGCTGGTGAGGGTAGCTCCTTGGAATCACGCAGTGAATCATCTCATGAAGATACTGGGCAAACTTGGCAACATCTTTGCGTATTATTATCTCGCTCAGGTTATAATCGGTCATTGCCAGATAGTCCGGCGAACGGAGTCGGTACTCCTTGCCGCGTTCTCTAGATATAACCTGCAGCTCCATGCACCAGCCGCCATCACAGACAAGGACATCGTACTTGCATTTGCTGCCAAAATAATCTGAGACCATTTTGCCTGCGACTTCTAGCATCTTTAGTATCTTCTGCCTTTCCTCACCTTCAGCATCGTAAAGAAATTCCACCTTTCCACAATATCCGGCTTCTGACTCTGGCATGGACGTCATTTGCTGCACTCCTCCATAACTGAAAACAGGGCACGCGGAAAAGTATGAATGATCATGGAGTGGGGGCACTGGGCACATTCCAGGCGCAACCCTACATGGAGGCAATTTTCAATGTCATGTAGGTAGTAGGTGGTCATGGTCACCACAAGTAATATATAAGATAAAGAATATAATGGTTGTGGTGGGGATGACCATGACTTTAAGCCTGACCAAACTAAAGATTCTAGAGCTTTGCTCGCAGGCTCCGGGTGCCAGATGGAGCCAGATAATTGATCATCTAGGGATTGACAAGAGAAATGTTGCTGTCCACCTTAGAGAATTGAAGTCCATGGGACTTTTGAACCAGGTGAGGCGTGGCCTGTACAGAACTACCGAGCAAGGCTCAAAGAAGATTGCTGAAGTCAGGATCGCACAGGTCGATCTAAGGCATGAACTGCTTGACAAAAATGAAAAGCTCACTTTTATGGAAAAGTTCCTCGGAGGGCTGGTTGATACAAGTTCGCAAGGTCTGTTCTGTCTTCTGCCCAGGTCTGCAGTGAAAAATCCGCTTGCCGTCGCAGAATCCTTCTCCATAAGGGCAACGGGAATAGATCCCAGCAGAATCTCGCCTGATTCAAAGCAAGAGATATGCGAGCTGGCCTGGAAACTTGCCCAAAAGGTGGCTGAAAGTGCAGGAGAGACTCCAAAAGCCAGCGCATTTGCAATAGACGTATCCATCGATTCATCAAAACTAAGGAAAGACAGACCAACCTAATCTGCCGCCACAAACCAAAAGTTCAAATTGTTTCCAAGCCTCTCATGATTCGTGGCACGCAAGTCTGCGGTGCTTATTCCGGTGATTGTCGCTGCCGTCGCGGTAGGCGGCCTTGGTCTGGCATTTATCCCGCCGGATGTCAAGAACAAGGATGCGGATTTATCAAAGGGCACCGTCAGGATAGACGATGACGTGATAACCGTCGAGATTGCAGAGACTGCGGCAGAAAAACAGAGGTGGCTGACGTTCAGGCAGGACAGGCTTCCCCTTGACACGGCCATGCTGATGAAGCATGACAGGCCAGACCTTCACGAGATATGGACTTTGAACATAGAGTACAACATCGACCTGATATGGTTTGATGAGAGCGGAAATGCCGTCTATATTAAGAAAGATGTGCCGCCCTGCCCCAACATGCTGGATCAGGTGGGCTGCACTTACAAGCCTACGTCGCCGGCGCTATACGTAATGGCAGCAACCTCAGGCTTTATTGACGAGCATAGAATTTCGGTCGGCTCAAAGATGACGCCGATATCAATTTAACTTGAATTCTTCAATTGTCGACATGCTTATATCTTTAGAACCGCCTTAATGACACATGTTAAGAGTATCAAGCATTCTGGCAACAGCCACCTTGCTTCTTGTTGGAATGGCCTACCCCATGGCAGCGGCGCAATCCGACGAATTGAATCTGCCTTTGATGCTCAAGACCGAAAACGAGTCGGTAAACGTGATGGTCGACTGGAATCCAAAAGAGATCGAGCCGGGCAACGCGGTGGACTTTAGCATGGATTTTCAGCACCCATTTGCAGCGACATCGCTATCTCACGTGAATTATAACCTTAGAATATTGGATCAGAGTGGCGCTGAAGTAGAATCCCTTACCAATCTGCACACGCATATTGGACAGGATGTCCAGACGGTGACTTTTGACAGGACTGGCAACTTTAAGTTAGTGATCGAGATCCTTGGAACCGGCATAAACCGGCCCTTTGACACCACTAGAAGCGGCACCGTGGAGGCCGCGGTGATGGTTGTGCCTGAATTCCCCATAGTTCCAGCGGTCATGGCTGTAGCTACAGGATTGGCAGTTCTGGCAGCAAGGTTCAGGTTCAAGTAAGCTGCCTTTAATTAAAGGCCAAGACAAACAAGCAGGGTTGAGGTTTCTTTTAGCAGACAGAACGGCCAAGCCGCTTGGCAGCAAGGAACTTGACAAGTTTCTAGCCAAGCCCAACATCCTTCGTCTTGCCATCATAGACGAACGCGACGGCTGGCCAATTGTACATCCAGTCTGGTATTATTACAAGGCGGGCAGGTTTCTCATCGCCACAGACAGGCAAGGCGTCAAGGCCCGCTCGTTGAGAAAGAATCCCAATGTGTACTTTTTAGTCGACGTCAGCCCAGACGACGGTCCACCGATGGGAGTGAGGGGGAAGGGCCTTGCCAAGGTCATCGACGATCCGGACTATGCAGCCAAGTTGACAATGCAGAACACCATCAGGTACATGGGCACCATCGAGACGGAGAAGGCCAAAGAGGTTATGGAACTTGGCAAGAATTCAAGTGTTGTAGAGATAAAGCCGGTCTACATGGCCACGTGGAAGTTCTAGCCCAGGACCTTTTTCAGTTCCTCGTATGCCTGCCTTACTTCATCGATGGCGGCTCCGTCCTCAAGGGTAGTGATGTCGCCTATCTTTTCTCCGCTGGCAATGGACTTGAGCAGCCTTCGCATTATCTTGCCGCTGCGAGTTTTTGGAAGCTTGCCCACAAAGTACAGCTCGTCTGGAGTGGCTATGGGCCCCACGGTCTTTCGGATGTGTTCTACAATTTCCTTGTACAGCGCCTCTGATTTGGAGATGCCCTCCTTGGTCACAAGGAAGGCGATTATGGCCTCCCCCTTTGTTTGGTCTGGTTTGCCGGCAACTGCTGCCTCGGCTATCGCCGGATGCGAGACAAATGCGCTTTCCAGCTCCATGGTTCCAAGCCGGTGGCCGGCCACCTTCAGAACATCGTCTGCCCGTCCCAAAAGCCACAGGTAGCCATCGCGGTCGACAAGGGCGTAATCGCCGGGATAGTAAACGCCGTCAAACTTGCTCCAGTATGTGTCTTTGTACTTCTCATCATCGCCCCACAGCGACAGAAGCATTCCCGGCCAGGGCTTTCTAACTACAAGGTAGCCCTTGGTGCCCGGGCTTACTGGCTGACCGTTTTCATCCACCACTCCGGCATCGACTCCCGGCATGGAAAATGTCGCTGACCCGGGCTTCATGGGCACCATGTCAATTCCGGTGCATGCGCCAAGCATGATGCCGCCGGTCTCCGTCTGCCACCAGGTATCGATGATGGGGCAGCCCTCCTTGCCGATTGTCTTGTAATACCACATCCAGACCTCGGGGTTGATGGGCTCTCCAACCGTGCCCAGAAGGCGCAAGGACGAAAGATCGAAGGAGTTGGGTATCGCGTCTCCGTACTTCATGTACATTCGCAGGGCGGTTGGCGTTGTGTAGAGTATGGTCGCGCCGTGCTTTTCAACGACTGCCCAGTACCTATCAGGCTTTGGATGGTCAGGCGCACCGTCGTACATCACCTCGGTGATGCCGTGCATCAGCGGGGCGTACACAATGTAGCTGTGGCCGGTGACCCACCCGATGTCGGCAGTGCAAAAAAAGACGTCGTCCTTTTTGAAGTCAAAGACCCATTTTGCAGTGGAGTAAAGATGCGTCAGGTATCCCCCAGTGCCGTGCATCACGCCCTTGGGCTTTCCTGTCGTGCCTGACGTGTACAGGATGTAGAGCGGATGCGTGCTTTCTACCATCTCCGGCTCGCAGTATGCTGCCGCCTTTTCAACTGCTTCGTGCCACCAGAGGTCTTTTGGACCCATCTTTACCTCGTTGCCCATCCTCTTGAACACGACTACATGCTCAACTGACGGAGTGGAACCTATGGACTCGTCAACCACCTTCTTTAGATCTACCAGTTTTCCTTTCCGCATGCCGCCGTCGGCGGTCACGATCACCTTGGATCTTGCATCGTTGATCCTGTCTATCAGCGCCTGCGAGCTGAAACCTGAAAAAACCACGGAATGGGTGGCGCCGATCCTTGCACAGGCCAGCATGGCCACAGGAAGTTCCGGTACCATCGGCATGTAGATGGTAACCCTGTCGCCTTTGTGTACCCCAAGGTTCCGAAGCACGTTTGCGAACTTGTTTACATGACGGTAAAGCTGAAAGTAGGTAAGCGTCCTTGACTCGCCGCTCTCCGATTCCCAGATTATGGCGGCCTTGTTCTTTGTCTCAGAATTCATGTGCTTGTCAAGACAGTTTACAGATGCATTTAGCAGGCCCCCGGCGAACCACCGGGCAAACGGCGGATTCCATTCCAAGACCCGGTCCCATTGCCGGCTCCAGACAAGGTTTTTGGCCTGCTCTGACCAGAATTTTTCCGGATTAGACAAAGCATCTTTTGAGACCTTTTCAAGGAGCCTTCCGGGTTTGACCGTGACCTTGAGTTTGCCGCTTTCCTCGTATAGCTTTGAAGGAACGTCTGACAAGTATCAGGAATTAAGGGAAATTTGTTTTAAAAATTGTTCGTTTGATAATAGAAAAGGTAGCCGGGTTTGGCGGCCCGGTTGGCGTTGCTTATTTCTGGATTACCTGGTGAAGCCAGCTTGATTCCTGTGAATCGCCGGTAGCTGTGACTGCCACGGGTTTTTCCTCGGTTGTCGGCGCACTTGCTACCTGCGGTACTTCTTGTGGCGTGGGACTTACTGTTGCAGGACTCTCCGTGGGCTGAGCCTCTGTGGGTGCTGGCGCAGCTGTTGTGCCGATGTTTTCCAGCGTGAGAAGCGAGACCTTGTTTCTGACGTTGGAGATCTCGGTCTTTTCGTTGTCGATGTGCTCCACAAGCTCATCTGTGTTGAGCTTGATCTGCTGGTAGGTTTCTTCCTTCATCTCGTTGCTTCTGAACTGGAGTTTGGCATCAAACAGCACGGACTTGACGTTCTTGGCTTCCGCATCAAGCTCGCCAAGACGGGCGTTCAGTTTTTCTACCACTGCCTTTTCTGTTTCCTCCAGTTCGTGGAGTTTCCTGTCGTATTTTACGTAGATCAGTTCAGCATCATCCTTCATCGAATCGTTTTCAGCGACTATTTCCTGCAGGGCCTTTATCCTTTTTAGCGTCAATGATTTCTGTCGTATGAGCTTCTGTGCTTCAAGCCTCCACTTGGGGATAAAGAAGACGTACTCCCCCTGAACCACCAGCTGCTCGTAAGGCAGATGCTTGATACCGGACGAACCGCAATCCACGCTGATGGATTCGATCTCACCATCTATCTCTGTGATTATTCCGACTACTCTTCCTATGTAAGTGCCATAGATGTCCTTGACTTGTTTGCCTACAAATGCGAGCTTTTCTTCGCTCATGCGCATTCTAAAGTAAGTAGGTATAATGACAATAGTGTCAAAATTGTTGCATTATTTTGTCAGGGTATGATGTACCATCTTAATCCAGATGTTCATTCTGAATGCACGGGTTTGCAGTCACTCCAGATCATCGATGAATTTTACATTCTTTCCATCAAAGGGATCGCCGACATTCCAAAATTCGTAGAAGAGTGTCTTACAGAGCGAGACAAATTCCCCGGTGTTTCCATAAAGTGCTTGGGAAAGATCAATGTCGCCATCTTTCTTTTGGAAGATTAGTACTCCCTCTGATCCATTACAAACCATAAAAACAGTCATAGTATCTACAACACGTAAAAGAACGCTGACTTGATTGAGGTTGATCCATAAGCGATTCTTATTGATGAGTGTTGTCCTAGCTTTGGAAACATGAACTACCTTTGGAACTACTTGATGGTACACAAAGTTTTTCTTTTCTCTCTTATTGGAGAAGTCCATCGCTTTTTCAGTAAGGAATTCTGGAATAATGGGATTAAGCGTCCAGAATTCTCTCGTTAAATCATCCTCTATGGCTTTATCATAGACTTCCTTGATCCTCTTTATGACTTTCAGCTCGGATCGTATTACTTCACAATATAAAAGAGAACCAATTGAATTAACAAAAGCATCCGGAAGGTTTTTGAAATCATGTGTGTTGATAAAATCAATGTTGTTAAGGATTGCTCTCGTTCCTCGCATTGACTTTATGATTAATTCACCAACTGAAGAAAGTTGATACAACTTGTTTCTTAGATTAGCTTTGCGAATAGGCGTATCCTGAATAAACTTGGCTTTCTCTAAAATTCCAAGATGGCGTCTAAATGCACTTATTATTTTCTTATCATCAGAGTGGCCTTTAACGTCGTTTCCAAGAATATCAAGCTTTTTATTACATTCGTCTAATATCTGTTTTACTGTCATGGGTTTGTTACGATTTTTGTACAAAACCCAGAATATTTGAAACCGTAGATCTTCTTGAAACAGATCAACTAACTTCCCTTGATATTCTGTAACCTCCACGGATTTTTGTAGATCTAACAATTTGAATATCTTTTCCAGAATGTGATGAACGGAGTCATCATTTGTCTTAAAGAACCGATCCTTGCCAGTATCATTGATATCCCGGGTCTTCAGTAAAATTTCTTTTTCATTCATTATACATTCTAATGGTAAATTGCCCACCCTGAAAATCTTAATCAATCCGTTTGACAGTCTTTCGGCCATTTCCGGTGATTGGCAAATATCTTTGTATGTTGAGTTAATCGATGCATTCTTCTCAAGTACTAGATGATACTTGATCTTTACATCTTTTTTCAGAAGGTCGTGAAGAGATGACGCATCAAAGCATTTAGTAATTTGGTAAACAAATTCGCGAGCATCTGTTATAATCTGAGATATATTTCGATCATTCCAAATTGACGGTTCAAATTCTTTTTGTGAAGTTAGAGTCGTGTGTAATTCATGAATCTCCTTTTCTAGGATATTCTTGACTTGTTTATTATCTATCTTATGTCTATGATGATGTGGTCTAGAAGACACGTCCTTTTTTGTCTCCATAGAGGGCTGTGAATAACTATCCCTGGAAGCATTTTACACACCTCTCCAGGTCTGG
>CAZKXR010000048.1:0-8515 GCA_964556935.1 uncultured Nitrososphaera sp.
ACTGGGGTCAAGGGCTCCAAAGGCCCCTATGCTTGGCCACTACATTCGGCGGAAAACTATTTCCTCCACCGGGCTTCCGGGCGTAAATTCTGCT
Source organism: uncultured Nitrososphaera sp. (assembly GCA_964556935.1). GTDB lineage: Archaea > Thermoproteota > Nitrososphaeria > Nitrososphaerales > Nitrososphaeraceae > Nitrososphaera. Next base: position 95 of record CAZKXR010000048.1, read on the forward strand.
ACATTTCAGGTCTTTATAATCTTAAGCAGATGTGATGGCTGCAACCATCCTGTCGGTAGGGTCCTCCATGGAAGAAAGGATCCGCGCAGCCGTTTTGATCTGCCTTGACCTGTATTTACCGTCCTGAATCATTCTGGTGCACGTCCTTGTCAACGCCTTTGGATCTTTGGCCCTGAACACCAGGCCTTTGCGGACCAGGTAGTTGTCGACATAGAACCTGACTGGTGCAATCGATACGGTTGGCACGCCCAATAGGGCCGCTTCTGCACTCATTGTGCCTCCGGAGCCAACGAACAAGTCCACACTCCTTACAAGGTCGATGCCATCGACCACTTTTTTTATGATGGTTGCCCTGCTGCCGTAGCGGGCCTCCGCTTCTGCTATCTGATCCTCGTAGCGGCAGAGGATGGAGATGTCTGCTTCCGAGGAAAGCTCGTTTACCAGGCTATCCACCATCTTGATGCTGTCAAGCCCCCTGTCTGCAATGTACGACGCCTTGCTCTCTTCCAGCCTGATGAGGATCTTTTTGCCAAAAGTCTTAGTCTGCAGGGCAGTTTCATGTTTAAGCCACGCCGCCACGTCAAGTGCCCGGTACCTTGAAATTTTGTGCCGGGAAATACCGTATCTAGTCCATGCAGAGTACGGTATCACCCATGGACATAGCAGTCTGTCCATGAGGGGCACCGTCAGCCTTGCCACGGCCTCGGCATGCGGAGAATCGTTAAAGCCCACGTGCCTGATTCCAAGGCCAAAGGCAACTCTTGAGCCTTCCGGTGATGAAAACGTGACTGCCGCATCAGGCTCAAACTGCCTGATTCTCTCTGATAGCAAAAGCGTCCTTTCGGCACTTGCCCGCAGCTTGTCGTACCTCGCCGCGCCGCCATGCCTTCCAACCAGCTCAAGTTCCAAACCCTTCATTTTGGCCAGCTCGACGGCCTCGCGGTACTCCCGGGATGTACACAGGACCTGGTGACCAGAATCCTTCAGTAATTTAACGGCCCGTTTGAAGAACATCACCTGCTTTGGAGTCAGGATGTCAAACCAGATCCTCAAGTGCTGGTTGTTTTGCCGCCTCTTCTGGAAAAACCTTTTCTTTATCTTATTATTAGGAGTATGTGGCGGAATTGCTCGGGGGAGCTTAGTCCATACTTTGAGTGCGGGATCACCGTCTGTTGCGGTCTACGGCCTGAGTACCGAAGGTTATAGGATAGCGTCCTCCATATCCGTCAAGGGGTCCAAAGTTTCACTTATAGACGAATCAGCAAGGATGGCCATATCCCTCAAGCCGGACATTGCCAGAACCTACCCGGACGTGAAATCTCTGATGGAAGACGAGCCGTTGCTTGGACTTGAACCCATGGACATGGCCATTGGAAACGCCTCGTACGTCTTTTTTGCCCCCCGTATTCGCAAGACCGGCACAGACGTCAAGGCAGACGTTTCCACCAAGTTCAAAGACGCAATCAAGGTTCTAAAGAAGGGCTCGTCAGTGGTATACATGCTTCCAACCGGCATTGGCGGCAACGATGAAAACATCACACTGATAGAGCACGTAACTGGAATGTCCGCAGACAAGGACTTTTCCTACTATTACCTTCCCACGAGTGCTGTCAGCAGCGGACAGGAAACCATGGTCGGATCTATTCGGTCCAAGCAGGACAACAATCTGGGCAAGATGCTTTACGATGACAGCCGCAAAAAGATCAGCTTTGTGGAGATCCGCTCCGCGGAGATGGTGCATGTCATCCGCACGCTTAGCCACTATTCCGGGATAGCCAGCATCCTTGAAGTGTGCAAAAAGGCTGCAGACAGCAACATCCAGCCGGCAGACCTGATGCACGGGACGTTCAGCGAGCTTTACATCGACGACATGACCGGCGGCCTGTACGATCTTCGCATGATAGGGCTGTCCCTTGACGGTGCCGGGCCGCTTATGTATTTGGTCAATGGAAGCATCCGCGGGATTGAGGGTTACCTCAAGCACCTGATAGATCAGGTCCGGCTGAATCTGAAAAAACACGACCTGAAGGCCAGCCGGACAAAGGTGGCCATAGCCTGGACGCTGGACCAGCAGGAGATGCGCGGCGACAAGATCGATCTGCTGTCCATGCTTGAAACAAAGGTAAAGGACTACATAGGCGATGTCGAGCGGCACCAGGGGCCGACCTTTGACCTGTACAACACGGACAAGACGACCGTCGTCATAGTATGCTCCAAGGCGGACCTTGAAAAAGTCATGTCAAAAAACCGGCAGAGCGACAGCCTGATAGTTATCAAGGCAAATCCGCTCTGCGAAACGTTGCATGAATAAATACTACATTTTGTAGAACAAAACCGTGACCAAGACCAAGGCAGTGCTGGTGCTATCAACCTTTTCAGACGACAAGTCAGCAGCAGAAATATCAAGAAAACTGGTGGAGAAGGGGTTCTGCGCCTGCGTCAACCTTGCCGAGATAAGGTCAATCTACACCTGGAAGGGCAAGGTTGAGGACCAAAAGGAGTTCCTTGCAGTCTTCAAGACCACAAGAAAGTCTGCAAAGAAGCTGAAGGCGGAGCTGGACAGGATGCACCCGTACGAGGTCCCCGAGATAGTGGAGGTAAAGCTAAGCGATGTCTCAAAACCCTACTTTGACTGGATGACCTCTTCAACGAACAGCGTAACGAAGGACCGCAACCATCCCGCCAAGCGATGAGACGCGCATGCCAATGTCTGTGGACGAGTCCACCGCATACGTCTTGGCGCCATATGCCTCTATGGAATTTAGCAGCCTGACCACCGTTGATTCGTCAGCAGAGTTAAAGACAGAATCAGAGAAAACAACGGACTCTACTGCCTTGATGGCAGCTGCTTCGGAGACTTCCTTGAGGCCCATGGCAAACTTGGATTCGCCTCTGTTTACCATGAGCATCACCTGATCCAGAATAGAGGATACGATAGCAAGCTTGCTTGTCTTCATGATCTCCTTCATGGCCGGGGAGCGCAGGAAAACGAATATTCCGTCCTCGCCGGCCACGTCAACGCCGTCGGCCACCTGCACCCTTTCTCTTGGTAGGCCAAACTTGTCCACAAGGACGTTGTAAAACCTCCTGCGGGTCTCCCCCGGACCAAAGACTATGACGTGGTCGTTTTCTGTCAGGACCGATAAAACCATCTTGGACGTCTCTGCAAAGAACGTGTCAAGGCCGCTGTTCTTGGTCTGGTAGCGCTTGCCGCTCTGGCCGGAGTATATGTTGGGTATGATCTTGACATGGGTGCCTGAGACCCTGGCCACGGCGGCTTCCTGGGTGTCTATGGCCACAAGGATAAATGATGTCCCTGCGCCGGAACTCTTGAGCATCCTTAGCTCGACATCCTGCCATTTCCTGCCCTTGTCTACGGTTATCATGTCGCCGGGGCTCACGGACAGCGAATGATGGGACCCTTTTGCAACAAGCTCGTTGCTAGATTCGCTTATGACGCCAAGGACCCTCAACCTATCGACAGTCGAGTCAAGGCCTGCCTGCTCTACCCTGACAGATACACGCACCTTGACACGCTCGCCCTTGTCGGGCCTTCCAAATTCCCTTTCCTGCTTGACGACTCGGGTGGTGTCGGCTATGACGTAATCCCCACCTTCAATCAGGCGACGCAGGGTAAAAAGGTCGTCAGCGTCCTCCGGGATGACAAAAAAAGAGGTATTGGAGCTTGTCTGCTTTACGATCATGCTGGCGGGGCAGTGTTTTCCTGGCTCTCCGGTTCAGCCATGGTTTTGGTCTGCTCACCATGACCCTGGCTTTGGGCCTGTGATGATCTGAGGTACTCATCAACCCATTCCTGGCTTAGCACGCCAGCCTCGACAAGGTTGACCAGCGCGTTTGGAGACGCGTTGCCCTGGACTTTGCCAGACCGACGCCTTGTCTGCCGCCACTTGAGCTGGGTGTTTCCGCTCTTTGAAGAGTAGATGATGCCCAGAATCTCCTTGGCGTTGACAAAGGTCATCTCGCGGATCTTTTTCAGCGTGACTTTGTCGACTGCCTCGATGTAGATGGCACCTGGCCCGTCCTCGCGTTCTGGGAACACCTCAAAGTCGTGCAGGTAGCTTTCGGGTATGAAGGAACGGCATGTGCTAATAATGATGAATTTCCTAAAGCTTTCTAAAGAACACGTAGTCTCTATCTTGACCAAGTCAAGTATGAAAACCATGTGGTCATTTATCAAGCTTGTGAGCAAGTCGGGTGGACAAACTCCTTACTCAAGATCCTCCTCACCAGATCAGTAGGGCTAGTCTAGTCATTGCCTGCCCACCCAGGTAAAGAACCTGCAGGGGAAGATAAAAATCAACTTTTATGCGCCATAATGTGTATTAAAATATCAAGTTCAAGCATAGTAGCAAAAGCTGAATTTGAAACAGCATTGAACCTTGACAATGACAACCCCAATGCCTAGATTGCGTACGGAGTGCTCGTGTACAGGGAGACCAGGAGACAGCCCGCGATCATCTCAGCCACGGTCTTGATCTTGTCTCGCCGGATGACATAGACAGACGACTTTCAAACCTGCTTTACAACCTTCAGAAAAGTGATCAAAGTTAGGGATTATCCGTGGGTAATTCGCAGAAACAGTTCAGATGCCCAACAGCGCTTCTATTTCGGGGATCATTCTTGGGTTGAGACATGGATTCCATAACTGGTCGGCTTCGGCAATATGTACCCCATCTTGATGAGCTCCTTTGCTTCCTTTTCCACCATTCCTCTTTTGTGGGATGCAACACTCTTCTTCAGGTTCTCTATTGCAGTATGAGAACCTCCAATCTTGCCATCATTGTACAACCTCCTGAGGATGTCAAGTTGGGTTTGTGTAACCAATTGCTGTAAATGATGCAATCAATTACTTATGTGAGTATTGCGTATTAGATTACTCAATAACGGTAAATGCATTTATATTGGTTAAGTAGCAGTAATGCCGTATGATAAAAAGCGATAAAGTTCTGGAACAAGGACCGCTTGAATTGTTGTTTACAGGCAATGCCACTGCAAGGATACTTGATTTTCTTTCCACCATGCAGGAATTCGACTATTCCGAGTCAGACATTGCCAGGTATTCTGGAGTATCACTGAAGCATACGCAGACGACTATTCCTAGGCTGGTCGACCTGGGGTTGCTGGTAAACACAAGGCAATCCGGAAGGTCCAAGATGTACAAGTTAAACAAGGAAAGCAAATCTGGATCATCGCTGGAAAAGTTTGTTTTGTCTATTGCAAGTGCCCGCATTCACAACGTTATGGAGAAAGAAAAGCCGATAATTACCTCTTAGAACTTGGCTGTGTTGATAATTGCATGGGCAAACCTGACATGCCTGCGTGAGTAGTTGTTATCTTACTCCCAAAAGTATCCTTCATTCTTTAGTTTGACTTTGACTTCCCTTCCATGCATGTTGGTTATCTCCTTTCCTTCACGATTGTTTATTTCGTTTTAATCGCGTATTGGAGGACAGTGTTTATCTCATCATAGTACAACAGGTTGAAAAAGATCCATATTTCCTAACGCAAACCTTAAGGTTACCTTTGACTCACCTGTTCCAGCAGAGTACTTGTATCAACTCTGGTTACGGGCAGCACTGGCCCCTTGGAATGTCATGGCCGTGGGGGCATTTCCTTGGGTGGCTGAGAAGGGTGCAAAGGGCGTCTGTGAAAATGTCCTTCATGTGGTGCTCTATACCACAGACCATCTCCTCGTCCACCTCGATCTTTAGGGAGTCCTTCATGAGCACTTCTAAAAGACGCGTGTTTCGGATCATCTGCTTGCCTATGCGATCACCTTCCGCGGTGAGCTCGACCCTGCCCTTGCCATATCTGACAAGGTTAGATCCATCCAGCTTGCGGAGCATCTGGACCACCGACGGCTGGGTTACGTTAAGCATCTTGGCCACAGAACTGATCTTGACTTCCTCTCCAATCTCGCGTATACGCCAAATCGCCTTCAGGTACATCTCGACGTGCTCGGACTCAGCAGTACCGATAAACAGCTCTTCGTCGCTCTTTCTACGTTTTCTTATGACAGACGGCTCCAACGTCAGTTCGTGGTTGGAGCGAATAATTATTAACTTTATCTGTCTGCTTTTTTGGCCGGCGGTACGCGGGCATCTTCCCAGAGGTACTGGAAGTACCCCTTGGCAAAGCCTGCAAGGCCTGCATGGTCCGCCAGCATGGCTATCGGGTCGACCATCCCGTTATCACCCATGCTCTCGCCCAGCAGCAAGACTACGTACTTGCCGTCGCCTATGATACCACCACCAAACATGCCGTTCTTGCGCCTGACGTCGGCAATCCTTGACAGCGCCTTCACCGTTTCCGGCGACGTCTCTTCAGAGACAAGCACGCTTATCTTCACACCCCGCTCGTGGAGGACCCTGAGTATCGGCTGCATCGGCTTGGCAACGTTTTCAGCAACGCTTGGCAGGGCCACCAGCAGCTCCTGCTGGCATTCCTGGACTATCTCGCTTACCTTGGCTGCGATGTTGTAAATCCCCCTGACGACCCAGATCTCGGGCTTTTCTTTTATCCCGCTCTTTGTATACATGGGCATAAGCTCGCCCACTATAACCGACTGGCTTTCGCGAAAGTTGTTCTCATTGCGTAGCCTCATGGCTTCAAGGGCCGTTGACGGGGATCTGGGGAAGAACTGCTGCGGCCTGGAGCTGTCTGATTCAAGCCAGCCTTTATCCTCAAGGCTGTTTAGCACTTCATAGATCTTGGAATAAGGGACGCCGGATTTCTTGCTGATATCGGCTGCGGTCATGGCGCCGGTTTCAAGCAGAGAAGTGTAAACCCTGATCTCATAACCTGTCAGGCCAAGGTCTTCCATGGCCTTGCGTGACCTGTCACTGATACTCAAGTTCAGAAGGTTTTATTACGCCGTTATATATTTACGTATACAGCGAACCTCGTTGTTGGGGTAGAAATGGCCTTTTCTGGCAACCACTAATCACCGTAGTATTTGATAAGTTATATTTATATACAAAATCTGTAAGTTTTTCAAAATAGAAAGTAGAATGGAGCTAATCCAAATTTCAAACGTGTCCAGCAAGAGCGTGGGTGCCAGAAAGACCATCCGGTTTACCCAGAGCATCTGCCCTGATTGCAACATGATTCTTGACGCTGAAGTCTTTGAACGTGACGGCAAGGTCTTCATGACCAAGACCTGCCCCTCCCACGGTGAATGTGAAGAGCTTTACTTCGGTTCTTATGAAATGTACAAAAAGTTTAGCACTTACTGGATGGACGGCAAGGGCGCCCATGCTCCCAACGTCATGATTGACAAATGTGCATGCCCCAACAACTGCGGACTGTGTACAAACCACCTTTCCCACTCTGGACTTTCCAACATGATTATCACGAACAGGTGCGACCTTACCTGCTGGTACTGCTTCTTTTACGTCAAGAAGGGCCTTGAAGGCGCATACCTGTACGAGCCAAACATGGAGCAGGTCCGCGCCATGATGAAGACACTCAAGGCAGAAAAGCCCATCGCCGGCAACTCTATCCAGATCACTGGAGGAGAGCCCATGCTCCGTGACGATATCACCGACCTCATCAAGGTAATGAAGGAAGAGGGCGTGGACCATGTGCAGCTGAACACCAACGGGATCAAGCTGGCCATGTCGCCGGAGACCATGAGACAGGTGAGGATGGCCGGTGTCAACAACCTGTACCTGTCCTTTGACGGTGTCACGCCGAGGACCAACCCCAAGAACCACTGGGAGATCCCCCACACTCTTGAATCAGCCCGCAAGTGCGGCATGACCGTCGTATTCGTTCCAACAGTAATCAAGTCTATAAACGATCACGAACTGGGCGGCATCATCCGCTATGCACAGAAGAACCTGGACGTGGTGCACGCAGTCAACTTCCAGCCAGTCTCACTGACCGGCAGGATGGGCAAGAAGGAACGTGAAAAGTACAGAATCACCATACCGGACTGCATCGAGAGGATCGAGGAGCAGACCAACGGCGAGATCAGCAAGGATGCCTGGTTCCCGGTGCCTTCATGCATGCCCATGACCAACATCATCGAGGCGTTCAGCAAAAAGCCCAAGTACGAACTCTCGATCCACTTTGCCTGCGGCGCTGGAACATACGTCTTTGAGGATGTCCAGACAAAGAAGATGATACCGCTGACATCCTTTGTCGACATCAAAGGTGTGCTGGAATACTTTGAGGAAAAGGCCGATGACATCAGATCAGGTGCCAACAGGTACGTGACCATGCTTAAAGTCGTCAGCAAGCTAAAGCAGTTTGTAGACAAGGACAAGCAGCCCCACGGCCTTGACCTGGCCAAGATGTTCTCAAGCATACTGCTCAAGCGCAACTTTGACTCTGTGGGTTCATGGCACGTAAGGTCGCTGTTCCTGGGCATGATGCACTTCCAGGACAAGTACAACG
>CAZKXR010000049.1:0-6162 GCA_964556935.1 uncultured Nitrososphaera sp.
AGCTACCAGCCCTTTCCTGCTTATCAATGTCCTTGATACAATCCTGTTCGAGCTTTATCATGAAGCAACGCCCCTCTTGGAATCAAATCCAGTAGATGTGCATCAAGATGACCCTTGGCTTATCTCCACGCAAGTCTTGTGCGTCCAAGCACAGCTATCGTCCCGATAACCGCGACAAGCACCAACATCGCTGCAGGGAATTCCGGAACAACCCTTGTGCCTGTGATCACGATGTCATGTGTGCCTGCAGGGTACCTCAATTCCAGCGTTGTCTTGTCTGCATCCCCTTGCACAAAGTAGTTGTCCTCCGTTTCCCCGTCAACGGTTATGACGTAAGGCCCCTGCAGAACCTTTCCTATCGGTATTCTTGCCACGCCGTTGTCCTGGCTTTCCATTGCCCTGAATGACATCTTTTTGTCGCCCTCTCTAAAGTCAAAATTAGTCACATCTGATGTGCTGGTGATGTCAAGGGTTATCTTTTCCTTAGAGACCGACAACTCTTGTGCAAAGGATTTCATGCTAGGCTCTTCTGGCTCTTCTGAGACAGGTTTTTCTTCCACGACAGGAGCTTCAACATTGAAGCTGAGACTGTACGTGTGGAAAACATGACCGAACCGGCGCTCCGGCGGCGTTATCTCCATCAAGACAGAATACCTTCCAACTTTGGTGGGCTTGAACTCCATGTCAAAGCTAGCCTGCTCGCCGTCGTTCATCACCTTTATCAGGGGTTCGAGTTCAACCCGGCTCCCGTCAGGCTCCTTGATAGTCACGTACAGGTAAAACAGGCCGGAAGGTTCAGTGCCGCCAGCCAGGACCGTTGCCTGCATGGTCTGGGTCTCCCCCACTTCAAGGGCGAGCTTTGAGACTGCCGCGCTTACAAAGGTGTAGCACCATTCGTTGTTGCCGGCGCACTTGGGAGGCGTTTTGGACTGCACAATTTCATACGCCTGAATGCGGCTGTTTAAAGAATCCACCACGTAAAGGCTGTTAACATCGTCGATGGCCAGACCCAGCGGGGTGTCAAACTGCCCGTCCTGGCTTCCGGGACTGCCCATGGTTGAAATGAATATCCCGTTGTTCTGGAATTTCTGAACGCGGTGGTTGTAGTCAGACACAAAGACGTTGCCGTCGTTGTCTATCGCTATACCGGTGGGGCTACAGAACACCCCCCGCTCGTCGGTGCATTTGCGGCCCCATTCCGTGACGCGGTGCCAGTTTGAGTCGTACTTGACGACCCGGTGGTTGCCGCTGTCTGTGATAAAGACATTGTTGTCGTTGTCCACGGCTATCCCGACAGGGCTTGAGAACTTGCCCTCCCCCGTGCCGACGGGGCCGTAAATGCCAAAGGTAGATATGAAAACGCCGTCTGGAGTGAACGTCTGGATGCGGTTGTTGCCGCTGTCCACCACGTGGAGCTGGCCCAGGTTGTCTACGGCCATCCCGGACGGACGGTTGAACTGGCCCTTCTCCGCGCCCTTGGTGCCAAAGGCTAGGACAAACTGCCCATCGGTGGTGAACTTTTGGATTCTGTTGTTTTCCTGGTCAGAGATGTAGATAAAGCCGCCATGGTAGACTATACCAAAGGGCTTGTTGAACTGGCCGGTCTCATTTCCTAGGCTTCCCCAGGACAGGATGGGCTTGCCGTCGGAAGAGAATTTCAAGACCCTATGGCCGTTGTAGTCGGTCACGTAAATATCCGAGCTTGAATCCGTTGCAATCTGTGCCGGAGTGCTAAACTCTTCGCTGCCAAACTGATAAAGGTACACCGGCGACGGCCCCAGTGAGAAGCTGAAGGTCTCCCCGTAATCACTCCGGCCCGTGTCTCCAAGGGAAGCCACCCTCCAGTAGTAAGTGACCGGGCCCACTTCCTCGGCAGTGTTTATGGTGTAGGAGGGCTCGCTTGTTGTAATCGTCACTGTGTCCTGGGCCGGAAAGTCAGAGAATTTTGAGATCTGGAGCTCGTAGCCGGTGGCAGCCGTGACGGTGGCCCAGGTGAACTTTACCGGCAGGTTGGGCGTGCTTGTCTTTGTTTCCGGCGACATCAATGCCGGCGATATGAGGTTGAAGGACTGCGCGTAAGCGCTGGTAAATCCAAACGCCGTCAGTATAGAAACAAGGACCATGACAGAGAAAATGCTTCTTGAATTTGGCATGTTATGGGATGCTCCATGGTGTTTTTAAACTTGCAGGCCGGTTGCGAATGCGCCGGGCGCCCGAAATGCTGACGGCCAAGCGAGGATTTTCTACAGCAGCTCTGACTCCGGCGTAGTTCATTGCAGAATCGTAAATGTAGACTATGGTCAGCTAGCTTTTCACAGCGATCTATAAGGAGCTGTCTTATTACAACAACAGACAATATCCAGATTGAGAGAATGAAATGAACGTATCGCCTCATCGGTGCAAATGCGATGAATGCAGAAGCATGGAGGCAATTCTGCAAGAGTTCGACTTGTATCCATCAAGGTACGAAGACGATCTCAGCAGGGCCGTCGTGATGCTGCAAGGTAGGGGGCAGTCTGGCCTGAAACCTACCCGGGACACATAGGCGCCAAGGTTAATCCAAGACATGGGACATGTCTAGTAGAATGCCCTGCTTTGGCTTGTGACTAGTCTGCATCCAGTTATAGGAATCATATAGGCGCCATATGTCTAGATACTTTATTTCAGTAAGTCTTTTAATTTTCACATGTGATATAATATCGGTATGAGCCAGACTATTCTGTATGATGAGGTAAGGCGCATGATCATGCTTTGCAGAAAGGAAAACGACGTAGACAAAAAGATAGAGATCTACAACAGAATAAGGAAAACGCTTGGGTATCCGCACCAGCTGAGTCTGCCAAGCTACGTTACGGACGAATACATCGATACAGTCCTTGACGAGATCTAGCTTCGGCCAAGTTCAAAACTTAATATCTTAATCGTACAATACATCTTGATGTTTTCTGACGAAAATTTTGGCAAGGCATTTGGATTTATCGAGCCCAAGGTGGCCAGCTGGATGAAGGAGCTCTTGGGCGGCGCGGAATCCCTGAACCTGTCAAGGCCGCAAAAGGAGCTTGTGCAGGCGCTGACCGTTGAGACAATGCTGTATGGATCGCCCATGCCTAATGAGGAGATCGTTGCCATACTGGCAGACATCATACGCAACATCGCCACCAGGCATTCTTATGGCAAGTCCCTTGACTGGGGAAAACGCGCCGAGCTTTTCAAGAGCTACGAACCAAGGTAGGGTACCACATTAATAGGACATCAATGATACGGCAGGCAGTTGGATCCCAGTGATGCGGATTTCCTGAAAAACAGCCTGCTAGTACTTATCAAGGAGATCAGCGTTGACGGGAAATCCGACAAATCCCTTCATGATTTTGCCGGCGTATTGAGAAATGTGCAGCGTCTTGCAGTCCAGCTGTACCCGGAAAACAGGTTTTTAAAAGACCTGGATGGAGACCCGGAATCCCTTGTCGGCATAAAGATGAGGGCGCAGCAGATAGCAGCAGCCATAGGGCTTGATGTCTCTGACTTTTCCAACGGCTGGGCAGACGGCAAGAATCCAGGCTTTGATTCCTACCTGCCGCCAGAGATAGCAAGCAGGATCGAAAATGCAGGCGTAGCCAAGACAAAGATAGACATGCCTTCCACCTTCATGCTTGCAGTCCTGGCCGGCGCATTCATAAGCTTGGGCGGCATCTACTTTACCTTTGCCACGGCGCAGCCGACCCTGACTGGGCCGTTTACCCAGCTTTTGGGCGGCGTGACTTTTAGCCTTGGCCTTATCCTTGTGGTGGTTGCCGGCGCCGAACTGTTTACCGGCAACAACCTTATGGTGACCAGCCTGCTCAACAGAAAAGTCACCCTGGCAAGCTTGCTGCGTAACTGAGGGATTGCCTATGTCGGAAATTTGCTTGGCTCCGTACTCACAGCCGCAGTGCTGTACCAGACCAACATCTGGACGGCCAACGGCTACCAGTTCGGCCTGCGGGCCCTTACTATAGCCGGCAACAAGGTAAGCCTTGGATTTGGCGAGGCATTCTTTTTGGGGATCCTCTGCAACAGCTTGGTCTGCCTGGCCATCTGGCTTTCATCCGGTGGCCGGCGCATAACCGAAAAGGTGGTTGCCATAGTCTTTCCGATATCGGCCTTTGTGGCCATCGGGTTTGAGCACAGCGTGGCCAACATGTACTTTCTTTCCTTTGCATTGATGGTAAAGGACAACGCCGGCTTGTTGTCTGCGGCAGAAAGCTCTGGCGGCATTTCTGGACTTGCCCATCTTGACCTGGCGGGAATATTTGGCAACCTGGTTCCCGTCACCCTTGGCAACATTGTCGGAGGCTCGGTGTTTGTGGGCCTGGTTTACTGGTTTATCTACCTCAGGAAGGGCAGAAACAATGCCAGATGACAAACAAGATGGTTATAACGCCAAATCAGAAACAACGTTATGCAAAACGCAAGCCTAGTCCAGACAGGCCTGTATTTTGCTTGTGACAGATGCGAGATCTTTTCGTCCCGCCACCAAGTGAGTATAAGAAAAGCACAGGGGAATACTGCATTTCTAGGCTGACTATCCAGTTTTTACTGTTGTACCCGGCAGATTCACACAGGAAATGTTCAGGGCCCTACCGGTCGCAGAGACTTTCGGGCCTGAACGCAGGATGTGTAGGGATTGACTTCGGTAGCATATACAGGCTCTTTGTATAAATATTTTCCTGTCTTGGTAATAACGCAGTCCAGTATCCGTTATCAGTTATTACAACTCTTGTAAAGTTATTCGAGCAAAAATATTATCCTCCATCAAAAATTTACATCAAGAGGGAGAGCCAGTATTCAGACCAGTCTTGTAAGCAAGCCGTTCATAGTGGCCGCGGTGTTCCTAGTTTTTGGAGGCTCCCTCATCGGGTCGGTTTGGATGATGTCGGTTTTTGGTTTGACGGTCCTGCCGTTTTACAGAGTGTTTCCCTTCCACGCGGTTCTGCAGATGGACGGGTTTCTAACCCTCCTCATCATGGGGATAGGCTACATGATAGTCCCGCGTTTTAGAAATGTGGTTCTTCCCTCAAGCAAGCTGGCCTACGCTTCATTGCTGTTGGTTCTTTTCTCAATAGCCGCATCGATGGTTTCTGACAGCCTTGCAATATCAGGAGACCTGGCAAGGCTTGCAGGGGTCTCGATTTTTGCCGGCATCGTGCTCTGGATGCTACGGATCCACCCAAAGCTTTTGCGCCTGTCAGATTACTTTACCGGCCTTTCGGTGGTTCTGCTTGCAGCGCTGGCAGTCATCCGGTTTGCATTGGCTGAACAGGGCAATTTGACGGAAGTGCAGATGCTGCTCTTGTTTCCCATTCTCATGATATTTGGGGTGGAATACAAGACCCTCCCATCATTTCTGGGCTTTATCCGGCCAAGGAAAAAACTTGCCGTCTCGTCCTTTGGACTGGTCGCGGCCGCAGTTGCCCTTGGTATCGCGTCCATCTCTTTTGGCGGCCACACCCTGCTGGACTTGGCGTTCAATGTCGCTTTTCTTGCGTCGGCAATCCTGTTTGCCGGCTCCCTTTTCATCTTTGGCGGATTTGACAACAGGGAGATCCTTGCCCTCATATCCGGAGAAAAGAAGGCAAGGTACGTTTACACCGTATGGTACACTAGGCTATCGTTTGTTTTCCTGTACGCGTCGACGATACTTGCCATCTGCTTCCATGCATTTCCGGGCGCCTATCCATACTTTTTTGACCTGGCCGTGCACTATGCGGCCATTGGATTTATCGGCATCACCATCTCGCTTTACCTGCCGCTGATGCTTCCGCCCATAACCGGCAGGACCGTCCACTTTGTCAGGTTCAACCACGCACCCATCCTGCTCATCGTATCGGCGCTGCTGATGCGTGCTGCCGGCGACATTGCTATGGCGTCCGGCGCCCTTGAGCCGCCTGCATCATTTCCCTTTGCTGTTTCTGGATGGCTTGTTGTTGCCGCACTCTCTGTCTTTATCGTCATGGTGCACCGGTCCATGAAGGGTCTGAATCAGATAGACGTGTCGACGTAGGCTCACAATAGATATAATACGGTTGCCAGCCACTGATTCTGATTTTCGGGGGCCGTTGTCTAGCTTGGTAGGATGCCAGCCTCGGGCGCTGGAGGTCGCTGGTTCGAATCCGGCCGGCCCCA
>CAZKXR010000050.1:0-5990 GCA_964556935.1 uncultured Nitrososphaera sp.
GTCCTGAAGCAGAAGTTTAGTGTCTGTACATTTTCAGGGCTAGCTTGAATCTTCGCGCCTGTGCAACGGTTTATGCAACGTTTTTGTTGCATTGGACGCACGAAGCAAGCGATTTTCTCACATAATTATTTTTATCACACAAACTGGCGATGTCAGTCAAAAGTTTTGTGAATTTTTTTATAGTTTTGTGTACTTTTGAATGCTGGTGAAGCCCGGCTTTTTACACAGGGTAGAGTCAACATGACATCAAGCTCTGAAGATAGCATCATCTACGCAGCATTTTTCTTTGTTGACATAGTCGGCCTATCGGATCCCGCGATGTCCACCAACACGCAGATAAGAAAGATCAAGGCGTTGAACAAGGGTATTTTTGAATGCCTGGCATTCAAATCCACCCCCAAAGAGGAGTTGCTGATTCTTCCCACAGGAGATGGAATGGCAATAGGCTTTCTGAAAGGGCTGGACAAGCCCTTGAACTTGGCCAGAGAACTACATTTAAAATTAAACCAGTACAACGTTGACAAAAATCCCATTGATGTGGTAAAAGTGAGAATCGGGTGCCACGACGGTCATGTCTTTGTCGTCCATGACATCTACGGAAACCAAAACATCTGGGGGCCGGGAATAATACTTACAAGAAGAGTCATGGACCTTGCCGATGCAGGGCACATTCTGATGACTGCCAACATGGCGGAGAGCCTCATAGAGCTGTCTGATGAATACCGGCGGATAATCCACCCCGTTCACGACTTCCAGATAAAACACGGCCAGAACATCCTTGTCTATTCGGTTCACGGTGAGGGCTTTGGAAATCCATCCAGACCCACAAAGGCGCTGATAGCTGGCAGCAAGATAGCCGGCAAGGTTAAGGAGACTCAAAAGAACCTCTCGATAAAAAGTGTGGAGTTTGACCTGAGTCTAAAGGACTACAAGGCAGGTCTTCTAAGTCACAAAAGAACATACCGAATAATCAACAACTCCAAGGAGCCGGTCTTCATGATATACGAAACGATCAACGATGTTGAAATGCCGATATCTGAAATCAACCTTCAGGTGTTTGATGAAAACAACGAGCTCAAGATACAGGAGATAGTTTCAGACACTCCAGAAAGAAAAGAGATCATTGTAAAACTGCACAGTCCAGTTTTTAGAGGGGAGGCTGCCAGGCCCTATTCCGTGATGTATGAAACCATCGAGCAGGCAAGGAAGCACAACATCTTGTTTTTAGGCAACGCAAACAATCTTGTCGTCTCCTTTAGTTACCCGGAAACAGACAAAGACGAGATCAAGCCAGTGTTGTATTTGGTTAATCAAGGCAAAAGGACGGCCGTCAGCATGGATTCGATGATGACTGCCAACAGCCGCGTCGTTGCAAGGTGGAGAAAGGAGGACAAGAATTTTGTTATCCAGAAAAACGATATCGTTAGTTTGGAATGGTAACCCGGTTGATATTCACGTGGATGATATGCCGTAACCCAGCAAAACCCTGAATTTCTTGTCGTTTCTCAGACTATCAAAAGCAGGATCGACTCGCAGCAGCCTTTTGCTGGCAGGATCCAGATCACAGGCCTTCTCCAACAGCTCCATGCATTTTTCTACATCATTTGAAAGGAGCTCGCATTTGGCAAGGTTGTACACGATTGCAGAATCCCGTGGATTCAGCACGGAAGCATTCCTGAAACATTCCATTGCTTCGCTGAATCTTTTAAGTTCGTACAGGGCAAGGCCCATGTAATACCAAAAAGTATGGCCAACCTGATCTGTTCCCATCCCCCGGGAAAACTTGACAGCGTCTTCAAACTTTCTGTATGTTTTGAACAGGTCGATCTTGCTGGCATGCTTCAAACCTTCAGCACGCTTGATCTCGTATGCATTTTGAAAGCATTCCACAGCCTCGACGTAACTGCCCAGCGCGTACAGCGTGACACCCTTTGCAAAATACGTGTCAAAACTTTTCCCGTTAATTTCAAGTTCGTTGTCAAAGCATTTTATTGCATCTTCATATTTTCCCACCTCGAGCTTGTCAAGTCCTTTGTCTTTCCAGTAGTTCTCGGGTTTTTTGCTTTCTTGCATGATACGCGCCTTGTTGAGAAGTTCCAGCGCGTCTTCGAATTTGCCGGCTTTCTTGTATTGTTCGGCCTTTTCTAGCAACAGCCCTACCGCGGTATAATCATCCTCGCTGTCTTCATCACCGTTTTTACTCATGCATCCGCGTTATCATCAGCAATCAAGATAATAAGACTATCCGTAGTACTAGAAAGTGATGATTTCAAAGGTCCCGTCGTTTTTGGCCTTGTAATAGGCATCAGCCCTTCTGGTGAAGATTCCAACTTCAAGCACGCCGGCTATGTTTTTGAGATCCATCTCCATTCTGGCAGGATCGGATATCGCGGCAAACGTGGTGTCAAGTATGACATTTCCGTTTTCTGTAACAAAAGGGTAGCCCTTGTCCAGAGTGCGCAGAGCGGGCTGGCCTCCGATCTCCTTCAGCTTTCTGGCCACCGCGGTCCGGGCCATGGGGTGCACTTCGATGGGAACCGACCTGCTAAATGACTGAACGAACTTGGACTCGTCGGCGATTATCACCACCTTCTTGGCAGACGAGATAAGGATCTTCTCCCGCAAGAGCGCGCCACCTCCACCCTTTATCATGTTGAATTTTGAGTCTATTTGGTCCGCACCGTCAAACACCACGTCTATGTCAGGAACGCGGTTTTCGTCTGCAAATTGAAGGCCAATCTTTTCGGCCTCTACCTTTATCTGTAGAGATGTAGGCACGAATTGCATTGCATATCTGTTGTCAAGGTTGGCCATTTCCCTGACGATAAATGCAGCCGTGCTTCCGCTGCCAAGGCCTATAACCCGGCTGTCTTTGATGTATCTTGTAACGACATCATGCGCCAGCTTTTGAAGGGCAACCTGCAGTGACAAGGACCGGTTAGCGGCGTCGGTATTGATATAAATAGTTAGAACCGGCGCAGCTTGCTTCTGTCAAGACCTGCGGGCCAGTTGGCGGCAGGGTTGAGATGTCCGCTGGCCAGGTACTTTCTGATATCATCGGCGCCGTTTGTCCTGCCGGCATTCATGCGCCTTGCAAGACTGCCAACATCTGTAAGACCCACTCCAGTTGTCTCGTCTTCGAGGATTTCACAGAACAAGCCTGCTGGCGGGCAGACAGCATGGGCGCCGGTATTCCTGTTAGTCCATCTTAGCATACCAAGGTCAGAATCAACAGACTTTACCCAAAGCGGATCGTTTTCTACGACCCATCTTGGAATGCGGGTCTTATCTTCCATTGATACTGGCATCATACCCAATTCCATTTATTGTTTTTGTTGAAAATAGAATATATAGCGCGTTGATTTCTAATTCCTGCAGGATGCCAAAGAAGAACAACAAGACCCACGCTTACAGCGCCCAGCGGTCTGGAAGCAAGAAATATGCCAAGGCAGAAAGACGCAAGCGCAGCAAGCCAAGGTAACATTACCGAAAGTTTAAATATTAGAATAAAATATTTATATAAGCCTGCAAAGGGAAAAGGAAATTTCGGTGAGAGGAAATTGGTAAAAGATATATCTATGTTTGGTGACCGCTGCCCGCGTTGCGGCAGAGGATCCATGGTAACAGACAACGCCACCGGCGAGATGTTCTGCGGAAACTGTGGTTTTGTAGTTAGCGAAAGAATAGAGGAATTAGGACCAGAATGGCGCGCCTTCTCAAAGGAAGAGCATGAAGACAGGAGCAGGGCAGGAATCCCCACGTCACTTGCGATGCACGACATGGGACTTGCCACAATAATCGGCCCGGTAGACAAGGACGCTTCCGGCAAGCCGCTTTCAGCATCCATGAAAAGCACCATCGAAAGGCTCAGAACCTGGGACAGCAGAAGCCAGGTTCACGAACCGGTGGACCGCAACTTCCGCCAGGCATTCAGCGAACTGGACAGGCTCAAGGACAAGCTTGCAGTCGGAGACGCAGTGATTGAAAAGGCTGCATACGTTTACAGAAAGGCTCTTGAAAAAGGCTTGGTCAGGGGACGCTCCATTTCCGCGCTGGTTGCCGCTGCTCTGTACGCTGCATGCCGTGACACAGAGACTCCAAGAACCCTCAAGGACATTGCAAATGCAAGCAACATAAAGAAGAAGGACGTGGCAAGATGCTACAGGCTTCTCATAAGGGAGCTTGACCTTAAGATGCCGGTAGTAGACCCAGTGAAATGTGTCGCCAGAATAGCAAGCAAGGCTGGCCTGTCTGAAAAGACAAAGCGCAAGGCCCTTGAGATTCTCAAGAAAGCCGAGGAAGGCAAGATATCTGCCGGCAAAGACCCCATGGGACTGGCAGCAGCCGCGCTGTACGTTGCCTGCGTCATGAACGGCGAGAACAAGACCCAGAAGGATGTGGCTGAAGCAGCCGGTGTGACAGAGGTCACCATCAGAAACCGTTACAAGGGATTAAAGACGCATCTCAAGCTTTAGAGGCGTCTACCAACTCTTTTCTTTGCTTTACAAGTTCTTTTAGAACCACAGTTGATTTGGCCAGCGGCTTGCTGGACTTGATTTCTTCATCGATTATGGCAAGGCACGTGACAATGTCAGCATCCACAGACAGGATGGCGTCAAGTCTGTCCCTGCGGATTTTTCCGTTGGGCTCCAGAACTTGCATGTACCCTTCCGACATTGCCGATGAAACTACATCAAGGATTGAAGACAGCTCATTGTCTTTATGTTGCATGGACGTTTGAAGGGAGCGCACCTTTGATCTGATGTTCTGGCTTGCAATCTTGGAGAGCGCCTGCATTTCCACATGGCTTGATCTGCCAGCATCGACACCCTTTTGTACCATGGATGCGATCCTGATAGTCTCGTTCAGGTTGCCTCCAGCCTTGCGGCGCCTGACGTTGTTCTTGTGCACTGCCTGAAAAACACACTTCCCCGGTTAAATGCCTTCTTGTCAGGATGAAAGTGAAAGCTATAATGACAGTTTGTGTCAATAGGTCTCCATTCTGTCAGTCTATGAAAAACATGGATGACTGCCGCCACACAACAAGGCGGCATCATTCTGATCTTTTATATTCGGGTTTTAACAGCAATTTTTGCACTGGGCTGGTAGTTCAGGGGTAGTAATGTTCGATTCGCAATCGAAAGGTCGCGGGTTCAAATCCCGCCCAGTCCACTCTAGTGGGGGATTCATACACGTCTATGAGTCCTTACCACTTATGCCCATGGTCTTAGCCTAGGACTAGTACCTCCCAACTTGACGGCAAGGTCTTACAGGGAAGGGTTTGCGCATAGATTCAAGAGGCAATAGAAGGTAAAATTTCTTTCAGCGGTAGACGGTCCTTGCCAGCCTTGCAACCTTTCCCCCTTTTGCTGTCAACGCATTAACCATTAAACGGTTGCTCTTGCCTTCTGGCCCTTGCCATTATCTTGTAATGAAACCTAGTTTTCTGTCTGACCATGGCTGATTGCACCATATCCAGACAAAAGCTTCTTGGTGGGTAATTCATCTTTCTCCAAGAGACGACCAACATCCTTGACAAGGCTCTGTTGTTTGCAACAGTCTTTAACTCTTGCATATGTATCTAATCACTGGATGCATATTGAAGAATATTTGCTTTCAGGATGACAAGGTCAAAAAAGGTAAGGACATGGCAAGAAGTGAATCATGAAACCCTTCTATACATCCATATTTTTTGGGATTTCTTGGCAGATTGTTCAAATAATAACTTCCTGTAATAAGATGATTTTTGTTCATCTGTTTCCAGTATCACATATCTGCAGGCCACTTTCTTTCCCATCTCCTGAGCCAACCCTAAGCAAAACTGACATATCCAATATCCTATTCCCTGGTTTCTGAATCTTTTATCCACACCCATCTGACCTAGCAGAATGGCAGGATAGGAGACGAGATTCATATCTCCGATCTTTTCTTTATCAGAGGGCTGTGAATAACTATCCCTGGAAGCATTTTACACACCTCTCCAGGTCTGG
>CAZKXR010000051.1:0-5344 GCA_964556935.1 uncultured Nitrososphaera sp.
CTGCCTGGCATGCGAGAACGTCTGTCCACCGCAGGCCATAAAGATATACCAGAAGTAGGGATAGTAAGCAAGTACCTATAAATAGTAAAGACCACTAAACGCTTCTGTCTACAGCATGGTAATGTACGGCCCTGGCGCTTTTCTTTACGTCGTATTTGTCGCCATTGGCTGGATCATGCTGCTTTACACGCTTAACTTTTACTACCTTGCTTACCAGTCGCGTAACAATCACAGGCACGAAAAAAGAAAGCGGCTGAACAAGGACCTCAATGTTGATTTCCTGCCGTCAACAACCATCCAGCTTCCGCTGTACAATGAAAAGTATGTTGCAAGAAGGCTCATAGACGCGGTATGCAAGATGGATTATCCCAAAGACAGGCTGCAGATACAGGTACTTGACGACTCGGATGACGATACCGTGGATCTGATCCGATCGATAGTGGACGAATACCGCTTAAAGGGATACGATATAGTACACCTGCACAGGACGGACCGATCTGGTTACAAGGCCGGCGCACTGAAGGCTGGAATGAAAAGCGCCAAGGGCGAATTTATTGCCATATTTGATGCCGACTTTATTCCTCCTCCCTGGTTCCTGAAACGATCGATAGGGTACTTTACGGATCCAAAGATCGGACTTGTGCAGTGCAAGTGGGGTCATGTCAACGAGGACTATTCAACCATGACGGAAGCGCAAGCCGTTTCACTTGACCTGCATTTTCTGGTGGAGCAAAAGGCAAAAAGCCTGACGCACATCTTTATGAATTTCAACGGCACCGCCGGCATCTGGAGGAAATCCTGCATCGAGGATTCCGGAGGCTGGCACACCAGCACGCTTGTCGAGGACCTGGACCTGAGCTACAGGGCCCAGATGCGGGGGTGGAAATGCATATTCCTTGAAGATATCGTGGTTGATGCAGAACTGCCAGTCCAGATGAACGCAGCAAAACGCCAGCAGTTCCGCTGGGCTAAGGGCTCCATCCAGGCTGCCTTGAAATTGACCAGCGATGTGATGCTTCACAGGAAAATTCCACTGGACACAAAGGCCCAGGCATTAATCCAGATGACCCGGCATGTGGTCAACCCGCTGTTTCTTGTACAGTTTCTGATATTTCCGATGCTTCTGGCCATGGACTACAAACTGTACGATGTCAGCTGGGCTCCACTGATTATCTGGACGATGTATCTGCTTCTGGGCCCTGGAGGCTACCTGCTGGTTATAAACAGAGTCTGGCGACGCAAATGGAAAGGCAAAGCGCGGCAGTTTCTGTTTCTGACATTTTTTGCGTCAGGAATAACGGTGAACAACTCTGTGGCCGTTTTTGACGCCCTGTTTGGAAGAAAGAATGAATTCCTAAGAACACCAAAGTTTGGTATCGTCAAGAAGGGCGATGACTGGAGAAACAAAGAGTACGTGCTTCCTTTCACAAAGACCACCCTTCTGGAGATATTCTTTGCGATTTACGGGATTATCTCCATGTTCACAGCAATATTCTCCGGCAACGCTTGGTTTGCGCCGCTCATGGCAATGCCAACGATAGGCTTCATTTATGTTGCCTACCTTAGCATTGCCCACAGCCAATTTGGAAGGAAGTCCAAGGCGAAACGTACTGCAAGGACCATTGCCCCGCCTATCACGGTCAAGAGGAGTACGGGCTCGCGTATGCTGCTTCCCGGTGTGCTGGCCTTTTTGGTGCTTGGTTCGGCAATCGCATGGTATGGCTACTATGTCACCATATATCCCATACAGGAAGCCTCCGGGCTTTTGTCCCGTGCACAAACATCCCAGACACCACAGCAGCTTGCCGATTATGCCATCCTTGCAAAGAGGATGATCCCTGAAAGCGGCAATCCCGTCTGGCTTTTCCCGACGGTCAGAACGGACTTTGCGATCATGAATGCTCAACTTGATAGTATTATCCTGCGTGCAGAGGATCTATCACGGAGAGAGCCGCATACAGAGGAGTACAACACTGCCATGATGGACATGCATTCTGCCACTTTGACCATTCAGGAAAACTTGAACGAGGCCATCCCATACATCTATATCAGTCCCACCAACATCCTGCTAAGCGGCGTCTGGGTTGCTGTAATACTGACGGTATTTGCAGCAATGAGAAAGGCAAAAACAAAACGCCAGATGACGGCTACCGCCTCTGCAGTACAGGGGAAATAGTTTGGTCAGATACCCTAGTACTTTCATCACAATACAGATATAGAGTTATCATCATCCCGTTAAAATGGACGGCATGACGGAATATTAACCGTTTTCGTCACTTGTGTAACTTTTTTTACACGGGTAGCAGCGTTCCGTCACTTTCGGTCTTAAATAAGAATTTTGAATCTCTACCTCATGACCGCAGAGGAACAACTGGTTAATAGGATCCATTCTGCGGGGTCAGCCGGCGCAAAAAGGGCTGATCTACGCAAAGAGTATGGCGAAATTGACGCAATCCTAGAAGATCTGGTCAGCAAAGGCGACGTATTCGTCGACAAGCGGAAAAACGCGTACTATTACTTTCACAAGGACCATTACATCCAAAGTCTGCTAAATTCGGACCCAAGGTTTAGACTGACGTACGACATGATAAAATCCCTTGAAGAATCGGTAAACCGTTCTTCAAAGGATGTATCCCTTGCCGTTGAGTTGCTGGCAAACAACATCTCCAACCTGGCAAAACTAGTCGCAGATGCCAAGGGCCACGAAATACCCAATACCGCGGGTCAGAAAAGGAACATGAGCGTTGATGAATTTAAGAAAGAATTTGATCTCGCACTGGCCAACTCAGCATCGTCCATCGGCTGGGTCGAGCTGGCAAAAATAAGAAACGAGCTCTGTGATAAATGCAACCTGACTTCCGAAGAGTTTTACCGTCTTGCAGCACAGGTGACTGAGCAGTACCAGGACAGGTATGAGCTGTCCACCGGCGGTCAGGAAGGCGTCATGATCCGCGGCCTTTTGCACGGCTTTGTGAGGTGCATCTGATGGCCTATCCCTACGGGCTAGAAAGCAACCCGTATCCAAGCAGCCCGACCCCAACTTTGCTGGACGCCAGGATCCTTGGGGGAAAGAGGCACAAGGAAGCCAAGGATGCAATACTGTCCTGCATTCTGGACCTGCAGTCCAAGGTAGGCGGCGGCACAGCAACTGACAAGGATTTCAGGCTGCTTACCGTCATTCAGGACGTTGGCTCTGGCAAGACGCACCTTGCACTGCACATCAAAGGACTGAAGGAAGTATCGGAAAGCACCGTCGTTTCATACGTCGATCTAACCCAGATCTCGCCGCGCAACATGCACAGCCTGTACGCCGCAATGCTGGGAGGGTTTGCCGACGATTACATGGAAACGCTCCGGCGGGCAGTCATCAACTACCTCCGGCAGAAAGCGGAGCGGGACGGTGGAAGCGCAAAAAAGATCTTTAACTACGGCTTTTTCGATTCGCTGTCTGGAAGAAGCCTTGCCGATAAAGCCGAGCAGCTCATAAGAAAAGAATTCGTGCCAAACTACGCCGCAATTGGAGAGACCCTTGGAAAGGAGTTCTCACCCGTCGAAGTTACAATGCTGAAACTGGTGGTAGAAGGCAAATTCCGATCAGACGCAGGGAATGTCTCGACCCTTGAAGACATACTGGCCAGCCTGGCATCGCTGGCTTCAATAAACCTGAGGTTCCTGAACAAGATAACCATATTCCAGCTGGACGAGTTTGACTCAGACAGGGAAGCAACGGAGTTTGTAAAGGCAGTGGTAAATGCCCACGTACCGGCCGCAGCCTTGATGCTGATTCTGACACCTTCGTCTTACGATGAAATCCGCAAGACAAATGCTTCCATATTTGACAGGCTGGAGAAGGCAAACTACAAAATTGATCTTGCAGGCTCCAACACCCTTGAAGAGATCCTAGACATCATCCTGGAGTACATAAGGTTCCATGACACCAGCAACAAGCTTACCGCGGAAGAGGAAAGGGACCTGGTGGCAAAAATCAAGGTCATATACGACGAATTCCAGGATTTCAGAAATGTCCGTTCTATGCTCAACATCATGTACCATGCCACAGAAAACGCGGCCAAGCGCGACATTCCGGCGATTGATGAGCGGGCCATAGACGATACCATAAGAAATGTCTACCCCGGATTGCGCATAAGGGGAAGTGTCATGGACGTGCCCATATCGGACTTTATCAGGATCCGTCGCAACTGCAACGACGTGCAGGTGCTTGAATCGGATGTAAAAGATGCAGTGCGAAACCTTGTCAACTATGCCCATGAAGTGGGCGTCGTCGCCAAACCCCACAACGTTGAAGGAAATGGCGTCGATGTCATGTTCAGCGACATGTACGGCACCAAGGTCGCGGTGACGGTTGTTATCAACAACGACCATGCCAAGAGCTTTGAACAGATATCCAACAAACTCAAAACTGCTCACTTTGTAGACAAGCTCGTGATACTGACAAATGCCAACACCAGCAGCGGCTCCAATGGAAGTGCCGTGATCACCATCGATCGCCGCAAGATGATAGACCTGATATACTTTAGCAACAAGTACAAGAACAACGAAATGATGGAAGACGACTCGCAGAGGGCCCTGATGCTGGCAAGATCCATCCGGATCTGCTAACAGTTATTTTCATGTTATCTGCTAGTATGGCATATGCCTAAACGGAACTTTACTACGCTTGAAGAGTTCAAGGCCAACATGCACAAGGAAGGTGCCACCCTGATGGAATTCAGCGGAGGCAAGGTTCCCTGCATCATGATCAACCCGAAAAAATACAACGATCTTTTGAAGAAAATCTACGGCAAGAAGGTAGCCGCAGACACGCTTTTAGATATCTTTTATGATGGGCAGGATGTGTTTGTTGATGTGCAGATCAAGTTCCGGGACACCGATTTTGAGGAAAATTTTCTTCTGTACGCCAACGACATGATGGAGTTTTTTGAAGCCTTGGCTGAAAGCGGATTGATAGCGCTTGCCCCAAGCGAGACTACCTATGCAAATTCAGAAAACGTTTTCATGATACAACTTCCAAGGAAGGATGCGGCAGAGCGCGCACTTGAAATCATCAAGTCAAACGCTAAAAAATACACGCGGTAAACCAAAATGACTAAAAAGAAAGAACCGGAAAAAGACGAAGTCCCTGTAGAAATAGATACGCACTACCAACTGTACGGCAAACGCGCCTGGGAAGTGGAATACGGTGAACGCTGTCCGTTCTGCGAAAAGAAAATAGATGAATTTGGATACTGCGCCTGCGGCAGCGCCCAATAAGTTATCTGCAAATTCAAAGTGCGACGGCCGGGATTTGAACCCGGGTTACCAGATTGGCAATCTGATGTCCTAG
>CAZKXR010000052.1:0-3241 GCA_964556935.1 uncultured Nitrososphaera sp.
TAACGAATGATTCAGGTTGACAAAATGGTGAGAGGGTAGTTATTCACAGCCCTCTCCATAGGTTGTTTTAAATTTTCTATTGTAAAGAACAAGAGATGTCATCTCTTGTCCCTCCCGCGTTTATTCCCATACCAACATCCGAATTCCAGTGCAACCAGCGTAGGCACGAAGCCTAAAAGTAAGTACATTGCGTTTCCTAGAACTTCGTAAATTATGTTTGCCATACTGATTGGTGCATTATTTAAAATTTAAAACCTTAGTTACGCAATTTTTTAGTAGATTATTGTAATATTATTGGAGATGTTTGAGATGATTAGTTTGTTCAAAATGGATTGTCAATTAGATAGATTAAAACAATACCCACAAATGCGACACAATCAAGATCACGTTTTTCAGTCAGATATTATAAACATGAAAGAAGAGACAACTTCAGATTATTACACGGAATCACAAACACCTTATTCGTCTATTAACAAAAGATCTTCAACCCAAAATTGCCTAGATCTTAATATAAGAAGATGAGCTTCGAATTCGAATTTGCTATGTTATAATTTGTAATCATACAGATGGGTTTTCCGTTCCGGATTGCAGTAGAACCAGTCAACTTTCAGAAAGGCAGGAAAACTATCAAAAGAAAAAAAGGCTGATGCCTTTCTTCGTATTTTACCGTGTGAACTGCTGCTGTGCTTGTGAGTAGAATGCAGTCCAGGCCTTAGCAACGTTGGTGCTAAAGTCAGTGACAGCATCGACTGTCCTGTTGTAGATCTTTAGGTTCTCTCTTGCTGCGTCAAGGGCGTTGATGGTCAGCTGGTTGTTGATTCCAATGGATCTGATGACGTTGTTGGTCATCTCGGTTGACTGCTTTACGTACAGGTCGGTGTACGGCATAGCTGTCGGTACATTCCAGTTGCTTGCTAACTGCTTCTGAGCAGATATGGCAGTCTGGATCATGTTCTTTGTGGTCTGTATGTAGTCTAGTTGCAGGTTAGAAAAAGACTGTAAATACTGTGGTTGAGCCTTTGCAATCTCGTCTACGGTCCTAATAAAATTCTCTCTCACTGCATCAAAAGCGTCGGTTCTTGGGGTTTCGTCTTTGACTGTTTTGTCGGCCATTTTTATTACCGTATATTGGTATTAAATGGCAGTATATAAACTTTGGTCCACAATGGTATTGATTGGTAATGAATGTCGGCAGGTGCCTATTTCATCCATTAACCTGCTGCCTCTTTTTCTCGGTCCTTTTCTCCGCATCAAACCGCTCTAGCTGGTACCGTTCCATGTCTACAAAACGAATGCCCTGGGCCAGAACTGGATGCACCTTGCTTATCTGGCGGTGCATCTGCTGGCAGACGGCCCGGTAATCTGGATGGCCCTGCGGCACGGTCCGAAGCTCTATCATGTGGCAGGCCTCGCGGAGGTTAAGCTTGATAAAATATGGGTAGCGGTATGCAAAATTCACGACATACTGCGCTTCCTCCGGCATCGTCTTTGCAATCTCTTCGTACACTTCCTTGGACAGGGACATGCATTCCCTGAACTCCTTTTCGATTCCGGCCTCGGCCAATTCGGCTGGCATATCGTATCCATGCCGCGTTGAAAGCAGCTGCCGCTCCATCGTCAGGATCCGGTGCCTATGCAGGTCGCGGAACATCCCAAAGTTCGTGCAAAGTTCAAAGGTATAGTCCACCATTTCAAAGGCCCTGCCGGGCCTCTGCCGGCGGTTCTGCCGGAACTGTGTATAGGCGTGGATTACCCTGTGCCGGTCTTCTGAGGCCAGGGATTTGACGTACCGCATTATGCTTTCTAGCGGCATGCCGTCAGCCTGCTCATACAGGATTGCCGATGCCACCCGGACTTCGGCTTCAAAGTTATCGGCAAAGTCCAGAAGCTTGACTGGCTCAGACATAGAAGACGTCAATCCTGCAAGATGGGTTTTTGCCAGCTTTCTGATCTCGTTTTCCGTTTTTGCTAAATAGTCCTGCAGCGCCTGCCCGTGTCTGTCGTTGGCGCGCCGGACAAACGATGGTATTACGGCGGACAGCTCTTCGAACATCTGCGCAGAAACGGATGCAACCTCGGCCAGCTTTGATCCGTGCATCAGGGTTATGAGGTATTCAAATGCCCTTCCGTTGCCGGTTATGCCGACGTTGGTCAAAGTTGCAGCAGGCAAAAGCCCGCGCAACAGGTCCAGGGTCTTTGCGCGTATCGTGGCTTTGTAGATCCGCTTTGCTGCTTCGATGTCCTTTTCAACCTTCAGATCTCCAAAGGGCTTTTCCTTCTGCGAGGACGAATCAAAGAAGCTGAACCGGTCAAGGGGTTCGCGCTCCTCCATGTATTTCTGCAGCGGCTGTATGTTTTTGCTGTAAACGTCAAAGGAGTGATCGCAGGCGCCGATGTACCTGTCTGCATGGCGGGAAGAAATGATGCGCGCCTCCCTACAGTATCTGTACAGCCCCTTCACCTTCTGGTCGAAGGGCACGTACCTTGATGACTTTTCCAGATAAGACAGGCCAATTCTGCGGTCCTCTATTTTTTTGGCAGCGATGTTGGATATGCCTTCCACCGCTATCTGGGCTATTCCAAGCTCCGCAACCGAGTCGTCGCCGTACTCAAGAAGCACCTTTTGGTAAAACTCCTCGCCGCGGTTTGGATTTCTGGCAAATTCATCCAGAAATACGCGGCGCATGCTCTTGTCTGTCCGGGAATACCTAGACATCAGTGCTCCCCTGTCCACCTGTTTTGGGGTGATTATCGCAAAGACGGCCTTGTCCGTGTTGGAAAAATGCCCTCTTAGAAGGGATTTTTCTTCTTCAGAAAAGCTGTCAAGGAAAATGTTGTCAGACAAGCCTGCATTAGAGATTGGTTTGGGTGTTTAATAAAACCAGCCGATGCTGTTTCATGCAAGAACCGTCAAATTATCAGAAGGTGTTTGGTATAAGAATTAATAAATATGGCAAGACAGAAGGTATTTCGTTGTCCACTACTACGGTATCTGAGTATATCTGTGAAGACTGTGGAACTCTATTGATACACAGTAATCCGATTACCCTTCAGAGCATGAAGGAAGTTCACGATCAACTGTGTTTTGTAAAGAGGCAGAAGACAAGGGCGGCTGAGGCTGCCAAGGCAGTTCCGGCTGCACCCAAGCCGGCTGCTGCGACTGCTCCAAAACCATCTGCAGCGCCACCGCCGGCCATGCCATCCCCGGCTGCACCGGCAGCTGGCGGTACAACCATATCCC